>CP046177.1:2286375-2960250 GCA_014075215.1 Flavobacteriaceae bacterium
ATGCACTCTTGGTTATCTACCTTAAGAATATCAGGTTCAACGGCATCAACCTCCAATACTTTTTCTTGCTCTAATAAACCACCATAAAAGTCTGTGACTCTGTAAAGCTGCATCGCATTGACTGAAACACCTAGAAGATTCGATAAAACTTCATGACCATCTCCATAACAATCGTTTTGACCAATATAAATCATTTTGTCTTGCATATAGGGACTTATCTTAAATCCATTGACTTTTTCACTAAAGGGATGAGTGTTGTTAATCTCTATCTTTCCGTAACGTGATAAGTTTTTTTTTACGCCTGTCTTTAGATGGTTCGCTTATACTTCTCTCTAAAACCTCTCGACCATAGTCCGTCCATATTTGATCAAAAGTCTTTTCGTAATCATAGTAACTCTTTATGTTTGATAATTTTGCTATCGCTTGATAACGCTTCTTGGCTTGGGCTAAAAATTCCTCTTCGCTAATCATAATGGTGTCGCTTTTAAAAGTTAATCCTTAAAAATAACTATTTCGCGACAAAATGTTATGCACCCAATCAGAGATTATGATTGGCATTTTACAATTAAGAATATTATTAAAAACCATTTTTTATTATGAATAGCTACAATACGCAACTACTTCATTATCAGGTATGCTTTATTTTAAATATAGTAACGACGACACCTGTGGAATATTTTACTCTTTGTTTTTCCTTAAAGTTTTTGCTGTTCTTCATACGAAGCCGGTTTTTAGAAATCTTGATAAGATAAAACAAATATGCTAAAAAAACAGGATTTTAAAAAGGTAGTCATAGGATTTACTATTTTTGCGGTACATTTGAAAACTATGAGCATTAAAAAATATATTCCCAATTTGTTTACGCTTGGCAATCTTTTGTGTGGTACAATTGCGCTTATTTTTACTGCGCAATACGATTTTGTCAATGCAGCAATAGCTGTCTTTTTAGGAATTATTTTTGATTTTTTAGACGGGCTCTTGGCCCGGGTGTTAAAAATTCAGGGGACATTAGGGAGGTATCTGGATTCGCTTTCCGATATGGTTACCAGTGGTGTTGTTCCCGGAATTGTGATGTTTTGTTTACTGGGAATGAACCTTCCGGAAGGAGATGGATACCATCTTGAATTGGATGTCAGTAATTTTTATAAGGATATAAGATTAATAGGACTTATATTGACATTATCTGCATGTTATCGATTGGCAAAATTTAATGTAGATGTGAAACCCTCCGGATCCTTTACCGGTTTGCCTACGCCTGCAATGAGTTTGTTTGTAGTTTCTTTGCCATTAATTCAAAAGTATACGGATATTCTTTTTCTAAAAGAATTAGTTACAAATAACTATGTTTTAATTGGAATTACGCTTGTATTTAGCTATTTAATGAACTCCGGAATGGATATGTTCTCTTTAAAATTTAAAAACTTTAAGTGGGAAGAGAATATTTTTAAGTACCTGTTAATTTTGGTTTCAGCAGTGCTGTTATTAACGGTGGGTTATATGGCTATTCCTCTGATTATTTTGATTTATATTTTCTTGTCGATTATAGATAACTTAAAATGGAGTTAAAGTGAAGTTTGGAGTTACACTTTCGAGCAGAGCTGGCAATGGAAATGATTTTTTACACGATCTTTCCAGTGTTCTTTGGCACATAGGAACGTTTGAAAATTAGAAAACCTTTTCTTTTAACTCGAAACCTTTTCCCAAATATACTTTGCGAACCAACTTATCATCAGCTAATTCTTTTGGGGTTCCTTCTTTTAAGATACCTCCTTCAAACATCAAATACGTTTTATCGGTAATCGCCAGGGTGGCTTGTACATCATGATCTGTAATCAAAATGCCTATGTTCCGATGTTTCAGATGTGCTACAATACTTTGTATGTCTTCTACGGCAATGGGATCTACACCGGCAAAAGGTTCGTCTAAGAGTATAAAACTCGGATCAGAGGCCAAACATCTGGCAATTTCTGTTCTACGCCTTTCTCCTCCGGAGAGCAAATCGCCACGGTTCTTACGAACATGTCCGATATTAAACTCTTCGATCAAAGATTCCAATTTTACGTGTTGCTCTTTTTGAGTAAGCTTGGTAAATTGTAAGACAGATAAAATATTCTCTTCTACGGATAATTTTCTAAAAACAGAGGCTTCCTGGGCTAAATATCCAATTCCTTTCTGCGCACGTTTGTGCATTGGATATTCGGTAATATTTTCATTATTTAAAAAAATATTTCCCCCATTAGGCCTTATCATTCCTACGATTATGTAAAAAGAAGTTGTTTTTCCCGCACCGTTGGGGCCCAACAAACCGGTAATTTCACCTTGTTGAACTTCTAAAGAAATGTCTTTCACCACTTTTCTGCGGCCATACATTTTTTGAATATTCTCAACTCTTAAAATCATTTGTATATGAAATTCATTACTATAACAGGGGTAAAAATAGTCAATTACATTTTTTCAAATCTTAAAAAGCTCTTAATTATATGGTTTTTCAATTAGCGCTTTCCAAAGCTTCCCAAAATTCTACCGCTCTTCTCAGATGCGGAATTACAATAGTACCTCCGACTAATGTTGCTATGGACATGGTTTCCATCATTTCTTCTTTGGTAACTCCTGATTTGTATGAGGTTTCGAGATGGTAAGCAATGCAGTCATCACAACGCAAAACTGCAGAGACAACCAGACCAGGTAATTCTTTAGTTTTTACAGATAAATGCCCTTCTTTATAGGCATTGGTATCTAAGTTAAAAATTCTTTTAAGGATTTTGTGATCGCCATTGAGGATTTTTACCATTCATCTTTTGACGATATGCGTTAAATTCAACTACTTTATCAGTCATATTTCTTTTCTTGATTTTTAATCACTCTTTTGGATACTTTTATACTCACTTCATAGAGTATCAAAATGGGAATGGATACAATGATTTGACTTGCTACATCCGGAGGTGTAATAATAGCCGACAATATTAAGACCAAAACCAAAGCATGTTTTCTATATCTTTTTAGAAATTCAGGGGTAATCAAACCTATTTTGGATAAAAAATAGATAATTACCGGGAGTTCAAACATAATGGCTACTCCCAGTAAAGTGTTGGTTACCAATCCAATATGTGATTGCAAAGTAATTTGATTTTCTACTGAGCTTGTAATTTGAAAATTATAAAAGAAATATACCGACATAGGTAGAATTACATAGTAACTAAATAAAACACCTATAAAAAAAAGCAGTGAGGCAATGAATATAAACCCTCTGGATTTTTTGATTTCATTTTCATGTAATCCCGGAGCTATAAACCTCCATATTTCCCATAGCACATAGGGAAATGAAAAAATAAGACCTAAAACAAAAGAAACCCAGATGGCATTCATAAATTGTTGGGTAACTTTTAGTACTTGTAATTTATCTTTAAAAGTAATAGTACAAAACCCGCTTTCGGACCCAAGGATGGAAAAAAAGTTACAAAAAGCTCTATAGGTTAAAAAATTGGCATCTCTGTGTGCTAATAAAAAATCATCATATATGGTTTCTTTAAAAATAAAAATAACCGCAGCCACAATGATAATCGCTAAAAAACTTCGTACCAGATGCCATCTTAGTTCCTCTAAGTGAGTCAAAAATGACATTTCTTTTCCTTGATTTGACATTTAAAATATTCCTTCTTTGATTAAATCGTGTAAATGAATAACTCCTGTATAATTTCCATACGAGTCTGTAATTAAAATTTGCGAGATATTATTACTCTCCATCGTTTCTAAAGCCGCTATGGCCATAGCTTCGCAAGAAATGATCTTTGGGTTTCGCCCCATAATATCTTTGGCCTTTACATTTGTAATATCAGGTTGTGTAGCCAGCATTCTTCTAATATCTCCGTCTGTAATAATTCCGGAAATTTTCCCGTTTTCAGATAAAACGGCGGTTGCTCCCAATCTTTTTTCTGTTATTTCAACAATCACTTTTGCAACCGTACAGGTTTCATTAACTTTCGGTAGCTGATTTTGCTTGATTACATCCGAAACCTTTAAATACAGACGTTTACCTAATGCTCCTCCCGGATGGTATTTTGCAAAATCATCCTTTGAGAATGCTCTTAATTTTAGTAAGCATACTGCCAACGCATCACCTATGACCAACTGAGCAGTTGTGCTTGTTGTTGGAGTTAAGTTATTTGGGCAGGCTTCTTTTTCTACATAGGAATTCAGTATGAAATCCGCATGATTTGCCAAAAATGAGTCGCTATTCCCTGTAATTGCTATGATCTTATTTTTTGAATTTTTTATCAGCGGAATTAAGACTTTTATTTCTGCTGTATTTCCACTTTTGGAAATACAAACCACCATGTCATCATTTTGTATCATTCCCAAATCCCCGTGAATTGCATCGGCAGCATGCATAAATATAGATGGAGTTCCGGTTGAATTAAATGTTGCCACAATTTTTGCTGCAATATTAGCACTTTTACCTATACCAGTAACAATGATCCTGCCTTTAGATGCTAAGATACATGCAACCGCTTTTTCAAAATTTTCATCGACAAAGTTTACGAGATTTGAAATTGCATTGCCCTCCATAAGTATTGTTTCTTTAGCTACGACAATACTATTTTTTAAATTTTTCAATAATTGATGTTTTTAACAGTAAAAAAAGTTATATCTTTAGTTAACCAAGTGGAACAAAATTACTATAAAAAAATATAGAACTCAAATATTTGTTTTTAGTTATCTTAAGGTAAAAAATGATATGTAATGGATTTATATAGCCCCTTAAAAAAGTTTTTTGGCTTTAATCAGTTCAAGGGGCTGCAAGAAGAGGTCATTAAAAGCATTATTAATAACAATAATACTTTTGTGGTGATGCCTACCGGAGGAGGTAAATCTCTTTGTTATCAGTTACCTGCTTTAATGAAAGAGGGCACTGCTATTGTGGTTTCCCCTTTAATTGCCTTAATGAAAAATCAGGTGGATGCCATTAGAGGTATTTCCGAAAATAAGGGAATAGCTCACGTATTAAATTCTTCATTAAATAAAACTGAAATTGCCAAGGTAAAAAGCGACATTTCGGCAGGAATAACCAAATTATTATATGTGGCGCCGGAATCTCTGATTAAAGAAGAATATGTTACGTTCTTACGATCCGAAAAAATATCTTTTGTAGCTATAGATGAAGCACATTGTATTTCCGAATGGGGGCATGATTTCAGACCCGAATATAGGAATTTACGAAATATTATTAAACAAATTGATAATGTTTCGGTTATTGGTTTAACAGCTACTGCTAAGGAAAAAGTTCAGGAAGATATTTTAAAAACATTAGGTATTACGAATGCCAAAACATTTAAAGCTTCATTTAACAGGGCAAATTTATTTTATGAAGTACGACCGAAAACAAAAGAGGTTGAAAAAGATATGATCCGTTTTGTAAAACAACGCAAAAATAAATCCGGGATTATTTATTGTTTGAGTAGAAAAAAAGTAGAAGAAATTGCCCAGGTACTACAAGTAAACGGAATTAGAGCCGTACCATATCATGCCGGCTTAGATGCTAAAACACGAATAAAACATCAGGATATGTTTTTAATGGAAAATTGTGATGTTGTAGTAGCAACTATTGCTTTTGGAATGGGTATAGACAAACCGGATGTCCGGTATGTTATACACTATGATATGCCAAAAAGTTTGGAAAGTTATTATCAGGAAACCGGAAGAGCCGGACGAGATGGAGGGGAAGGTTATTGTTTGGCTTTTTATGCGTATAAAGACATTGAAAAATTAGAGAAATTTATGGCTGGAAAACCTGTAGCCGAACAAGAAATAGGACATGCTTTATTACAGGAAGTTGTGGGTTATGCGGAAACTTCCATGAGTAGGCGTAAGTATTTATTACATTATTTCGGAGAGGAGTTTGACGAAAAAAACGGAGAGGGTGCCGATATGGATGATAACAGTAAAAACCCTAAAAAAGAGCATGAAGCAAAGAATGATGTCGTAAAATTACTATGTATTATAAGAGATACTAAAGAAAAATACAAGCCAAAGGAAATTGTAAACACACTAACAGGAAAGGAAAATGCTATGTTAAACTCTCACAAAACATATTTACAAGATTTTTTTGGGATAGGAAAAGATAAAAGTGGTTCATATTGGATGGCTTTGTTAAGACAAATATTAGTTGCCAATCTAATTAAAAAAGAAATTGAGCAATATGGTGTTATTAAACTAACGGATATAGGAAAAAAATTTATAATAACCCCCCAATCTTTTATGATGACCGAAGATCATATTTACTTAGAGGAAGATACGTCATCAGAGATTATTACAAATACGAAAGCAACAATGATTAGCACTGACGAACATCTCATAAAGATGTTAAGAGATTTGCGTAAAAAAATTGCAGTGAAGCAGGGTGTCCCTCCTTATGCAGTTTTTCAGAATCCTTCTTTAGATGATATGACGTTAAAATATCCAATTACTACAGAAGAAATGGCCACAGTACACGGAGTTGGAGAAGGGAAAGCCCGTAAATTCGGAGAGGAGTTTATACGGTTGATCTCCAAATATGTAGAAGAAAATGATATCATTCGTCCGGATGATTTAATTGTGAAAAGTACGGGTGTAAATTCAGGACTAAAATTATATATTATTCAAAATACAGATAGAAAATTGCCTTTAATTGATATAGCAAAAGCAAAAGGATTGGAGATGGAGGAATTAATTAAAGAGATGGAAGTTATCATTTATTCCGGTACAAAATTGAATATAAACTATATTTTGGATGAGCTTTTGGATGAAGATCAACAAGAAGAAATCTACAACTATTTTATGGAGGCAGAGAATGACAAAATTCAGAATGCTTTAGACGAATTTGGTGGCGATTATGAAGAGGAAGAACTGCGACTCATGCGTATTAAATTTATTAGCGAAGTAGCCAATTAATACTTTCTGATTTATTTAAGAGTTGACCGTACAAATTTTGAACTTTTAAACTATAATAATAAAGCGTCTCCAGGAAAATATTGAAGACACTTTATAAGTTTGTTATCTATACCATTTATTACAATAATTTCAAATAATAATTGGCATAAAATTTTAGAGAAGGAAGAAATTTGAAGTCAAATCAATTCAAATACACAATATATCACTAACAACGGCAAAGGTCTCCTGAGTTTAATCCAAAGAAATAGTCTCTAAAACTGACGACTGGATTTTATCTTTATGCTTATTATACAATTCTAACCAAGTATCCCAATCTTTTTTTCTCGCATTTACCTCGGTTACTTTTATGTGAATGGACTTAATAGGATTGATAGTGGGGACAAAAGTAAAAATATCTTCTAAATCTTTTGAATTGTTTTTTGCATCGGGAATCATATTATTAAAATTAAATGTACCTAATGTAAAAGTTTTAAGTTCTCCTAAACTATTGTAATACTCAAGGAATAATTCTACCACAACATTTACATGATGATGATTATTTTTCAATTTTACATTAGTATAGTTATATGCTAAGCTTTCAAAATGTACTATTTTAAAATTCTTGTTATTCTTAAAATCTTTCAACGTAAGATTTATGACAAGAGATTCTTTATTGCCATTCGTTTTTTTATATTGTAAGCACCTTATATTGTCAATATGTTCAATTGCATTTTCTTTAAAAAGCGGATAAGAATCAGAGTGCTCTTTAACATATTTGTTCGGATTGTAAAATAATTTGGAAATATTATTGAAAACATATGGTAAGACCAAATGAGCAACAATAAAGCTTGCAATATTTTTAGGGCCTATCTTTTTTTGACATTTTTTAGTGATACTGGTTTTTGTTTTTTTAGCAAAACCTATCATTACTTTTTTATTTTCATAGCTGTATATTTTTCCCAAATCTTTTTTATTTTGACTTACACTTATATTATAAGACAGTATTGTTAATAGTACGGTTATTATAAATTTGAATTTCATGATTTTCTATTTTAAAAGTTTATTACAATTTAATCTGAGTCTGTTATTTACGATATCTGATTTTGTTTTTAAATCGTGTTTCAGATGGTTGAGGTTTTTATACGAGTGTATGGCTAAATTTAGTGCCAATGCTCCGGAAACATGTGGAGTTGCCATAGATGTCCCGTCTTTATAAGCATATCCGTTTGTGCCTCTTTCTAAAGATAATATGTCTTTTCCGGGGGCATATACAGTGATGCCTTTTCCGAAATTAGAAAAACGGGGCTTATCATCATTTTTGTCCGTAGCACCTACCGAAATGGTATTTTTATAATTAGCAGGAGAATAGTATTTTACATTATCGTTTTCATTGCCGGCAGCAAATACACAGATACCTCCCTTAGCGTGTACATAATCGATGGCTGCTTCAATAGTCGGAGAAGAAGGAGTTCGCTCGGTAAACCCCCAGCTATTATTCAGGATTTTTGCTCCGTTATCTGCAGCATATTTTAAAGCCTTTACAATACTATCCGGATTATCATCACGATAAGGGAAAATTTTTACAGCCATAATTTTCACCTTTGGAGACACCCCTGCAATGCCGAGGTTGTTATTTGCTATGGCTCCTATGGTTCCCGCAACATGAGTTCCGTGTCCGCTATAATCCATAGGATCATTGTTATTGCTGGAGAAATCATATCCGTAACTTCCGTTTTTTTGCCACATATTGTTTTTGATATCCGGATGGTTGTAATCCACTCCCGTATCAATTACAGCAACGGTAATACCGTCTCCTTTTGATATATTCCAGGCATCCTCGCATTCAATTTTTTGTAATCCATATAGTTTTGGATAGGAAGGGTCGTTTGGAGAGTATTTTGTTTCAATGGTTTTACTGACTTCGAAAAAATCCACGTCCGGATTTGTACTAAGCTGATTTTTAACCGCTTCCAATTCAGATGTGTCAACTTCTAATTTGTACAATCTGTATAGCTTTCTTTCCTCCGGATTCATGGTTTCATAAGAAGCAATAAATGACCTGTTTTTATCTTTTTTACGTTGTAAAAAAGGTTCAAGTTTTAGTTCTCTTTTAAATGCGCCACTCTTAACTCCAATCGTATTGAAATTGTTTTTAACCTCGGCGTTTTCGCTAAGGCATACTGTTATTGTTTTTTTCATGTGATATGTTTTAAATTATTTAAAATAGGTAGTTAGTGTAAAATTTTGATTACCGGTTTTTGTAGTGATGTTACCCTCTCTGCTTCTTTGAATTGTTTTTGTAACCACTTGCAGTATTTTTTTTATGACAATAGGGTAAAATAAAGCGGTTATAAAAAGCTTGGCATGATCACCAAGATTTACATTTAATATGATGAAATCATCAATGTAAATGGTAGTTAATCCAAAAAAGACGGTAGAAATAAATACAATCAGCCAGTACGTTTTTGATTTATCTAACACGATACTGTCATCAAGTTCTAATCTTAGATTATACCAGTGAAGGACTTCTTGCCCTGTAGCTCCTAAAAAACTTACTAAAAATGTTTGAATTGTTAAATGTTCCATATAATATGAGTTTTGAATACTCAAATCTATGGTACATGTCATTTCGATTGTATCCCTACAAATAGGTAAATTTTAATTCGGGATATCTCTGTCAAATCACTGCTGTAAAGATCTCCTTAAAATAAACTCTTTGAAAGCTCCAAATCTCAAGTCATAAGATATAATTATTTAAGATATTGGCTTTATTACGGAATCATTTTTTTCCAATTTATTTAACTCTTTATAGTTCTTATTTAATTTTTTAAGGAGTATTCCATATAACAAATAATAGAATAAGAGTAAAAGTGCCAATATGACAATAATGAGTATAATTTGTACAATAATCATTGCACTCATGACTTTATCAGGATCAACATTCATATCTTGTAAATTGAAAGCGATCTTTATATTCTCCGGACTATTAAAAATTAAAATATTTACAATAGCGGCAGAGACTACAAAGCTGATAAGGTTATAGTAGACATAAAATTTTACGGTTTTACGAGTTACTAAAATTTTCTTTATAAGCGTTTTGGTATTATCGATAGTAGAAATAGAAGTATAATTTTTATAAAAGATAGCTAAAAACAAAATAATTAAAGCATAATGGATATAAGATAATGTGCGTATAAAACCCATTAGGTTTAATTTTTCATAAATGTCAAGATTGTCTTTAGGCATTACTAAATTTAATCCAAACCAAAAGGCAAACTCCAGTAATCCGATAATAAAAATCCATTTTACAATAGAAGATGATCTGGATTGCGACATTTTATAAATTTCTACAGCCGATAGTTTTTCTGTTGTTTCAGGCTGATTATCCCACGCTTTTTTATATTGATCTAAATCCATAGTACTCATGGTTTATGGGTTTAATATATTTTTAAGTTTATCTTTTGCTCTGTTCATTTTTACTCTTGCATTTACTTCGGAAATACCTAATGTTTCCGAAATTTCTTTATAAGGTTTATTTTCCAGATATAAGAAAATCAACGCTTTATCAATATCATTTAAACGATGTATGGCTTTGTACAAAGCATTTAATTGCCGCTCTTGAGTATCATCATAATCATTCGACTGAATTTTAAACGCAACATCACCTATGTCTTGTGTTTTAATAGTTCTGGTAGATTTTCTGTATAAAGAAATTGCCGTGTTTAATGCAACTCTATACATCCAGGTACTAAATTTGGAATCCCCTCTGAATTTCCCATAATTTTTCCAAACTTGAATCGTAATTTCCTGAAACAAATCTTTGTGTGCATCTTGATCTGTAGTATATATCCTACAGATCTTATGGACTATATTTTGATTTTTTTCAAAATCTAATAAGAAATTCTCCTCAACCTTTTTAGTCACGTTTATAAAATTGATTTCATAATAAGTAGGTATAAAAGAAAAAAAGTTACAAAAAATAAAAACGAGTTCTTCGTCATAAAAATAAAAGGGTGCATAACATTTTGTCGCGAAATAGTTATTTTTAAGGATTAACTTTTAAAAGCGACACCATTATGATTAGCGAAGAGGAATTTTTAGCCCAAGCCAAGAAGCGTTATCAAGCGATAGCAAAATTATCAAACATAAAGAGTTACTATGATTACGAAAAGACTTTTGATCAAATATGGACGGACTATGGTCGAGAGGTTTTAGAGAGAAGTATAAGCGAACCATCTAAAGACAGGCGTAAAAAAAAACTTATCACGTTACGGAAAGATAGAGATTAACAACACTCATCCCTTTAGTGAAAAAGTCAATGGATTTAAGATAAGTCCCTATATGCAAGACAAAATGATTTATATTGGTCAAAACGATTGTTATGGAGATGGTCATGAAGTTTTATCGAATCTTCTAGGTGTTTCAGTCAATGCGATGCAGCTTTACAGAGTCACAGACTTTTATGGTGGTTTATTAGAGCAAGAAAAAGTATTGGAGGTTGATGCCGTTGAACCTGATATTCTTAAGGTAGATAACCAAGAGTGCATATATGCTATGGTCGATGGGTCGATGCTTTTCACTCGGGAAGAGGCTTGGAAAGAAGTAAAATTAGGCAGAATTTTTAAACAGAGTAGCTGTATGGACATATCAAATAAACGTGGATGGATACGCCATTCGTTGTATGAAGCATATTTAGGCAAAGCTGATAAGTTTACAGATAGAATGGATAGATACTTAGGCTGTTACAGGAGTATTGATAAGCGACTGATTTTTGTTGGTGATGGTGCTAGATGGATATGGAAATGGGTAGATCAACATTACCCTTTTGCCACACAAATATTGGATTGGTATCATGCTTTAGAACATTTACACGATTTTGCTAAGGTTTGTCTCTCTAATCAAGAGTCATATAACAGTTGGGTTGGTCAACAGGAGCAACTACTAAAAAACAGTCAAGTAAATCAAGTCATTGAGAATATCAAAAACTTAGAATTGACAAAGCAAAATCAACGTAAACAACAAAGCCAACTTATCACATATTATACCGAAAATAGGTCGCGTATGGACTATCAGCAATATCAAAATACAGGAGCAGGTATTATAGGATCTGGAGCCATAGAAGCAGCTAACAGGGAGGTTGTTCAAAAAAGAATGAAACTCTCTGGACAACGTTGGTCTAAAATTGGAGCTCAAAATATGCTCACATTAAGAACAACTAAACTGAGTGATAAATGGAACAAAGTAGTTAACCTAATCTGTACTGAGAAAAATAAAGCTGCTTAAAACGACAAAATGTTATGCACCCAAATAAAATCAATATATTTGTTTAATAAAAAATAAAATAAATTGAACAATATAAAAAGAGATTTTACCATAAAAGACCTTGAAAATATTTCGGGAATCAAAGCACATACGATTCGCATTTGGGAAAAACGTTATGGTCTTTTGCAGCCTCAAAGGACAAATACTAATATCAGATATTATTCTAATCAAAATTTAACGAAGCTTTTAAATATTGTTTTGTTAAATAAAAATAACTATAAAATATCTAAGATTGCTCAAATGTCTGAAGATATGATCACATTAAATGCCAGGGAATTAGCTTTTAAAATTGCCGTCAATGATGAAGCTATAAATTCGTTCAAACTAGCGATGTTCCAATTTGATAAAGTGTTATTCAATACAACCTATAATAAATTGCTTCATAAAAAAACATTTCGAGATATTTTTAAAGATATTTTTATTCCTTTTTTGCAACATATAGGCCTCTTGTGGCAAACAGAAACCTTATTGCCGGCCCATGAACATTTTATTTCTAATTTAATTGCTCAAAAGATTCAAATTAATATAGAAAAATTACAATATAATGTTACCGAAAATACCACCACGTATGTCTTATTTCTTCCTGAAAACGAGATACATGAATTAGGGCTTTTATATTTGAATTACGAACTGGTTCTCAGAGGTAATCACACTATATACTTGGGGCAGAGCCTCCCTTTGGATAACTTAAATTACTTTTTTGATGGTCATAAAGAGGTTTGCTTTGTCACTTCGCTAACGGTACAGCCTTACGACGATAAAGTAGCCGAATATTTTTATACTATAGATACTATCTTAAAAGAAAGTAGACATAAGTTAATAGCTATTGGCAGGAAAGCCATGAATATGCAAGATTATGATTTTAAATCTTCTATTGAACTATATCCGGAAGTTTCCGATTTGTTAAATGTATTATAATGGATACGGTTTTTATATTTAAGTGTTTAATAAAGTTGTATATTTGTTAAACAAATGAGAAAAAATATTCATATCATAGGTGCCGGTTTTTCTGCACTTGCTGCTTCTTGTTATTTGGCTAAAGCCGGGTATAATGTTACTGTTTTGGAAAAAAATGCAACCATAGGGGGGAGGGCAAGGCAGCTAAAAAAAGAAGGCTTTACCTTTGATATGGGGCCTTCATGGTATTGGATGCCTGATGTATTCGAACGTTTTTTTGCTGATTTTGGAAGAAAACCTTCGGATTATTATCAATTGGATAAATTAGACCCCGGATATCGCGTATATTTTGAAGATAAGAGTTTTGTTGAGATATCCGCAAATATAGATGAGATATACGAACTTTTTGAGTCCGAAGAAAAAGGAAGTTCCAAACATTTAAAAAAATTCCTGGAAGCAGCTGAATTTAATTATAAAACAGCTATTGAGAATTTGGTGTATAAACCCGGAGTTTCCCCGTTAGAGTTAATCACTCCGGTTACTTTGATGAGGTCTCATCAATTTTTCTCCACCATATCAAAAACTGTCAGAAAGCATATCAAAAGTAAAAAACTCATTCAAATTTTAGAATTTCCCGTACTTTTTCTGGGAGCAAAACCTGCCAATACCCCGGCGTTTTATAATTTCATGAACTATGCTGATTTCGGACTGGGAACCTGGCACCCTAAAGGAGGGATGTATAAGGTCGTTGAAGCTATGATAACTCTTGCTAAAGAACTGGATGTAAACCTGATAACTCATGCAAATGTAGAGAAAATACACGTAAACCATCATCAGGTATCCGGCATTACGGTAAATTCAAAAATTATAGAAAGCGATATTCTGTTGAGTGGTGCCGATTACCACTATACAGAAACTTTATTAGACACAAAGTACAAACAATATTCCGAAACATACTGGAGTAAAAAAGTGTTTGCACCCTCATCACTGTTATTTTATGTGGCATTTGATAAAAAAATTAAAAATGTAAACCATCATACATTATTTTTTGATACTGATTTTGATATTCATGCTACAGAAATTTACGATGCTCCCGCCTGGCCCAAAAACCCGCTGTTCTATGCAAGTTTTCCCAGTATAACGGATCCGAGTTGCGCCCCGGAGGGAAATGAAAGCGGAGTATTTCTGATACCATTAGCTCCCGGTATTGAAGATACAAATGAATTAAGAGAAAAATACTTTAACATGATTATGCAAAGATTTGAGCATTTAACGAACCAGAAAATTAAAAATAATATTATCTTTAGGGAGTCTTTTTGTGTAAATGATTTTATAAGGGATTATAATTCTTATAAAGGAAATGCTTACGGTATGGCAAATACCTTATTACAAACAGCATTTCTGAGACCAAAAATTAAAAGCGGTAAAGTACAAAATTTATATTTTACAGGTCAGCTGACGGTTCCGGGGCCAGGTGTTCCACCGGCTTTGATATCCGGAAAAATAGCTTCCGAATTAATACACAAAAAACACTCCTGAAATGAAACAATTATTTGACGAAGTTTCTTTAAATTGTAGTAGAATTGTTACTAAAAAATACAGTACCTCATTCTCCATGGCAGTGAAGTTGCTATCTCCCGGAATTAGAAATGCTATTTATAGTATATACGGATTTGTAAGATTTGCCGATGAAATTGTGGATACGTTTCACGACTACGATAAAGAGAGGCTTCTGGAAGATTTTGAAAAGCAATATTACGATGCACTGGAAACAGGGATCAGTTTAAACCCAATTTTAAACTCGTTTCAAAATACAGTGAAAAAATATGGTATTACAGATGATATGGTAAAGGCATTTCTGAAAAGTATGCGGGCCGATTTATACAAAGCAAACTATACGACAAAAGAAGAATACGATGCCTATATTTATGGTTCTGCCGATGTTGTGGGGCTTATGTGTTTAAAAGTATTTGTAAACGGTGATGACACTAAATATCAAGAACTTAAAGATGCTGCCATGAGACTGGGATCTGCATTTCAGAAAGTAAATTTTTTGAGAGACTTAAAGAATGACTATGAATTATTAAACAGATCTTATTTTCCAAATGTAGACTTATCATCTTTAGATGCAAATTCTAAAAAGCAAATCATTGAAGAAATTGAAAATGATTTTAATTATGCTTTTACTAACGGAGTTTTGAAACTACCGGCAGAAGCTAAATTCGGAGTCTATATGGCATATCGGTATTATAGAAGATTATTAAAAAAGTTAAAAAAAGTACCTTCTTCTAAAATTATAGAGACCAGAATCCGAATTTCCGATCCCATGAAAATAAATTTACTGGCCAGGAGCTATGTAAAATACAAACTAAATATGATATAATGCTTTTTGCTCTTGTCACAATAATAACATTTTTGATAATGGAAGGTATTACTTGGTGTACACATAAATACGTGATGCACGGTTTTATGTGGTATTTTCATGAAGATCACCATCAGCCCAAGTATGAAACTCCGTTAGAAAGAAACGATATCTTTTTTGTAATTTTTGCTGCTCCCAGTATTGCATTGTTCTATTTTGGACTTCATCCGACATTAAATATCTTATTTTTTATAGGGCTAGGCATTTTATGCTATGGTATTGCCTATTTTTTGGTGCACGATGTATTAATTCATCAGCGTTTTAAATGGTTTAAAAATACAAACAACAGGTATCTGAAAGGGCTGAGAAAAGCACATAAAATTCATCACAAAAAATTGCACAAGCACGATGGAGAATGTTTTGGAATGCTATTTGTACCTTTCAAATACTTTCGAAAACCTAAGATTTAATGTATTTATACCTAATTCTGAATATAGCCTCTTTGAGTATTCCTTTGATATACTCATTCGATAAAAAAATGCGCTTCATCAGACATTGGAGAGCAGTATTACTTTCTTTAGTAATTATTGCTTCTGTTTTTCTGCTTTGGGATGCTGTTTTTACGAAAAACGGAGTATGGGGGTTTAACCCCAAATACCATTTAAACTGTACGCTTTTGGGAATGCCAATAGAAGAATGGCTATTTTTTTTCTGTATTCCGTATGCAAGTATATTTATTCATTATTCTTTTGAATATTTCAAACCGAATCTGTTACTGTCAAAACATGTTACACAGGCGATTACTATCGGGCTTATACTGACACTCATTCCGGTTATTATTGTGCATACGGATAAAGACTACACTTATGTCAATTATAGCGCTTTGGTGTTTTTATTGGCAATTAGTCTAAAGTATGGAATAAAATACTTACAAAGATTTTATATTGCTTTTTTGGCAATACTGATTCCGTTTTTTATAGTGAACGGAATTCTTACGGGAATAAGACTGGACGAACCGATAGTATGGTATAATGATGAGGAAAATTTAGGAATACGAATTGCTACCATACCTGTTGAGGATATCGGTTATGCCTTTACGATGATTTTTGGCAATATATTTCTCATAGAAAAGTTTAAAAAATAAATTTAAGGGATATTTTTAGAATTGATTTGGCAAAAGCTTGATTATTTAGCATCATAATGATATAGACCTCATAGGTTTCAAAATCCGTCCTTGAAATTGACATATTGAAATGCCGAAGTGGTGGAATTGGTAGACACGAGGGATTCAAAATCCCTTGCTATTATTAGCGTGTGAGTTCGAGTCTCATCTTCGGTACAGATTTTAAAAGCTGAGTTTTTAACTCGGCTTTTTTTATTTTACTAAAACATACCTAAAACATTTTGAGGTTTGTTTACATTAGTATGATTTCTAGAAATTTCTTTAGATATTAATAATTTCTAATATTTGAACCTGTCCATTTTCCTCGCCCACAGCAATAGTTTTCTCATCCTCGCTCAAAGATAAACTGGAAATATTACGACCAATACTAAGTGATGAAATTTCTTTACCTATGAGAATATCCCAAATTATTATCCTACCATCTTTTGAGTAAGAAAGTATTTTCGGAAAGTTTTTAAATAAGATTAAGTCGATACTTTTTCTGAAATAGGGATTATCGATATGCCCTTCAAGTGACATAAGACAATCTGATTTTTCTATATCCCATACTTTTATTGTTCCATCATTACAAGCTGATATAAAATACGAGTCTTTTGGTGCTAAAGAACTATCCGAAACTTGCTTAAACTTTTTTGAATCAACGTCATATGCGATGTTGTAATTAAGAAACAATACTTTTTCTATGGTTCTGGTGTGACCAGTAAAAGTATTAGTGCAAATTGGGTCGCTATAAAAGTTGATTTTCCATAATTTTATGGTTTTATCTCTAGAACCTGTGAGCATTAATGTGCCTTTTTTGTTAATTTCTATTGATGCTACTAATTCATCGTGCCCTTTGAATTCAACTATTGGATATTCCGAACTTGTGCGCCATATTCTTAGCCACCCAATTTCATCACCAGATATAAAATCAATACCAAAATTATATACCTTAAAAATTTCTGCACCCCTGTGTAATTTATTTGGTGGTAATTTGTAATTAAGAACCTCATTTCCTTTAACTATATCCCATTTCTTAATTGCATTATTGGTTGAAGTAATAGCAAATTGAAAATCTTTAAATGGTATTGCATTTTTAATATGCGATGTATGTCCGCGAAATGTTTTTAATTTTTTCTTTCTAGTTAAATTCAAAACGCTTGTCTCATAATTTTCCTTGTGATTTTTATTTTGATAAGAGGCAAGTGAAAAATATTCATCATCCTTTTTAAAAATCGCTAAATTATCAATTGATTCAGCAAATCCAGAAAAAGAATGGAAACAAGTAAAATCTTTTTTAAGACTAATTTTTATTGAACCATCTTTCGATGAAGTTAAAATTTTTCTATCATCATCGAATATCTTTATTTCATTAATAGCTCCATTGTGAATTATGTTTTTTATCAAACTTTCATTTTTGCCTCCCCAATCCTCAATTTGATAATCCAATGAATATTTAATTCTCCAATATGTCAATTCATTGTTTTTTCCACTTAATATTTTTTCTTCATCTATAAACTTAATAAAATGAGCTGACCAGCCTTTAGATTTGTATTCTAATCTGCCGTTATATAGATTCCATATTTTTAACACATTATCATCTAAAATTAAAAACTTATCATTTTCTAAATCTATTTTACTTTCATCATATTTTTGATTAAAAACCTTTATTTTTTTCCTCATTGGCATATACCATATATGTATACCAGTTGAATAATACCCAATTAGATATCTATTATCTGAGCTAAGTTTTATTTTTTTTAAATAATCATCTTCTTTGAAAGTTAATTCTTTATTTAAACACCACGTGTCATCTTCATTAATTAAGCTAACAACAATGATGAATCCATTTTTACTTGAAATAATGATTATATTTTGATTTTCTCCAAATATCAAATCAGACACATCAAGTTTCACATTAAAAGAACCTATTTTTGCTTCCTTATTGTTATTATCAATATTTACAATATTAATCTGTGATGAGCCTGAAAGGTTATTAGCTGTAACGATTCTTGTTGTTTTTATTCCATCATTGAAGAATTCAATAGCAGAATGAGTTACCACTTCAGACTTGTGAGTAACATAAAGTATTCGATTTAATTTTGGGACACCCAATATTGATACTTTATTTTTATCGCTAGGGTCTTTTATTATTATAAAATCATTAGTTGCTTCAATTTTACTCTATAAAAAGTCCGAGTATTTATTATCATTGATAACAACACGAGTAATTAGACTTTCATTTTTAATATCCCATATTTTTATACAAAACCTATCATTATCAATACTGTCTCTTGTTAGACAAGTAATTAATAAGAGATATTTCTCTCCAACTTCTTTAATCTGAAAAATAGTTCCATCCCCATAGTCATCTTCAAAAGAATTTAAAAAATCGTTAGAGTTTATATTCCACATTAAAACAGATGCTGTTTCTTTGTAAGATTCCAAGGACGTGGTATAAAAGATATTCTTATTAGCGGAAAACTCATATGTATAAAAATTTTGTTGTCCGTTAAATACGTGAGCAAGATGACCTTGTGAAGAACTTAAATTATTCATTGGACGAATCCAAGTGTCTTTAGTTTTTTCATTAATAACATCTTTGATAGAATCAATATAAGTATTACTGCCTTTTTCTAAATAGCCAAATAACTGTGAATTTAGCTGTTTCGGATTAGCTTCAAGAATATGTACTATTTGTTCTAGTGCACTGCATCAGCTTTAAGAAAAAAATATCCTTTTTTGTTATTAGTTAAAAATTTATCAATAGCATCAAATACAAATTCTCGACCTATGAAATGAGGCAAAATATGTTGTTCTCTTTCAGGATATGTTTGAATATAAGAGCAGATATTTTCAGAAACATATTTTTTTTTATGACTTCTTTATATTGAACTTTCTTTTTTATATTGAATAGTTCCTCAATCAAATTATCAAGAATGATTTTTTGACCATCACTGGATAAAATAGTCTTGTTATTACTTTTTACTATATGCCCGTTTGCAAGTAACAATAGATTCATTCCACCTACTTCAATAAAATGAAATTCTAAGAGGTTTTTTTTATTTAAAATTTCGGCTATTTCATTTTTGTTTTTGAAACTGAAATCTTCCCAACAAAACCTGATTAAAAGTTTATTTAAAGAAAGAAGAATCTCTCGCAATTCTTTATTGTTTTCATTTTCTTTTTTTAAAACAAAAACAAATAGTGATTGCACAATATTTAACGTAAGCCTATCTTTATTTGTGCTAAAGGCACTTTTTAATGTTGTATAAGGTGCTTTTCCGTTACTACTCTTGTTTATTGCATTAAACAACGTAGTGTCTTTTGTATTTCCCCCTATGACATAAGTCTTGAGAAAATCTAAAAGATTTTCATCATATCTTATATGTGCTTCGCTCGTACTCATCTTTAACGTCTGGCTAAAGTCGGACTTTAGTCTTTTTTATTTTTCTGATTATCTGATAGTTATAAAGCAGATTTCACATTTCTTTTCTTATCGTTTTTCATCTCTCGTAATCTTGTTGTGTACAAAAATTACAAGTGAATTCATTTAACAACAATAACAACAAAAATTAAATCTAAAGATATGAATATTAGAATAGATGATATCAAAAAAGCCCTTTTAACTTATATAAAGAGTTTACCACCATATGAAATCTCCAAATTTCTACAGTTCCACAAAATGTTAGTGGATGATGCGCTTTACTATATGGAAAACACACCTGTATCCGTTCAGGATGATTTAGAAACGGAAAAGAAAATCACACAGCTTTTTTCGGAAACCGAAATATTAGAAACAGCTAAAAAGCTATTAAAAGTAAATGCATTATGAACATAGAAGAACAAAGCGAACGCACTGAGTTCGTATTTATAAAACGACAGGATTTAAAAGAAGAATTACGCCTACTAATGACGGAAACTATTTCTGAATATAAGCAAGAGAAGATTTGGATTACAGCAAAAGAAGCAATGGCTCTGTTAGCCATTAAGAGTGCCACTACGCTCCAAATGCTCAGAAATACAGGTAAAATCGAGTTTTCTCAACCTATGAAAAAGCTGATTTTATACAAGAAATCATCGGTTTTGGAATATTTAGAAAAACACTCTAGAAAAACGTGGTAAGATGAATAGGACCAGCGTATATAATAGGGATTTTGTTTTCAGAGTGATGTGTGGTATAAACAGAAACCATTTCAGCACAATGTGCCGACCTACCAATATCACTATTGGTTCTTTTACAATTCATTACCTAATTAGAATGACAGCAGACAAAAAATCAGCATACAGCAAAGAATATCGGAAACTCCGTGTACATCGGGTCATCATTTTCTCAAAAGAAGAATTTCAGCACCTTACCGCTCTAGCGGAAAAACATCGCAAGCCCTTTAGTACACTCGTTCGTGAGCTGGCTCTGGCTCAAAGTAAAAATCAATATTTGTTACCATTGGAGGAACAAACCCAAGAGGTCAAAATTCAGTTAATCAAGATAGGTACAAACATCAATCAGATAGCACACGTTTGCAATGCTACTAAGAAAATCTCACTTGATATTATTAAAAAATTACAAGCGGAATTTTCCGAACTCCAAAAAGCAATTGTTGCCATTTACGATAAGCCACAAAGTTTATCCGATTTAATAAGAAATACTCTTATTAAGATACCTAGCTACGCTGAAGAAATCAAAGCCGTTTTAACCCAATTACATCTATGATTATTAAAAGCCTTAGACATACCCAGTTTTTATCCAATTACAGCGTGAATTACGTCTTTGACGGCGTTTCTAATGAGCCAGAACATCGGTGGCTCATATTTCAAAATATCACGAGTGGTTATGACCGAAAATCCATCATAAAAGAGTTCAATACTAACGCCCAATATTTGACCAAAACAGCGAATAGAAAAAAGGTTTATCGTTATCACGAGGTGTTGGCATTTGCTCACGATAATTCAAAGGATTTATCTCGTGAAAAATTGCAACGTATTTGTAATGAGTATCTCAAATTACGAGACTCACAAGGGTTAAGCAAAGCCGTGTGTGTTCCACATTTAGATAAAGGACATTATCATATTCATATCCTATTAACCTCGAATTTTTTAGAAAGTTCTCGCTCTGGGGATATGCGAATGTCTAATGAACGCTATTACGACATAAGGCGCAGTATGGAACGATGGATGTTACGGGAATTTCCAGAACTGCATAGAAGTACGGTTTATCTCGAACAAGAGGAAATCGAACAGCTCTTACCTGAACGTTTTATGAGGGAACGGCAATTATTACAGCAACGGGAAAAACCGCAGAAAAACCGCAACCACACTAGAGACAAAGTAGCCGAACGTATTAAGGAATTATTGGCTCAAAGCAACACGCTAGAACTCTTTGAAACCCATATCAATAATGAGCCATAATATGCTACTTATAGTAGAAATGGCAAACTAACAGGCGTAATACATAATAACAAAAAATATCGCCTTAAAACATTAGGGATTCCACTTTATGAGGAAAAATTCCACGTCCTCAAACGAATGCAGGAACTCGAACACATCAATCATCAGCGTGAACACTCAATAGAGAGGGAGCGGTAAATCTATTTTATCAACTAAAAACAAAAATTATATGTCATTTTTTAGGTATTCATATTCTCAATATTCGGCGAAATTTTTAACAGGATTGAGGCGTTTTTTATTACTAAACTGTTTTAAAAACGGTTTAGTGGTTGATGGCAAAGCTCGTATTTCTGAAAAGGAAAGTATGCAAGGGTTAATTTGCCTTGGTTCTACAGGGTATGGAAAATCGACCGTTTTTAGTGCCTGTAATTTAATGACGATAAAAAATGCCAGTATGGTCGTCATTGACCCATCAAAAGAACTCTATAATCTCACACATAGGTATTTGAGAAAATACTTTGATGTGAAGTGTATTGACTTGATTGAACCCAAAAAAAGTGATAGGTGGCAAGTTCTCTACACCGCCAAGACCAAAGAAGATATGACAATGATTGCAGATGCGATTATTTCTGCCTCATTTCCACAAGAAACGGCAGGTTCTCGTTTTTTTAACCAATCTGCTAAAAATCTCATTGCGGTTCTGCTCACAAGTGTTCTTAATCGACCAGAGCAGAAAAATTTAGGCTACATCTATGCAATGCTCAATCGCTATAACAAGAATGACAAAGCCGAATTGACCAAGGAACTATCAAAATATTTAGATGCTGAAACGTGGCTTGAATACAAAGCTATTATGAGCCAGCCTGAACGCCTCGTGGGAAATGTTATTGCAACGTGTAGAACTGCTCTTGCACCAATGACAACCGAGACATTGAAAAAAATATCAAGCGGACACGATATTCATATAGCCAGTTTGAGAACAAAGCCAACGGTACTGTTCATTAATATTGCTGAAAATCGTTTTAAGGAATTTGGCTTATTCGTTTCGTTACTACTCAGAGAGATTACAGAAACTTTTTCTGTAATGCCGAAAAAGAATGACTTAACACAATACCTACTATTAGATGAAGCAGGAAATTTTTATTTCCATAAGCTCGCAAATTTCTTGACGATTTGCAGAAAGCGTAGGGTTTCAGTATCGCTAATACTGCAATCAATGCGACAATTACGAGCCTTATATAATGATGATGCCGATACTATCATAGAAAACACTAAACATCACATCTATTTCCCAGGGCTATCCCTTGAAAGCTGTGAACAAATTAGCAAGAAAATCGGCTATATCTATGGGGATTTTGATAACACATTTTTACCAACCAATAAAAAGAGAGGGCGGAAATATCCACTTGTTTCTCCCGAAGCCATCAGAACTCTTAAAAATGGGTTTGGGTTGCTTTTGAGTGGTAATAAGCAAATAGCCTTACTCAAATTCACGCCGTGGTACAAGAATTTTTGGTTACGAATGAGATTAAAATAATAACACAAATTATAACAATTAAATACTATGTCAGATAACGAAGAAAGAAAAAAAAGACATAACGAGGCGATGAATCGTCTGTTTGAACGCAAGAATATAGTAGCACTTGACTTGCAAAATAAAGAAGAAACTCTTGAAAGATTAAAAAATAGCAATTGCTATTCTACTGCTAAAGAAAAAGAAATAGCAGGCATAATAGATCCGCTAGGAGAGATTGTTGATTCTATTTGGGTAGAAGAATTTTGTCTTAAAATACAGCAAAATAAAGAAGTCTTATCACATAAGAAGATAAAAAATATCCTGTCACTTGAAGCTACAATCAAAGAATTAAATGCAAAGAAAAACGAATTAGAAAATACTATTAAAACTTTAAATAATGAGAGATAGAGATATAAACCGTGAATTTGATATGAGGGAAATGGAGTTTGAATACAAATTACTTACTACTCTAGAAAATTCAATACAACGTATGGAAATGAAAGCAAAGTCTATGAGTAAAGAAATCCATAAACTAAAGAAAAGAAAGAAAAAAGGAAAAGAACTAAAAGAATACATATCCAAAAAGCTGGATTCTGCTGTAAATATATCTTGGCAGATAATACGAGAAAAGAAATTAGCTATTGAAACTCTGGAAAGTGAATTAAAAGCTCTTAGATTAAAGACTGAGTTTGTACTTCAAGAAGAAAAAGGTTTAAAAACACAAATAACGGAGTTCTCGGCAGAATTGGAACAAGAGTTTTTGAAATCACAAAACCTTAAAAACAAGAAAAAAGAGTAAAACAATATGGAAAACAAAGATAGTATAATACGAAACATTAAATCTCTCAAAGAGTATCACAACAAAATACAACGGCAAAATAAAACGCTACTAGAAAAAGAGAGGGAATTGAGAAACAAAGCCGTAAACTATGTTAGTCATTTCAAATCCAATGCAATGGAAAATAGAGATTTAAATCTACTTATAAAAAACAATAATTATATGGATTTAGTTTCTATTAGTTCAGTTGTAAAGAGCCTCACTAAACATAGAGATGTAATTAAAAACCCTAAAATGAACTTAATTATTTCTCTCTTAGAAAAAGCAAATAATGTGTCACAGGAACATAAAATACTAAAAAAAGAATTAAATCAATTATTAAGATGAGAACCAATAGTTACAACTTAGATTATATCAATTTAGATAGTCTTGATATAGAAAAACTCAAAAAGATAGAAAGTGAAGTTTCCAGAGAGGTAAATTCGGTTGAAAATTCAATTTCCCTTAGAAATAAAGAAATAAATCGTTTAAACTATGAAATTGGAGTTGGGGAAAAAGTTGTCGCAGAAAACGAATCATTTGTGAAAAATGCTATCTCGTTCTTACAGGATTTTGTCTGGAATAAGGAAAGGAAAATAGTCAACCTCAATAAAAAAATTAAAAAAAGCATCAAAGCTCCTGTAGCGCAAAAAATAAATGATTTTGAACAACAGGCAAAAACAGCATCTAAAGATAGAGATAATGCACTTATCCAAAGTGCAGAAAAAGAACGTCTAAAATCACAAATAACAGCGTTTTCCACAGAATTAGAACAGGAGTTTTTGAAATCACGCAATCTCGGTAACAACACAAAAGAATAAAACGCTATGGAAAACGAGATACAACCTTTTGAAAAAATCAGGAATATTATTGAACTGTACAAAACCGAATTACAGAAAAAGGAAACGGAAATGGCAACCCTAACCGAAGCCAAAGAAAAAGCCTCTACAGAAAGTTTCATCAAAGAAGAAACCATTGCATCAAAACAGCAACGAATCACCGAACTTTTAGAACAAGTAGCATCTTTAACTGAAATGCTGGAAAAATCAGGACTGGAAAATGACAAAAAAGATGAAGCCATTAAAACTCTGAATGACCAAATAACTGACCTTACCTTAGAAAAAGAAAAAGGGCAACGCATATTAAAAGTGGTGAGCAATGAGAAAACCGAACTTGTGAAAAATTTTGACAGCAAGGTTAAGGAAAAAGCCGATAGCACAGCCATTAGGCTGTTAAAGCAACCGTATCTGATACCACGCTATATTACCGAACTGCAAAAGCGAAAAGCCATTGAACTCAAAGAGGGCGAAGAAATGCTCAAAATGGCGCAAATGATGCAAGGCATTAATGAGAAAACATTGGAAAGTAAAGAACAGGCTTTGGAAACTAAAGATTTACAATTATCCATTAGGATTGAACGACAAGATTATGAGATAGAAAAAAACTTTACGATACTGACCAACATTACCAAAGACATTTCAATGGAACGAAAAGAATGGGGCTTACAAAAGAAAGAAGATTTGTTAAGTATAAGAGAAAAACGGTTTGAGATATCTAAGCAGTCAACCTACAATGAAATTTCCACCAAACAAATCCAACTGTTTCAGAAAGAAGTGAATTTACAACTCGACACAAAGAATTTTGATATACAGCAACGGGAAAAATTTGTCACGCTCTTACAAAAGGAATTGCAGATTGATAGAAAAAATGTGTTGAATGAAGTGGTGGAAAAAGCATTTGATTTAAAGAAAAGAAAAACCGAATTACAGCTTTCATATCGGGAATCGGAACTCTCAATTAAAGAAAAAGAAGCCGTACATAATCAAAAAGTGAATCTTTTTAAACTGATAGAAAAAGAATTTTCGCTGAAAAAACAACGGGGATTATTGGAACTGATGCAGTACGGTTTTGACATCAAGCAAGAACGCACCGAACTGGAGAACCAAATTAAGCAAGAAGAATTTAGTAAAGACAAACGCTTGTTTGAAATCAGCAAACGGGAACTGGAGGCGTTCAATGCTGTTGCTGAATCGCAAATCAATTTAATGAAATCCAAACTGGAAAACGAACGCCAATTATTATATCTCGACATCAATCGAGGAAAAAACACCAATGAAAACAATAAACGTCTTTTGGAAATCGACAAGGCAATGCAAGCGGTTAAAAATGAAGTGACATCGGTAAAGTTTTCCAGAAAAGAAATCGAACAGTTTGCCAAAGACAGAGATTTACAACATACCGAAAAAGTACTCAATTTGAAGAAAGATATATTGACAGGATTCCAAGACACTTATCTCAATCAACAATCCTATGATATTAAGAAATCCTATCGAGCATTAGGATTTGGTGTAGATAGTCCGTACCAAGAAGAATCTTATCAATTACGCAAAGAACGTGATGAATTATTAAATCAATTGGAAGAAGAAAAAGGAACAGAAGAATAAAAAATGTTTGAGAATGTTTTTTGATTTTTCCCGAAAACGTTTTGGCAAAATTTCAGAATCAAAATTCGCCGAATTTTGATCCGATTTCGCCGCCGCAACGAATATTATTTTTGATAGCGTAGGTTATGACGATGAGGCTTTGGGTTTTTCTGAATGTTGGAAACGAAGTGAGTAGGTACGTGGGGAGTGCATTGATTGTGAGCGAGTGAGTGAGAGAACGAATAAAAGAACGGTAATGAAATGAGAGTGAAAGTAATGAGAGAACGAGTGAAAGAGAGAGCCAAACAATGACCGTATAGCAAACTTGGTTTCCTTTTTAGTAAAATTAAAGAATAAGAGGAATAAATTGAATAATAAATATGTTAATAAGACCAATGAATACAGGGCTTTAGCGAAAAAGAGGTGTATAGACTAAATCATACACCAAATTATAGGGCAAATACTATAAAGATTATGAAACAATTACAACAAATATACCCCATCAGTATTGAACATAAAACGGTTCAAAAATGGCTCGATGAATACTTTAACTACAACAATTCATCGGCTATGGAATGTGTAAAATTAGGGCAAACTATCCCGTTTCACAATTTGGAATTTGTCGTTTTTTTTATGGAAAAATGGGTGGATTATTACGATAATCTGTATGAGAAACAAAGTGGTTTTGGTTATGTGTTGGAACTGGCATCAATCACCGCCTTACGTGGTTTTAAACGAGAAGAATTACGTCTTGTGTTTTCCAATAAAACCCTGCCAGAAAACTATATCTATTATCGTGTCTTTGATTATTTTACCATTATCGACAAGGAAGCACAAAACTATTTTATCGCAAAATATAATCGTGAGGGTGAATCTTTGGACGACATATTTTTGAGTTTATTGACTGAACGTATTGGCAAGGAAATTCCTGTATTACAAAAGGTGCTATTCACGCCCGTTACGCACCTTGTGCCGATAACATCACTCTACAGGCACGCTTATATTTTAGGGCGTTCTGGAAGCGGTAAATCTGAACTTTTAAAATATCTTTTTTACACGTTGTACCAAACAGATACGGCGCAAAGAAAATCATTGTGTTTGCTTGAACCCAATAGCGACCTTGCTACTCAAATTTTACAGTTTCATTTGAACAAAGACAATAATAAAAAACGGGTGGTATATCTTGACCCGTTTATTAGGGAAACGGCAAAAAAGCTGTTGGGAGAGGACATTTTTACAGACGATTATACGTTTGTACTCAATCCGTTTCATATCGAGAATGCAACTGACAGAGATATAAACTATACTACACAAGAACTCTCTAGCGCATTTTTTGAAATCCTCAAAAGTGAAGCCACACCACAAATGAACTCCATAATACAAGCCTGTATAGATGTACTGTTACGAGCCAATGACACCGACATCACGGATTTAAAACGGTTTATGGACGATGAAGAAAATAAAGACTTGATACAACTAGGCAAAAGCAACCCTAATCCCGAACGTCAAAACCTTATTTCTAAAAAGTTTACAGAAGATAGAGTAAACCCAACCAAATCGGGTATTTATTTTAGGCTACAAAACATCATTGATAATACTGATTTACGAAGCCTTTTACAAGGCACAAGTACCATCAATATTGAACAGGAAATCAATAACGGTAAAGTCATATTGTTTAATCTTTCCAAAGGGTTTTTAGGCGTAGAATCATCGACCTTGCTAGGTAAGTTGATTGTGGCACTCATACAAGGAGCGGTGCGTAAACGGCAAATAAAGAACATTAAAGACAGAGTGCCAACGTTCTTTTTTATTGATGAGATGCAGAACTATATTACTAAAACCATCAAAGAGATTTTAGCTGAAAGTAGAAAATATGGCTTGCATCTGATAATGGCAAACCAAATTCTCGGTCAAGGTATGGATAGAGAACTGCAACGGCTTATTTTAAGTAATACCGCGATAAAAATTGCAGGACACAATGATGAAGATAGCGTTAAAGCAATGGCACAGCAAATGCGAAATATTACACCGAATGACTTTTATAAACTCGAAAAATACAATTTTCTCTGCTATGACAATACAGGCGAACAAGCAACGGCAAATGTGATAAATGTTCCCGATACGCTTGTAAATATAAACCCACCAATGTATATGGATAAAAAAGAACTCAAAGCGTTCTTTTTGTGGTTGGTTCACGAAAGTGGTTATTACGTTAAAAAGAAAAAAACCATTACACAAAAGACTGCTCCAATAGAACCAACAACAAACGATTCAAATACATCAACGATTTATAACCCAAATTTTGAAAACTAAGATGGCAACAAAAAATATTCTCTGGGCGCATACCATAACCAACATACAAGAAAATATATTGTTAGGATTAGCACGCTATAAGTTTCTCACGTCAAGTCAGCTATTATCATTCGATATCGGCACAAAACATTACCCGTATTTGTGGAAACAGTTGGTTTCTTTGCGTGACCGTAATAAACCATTAATACAATGTCATAATTTCCCTGCTCCCAATCCAAAAAAAGGGAGGGTCGAATCAATGTATTTCCTGACTAAAGAAGGCAAACGGCAAATCCTAAATAACGGTTTTATGAGTGCTGAAGAAACCATTAAAATGCCTATTGGTAAAACGATTGCCTATAAAGATTATTTCCACAGAAAATACACGATTGATTTCCAAATACAGCTTGATAGATGGGCTAATACAAACAATAAAACCGTAGATTTTTTTGATACCTATTTTGATAAAACGGGCGATAATCGTACAGGAAAAAATCTGAGAGCCAAAACCAGAATTGATTTTACAGGAAATGCTTTTTTTATTCCTGATGGGATATTTACTGTGAATGGCCAGTTGTACCTTTTTGAAATGTACAACGGCAAAGATACAGGGCGAGTATTGGAACAGTTACACAAACACGCCGAAGCTCTCACCTATAGATATACGCACAAAGCATATCATTTAGACACTAAAAAAGCCTATACAACGGTATTGCTGTTTGAATTTTTATCGGCGAAAAATGCGCTATTACAACGCATACAAAACGAACCGTCTTTTGAGTATATATGCCCTTATTTTCTCACTAAATCACTCGAAGAATTACATCAGGAATTGTTTATGATATGGACGGATTTAAACGGCGTGGAACGACAATTTTTAAGCGAAAAAAATGAAAATTAAAAGTATTTTCTTCTATCAACAATATTCCATCTGTGCCAGTATTAGCATACTTAAATGTTAAGAGTTGTTTACCATTGTCTAATTGCTGATTGAACTGTGGATAAAATGTAAAATCAAACGTATAGATTGGGTTCATTTTGTTATTTTCAATCGTGGCAATGTGTGTTCCCTTATCATCAGAATAAATATGTAACAATCTTTTCTTCGATACAAACGAGGTAGGAATATAAAAATCCATAGTATCAAGCAGTTTTTCAATACCACGCTCATTTCTACTCCCAAATCGCTGTTTAAAATCCCAATTAGATTTTTCGAGGTTTTTTGGGTCAGGAATTTTAATAACACTTGCAAAGCCCATCATATGCCCCATATAGTTGGTGATATAATATTCATCATCAATAGTGTTCACAACAATAGGGCAAGTAGATGAACCCTCAAATAATTCTTTGGTATGTTTATTTTGAAAAAAGATTGTACCACCAAATTCGCCTCGACACCTAGCGTACACATTGAAATTTTCATCTTCAAAACTCTTAAAAGTTCGTGTTGCTGTTGGTTTAAAATCGGTAACATATTTTCCTAAGGCAAAATTTTCTTCATCAAATTGCGCCCTTTGCAAAAAGAGGCTATCATTTTCAATTTCAATATTGAAGTAATTCATTCTTTGGATTCCTTTTGGCAGGAAAACATCTTCTAAAAAATCACCTTTATTATCGAGAACCACCATTTTTTTGAAAGACCTAGATGTGTTCTTTCTCTGGCTTAGAAACATACAATAGTATTTGTCATTAAAGAGTGCTACACTTCTTAAACGACCATTTATAGAAAAATTAAACGTGTCTTTTTTTATAACAAATTCCGAATCGTTTTTTGTTTCAATAGTAACTAAAGCCTGCCTTTTATCTTTTTGACCACAGGAAAAAAACATAAGTACAGTCAAAACTATCAAGAGTATTTTATTCATCTGTATGGAATATATGTTGCCTAAAATAATCAATAGTAATCAAAAAATGTGCCTAAGCATTTTTTCTGGGATTCCAAAGGGTCGCCCTTTGGCAAGTGTGCCAAATTTATCAATCTATATAGATTCACTATTAATTTGGCGTACTTGCTTATGAAACTAGTTTCATTCATTTTGATTTTTGCTCCTTTTCTATATGGAAAAAAGCGGTGGCGAAAAGGTCCAAAATTCAAAAAATCTATATAGGTGCTAAACGCTTTCCGGAAATCTTTTGCTAAGGATTAGCAAAAATTTCCAGAATGGGTTTTATCCAATTATTAAATCTTCTTCCTCATTAACTTTACAATGTTCATCTATGGTAGTAATTAGATGTGCATAATTCGAAGATTTGGCTTTATCCAGAACAAGTTTTATTTCTTCTTTTGTCCATCCTTCTCGTTTAGCTTGTTTGGAAAAAGCCCCCATTATCGCAAAAGCATTCCCATCCATTCCAACAAGGTCAAGGTTAACAGTCTTATTTATAATTTTTCTCATTAAGTAATGTTAAAATAAATGGACAGTTTTATTATAACAAAACCTACTAACTAAGAAAAATATTTTTATTTATAATGGTTTCATCCACCTATTCTATAGCAAACTTGGTATTTACTTTTACGGAAAACTTAATTTTGTTAAAATCAATGATGATAGGTTCACTTTCTTTATTCCCATATATACTAGATGCGCCTCTTATCCTAACTCCAGAGGCTTTTCCTTGAAGTAAGTTTGTAATGGAGTTCAAATCAGAAACAAAGATTACTGAACCTACTTTTTGATTAAGGGGATTGAGCATAGATTCTGCATTCTGTTTTGCTTTTAATATAGCCTTTGATTTCAAATCCAATAAAAGCTGTTCTGCTTTTGAGTATTCCGTTTTCTCTATGGAAATATTTGAAATCCCAGAACTTTCTAATTTGGCTAATACTTTTCCTGCAGTAACAGCATCACGAACAAGTAAGGAATACATTTTTGTTTTTAACACTTTTTTATCGCTAAGAAAATACTTTTTAAAATTGCTGTTGAAATCCAAAAGAGATAAATCCTTTTGCGTATCAATGTTTAAGGTCTTCAACGCTTGTTGCATTAGATTTTCCAGTTCTTCGGTAGATTTTTTGTTTCGGTTATCAGATTCATTGAGAATTATAGTCATATAAATCCTATCTGGGATTACCAATGAATCTATTTCTACTTCTGTTTCCAGATAAGGTTTGTCAATAAAATTTTTTGTTTGCGAATAAGTTGTAAACGCTGTAAAAATCAAAGTCAGAATGAGTATGGTTTTTTTCATTTGGTTATTTTTTTAGTTCGTAAAGCTCAAAACTAAGACAAGTATTGATGTTCCAAAAACCCTAATGAGTGAATCACTTATTTGGATGAGTAAAATGGAGAATAAATCAGATTTTCTATTCCGAACTAGGTTATCTAAAACATAGAGAACTGTCCTGTTTTTTGATTTAAGATGGTTTTTATATCCTCATAATCATCTGCTGTTTTTTGCGAGGTTTTCTTTTCTTGCTTTGGAAATAAATCTCTCACCATATCAAAAGGATTAACGGTATAACGCACATAGTTATAGGCTTGCTGTACGTTGTCGATGTATTCAATTTGTGGCACGCCCGTTTCGTGCAATTTTCTATTGACCACAAACGCACCTTTGAAATCATTGCCAGGGAATAAACCGTTGTCAGCAACAATAATACCGTGAATGCCGTGGTGCATTAGATTGAGCGTTGCCATTTTGGCGCAGGTAACATCAAGGTCAACCAGAAAATGAAAACCACCTAACGAAACTGAATTTGAAGCTAATGAAAAACGACCACTCCCGCAACAAGGGTCACTAAAAGTCTCATTGTTGTTTGGTGCTACGATTTGAGCCATAAAAGTACAAATTGGTGCAGGAGTAAAAAATTGAGCAAACCCTTTTTGTTTAGAGAGAGCTGCACTTTCATAAAACGTTCCAAAGAAATCGTACCAATCGGAATCACTTTGAATTTCCTTATCAAGTATTTTAATGACTTCATACATCATTAGGGTAAACTGTTGGCGTTCTTCCAATTTGTAACGACTCTGTATCAATTCTCGATTGAATTGATAGTTGAAGCACCACGCATTGAGATAAAGGTCGAGAAAGTCCTCGAAAACATAATAATAGCCGTGACGACGTGATAAGGATTGAAAGATGTCATTAAAGACTTTAAATTCATTAGGTAGATATTTTGTTGATTTACTCATTGTGAAAGAGATTAAGAATTAAATATGCCCTTTCACAAGCTGAACAAACGACAAAAAGCACAAGGAGGAATTTGCAAAAGCATTCCTTGTGCATTTTGGCTGTTCAGCTATTTTTGGCGGATTTTATTTAATCTCGGTATGAGTAATTGAGGCGATTATTTCTAATGATATAGTTAAGCTGTATTAAATATCTCCCTCGTCATTAAAGGAGTAATAATCGTCTTTGGTTAGAATAATATGGTCGAGAAGTTTGATGTCTATTAAATTGGAAGCCTGCTGAATTTTTTTAGTAAGTAGTTTATCAGTTTGTGATGGATTGGGATTGGAACTCGGATGGTTATGGCAGGCAATCATCGCTACTGCTCCAGATTGTAATGCACCCATTAATATTAATCGAATATCTACGATTGTTCCCGTAATACCACCTTGACTATGTGGGTATAAGCTAATGACTTGATTGTAATTATTAAGATACAGGATTTTAAACTGCTCTTGTAATTCCAGAGAACCATTATCCCAAAATGCTCTGAGGACTTCTGATGCTTGTCGGCTGTCCAGTATTTTTAGGCGATTTTTAGGCATTACCTCTTTGTTATACTGCAGTTTGATTTCTGCAAGCGGGATCTGTTCTAGCACTCTGGCTCTAAACTCTACTTGTAATTCTTCTTTAGTAGGCTCAAAGGGTTTGTGAAGATAATTTGGTGATGGTTTTTTAGGTGCGTTCATTTTGGTATTGTTGTAAAAAAATAAAAGGGAATAACGTAACAATTTAGAAATGTTATTTGTTCGCTTTGGTAATAAGAAAAAGGGCGTTTTTAGACTAAAAATTGTAATTGCTCTTGATGCTTTTTAAGCCGTTCTATAGTCATTGGATAATAGTCGCTATCAATCTCGCAAGCCGTTAAATCAAACCCAAGATTATGGCAGGCAATAGCAATACTGCCACCTCCTAAATGCGTGTCTAAAACTTTATCGTTTGGTTTGGCATAATTGAGTAATAACCATTCATACAAGCGGACGGGCTTTTGAGTAGGATGGATTCTTGTTTTATCCGCTCCAATAAATCCGCTATAAGCAATTGATATTTTTTTTAGCGTGTGATTAAACGATGTCCACGCCAGTTCTCCATCTGCATAATTCACGCCTTTAGAAATGAATTTATCCCAGAAAATCCACGATTTTGTGATGGGTAGTTTAAAATAATTTCCACCCCAAATAATTTGATGTTTAGAAACTCGAAACAATTCGTCAAAATAAGCTGAATCTGGCGGTTTGTTGTCCCAATCTTTTTTGGTGTGAGGTATAGAAGTGCTGGACTTTTTACGCCCCATATTCATATTGATGTTTATTGCGTACGGTGGGTCAACAATGGCAAGGTCAAAATAGTTATTGGGATAACGTGCCATAAGTTGTATATTATCTTCATTGGTAATCTGCATTAAAAAAAGGATTAATAAATAGAAAAGTGGAATCCTTTTTCGATTACTGTAATTTATCATCTGTCTTGACTCGTAAATACTCTCGATAAGTCATATTTCCGTATTGCTCCAAAAAGAGAATTTTTGCACGGATGCGATATAATTCACCAATATGACCAATAATACAGTAGGCATCTTTAGAATGCTCATCACAAAGAAATTTGACCAAAAGCGAATTGTGACGCAATTCTTCGAGATTTAAGATTGCTCCTTTGTGGATGTCAAAATCAGGAACTGAGCTGACCAATCGGCGATTGATCTTGATAACATTGAGGTTTTTCATAAGAAAAAGGGGTTAGAAAATAGAAAAAAAGACTTCTCAGAGGAGAAAAACTCTTTTTTGCTGTGAAGATTTCTAACACAGATTTTTCAAAAATCCTTGGAATTTCGATTGCTCAAAAAACTTTTGGAAGCAATGGTAGACTTAGGCAAAAGTTTTCCACATTGGAGTTATGCACATTCCTATTGAGTATGGTATAACGTACTTCCATATTTTATTTACTAACCCTCTTTAATGAAAAAATGGAAATCAAAAGATATTACCGCCTTTCAAAAACTGTACTTGAAGCATTACGATGTAAAGCACAATGCAGACGAAGCATATAAAAGTCTTATAAAAAAAGAATAAAGTAAGGTTTTGAATTTCATTTGCTTAGTATATTTTAATCCCATTTTTATGAAAATCCCCCTTATTCTTCCACAATTTAAACGTTTTGCATTGCACGAAAAAGGAATGAGACCTAAAACAATTCGTGAAATTTTAGCCATAGTTTCAGCATTATCTAAAGAACTTTCAAATCCATCTGTAACCACCATAACAACAGCCAAAATCCGTGAATTTATGTATCAAAGAAAACTAGAGCGTATGTGGACAAACAAAACGTTTAGAAATTATCGACAGTATATAAAAACCTTTAGAGGTCAGTAGTTAGTTACATATAATTTCACTTTGATAAATTTTATCACTCATGACCATTTTAGTTATTAAGTTATTGAATATTGTGTTTTTGTTTTGCGAGCGATTAATTCTAAAACAAAACTCATTAAAGTATCGGTTTAGATTAAACTCACTTACCCAAGAATAAGTTGTCCTAATCCATGATTTTATTTGATGAATCATCGTATGTAAGGCTTTAAAGTTTAATCCTTTGTCGCTATCAATCTGGGTAATGTTATAGGCTTTTGCAATAGGCCTGTAGCCTTTCCATTTGTGAGTGATTACTTGAGCCTTTCTATCAATATGCTTAATGAACATATATTGCAACGATTGTGCAGAAAAATCTTTGATGTTTAAAGCATACATACGCTTTACTTTGCCCTGGTCTGTGAACTCAACAGCAGTAATAGCCTTCTTTTTCTTAGCATCATAACTACGACCTATCTTGTTTTGCTCATAACCACCCAACACAAATTCATCAACCTGTACATGACCATCCATAGGGTTATTTTCACTAGAAGCCATAGCTTCTCTTACTTTAAGCATAAACAATCGTGCTGTCTTTTCTGTAATACCATAGCGTACACCCATTTGTGTAGCTGATAAACTCTTGGTGGTAGTTGCCATTTCAAAACAGATAAAAAAGGCTTTTCGTACACCAAATCGCACTCTGTGAAAAATGGTGTTAGCCGTTGGGCTTTCTGTATCACCACATTTATTGCATGTTCTTGAAAAGTTCTTACGTACTTGGTAACTGGTATTACCACATTTACGACATACATAACCCTCTTTCCACTTGATTTGACCTAGATATGCTTTGCAATCTACATCTGTTTTAAAGCGTTCAGCGAACTCTAAAAGGTTTTGACCCTTGAAAATTTCCATAAAATCCCTATTTTTATTGACATACAAGTTATGAAATTATCTACTGACCTCTAAAAACCTTTTTTGATTTCTGTGTTCGGGAACAGTTTATATCTTCAAATCCTGCTGAAAAGATTGAAAAACCAAAACTCCCTAAACGTATTCCCCGATGCTTAGATAAAGGGCAAATAGAAAGCCTATTACTGCATTTAGATTGTTATTCTTGGTTTAATGACTTAGAAGCCAAAAGAAATAAAGCCATTATTCGCACCTTTTTATATACTGGAGTTAGGTTGAATGAGCTTTTGAAATTAAAAACTACTTCTATAAATTTTGAAGCCTCAGAAATTATCATCTATGAAGGAAAGGGGAGTAAAGACAGGATAATACCTATTCATCCAGATTTAATGCTATATCTCAAAGCTTATCAGGATGTAAAGAAAATACCGACAGAATATTTCTTTTCCAGTATTCGTTCAGATAAACCACTTACGGAAAATAACCTATATAGAATCATCAAAAAAATTCGAAGTAAAACTAAGTTTCATTTCTCTCCACATCAGCTAAGGCATACTTTCGGTAAATTATCTATTGAGGGTAATCTCAATCCTTTTAAATTACAAAGAATAATGGGACATTCAAGTATAGAAACGACACAGATTTACGTGTATGTGAGTGATAACAATTTGAAGGAAAGTTTTCAAAAAATCAATTTTGGATAATTATTCCAAAGGGTGTTTACTTATCTGGTCTTGTAAATGTGAAACGGTAGCAGATAAATAGATAGTCGTTGTTTTAATATCACTATGTCCTAATAATCGAGAAACACTAAAGAGATTACAACCAGCTTCTAGCATTAAAACGGCAAAGGTATGACGGAGCAAATGAGCGTGAATATGGATGCCTGCTTTTTTACCAATTTTCCTAAGTAAACGAGGGATAACTTCTGCACTCATTTGTGCTGTGCAAATAAGAGAAACAAAAAAATATACACTTCTATTGTTGATTTTAGAACGTACAGATAGATATTTTTCTAAGTACTTTTTTAATTGAGCATTTATTGGAATCATACGGTCTTTCTTGCCTTTCCCTGCTCGAACAAATAAAACGTTCTCTTTAGTATTTACATCGTCAATTTTTAGATTGAGTAATTCCTGCAATCTAATTCCTGTAAACAGAAAAACGGCAAGAATAGCCACAGCTCGTGGTTTTTCGTAGTAGTGATGATAAGGGTAGCATTTTGCCCAATCCAAAATAAGTGTAGATTGTTCTTTGGTTAAATGCTTTGGGATTTTAGATTCTAATTTTGGCACAGGAATATTATCAGCAGGATTCTTTTGTAAATACCCTCGTGCTACACACCATTTAAAAAACAAGCGCACATTACCTAAACGGGTACGGATAGTTTTAGTTGACCAATTCTTTTCACATTTTCCGTGAATAAGCCAATTTTCAATCACGTTTTGGGTAACATCTTCGATGTTATAAACTTCTGTTTGCTTCACAAAATAATTAATGACTTCCTTAAACCATTTAATCGTTCTTGGAGTGTTATTTTTAAAAACAACTTGATACTGACAGAACTCTTGATGCCGTTGGAGAATAGTGTTCATTGTGACTATCGGGTAAAATCTGACAGTCGTTAGATGAATAAATTCCTTATACAAATGATACTTTGTGACCGTGATAGTCCCATTCTGGTTGCGGAGGCAGGATTCGAACCTGCGACCTTCGGGTTATGAGCAAGTCCACAGATTTTTAAAATGGATTAACTCGCTTCCAGAATGGAACAATGCGTTTTCTTGCAGAAAATTTATTCGTTTTCTAACGATTGTCGGGTTAATTATAAAGGCTAGGAAAATTGCTGTCAAACTTTCTATTAAATAATTCCTAACTTTGTATTTCAACACAAAAACTATGTGCCTATTATAACATAAAATCATCGACATACATAATATAGCGTAGCTATCATCTCTTTAACCGAAAACCGCCAAAATTTTCAAAAAACAGGAAGAAATGAATTAGTGAGCATACCGCTTGGGTGTGTTCCGAAACTAGTTCAGTCCTGTTGGGTGCTTTGGCGGTACCTCGGTTAACCGGATTTAGTGGAGGTTCACTCCTTTTTTATTTACTAATGTTTTGGAGAACCTACAAAACGATAAACAGGAATAATTATGAAATTAATTATCGAAAACCGCCAAACAAAAACCAAATTATTAATCTTATTTCTAGCTACATTTTTATTCTCGTTGCAAAGTTGCGCCCAGAAAAATGTAAGTAAAACACAACAAACCAAAAAAGAAAATTTGAAAGCTGTGGATTATTCAAAAGGTAGCAATATCATTGAATTTCCAGAGAAACTCACAGGCGATGAAAAAGCTATTTTTAATCACAAATACTTTCAAGACTTAACAAGTAATGAAACAAGACATTTAGACCCATTCAAAGTCAAAGAAGAATTTGAAAAGCTAGGGATTACTAAAGAGCAAAGAGCAAGATTTGTAGCTGCTTATACTTTTTTCAAAACACGTTATTTTGGACATAAAAAATCTTGCGAACAATGGGAATATTTCAAAGATTTAGCACCGAAATCAGATAATTGAAAAATCGCTGAGTCTGTGATATAATAAAGGGATGCGGAATAATTTGGAAAATTCTTCGGCTATGTTAGAATCGGCAGATACTTTGGTATCTGCCGATTACGCTTTGCGTAATCGCAAATCATTGAGTTTGGAGCAACTTAATGATAGAGCAAAACAGGAAAAAAGTAAACGAAAATCGCGCGAAAAATTTGAAAGCAGAGAACACGAAAAGGCAGATTTTGACTTATCAAATGAACTATCACTTTTAGATATTTCAACAAATGAAGCAGAAGAAAAATATAGTAAGAGAGAAGATATTGAAATAAATAGAGAACTTTCTATCGCTGACCAAGTTAAAAATTATACGGAATCAATCCGACAAGGCAAATCTCAAACGGAAATTCTACATCTTTTAATTACAAAATTTGAGAATAACAATGCTGTTTCTAAATGGGTGGAAAACTGGCGAGATTTTCTCAAGTTGCATCGGTTCGCTGAAACCAAACCACCACAGGAACGCAAAGCAATTAAGCGTATTATTTCCAAAGCTGATTTTAGTGACGAAACATCGTTTAGCACTTCATTAGCAGAAATCTCACAAAGCAAGGAAATTTCACAAGCAACTAAACTGGAAATTTCTCGAGAATTTGGCGGTGCGCATATTGATAGTGTGGACGGAATGGATTTTCAGCTAAAACAGGTCAAGGAACACACCAAAGCTATTGAACGGGAAATTGACAATAAATCTCGTGAGCAAGAATGGTTGGATTCAGAAATTGAAAGTTTAAAGACTGAATTAGATTCACTGCCTCTTGATAGTCCAAAACGGCAAGAACTTGAAGAAAAAATTGAGCAGAAAAAAGAGCAACTGGAAAACACCAAAGATGAAATTAACCGTTTAGAAAAAGGGAAACCAAAAGAAACCGCCTTTGTGTTGCGTGAGGGATTTTCTGCAAAAATGGATCCCGATGGCAGTCGAAGCATAAAAATTATGAGTAGTGATTTTTCAATCAAGTTACCGAGCAATCGTTGGCTTTTTAGCGATAAGAAAAATATACGAACTATCAATTTAGCCTTTCCGTTTGCTATACTCAAAGAACAAAATTTCGCCAAATTTTTGTTTCGTCCAAATCTTGAAGATAACGCTGTACCAACTGTTGAAAATCGCAAAATGGGAAGTTTAATTTTGAACTCACTTGGCTATAGTGATTCTAAAATTCTTTCGCAAGAAAGTATCAAACAACTCAAAAAAGATTTATCAATGCTTAATCTTAAAAATGGGAAAACTGCACAAGAAAATTTGATTGAGCTAGGGATTTTTGATGTTGCTTCACAGTCTTTAAACATCAATAATTTTAAAAATAGGTTAACTTCTATACGTGAGAATAGAGATATTACTAAAAATTAAGCACTATCATCCAAATTTTTAAGTTCAATTTCTGGTTGGGGGATTATTCTGGTATTGCCAAGGTCTACTACTTTTGAACGCATTAATTCATTGTCAGTAAAAATACGAGACATATTATATTTGCTTATACTTTTCAGAATTATCGTCGCCATAACCAAAAATAATATAGGATTGGATTGACTTTGTAATTCTCCGTGAATATAAAGAGTTCTTTAACCAGTAGCTAGTTGCTTGTTTTTTTGATAAATACTTTCAATATAGTTTGAAAGTAAGTTTTTGGTGTAATTAAAATTAACTATTCCGAGTAGTTTTTCTGTGTCTGGAAATTTTGTTTCTAGAATATTGTCTCGCTGAAAATCATTAACTTATGAAGTTATTAACATCAATATTCGTTTTTTGAAATTTTACTGCGTAACACCAGTTAGTAAGTAAAAAAACCATATTACACACGGAATATTGGTTTAGTCAAGCTAATAATCTAATTTTTTTTGGAAAGGAAGGTGTTTTTTTATATTTTCACTATGATTAACAAGGTTTGGAATAATTATTGCTGAAAATTTATTAATATTAAATTTATAATGTCATGAAAACAAAAGTATTTATTTTAACACTAGTTAGTGTATTACTCAATTCTTGTTCAAATGAGGATTCAATTTCCTCTAATTCTAATGTAGAAATAGAAACAATTATAGAACAGAATAATCTCGACCAGAAAGTTGTTAATAGAACTACGGAATTTAAAAAGTATTATGCGCTTATAGAAAAAATGAAGCAAAAAAAATCGGATAAAAACTAATCTTTATCCGATTTTTTAATCAAGTTTAGGGTTTTAATTTTCAGCATCCCTAATCTGATAATCTCTTCTGAATTGGCAGTAAGAATTTACAAATTCTTGCGCAGTATCTCTATCTGGAGCGGAAAAGTTAAACCTATGTCCGTCTCTACAAACTCCAGTATAATTAACAAATAAAACTGTTCCATCTTTAGAAAGTTTTTTGTCAACTTTAATAATTTTTACATCTTTATTATTATCTACTTCTTCTTTTACATCAATAGAATTAGCTGCACTCAAAGAAATAGAGAACATAAACACTAATAAATAAATGATTTTTTTCATGGTATGTTATTTTCTATTATAATTAATTTTCGTTTACATTATCTCCACCTTCTCCACCAATACTTCTTCTAAAAGCACAATAAGTATTAACAACCTCTTGAGCTACTTCTCTTGTATAAGCAGTAAAATAAAAAGTGTGACCATCTAAACATTTACCTCTATATCTTGTAAAAAACACTTTCCCATTTTTTAAGACATCTTTAACTTTTTCAATCTTCACAATTTGAAGTTCAGCTCCTTTCTTCTTCTCTATTTCTTTAATCTCATTTGCACTTAAAGAAACAGAAAACATGAATACCAATAAATAAATGATTTTTTTCATAATATATTTGTTTTATGATTAATAATTATACATTTTTACTAAAAAATTATGAAATACCCTACTGTTTTTTTGTTTTTTGTTGTTTTTTGTTTTTCCAATCATTTATTTGGTCAAGAAATTAGGTTGAAAGCTATTGTTTATGACCAACAAAATAAGCCATTATCAAATATTTTAGTCTACTTATTAGATAAAGAAAAAAAAACTATTGCTTATCAATATACAAATATTGATGGAGAAGTTTTTTTTAATATTGAGAATTTTACTTCTCCTATTTTTTTTAAAATATCTTCACTTTTTTTTGAGGAAAAAGAGAAAAATGTGTTATTCAATAAATCGACTGTATTCATTCTTAAACCTAAAATTGAGCAGCTAGATGAAGTTGTCATTAGCTCTAATAAGATAAATAGAGATACTTTGAATTTGAATATAAAAAAGTATCAAATAAAAAAAAATGAGAGTATTGAAAAATCACTTAAGAAAATTCCAGGAATTAGTATAGATAAAGATGGGCGTATTAAATACTGGAATAAAGAAATTGAAAAGATATTAATAGATGGAGATGACTTAGCAGATAAACAGTATACTTTTATTTCTAAGAATTTACGATCAGAAGTTTTAGATGATATTCAGGTGCTAAATAATTTTGAAGAAAATACTGTTTTTAAAAGAAGTCGTAAATCAGAAAAAATTGCCTTGAATTTAAAAATTAAGCAAAAATTTAAAAATATATGGTTTGGAAATGTTTCATTAGGGTATGGAGATGGTCTAGGGGAAGAGGAAATTAAAGCTACTAGTAATGTTGGATTGTTAAAAAAGAAAGTAAAATTTCTGAATGCTTTAAAAATATCTTCTCTAGGAGAAGAAGCTATCCCAGTTTTTTTTGGGAATGGTGATGAAGAAAATTCTCCAATTTATTCCTTTAGAAAAAACAATGTTCAACTCCCTAAAGAAGTGGTTAATTTTAATAATGCAAAAGGAAATACTTTTCTAATAAATAAAAAAATTAATAATCTAGTATTAAGAAGTACAAGTTTTATTGGAATAGATGATCTCATGCAACAATCAGTTAATAATACTGATTTCTTTTTTCAAAATGATTCTTTTTTAGAGTCAAATAGAGTAAATGATAAAAACACTCTTTTTTTAGGAGAGATAGAATTAAAACATAAAGGGTTAGAAAATAGTTACTTTGTGAATAAACTCAATTATAAAATAAAGGAAAATCAGTTTAACTCTTATTCTTTATTCAATACTAGCGATATATTTGATGACAACATTACTAAAGAGATGGCAATATATGATAATTTCCAATATACATATCGCTTTAAAAATGGAGTTATTTTAAATAATGAATTGGATTTTGGTTTATCTAATTTAAAAGAAAATACTTCAATTATTTCTGAGAACTTAAATTCATTGCTTCAATCCAATAATGGAAAAATAACTCAGACAGTAAACAAGGATTTGAAATATTTTAACTTGAAAACAGATTTTTCATACTTAATATCAAGAAATTTAAAAAGTAATATATTGTTTAACATAAAGAATAATCAAGAAAAGTATAATATTTTTTTATTTCCCGAAGATTCTCAATATGAAAATAATATCTTTTTTAAAAGGAATGAATTTATTTTTAGACCAACGCTAATTTATAAATTATCAAAAAAGATGAAATTCAAAACTAATATTACTACATCTTTTTTTAAATTAAATAAAGAAAAAAGGATTTTAGTAAATTATTTTGCATCTCTTAATGTTAATTATTGGGGAAGTTTAGATATTTCATTTTTAAATAAACAAGCTATTCCTTCAAATCAAAATTTCTTAGAAAATTTCTATTTAATAAACAATAATACGTTTAAAAGGGGAGGTGTGACTTTTGCCCCGATTGATTATGAACAATTCAAGATTAAATTAAATAATAGAAATAAAAAAAGCACCTATAATAATGAGTTTTCTTTTATGTACAAGAAGTCAAACTCATCATTACTAAATAATTTTTCTATTGAAGATAACATCAATTTTAACAATACTTTTCTTGTAAAACGAAATGGAGAAGAGTATAGTTTTAGAAATCAACTAATATTTTTAATTAATTCAATTGGTCTTAAGTTGGAGACTAAGCAATCTTTTTTGTCTATACCAATAAATAATCAAGGTGCAGAGATAAGCAAACTATATGATGGTATTTATAATATTGAAATGAGTTCTTACTTTTCTTCTCCTTTAAACTTCAATCTTAGATTTGAGTATAATAACAATGTTCAAAAGTTTAACAATAACAAATCTTCATTTAGTACAAAAAAAATAGAATTTGATTTAGATTGGAATTTTGGTAGTGAATTTGCATTTGTTCTTAATGGTGGAGTCTATAGTATTAATAATGATGTGTACAATATAATCAATATGTCTTTAGGTTATGAGCCTGAAAACAAGAATTTTTCTTACAGTTTGAAAATAAATAATTTGATTAATGAAGATGAGTTTTCAATTCAATATAGAGACACTTTTTTTTCATCGGTAACTACAATACCTCTTGTACCATTTTATACATTTGCCAGTGTAAAATATATATTTTAAATTTAGGAAAAATTTTATTATGAGAATATTTACTTTATTGGTGCTGATAATTGTTCTTCATGCTTCTGCTTATTCGCAAGACATTAAAACAGGAATTATTTATTACGACCATATAGATAATCATTATGGAGTTAGTTATAATTCTTATTTGGTATTTAATCAGAACAAATCCCATTTTGTGACATATAAGGATTCTTTAGGGTTATCAAATCAAAAAATTGATTCAGGTAGTGAAGAAACCCTTGTTGAAATAGCCGATTTTGATGATATTTCCAAAACACGAAAAAAGGGTTTACAAGTTTATTTAGATAAATCCAAGGATAGTATTTATTTTTCAAATGCTTTTTCGTTGATATCAAGAGTGATATATGCAAAAGAGAAGATTCCTGATTTTAAGTGGAAATTTGAAAGTGCTACAAAAAAAATAGGAAAATTTCTTTGCAAAAAAGCTGTGACTAAATTTAGAGGTAGAGAATATATTTGTTGGTATACTGAAGAAATACCTTTGCCTTATGGACCATGGAAGCTTCAAGGGTTGCCTGGAATTATATTGGAAGCTAAAACAAGAGATGGGTTTTTTAAAATGGTTTTTAAAAAAATAAAGTACCCTGAACAACAATTAAAAGTTCCTACAAGTAAAATAATGATTCTCCCTAAAGGAAAAAAATTCATTTCACTAGATAAATACATAGGTAGGCAAAGGAAACATATAAAAGAAACTGATAATTCATTAAAAATTCACGCAAAAAAGTTTGGAGTTCACATAGAACCTTTTAGTGAAAAAGATAATTTTTTAGAAATTTTTGGGCAATAACTTGTCATTCCTCCAGTTGAAGGCTTCCTTGTTTTTGAAGACTTCATTTCTCGTGGAATTTCATTTGATGACGATGCTTCAAAATGTACGATTGGTCTATCTAACCTACCAGATACCACTTGCATTGGTTCTGTGTGCGTTCTATATGCTCCGATGTCTGTTAAATCACGTCTACCATTAGTAATCATTTATGCCATTCAAAAAGTTGCTCGTGAGATAGTGGTTTATAATAATTTACATACAAATCCACCATCATTTCGGCGATGTCAAATTCAGCAGGCGATACTTTTCGTTTTTCTACTTGTAATCCTAAATTTCTTTTAATAGATGATTGAACACTGTCTCTGTTTATAAATTCGCCCTCAATTTCTGAAGTCCTGATTGCTTCGTTACTAAATATTTCTACTAATAAATCATTTTTAGAATCATTGTTAACGTGTTTTAATCCACCGACAACCGTACCGCTATTTTCAATAAATAGTTTCCCTAATTCGATAAGACTTTCCTTATCATACGTGAATTGAGGCCAATTTTTCAGTAACCAATTCCATAAAACGTGTGTCATTTGGGCTATATTTATATTAAATATCGCTCAAATTTAATCGGCTCATTTATATAAATAATTATGATATTTCACTTGTTGAACTGGAGATAACTCGATAGAGTTATCCTATTTCAATAAGCCACTTTCAATAATTCACTACACTATCTAATGCCTCATCAAAATCCTTGTGAATAAAATTCGACTGATATTGAATTGTGGTAGTAATTGAAGAATGACGATATAATCTTTGCAATGTCTGAATTGGAATTTTATCACCAGAAATATTGCCAAAAGTATGACGTGCAATGTGCATCGTCAGTTTTTTATCAATCTTGGCTTTTTTTCTGACACTTTCTAAATAAAGATTAAACTTCTTATTAGCTGTTTTCTTTTTTGCCAAAACGTCATTTGGATTTTTAAGGTTGGCTTTCTTCATTTCTGGGAAAATAAAATCATCTACCTTTTCTTTTTCTGATTCATAGGCTTTGAGTATAGGGTAAATTTTTTCGGGTAATTTAAGTGATAATAACTTTTCATTTTTATTCATTCGATAATGTAGTCGTCCGTCATATATATCGCTCCAACGTATTTGCAATACGTCTGCGACACGCATCCCTGCCAAAAAGAAACTAAATAACCAGACATTGCGAGCGTGTTCTTCTTGCGATGTTAGATTCTCCAATGATTCTAAAGACTGCATTTCTTCAACTGATAATCCAACCTTTTCTGTTTCGGGAAATTTGATACGGATTTTATCTGCTCCAAACGGGTAATACTTGCGGTCAATAATCCCCATTTTGATAGCTCTGTTATAAATGGTACGAATAACAATTAGCGCATTAATAACTGAACGCTGTGAATTGTTCTTTTTAGTTTTAAGAAATGTCATATACTTTCTTAAAAATGCTTCGTCAATTTCGCGAAAATTTATGTTATCGGATTTAGCAAATTCAATAAAGTGGTTCACTCTGGCTCTGTCTGAGGAAAAACGGGTGAGTTTTTTATTGTCTTCTAATTCTTTAAGATAAATTTGAGACATTTCTTTAAAACTCTTATTGCTTAATGGATTCGTGATTTCCTTTTTAACTTGTTTAGATGAAATCGTTTTATCCTCTGTTTCTAAGTCCAGCAATGTTTTATTGGCTTCTTTTAACTTGGTTAGAAGAAAATTATTGAGCCGTGTAGAATTAGGATATGATTTCCTTACTTTACTTGCCGAAGCATCCCAATCTTTTTCAAAAAGATATTTTCCCGTAAAAATGTAGCGAGTTTTTCTATTTTGGGTAATTCTGAGAGCAATAGGAAAAGTGCCATCTTTCTTTTTATCGTGCTTCCAAAGTATTATCTTTATTGATGCCATAACGTTTAATGCTTTCAACAAAGATACAAAACATCAATGATTTTACCTAAAACATACCTAAAACAAATTATGATTTTATATGGTTTTTTATGATGTTATTTCAGCTCGTTTTTAACGTAAATCACTGATTATTAATGTATTTAATAAATTATAAAATCAAAACACGCTGGATTCAACAACCTGTGAGGTCTGAATTTTTTATACCACTAAAAATTGCTACTTTATAAGGTGTCAAAGGTTCTGCCTTTACAAACTTGAAATTTTTGAGTACCCCCATAATCTTTTAATTTTTTAATATCAAATACTTTTTACAACATTATTCTCTATAGATTCTCTCGTATAAATCGCAGTAAATTTCTTTGATAATCTTGCGTTTCATTTTCATGGTAGGGGTCAAATGACCACCATCGATAGACCATTCATCCGGTGTCAATTCAAATTTTTTGATTTGTTCCCATTTTCCGCATTTTGTACTACAAATATCTATTTCTTTCTGAATCCGTTCTTTGACCTTGTCCGAATGAGCAATTTCTTTATGAGAGGTACCTATGGTGAAGCCTTTTCTTTCAATCCAATCTTTAATAAAAATAAAGTTAGGTTGTATGAGTGCAGCAGGCATTTTCTCATTTTCACCGACAACCATAGCTTGTTCTATAAAACGAGATTGTTTTAACTCTGCTTCCAATAGGGCAGGGGCTATGTATTTCCCTCCTGATGTTTTGAATATTTCCTTTTTACGATCCGTAATTTTTAAAAATCTGTCCTTACAAATCTGCCCTATATCTCCCGTATGAAAATACGCATCAGTCATTACTTCTTTTGTTTTTTTGGGATCTTTATAATAGCCTTGCATTACATTGGGCCCTTTTACGAGAATTTCTCCATCTGCCGCAATCTTAACTTCCACATTGTCAATCACCCTGCCTACAGTACCAATTCTAAAACCGCCATTTCTTCTGTCATTGACGGATATAACAGGCGATGTTTCAGTTAAACCGTACCCTTCCATGATAGGCATACCGGCAGCGGCAAAAAAACGAGTTAACCTCGGTTGCAGTGCAGCGCTTCCGGAAACCATCAGATCTAATCTACCTCCCAGGCCTTCTTTTATTTTTGAAAAAATTAACTTTCTTGCTATCCTTAATTTTTTTTCATACCACCAACCGTTAGCACCATAAGGTTCATATTTCAGAGCTAATTTTATAGCCCAATAAAATAGTTTTTGCTTACTACCGGAAAGTGCTTCTCCGCGACTATAAATTTTATTAAATACTTTTTCATACAATCTTGGAACTGCAGTCATTACATGAGGTTTCACCTCTTTTAAATTATCGCTCATTGCCTCTATGGACTCGGCAAAATAAATACTAATGCCGCAGTATTGATATAAATACAATATCATTCTTTCAAAAATATGGCAAACAGGTAAAAAACTCAATGAGACCGTATCTCCCTTTTTTAGAGGTACTCTTTTATCACTTGCCAGTACATTAGAAACAATATTATCATGTGAAAGCATTACCCCTTTAGGTTTACCGGTAGTTCCGGATGTATATATCAAAGTGGCCAAACTTTCCGGTGAGATGGAAGCTTTTCTTTCCTCTAATTCGGATTTATTAGCATTGTCTTCTCCTAATTTTAAAACCGTTGTCCAGCTTTTTTCTCCTGCTATTTCATCAAATGTAAAAACATCTTTTAGCTGAGTACTTGCTTTAATTTGATTTAACTTTTCCAGAATGGTTTCGTCCGAAACAAAGCAATAGATAGCCTCCGAATGATTTAAAATATACGCATAATCTTCTTTCGAAATGGTGGGATAAATAGGTACATTCTGAGCTCCAACTTGCAGTATTCCTATATCTACAATGTTCCATTCTGTCCTGTTATTTGTAGAAATTACGGCAATTTTATCGTTGGGTTTCACTCCCAATCTCAGCAAACCACGGCTAATAGCATTCGCTTGAGCAATATATTCTTTAGAAGAAGTAGCTTTCCACATTCCATTATACTTTGTTACAAACGCTTTTTCCAGATTGAATTTTTTTTCCGCATAATATGGAAAATCAAATAATCGTGTAATTTTTATTGACATATTTTTGACTTGTTACCGTATTTTAAATTTTGTTTTCTCAAAGAATATTACCATTCTTTCAGTGTTTTAAAACAGTTGAAAAACTTTTAACTTGAAACTTTACAACTTTCAAACTGTATTACTAACCAGCAAAATACAAAAAAGCAAAATAACTCACAACCGCCCGTTATTTGGTGCTAGAATTATGCTGCTTTTTTTAACCCGGATGATATTAGAACTTCGTAATGAAGGTTGAAATCGTGATAAAATATAGGGTTTTCCGGAATGTAGAGTAGCACCGCTACGGTTCATTTCAAAAATGGCAGTGAAGCGATATATTTTGAAACGATTTCAAGCTGTAATAGATTTTCTAATGCATAATTCGAGTTAGTTTATAAAACTCTTGAGAATTTTTACATCAATTTACCTGAAAATGTATGAGATTACCTATTCTCCAATAAATACTTGTTAAATCCTCTTCCGTTTATTTTAGTGTATTTTGAATTGATTTCATAGGCAACCTTCATTCCTTTGATATCAAAATTTCCGGTCACTTTGGTATATTTGATATTTAAATCTTCCTGAAAATCAGTTTGGTTAAAAGAAACACCATCTCTAAATTTTGTGTATTTAAAGGTAGCTGTTTCTTTAAATACGGCATTGGCAAAACTTACGTTATTATCAAATTGCGAATACTTAAAGGTTGAGTCATCTCCAAATGTAGTCCCTTCAAAGGAAGCATTGCCATTAAATTTGGAATATTTAAACATTGCTTTTCTTTCAAACGTACATCCTTTAAAAATGGCGTCATTATCAAAGCTGGCCACAAATGTGTAGCCACTATTTTCAGAATCCGGAACATAGGCTAAAACATTATCCTTGAATGTACAGTTTGCAAAAGAAATTTTAGACTCGATCAGGTTTTTAACAGTATTGCCTCCTTTGTTTTTCCACCATTTTTTTTTCTTTTTTTGAGGCAGATCTGCCAATTTATCTTCCATATAAGTGAAATCTAAATCGCCTGTGACGATAGCATCATGGTAAGAAATGTCTTTTCCGTTTTTAATATCTTTTATAATATCCGTAGCCTCCACTGTTTTTTGAGCGACTGTAAACGAAGTAATGAAAAGGATAGTTAAAGTAATTGTATTCTTCATGGTTTTATCTGTTTTGTTATGAGTTAAAGACCCATTCCTTTTTTATTTGTGACAGTTACTCCAGAATTTTTACGCTCAATCCAGATCCTGGCATTTACGAAAGCTTCTAACCACGGAGATACTTCATCTTTTCTCCCTTTCGGATAATTTGCCCAATTCCATTGAAATATGGAGCGTTCTATATGAGGCATGGTGACCAAATGCCTCCCGGATGCATCACATAACATGGCAGTATTAAAATCAGAACCATTTGGATTGTGGGGATACTCTTCATAGCCATATTTGGCTACAATGTGATAGTCGTCCTCACGATAAGGCAAACTAAACTTTCCTTCGCCATGAGAAATCCAAACTCCCAATGTGGTGCCGGCCAAGCCGGATAACATTACAGAATTGTTTTTTTGCACTTTAACCGAGATAAAAGCACTTTCGTGTTTCCCGGAATCGTTGTAAGTCAGCTTTCCGTGTTTTTCATGCTCCGGATTGATCAGGCCTAATTCCATCCATAACTGGCACCCGTTACAAATACCTATGGAAAGCGTATCTTCTCTTTCAAAAAATTTTCTAAGTGCCGTATTTGCTTTTTCGTTATATGTAACAGCGCCGGCCCATCCTTTGGCAGACCCGAGTACATCCGAGTTAGAAAAGCCGCCGACTGCTCCTATAAATTGAATATCTTCCAAGGTTTCCCTGCCCGATATTAGGTCAGTCATATGTACATCTTTTACATCAAATCCGGCCAGGTACATAGCATTGGCCATTTCCCGTTCGGAATTACTTCCTTTTTCTCGTAAGACAGCTGCTTTAGGCTTTAATCCCTGTCGATCCGATAACTTCTGTATATCTGCTAACTTTCCTGTAAAATACTTGGGAAATACATAGGTTAAGGGTTGGTGTTTATAATGGTCAAACCGACTTTTTGCCAGGTCGTTTGCTGTTTGTTTTCGGTCGAGTAAGTATGAGGTTTTATACCATAGATCCCTCATTTCCGGAACGGAGAGCGTAATGGTTGTTTCGTTATTCTTGATTGATACGGTATCCCTTTCCGTAACGGATCCGATAGTTTTAAAATCGATATTATTTTCAAGAAATACGCTTTCTATAGCAAGGTCTTTTGATTGAATGATAACACCGGCATTTTCAGCAAATAATAATTTAACCGTATCTTTTTCACCTAAAGCACTCAAATCAAGAGCAGCACCAATACCATTATCAGCAAAACACAGCTCTAATACGGTGGTTACCAATCCGCCGGAAGAGATATCATGCCCGGCAATAATTTGCCCTTCTTTTAGTAAGTTTTGAACCGTGTTAAATACCTTTTTTACATATTCGGCATCTCTAACGGTAGGTGTTTCTCTCCCGACTTTATTCACTACCTGTGCAAAAGAGCTTCCGCCAAGCTTATAGCTATCCCGGGAAATGTTGATATAATAAACAGGTCCCCCGTTTGTTTGAAAAACAGGCTCTACAACGTTGCAAATATCATTGCAATTAGCCGCTGCGGAAATAATTACCGTACCCGGTGAAATCACTTCTTCATTCGGATATTTCTGCTTCATTGACAGTGAATCTTTTCCCGTAGGAACATTAATTCCCAGTTCAATTGAAAATTCGGAAACTGCCTCAACTGCTTTATACAAACGCGTATCTTCACCTTTATTTTTACAAGGCCACATCCAGTTTGCCGATAAGGAAACGGACTGCAAACCATCTTTTAAAGGTGCCCATATGATATTGGTCAAGGCTTCCGTAATTGAGTTTCTGCTTCCTGCTACCGGATCAATTAACCCGGATATAGGGGAGTGCCCGATAGCGGTGGCAATACCTTCTTTTCCGTTATAATCCAGTGCCATCACCCCTACATTGTTTAGCGGAACCTGTAAGGCTCCCACACACTGTTGTTTGGCAACTTTTCCGCCTACGCATCGGTCTGCTTTATTTGTCAGCCAATCCTTACAAGCGACTGATTCCAATTGCAAAACTTGGGAAACATAATCTCTTAAAAGAGAAGTATCATAAGTTACGGGAGTATACGTTCTTTTTACGGTAACATCATTCATAACGGTTTTTGGAGAAGCACCAAACATGTCTTCCAGGTCCAGGTCCATAGGTTTGTTTCGGGAGGTTGCAGACGTAATGGTAAAACGTTTATCCCCGGTAATGGTTCCTACCTTATACATAGGTGAACGTTCTCTTTCTGCAATCCTCTGCAATGTGTCAATGTCTTCTTCCGCAATAATCAAGCCCATTCTTTCCTGGGATTCATTCCCTATAATTTCTTTATCCGACAATGTCGGGTCTCCAACAGGCAACGCGTCCAGGTTTATGTTCCCCCCGACATCTTCTACCAATTCCGATAAACAATTCAGGTGTCCGCCCGCACCGTGGTCATGAATAGAAACAATAACATTATTTTTACTTTCTACCATTCCGCGAATCGCATTAGCAGTTCGTTTTTGCATTTCGGGATTAGACCGTTGGACGGCATTTAGTTCAATCCCGGAGGAAAACGCTCCCGTATCTGCCGATGATACTGCTGCTCCCCCCATGCCAATCCTGTAATTATCACCACCCAAGACAACTATTTGATCGCCCTTTTTCGGGGTGCTTTTCACAGCTTGAAGCAATTTTCCATATCCAATCCCTCCGGCTTGCATGATGACCTTATCATACCCTAATTTTCTGGCATTTTCTTCGTGTTCAAAAGTGAGTACAGCGCCTGTAATCAAAGGTTGTCCAAACTTATTTCCAAAATCAGACGCTCCGTCGGATGCTTTGATCAGAATATCCGACGGGGTTTGGTATAACCATTTGCGTTCCGCTATATTTTCCCAAGGCCTGTTTTCTTCCAGGCGAGTATACGAAGTCATATATACGGCTGTTCCTGCCAGGGGGATGGAACCTTTTCCTCCGGCCAACCTGTCTCTGATTTCCCCTCCCGAACCGGTAGCTGCACCATTAAAAGGCTCTACAGTGGTAGGAAAATTATGGGTTTCTGCTTTTAAAGAAATTACAGCATCAATTGTTTCTGTTTCATAATAATCGGGAATATCGGCTCTTTTCGGGGCAAACTGTTTAATTTTTGGCCCTTTTATAAATGCTACATTGTCTTTGTATGCCGAAATAATGTCATTCGGATTTTGCTTTGATGTTTCCTTGATCATTTTAAATAGAGAAACAGGCTGTTCTACTCCATCAATAATGAAAATTCCATTAAATATTTTATGCCTGCAGTGTTCGGAATTTACCTGAGAAAAACCAAAAACTTCGGAATCCGTTAGTTTACGCCCCATCTTTTTTGACAGGTTGTTTAAATATTCGATTTCTTCATCATTCAAAGCCAGTCCTTCCTGCTCATTATAAGCTGCAATCGTATCAATTTCCAAAATCGGATCCGGCTGCATATCAATAGTAAATATATCCTGATCCAAGCCTTGAAATTTTTGTAAAATCATGGAGTCAAAATCAGCAAAATCTGCATCTGCATTTTCAAATTTTTCTATTCGTATGATCCCGTCAATACCCATATTTTGAGTAATTTCAACGGCATTTGTACTCCAGGGCGTAATCATTGCCACTCTGGGGCCAATAAAAAAGGCGTCAATTGACGCCAACGGTTTACCTGTTGTATTGGAAACAAGTTCCGGGCAATTGAAAAGCCATGTTAGTTTTGATTTGTTTTCTGTGGTTAAATTTTCTGTGGTTTGCACGGTAAATACCGTACTGTTTGTGTTGCCAAAGAAATGAATCATAAAATAGTATTTAAAACGGGTATAAATTTAAAATTTTACACTAAAAGAAAGATGTAAAAAAAATGTATTATTTTTAGACTTGTAAACGATGTTATTAACATAAAAACAAACATTTTAAATATCCGTTTGGGCCCCCAAAGAAAATTATCAGAATATGAACTAGAGCTGCATCATAATTACGAGCCGTAATGTCAATCCAACCTAAACCAAGTTCATCTTGATGTTCTTTTCCGGTAAAGCCCCACCGTTACGCTACAGAATTCCCATTCGGTGAAACCACATTATTGTAACCACGATGGCGTAAGCCAAAAGGATAATACCACCCCACCTTTTTTGAGGGCTTTACCTCTTTTTTTGAGTATGCCAACCTTAAATTTGACCTCGTTTCGATATGTAGTTTTAGACATCCCACAATAAATCAAAGCTAAATAATTGTTCCCGAAAGACCTAATCTTTTACCCTCGAAATCACTTTTGGAATAATATGTGCAGTTTATATCCAATAAAAATGTGCTATAATTTTACTAACTTTGTTAAAATAAGTATTTAATTATTATGGGAGCAATAGAACTTAGAGACAAAATCATACAATCGTTAAATACCGATAATGTATCTTTTCTTCAAAATGTTTTTGAGTTTGTAAAAAAAGAAAAAGAAAATACCTCTGACCATGAAATAGTTGCATATACCGTACAAGGACAGCCTCTCAACAAAAAAGAATATATAAGACAAATCAAAGAGGCTGATGCTGAAATTGATAAGGGTGAATATATTACAGTTGAAGATTTAGAAAAAGAATCTGCAGGCTGGTAAAATGACTAAAAAAGAAATCCGTGTTATTTGGTCTAGAAAAGCCAGAACAGAATTAAAGCATATCTTCGAGAGAGTTAAAGAAAAAACAAAATCTTTACAATTAGCTACAAATACAAAAACTGACATCCTTAATGCCAGTAAAGAAATTGTATTTATAGACCAGTATCAAGTTGAGGAATTTTTAGGAGAACCTTATCGAAGAATTGTAGTAAGGCACTATAAATTAATCTACAAGGCTCAAAGTGAATCAGAAATAAGAATTCTTAAGGTCTTTGATACATTTAAACACCCTGATAAAGTAAAAGACATATAGTGTATCTACACAAGAGCATCGACTGTTTTTAAAGCCTTATCTAATGCGTAGATTGAGGATTTTGAGTTTATGTAATTATCAATAGAATCATCAATAAGCCTATTTATATAAAATAAATCTGTTCCTTTTTGAGATAAATCTTTCTTTATCAGAACTAAAATATCTTGAATTGTTTCAAAAGAATATTCTTTCACAGAAAATATTGTAATTAAATAATTAAAAAAGTTTCTATAAGTATGAGATTCAAAAGCATCAAATTTAGGCTTGTAAATTAAATCGAAAAGGATTTTAAGTTGATTTAAGTCATTTACGTTATTAAAATTATTAAATTTTATGTAGCCAAAAGACGGCACAATACCTTGCTTCAATAATTGGATTAATTCTAATAATGCACTTTCATCATTAAGTATAAAAAGAGTTTGAAGTGCGTCAACTCGATATCTATCTTCATTGAGTTTTAGATACTTCTTTGCTGTTTGGATACAAAATTCCGCTTCTTTTCTAAGATCAACTAATATATTAATAGCATCCCAAGTTATATGCTCTTCTATTTTTTTAGAACATTCTTTAAGCAAATCGATATCACCAGTAATAATAATATACTGTTTCAAAATTTCTCTATGATTATATAGGGAATGTTCTGTTTTAAAATATGTTCTTACCTCACTAAAGACGGATTTCAAATTATTTTCAACGGCATATTTTATATGTTTATATTTTGAAAAAGCTACTAAACCACCGTCTTTTATATTAGAAATTATTTTTGAATTAAATTCGTTTTCATCATTAACGAGTTTTTTCAGTTTTGCATACTCTTCATCTGAATCATGTGATTTAGTGAACTCGTAAAACTTAATACATTCTAACAAAAAAGCTTGAGGTAATTCTATATCGAACAAATTTTGAAAAAAGAAAATTGTTTCTATTCTCTTGTAATCATTTAAAATAAAAAATGAGTTAGGACCTGAAGCTCTGGCAACATTATTAAAATCAATAGCTTTAGTTTGAGTTATACACCAATCTGTGATTATTTGTTTTTGATTTTCAGATATTACATATTCGCGATTTGAACTATCATACTTTTCAATAGTTTGCTTCATTTTTTTAAATAGAACAAAATCATCTTTTAAAAATTCTGAAACTTCTTTAAAACTTATAGATAATTTATTTCTTGAAAAAATAATCTGGTCAAGAACATCAATTTGAACATCAATAACATTCCAATGTCCATTTTTATCCCACCATTTCCTTCTTATATCTCTAATTTTTTTGCCATCAATTGTTTTACCATGCTTGGTGAAAAGATATCTAATTTTTGATTTCAACTTTTTCTTATCGAAAAGTAAATCAAAGTTCTCCTGAATATTTCTTTTGTATTTTTCTACTTGGTTATCTGCCTTTTTTTGAGTGAATACAGGCTCTTTAAAAACTATACCGTTTTTCTGCATTAAGTTGTCAAATTTTACAGATAAATCTCTATGACTTGAATTGCCAATATTATTACGCCAGTATTCAATTTCTTTATCTATTGTTTTTAATTCTATCAATTTTTTACAAATGACACCGATTGACTCTTGATTCACAATACTTGATATAAAGTATCTTACTTTACTAGCAGGAAAAGAACTTAACAAGAATTCAATTACTTGCTTATTTGAATTAGTCTCGGTGATAATTTTTTTAAGTAATTTTTCATGGGTATGGAACCTAATATCATTTGTTATTTGCGACATTAACTTTATTAAAAAAGTTTCATCATTTTGTGTATTAAATATTATTCTATCAGCAATTCTATTAAATAATTCTTGTTCATTAGATATATGGATAGTGATATCTTCTGTAAAATAATATTTAATGATATCTAAGAATTTGTCGGCATCTTTTATCTTGAAAATTAATTGATTTATGATGTATTGACCACCTCTCATTACCTCATCTTCAACCTTTCTTTCTTTTAACTTATAAATCAATAAGAACTCTTCCTTGATAAATTCATAAAAGTCTTCAATGTCATCTTTCTCTAGCAATAAGTTCATTAAGCTTCTATTGAACTCTTTGTGTGTGGAATTCTTAAAGCAATTAAATACTTTATTCAAGTATGCATCATCATCGACTGTCAATTTTTGAATATAAATTACTCTTATAATCATTGACTTTAAACTCAAATCAAAGTGAGTATTTTTTGTTTTGAGTTTTTTTAGTAAGAATTGTTTTAGTCCTTCATATTGGTTAAAAGGAATCTTAAAATACTTCAATAAATCTAATGCAGAGAGGGTCGTTCTTCTATGGTGGCTTTTATAATTTTCAATTATTGAAATTAAATAATCGTAGTTTGCTTGACATGAAGCAAATAGTGAAATTTCGTTAGAGGAATATGTACTATTATTGTCTATCCATAAAGTTTGTTCAATACAAACCCTCTGGAAGTAAGTTTGAAAAACTTTAACTTTTAAATCGTCTGTAATTCTGTTACTGTCTGCTTTAAATAAGATTTCTGGTTCATTATCAATTAACCATTCAATTAGTGTTTTATACTTATCAGAATCTTTTTGTAATAGGTTTATCAAAAAGGTAATGGAGTTAAACAGTGAAGGATGAGTTCGTTTTTTACCTGATATTTGGATAAATTTAATCATCTCTTGGGCAGATAATTTTGATATTTGTTTGGATGCAAAATATTCTTGAATATTTCTATGCTCAAAATACCATTCTTTAGTATCGGTAGTAATATCTAATAACGGGCTTTTCTTAAACTCTTCTAAATGTTCATCATTACCTTTAAATATTTCTAAAAGCGAATCTTCATCGATTGTATTTTTCTTCATCAGTTCGTTTACTAAAGATATTTTTAAAGATTGCCGCTTGATTAAGGAAGACTTAAACTTCTTCTTTTTTTGTTTACCATTAGCATCTATTTTTAATCTTTCATTTATATATGTTTCCCACAAAGCGGCTGAATTAGTAGGAATACCATTAAATTTATTTATGTATGTAGCTAATATCTCTATTTGAAAAGGATTGTTCAAAAATGAATCAGGAATTTGTTCAAAATCTGAACTAGATAAAGAATTTAAACAAAGTTTATTGAGTAGATTTAAAGATTCACTAGGTTTTAAATCTTTCATGAAAAAAGCAGAAAAGCCAGAAACATTTTTAACTATACTTTCATAAATGTTTGTTCTGCAACTTATGACGCACTTTAATTGACTAGCTTTTACATATTCAGAACTGAGAAAATCTTCAAGTTTAGAAATAAAATCTTCTATATCAGCAATTTCGTCAATACCGTCTAAAATCAATAATACGTTTTTAATTTTTTCATATTGTTTAGGGAGCTTTTTTTCTATTGTATCAGTGATAGTAAAGTTTTTAAGGTTACGAAAAATAGGGGTAGAACTATTTTGTTCTCCTGTATTCCAATATTTTAGTGCAAATTGTTTTAGAGAAGTTGTTTTTCCACATCCAGGATTACCCAAAATAAATACTCTTTTATTATTGCTTACTAACTCTTCGAGATTATAAACCGTTTCACTTTCAAAGAAATATTCATAATTAGTTCGGGACTTTGAGAATCTTCTATCTATAAAGTACTCTGTGGGTTCTATTTCTTTAAGAAAACTAAACTTATCGGACTCCTTTAAATGAACTTTCTTAAAGGGTTCATTGCTAAAAATCAAGCTTTTAACCTTTTCTAAAAGCTTTTGCTCATCAATTATAAAACTTGGTTGTTCACCGTATATTTCTTTATAAAAATGTTTATTTAAAGCAAATATTTCCCTTACTCCATTTGAGGTATCCAAAAGCTGAATATGAAAATCAAATTTATTATTAAGTGTGTGCTTTGTTTTCTCAGGGTTATCTTTATTCTTGAATATTGATTTTGAATTGATTGCAATGAACAAATCATTGGTGTTATTTAATGGATAATTAGTTTCTAATTCAAGTGCTTTTTGAAAAATATGCCCCATGTCAATACCGCTTGAATAATTCTTACATTCAATGTAGATATTATGTGATATAAAGTTTTTTGAAATTTGAATTTGAACATCAAAACCATCTTGTGTTCCTGATGTTTGAATTCTATCTTTAGTTATTCTTAAATCAATTTTATCAAATAACCACACAAAAAAATCTCTAGTGATTATCTCAAAATCTGATCCTAATTTTTGACTCTTCATTGTTTAAAATTATATATGTTTTTATCAAGACTGCTAACTGAAGTAGTTAATCTTAAGATATAGTAATGTACTAAAAATAGAACTAATCTTACGAAAATAATTTAACTAATCGGATGCAAACTTTCAATAAGTTCATGAAGATTTTCTAAGTCGTCCTGTTGGTAACGTTCTGTAGAAGAAATATAGGCTCAAGTAAATTTTATGGGTATTAAGCGAATAATTTTTCAAGTCTAAAGAGGAAAAATTGTGTATCTCTTACGCCTCTTTGATTGGCTCTAAAGAGTTTTATTTTTGAATTAAAAGACTCTGCATTTGCATTTGTATTCCTATTGTAAAAAAAGTTTAAGATGGTATTAAAATGATGTTTAATACTGTTCATTGCTGTATTGAAATTTTTAAATTCCAATTTTTCTGTATCCTCAAACCAATGTTCAAATCGTTGTTTGGCTTTTACTTTACATTTTTCTTGATAAATGCTTCTAAATTCTAAAGTGTGTTTATAGGCTTGTTGGATGTTTGGATAAAGATTACATAATAATTCTGCTCTTTGTTTTTGATTAGGTGTCCAATCGTTTGTCTTTTTAGCTAAAATATATCTACTTCTAGCCAAAAGTTGCTTTTTTGTATCACCATTAGATAGCACTATGGGTTTGTGTTTCTTCCTTGCTTTTTTAGCAGCTTCAATGGCTTTGTTTTCATCTTCTATTGCTTTCCACCGATGCTGTACTCTAACATGCTGTAAAGCTTCTGTTACCAGTTTTACCACATGAAATCTATCGGTAACAATTTTAGCATTTGGAAAACAAATCTTAGCTGTTAAATTCATATTATTTGCCATATCTAAAGTTACTTCTTTGACTTGTTTGCGTTGTTCTAAGGGTATTCTTTCAATAGCAGTAATAATATCATCACTTTTAATTCCTTTTACACAAGCCACTAAAGTTCCTTGTTTACTTCGTCCGTTCTTGTTGGTCAAATAGGTATAAAGTTCACCTTTAGATAGACTTACTTCATCAAGACTTAAATACTCTCCTATATTCTTCGGATAAATAAGATAATCTTCACAATGGGGCTTTTGATTCCAACTATCAAACCCACTTATCTGTTTCTTATAATGGCGTTGTAAAGTTCGTGGGTAAATACCGTAATAACTCGCTATATTACTGATCGTATCTTCTCGGGCCTCTACCTGTAGCTTTTAAAAAATCAGAAAGTTCTGACGTTAATTTAGAACCTTCTGCAATGAATGAATAATCATTTTTAGTCGCTCCCTTTTTAGTCTTCTTATCTCGCCATCGTCTTGTTTTTATATGTAGATAAACTGCTTTACCGCGTATGGGAAAATCTTGAATCTGTTTACTGCTAATAAAACCTTTGGACTCATAATTACCCTTTGAGTAACCCTCTGGTAGAATATTCTTCTCTTCTAAATAAATGTGAAAAGCATCCTTTTTAACTGAAATATCTCCTAATTCTTCAAAAAATACAATATCAAAATGAAGTAATAAATCTTGAGGGAGGATAGATGCTAATAATTCTAAATGCATCGTCTTTTTTTATGCATCTAAAATAATCAATCCCCATAAATTGTCGTTGACCCATTAAATCTTTTGTAATCTGAATTTTGTTAATAGCCATTTTCCAAGCATTGATAATGGTATTTTCTGTGGTTAAGTCTTTACTAAACGACCATCCCACTACCTTTCTATTAAACAAATCTATAATTACAGTTAAGTACATCCAGCCTTGTTTTGTAGAAATATAAGTCATATCTGACACCCATACTTGATTTTCTCTATCAACACTAAAGTTTTGATTTAATAAATTTGGTGCTATGGGATATTTATGATTAGAATCTGTTAACGCTCTAAATTTATAAGACCGCCTTACAAATAAGCCAAGTAACTTCATCAACTTACTGATCCTTCTTGGAGAAACAAAATAGCCATACTTTTCTAATTCCTTTTTTATTCTAGGAGATACATAGCTATGATAACTATCTTCAAATATTTTTTGTATAAAAAACATAATACGTTCATTTGTTAACCATCGTTTTGAAGAACCACACTTAAGCCAATTATAATAACTACTTCTACTTACTTTTAAAATACTACACATTTTCTCAACAGGAAATTTCAATTTATGATATTTTATAAATTGATACTTCTCTTGTCGCTCTTGGAGAAAATGCTTACCGCCTTTTTTAATATCTCATTCTCTAAATGAATATCCTGTAATTCTTTTTTTAAAGCTATAATTTCTCGCTCTTGATCTGTTAATTTTAAATTCCCTTTACCAGGAAAACTATTTTTATTACCGTATTGTTTTAATTCTTGACCCCAGCGAGATAAAGAGGATATGGAAATATCCAAATCTTTACAAGTTTGTTTTATACTACCTTTTGCATAACTTAACTCTACTGCCTTATGCTTAAATTCTTTGGTATAAAAATTTCGTGGGTTTGACATTGTTTAATTTTTAAAGTTTATAAATATATAAACTCCTTTCTTACTGTCCTGTCAAATGTAGCACTTCCAACCTTTACCACATTGGGAAGATATCATTGGTTTATTTTCTACAACTGACGGTGAGATTTTAAGGTTTATGCTTTTGGCTAAAATCTCTTTAGAAAAATTAATTCGTCACGAATTAGCTTGTCGCGGATATGATGAAAATCACCGTTGGGTTGGCTTTAATAAAGCTCATGAAATCTGGAAGACAACTGAATAATTAAACTTTTAAATCAAACGCTCACTTTTCCCAAGTGAGCGTTTTTAATTTATTTCGATGTTTCTACTTAATTTAATTATTAATGATCTTTTTTGATTGTTCATTAATTCTTTTATTCTCAGCCTCAATTTTAGAAATAAGGCTAAGTATATCGGAATTAGTTATTGATTTATCTTTCTTTAAAACATTATATGCAACAGCACTGTTAATAAAACCTTCTGAATGCTCAGCAATATTGTTAGACTGTAAAAAGTATTCAATCAAAAATTTTGCTTTACCTTTTTTCATAGAATAAAGATTATAACCTTGATTAGCTTTTTTTAGATGATACAAATACTGTTTTAAAAAAAGATAGTTAACAATTAAATCTTTTTTAGATTTATCATTTTTTTTATCATTAAATATTGAAGCAATATTAAAGTTTTCCAAAAAATCAATTTCTGATAAATCTATTTGATTTGGAACATAGTTTTTAGATTTAATTAATAAATCATCAATATTATTATTTAATTTTTGCTCAATTAGAACAATTTCATTTGATTGCTTTGATTTTATTTCTTTTTTACAACAAAAGAAAGAAACTAACGCAACGAATAAAAAATATTTTTTCATTGTGCTCATTTTTAAAGTTTACTTGGATCAATAGTATCTCCAAGATCTGTTTGAACTATTCTGGAGTTTATCGTTTTCATATGTATAACTTTTTTATCAGAACTAAGAGCTGCATTTATTGCCTCACTCATATTTTTTACAGTTTTTGTTTCAAGAACTTTTCCATTTCCATCTGTAAATGAAATATCAAAAACTTTTTCTGTTTTGGTAAACGTTCCTGTAGTAGTTAATTTACCTGTTTCTTTACCATTTTTTATTTCGGGTTCTACAAAACCTGTTGCTCCAATGGTAGTAACTCCAGTCTCCTCGGTTATTTTTTTTGCTAATGGTGGACTAGCCCCAGCACCACAAGCATGACAACTACCAAAAACTATGGTTGCATTATCTTCAAAAACAATACTTCCATCTTTTACTCCTTGAGCTATATCACTAACTGTTGCTGAATTAGGATTAGTTGATTTATTTGCATAAAACCCTGCTCCAGGGTCTAAAAATAATCCAGCACCTGAACCGTGAGCAAAAATTACAGCAGATTGTACTGATCCTTCATCTGCTGTTGCAGTTTTCAAAGCAGAAATTAAAGCTTGTCCGTTATTAACTTTTTCAGCATTATATCCGTTGTTTTTTTCAAGAGAACTTGCTCTAGCATGAAAAGCATTTCTATCGCTACTTGTATAATTAGTACCACTACCGTCTCCGTATATTGCGAGCTTAGCTTCCAGACCTTCTAACTCATAGTTCGCTATTACACTATTTTCAGCAAAATTATATGGACTATTGTATACGTAACCATCTGCCAAAGGGTCAATACTCCAAAACCTTCCTATATCAGAATAGTAAAATCTAAACTTAAATTCGTGTGCATCTAAACCAAGCTCTTTGTGTAATTCCTGTCCTTGATACGTTTTATAATTATTTTCAACGCCATTAATTACGTTATTATACCCTTTATGTTTCAAACCGAATGGATAATAATTTGATTCAGAAACAATTACAGTCCTTGCCGTATTGCCTTTTACAATTTTTACATCATCAAACCACACCTTCCCGGCATGTTGTTGTCTATTCGAATACCCACCTCTCTTACATCTGCCGCCACATGAACGGTTTTTGCTACATATACCCACCGGTTTTTCTCGGTAATCTTATCCGATGTATGATGTCCGCTAGGCCAGCCTGTCTCTCCTGATTTCCTGGTGGTCAGAAAAATCTCCGCACTGTTGTTTGTTACATCCTCTACAAATACCCACCCCGATACCGTAATAGTAAGTATCTTCCGGGTTGTTAACGGCTGTCCAACTATCATTATATACATAGTAATCACTAGTAGCAGCAATCGGGTCAATCCTTCCCGAATAACTTCCCGATTTCTTTTTACTGCTGTCCAGTGTAGTAAGCGCCCTACTCAAACCATTACTGCTATCCCAGTTAGCCATACTTTCAAATCCATCGGTAAACACGGTCTGTTGGCTGTTATTCGTATTTTCCGTATAACTCAGTCTCACGTTTCCGAGATGATCTTTTGCCTGGTAAATATAATCAAAACCTCCCGAATGATTGGGCGTAGCATAGCCTTCGGGTGTGGAAAAGAACTGCAAAACATCGTTTTCGTATACATAATTGCCGGCATACTGTGTGGTTATCAGGCTGTTGAGGTTTCTTACTTTTTTCTCCATTTTAGTTCCCATAGCATCGTACAGGTAATCAATAAACTTACCTGTACTAAAATATACCTGTGTCGGCAAATTCAGATGATTGTAGCTAATAGCTGTAATTCCTTTATTCTTGTCTTGTATCATATTACCATTGGTGTCATAAGCATAATCCTCATCCGTATTGATACCGTCTTTAAATCCGTAGTTTTTATTTCCGTTGTCGGTTACTTTGGTAAGTTGGTTTCCGTCATAGGTATAGCTTATATAGTCCATAGTACCGTAGTGTCCGGCATTGGAGATGACAGGGTTGTTTACCACAGCTCCTCTTCTGAAAAGGCGTTGTATATTGCCGTTTTTATCATAACTGATACTACCTATGTTAAACCGAGACGTCTCATTCCAGGCATAGTAGTAGGCTCCGGTAATCCGGTTGAGGTCATCATAATAATAGCTGTATTGTCGTTTGGCATTGTCCGAGGCTGTTTTCCACAATATTTGTGAGATATTGCCATTATAGAGATAAGAGCCTGTGTCATTGTATTTGAGTTCCATAGAGAACAAATCGTCTGCCAGTCCTGCCGAAGGGTCGTTGATCTTTTTTAGCCAACCCCTGATATTGTAGGTATAGTCTACTTCCTGTAGCGGAGCAGCTTCCCTATCCCCTACCTTTTTTTGGATGAGCTGACCCAAATCATCGTAATGGTTCCTGACCATGAACTCTTCCGCTGTGCCGTTTACGGTTTGTTTTTGAGTGAGCAGCCGTTCTGCGTGGTCATAGGTAAATACATCTTCTACCACAATGGGCGTATTGCCGGCTTTGGTATGAGTGGTTTTGCTTCGTAAGGTTTTTCCGGTAAAGTCCAATTCCAATTCAACGATGTCTTCGGTATCCAGGTACTCATTTTTTGTATAGGTATATATGGCACGTCCTTTTTCATCATAGTACATTATGGTAGTGATCCAATCGTCAGTTTCCAGGATACGTACCTTACTTACTGTTGTATCGGCAGTTACCGGCTGTTCGTACACTACTGTGGGTGGGGTAAATCCGCCGGGTAAGTCTATATACGTATCGTAGTAATTGACAGTATGTATTTCGGAGGTTGAAACCGTAGTGTAGTCTGAATGGTTATAGTAGAGAGGGATTCCTGCTATCATTATAGCAGTAGCCTCTTGGCTAACAAATAAAGGAGTTGTATTGTTGGCTATATCCTGTAATGCATCTCTGGTAGCATCTCGGAACATAACACCGGTATAAGCAACTCTTCCGTGGGTATCGTATTTGGTAAAGAGCCACTCTCCGTCAGGTGCCAGATTTGCATCCTGAGTGAGAACAGGCCTGTATAGTTTGTCATAGACAATATGCTCCCAACCTTTGCCGGGTATTTTCTTTTTTATCAGCCTGTTGCGATCGTCATATTTGTACTGATAACACAATTTATCTAATAATTCCCGGACTTTTTCTGCTGTTTCCGCTTCGGTATACCCTTGTATTCTATGATAAAAACAAGTAAAAGTTGAGATATTATTTTTACTAATTTATGCAGCAAATTTAAAAGTATCTACATAGGGTGTTTGTCGTTTGACAACGGCAAACACTCTTGCTATTAATTTGTTTCTAATAATGTTAACGGTACTCATTTTACTTTTGCCTTGTTTTATTCTTTTATGATAGTATAATTTCATTTCTGGGTTATGTTGTATAGCAGAAATAGCGCACATATTAATAATTGCTTTCAATTTTTTATTAGCCAAATGAGAGACTTTTGTACGTCCTTTAATACTAGTTCCAGATTGGTAAGGAAAAGGAGCAACACCACAATAAGAGGCAAACTTTCTCCAGTTTTCAAATTTTGAAAAATTGTCAGTAAACACAATCATCATTATAGCAGTTTGCATTCCTATACCTTTAACACTAGTAACAAGTTTATAGGTTTCTTTTAACATTATATTTTGGTCAATAATAGCTTGCATTTGAGTATTAATCTTGTGTATTTGTTTGGTTAGTTCTGCAATCATTTTTTGTTGAACGTCAAAGATTATTTTATACTCTTTTGCTTTATAAATTCTTTTTTGTTCTTTCAAAGTAACTTTAAAACCAGCTCTTTGTTTGTTAAGTTTTGTCCTTAAAGATAAGAGACTTTTTAGTTGTAATATACTTCTTTTAGGTAGCTTACTGGGTTTAAGTTCTTCTTTTAATCGATACCCATATAGAGCAATGCGTTTGGCATCAATTTGGTCATCCTTTCCACGAGCAATACCAATAGATCTTTTAATTTCTAAACCAGAAGCTATGAAAAAAGATAATTTTTGTTCAGTTAAAGACACAGATAATAAATGAGAGTACATTCCTGTATGTTCAAATACAAACATGGTTTCTTCTTTAGAGAAAGACGAATTTTTAAAACTCCACTTTAGCATTAATTTAAATCCAGATTTACTGTTCTCAAACTGTTGAACAATTTGTTTAGAATAGATACAAACATCAATTAATAATTTACTGACATCGATTCCGATAATTTCATTTGTTTTCATAATTTTGTAATTAGATATTAATAATAGTTACTTAAACTAAGACCTTTAATAAGGGCAGAAACTGAAATTCTATATGGTTCTAAGTAACTTTTAAAAAGAACGGAGACTAATACGGGGGATGGCTCTAAAAAGCTAGCTGGCCGCTAAAGTTCACTCCGTTCTTTTGTGTTTTTGGTTATCAACAAAATAAGAGTTATTAACAAAGAAAAAAAGAAGCAAAAAAAGAAATTTCATCATAACTATTATGTTTTTATTTTAAGTAATTATTTCTATTTGCTAATCTAAAGGCCGGGTAGTTTATGATTCTTTTTAATGCTTCTTCGTCATTGGGGTTCATTAACAGTCTCAAATAGGACAGAATGTCTTTGATTTCTTTTCTTTGATAAAATGAAATACCTCCGTATATCTTATATTTTATGTCTTTTTTCCGCAATGCGTCTTCTATTGCTCTGGATTGGGCATTGGTACGATATAAAACAGCAAATTGGTCATTCTGTAATTGAAAATTCATTTTGTTATCAAAAATAGATTGTGCTACAAAACGTCCTTCTTCACCGTCGGAAATGGTATGCATTACTTTGACAGGTTCTCCCGCTTCATTAGATGTCCAAACCTCTTTATTTAATTTGGTTTTGTTTTTTTCTATAACCGAATTTGCCGCATTTACAATATTTTTTGTCGACCTGTAATTTTGTTCTAATTTAAATGTTTTTACATCCGGATAATCTCTCTGAAAATTCAGGATATTTTGGATGTTTGCTCCTCTAAATGCGTAAATACTTTGAGAATCATCTCCTACTACGCAGATATTCTGAAAACGATCTGCCAGGGCTCTTACGATTAGATATTGCGAGTGATTGGTATCTTGGTACTCATCTACCAAAATATATCTGAATCGATCCTGGTATTTTGCCAACGTTTCCGGAAAAAGAGTAAGTAGCTCATTGGTTCTCAACAATAAATCATCAAAATCCATAGCTCCGGCCCTAAAGCATCTGTCCACATATTCTTTATAAACTTCTCCTGTTTTAGGTCTGCTTGCCATCAGATCTGTTTCTTGTAAACCGGAATCATTAAAATACGCTGTTACGGTGATTAATGAATTTTTAAAAGAAGATATCCTGTTGACCATTTGTTTTGGTTTGTATCGTTCTTTATCCAACTCCATTTCTTTGATAATCGCAGTCATTAAACGAACTGAATCTTGTGTATCGTAAATAGTAAAATTCGAGGGAAAACCTAATTTATCTGCTTCTGCCCGCAAAATTCTGGCAAACACAGAATGAAAGGTACCCATCCATAAGTTTTTAGCCTCATTTGTACCAACAATACCTGCAATTCTCTCCTTCATTTCCCGGGCTGCTTTGTTTGTAAAAGTAAGTGCCAGAATGTTAAACGCATCCACCCCGTATTCTATGATAAAAACAAGTAAAAGTTGAGATATTATTTTTACTAATTTATGCAGCAAATTTAAAAGTATCTACATAGGGTGTTTGTCGTTTGACAACGGCAAACACTCTTGCTATTAATTTGTTTCTAATAATGTTAACGGTACTCATTTTACTTTTGCCTTGTTTTATTCTTTTATGATAGTATAATTTCATTTCTGGGTTATGTTGTATAGCAGAAATAGCGCACATATTAATAATTGCTTTCAATTTTTTATTAGCCAAATGAGAGACTTTTGTACGTCCTTTAATACTAGTTCCAGATTGGTAAGGAAAAGGAGCAACACCACAATAAGAGGCAAACTTTCTCCAGTTTTCAAATTTTGAAAAATTGTCAGTAAACACAATCATCATTATAGCAGTTTGCATTCCTATACCTTTAACACTAGTAACAAGTTTATAGGTTTCTTTTAACATTATATTTTGGTCAATAATAGCTTGCATTTGAGTATTAATCTTGTGTATTTGTTTGGTTAGTTCTGCAATCATTTTTTGTTGAACGTCAAAGATTATTTTATACTCTTTTGCTTTATAAATTCTTTTTTGTTCTTTCAAAGTAACTTTAAAACCAGCTCTTTGTTTGTTAAGTTTTGTCCTTAAAGATAAGAGACTTTTTAGTTGTAATATACTTCTTTTAGGTAGCTTACTGGGTTTAAGTTCTTCTTTTAATCGATACCCATATAGAGCAATGCGTTTGGCATCAATTTGGTCATCCTTTCCACGAGCAATACCAATAGATCTTTTAATTTCTAAACCAGAAGCTATGAAAAAAGATAATTTTTGTTCAGTTAAAGACACAGATAATAAATGAGAGTACATTCCTGTATGTTCAAATACAAACATGGTTTCTTCTTTAGAGAAAGACGAATTTTTAAAACTCCACTTTAGCATTAATTTAAATCCAGATTTACTGTTCTCAAACTGTTGAACAATTTGTTTAGAATAGATACAAACATCAATTAATAATTTACTGACATCGATTCCGATAATTTCATTTGTTTTCATAATTTTGTAATTAGATATTAATAATAGTTACTTAAACTAAGACCTTTAATAAGGGCAGAAACTGAAATTCTATATGGTTCTAAGTAACTTTTAAAAAGAACGGAGACTAATACGGGGGATGGCTCTAAAAAGCTAGCTGGCCGCTAAAGTTCACTCCGTTCTTTTGTGTTTTTGGTTATCAACAAAATAAGAGTTATTAACAAAGAAAAAAAGAAGCAAAAAAAGAAATTTCATCATAACTATTATGTTTTTATTTTAAGTAATTATTTCTATTTGCTAATCTAAAGGTAGGATATGTGATACGTTTTAGTGCACCTAATAGAGTTGTATTAAAATTGGTTACTTTTCGTCCTAACAGGGTATTATTATAATTACTGTTCAGAAGGGTTGTACTGTAATACCCCCAAACATCTTGGTTGTCTGAGTTGATAATGGATGGAGGTGTTCCATAATAAGCTAATTCATAGGCGTTATCTTCTGTGTCATTTTGACCTAAAACTTCTACTTTTGTTAATAGTTTAAAGTTTGAATTGACATTATCATAGGTGAATTCATAAGATTTTATTTTATTGTCAAAATTGTCGTACAAGCTTATACTATGTAGGTAACTATTAGTTGCATTGAGTGAACCTGCCGGTGCAGTGCGTACATCAAAATGCAATTCGCCGTCTGGAAAAGTGATTTTTGAAATTTGATTTTTACCTGCTACCGTAGTTTCCATATAACTGGTTATCACTGATTGGGCATTTGTACATGAGCTTGAAATTAAATGACCAGCAAAAAAATCAGAATAACTATCAACTTGTCCATTGCTCATAATCAATTCACGATAGGATTTTGAAATACCTTGTTTATGGTAATCATCTTCCTGCGTATATTCAAAATCTATGGTTTGGTCTGAAGTAGGTAAACTTATTTTTGATAATGCCCATGCTGAGTTGTAAATCATTGGTGGAGCCAATTGCTCATTATCAGTTATAGGTTCGGAAGTAGTTTCCTCCGGATAGGCAAAATCATAAGTAATACCATTGTCATCTATAATCCTATAACTATTGGCAGTTGGTTTTGTAATCTGGTAATTCTTATGGGGCCTGAAAATAATATCACCATCTTCATTATGGTAAAAATTAGCTGAAAGTGTTCCTGCATTTATAACAAATTTATCAGGTTGTGAATCCATCACATTGCTTGATGCTTTTCTAAAGAAGTTATTTAGATGGGCTTCTCTTGCTTCTGCACTCATATTGCTAAAACCATGTTCAATAAACGGCACGACATAATCTTTACCAATATTACCTGCAACATATCCTAAACTGCCTTCATCCGGTTTACCTCTTAGTTGTCTTACAATCATGCCTCCTGCATGCAATGTCCAACCCAAACCTACTAAACCGGGATCTTCTTCGGCTAATAATCCGGAATGGTTATAAGATAAATAAACAGGCAATTCAAATCCTGCTTCTTTAATGGTATAGATAGGAATCGAATAATTAATCCGGCCACTGGCCAAATTCACCGGCAGATCACCGTATTTTCCCAAACTGGCTGCTTCGGGAGAAACAGGGGCTACGCTAGGGAGTTCTAACTTTGATAAGTCCTGATTTCCTTGAGCAGTACTAAAGCTTGAAACATAAGCTAGTACAATGCTTAAAAATAGTTTTTTCATATTGATTTGATTTAAATGATACTTCTGTGTTTTTGGTTTGTTGTTCTCATATTTTGGCTTTTTATTAAATAATGATACAAACCTATTTGCTTTTTTTGAAACTTCAGTACGCCTGAACCGTACTTTTTTTACTTTTCGCTTTTTTTCATATAGTGTAACTTTTTAGGGTTCATACTATTTTTACTTTAATACCAACAACAGGCTACCGTTTGAATAGCTATCTGTAAACAGCCGAAAAAAGCACACAACTCCAAGGGAATTCTTATCTTAACTCTGAAAAAACTATGGGGCCATAGCAATCTTCGTCTCTTATGTTAGCAGTAGCAAAGATAGGGGTCAAGCAAAAAAGTTGTGGGATTTAGATTTTTACGCATAAATTTTAGATAGTCTGAATAGGAAGAAAGGAACAGATCTTACGCCTCTAAATTGTAGTCTAAAAGTTTTTATTTTAGCATTAAAAGATTCAGCAGAAGCATTGGTACTTCTATTATCAAAGAAATTTAAGATGCTTCGATAATGACTTTGTATTGATCTAGCTACTGTTCCAAAACTTTTACTGAACTCTGATTTTTCTACCTTATCATACCATCTAGCTAGTTTTGTATATGCTACCGCCTTGTCTTTTGTCTTTTGATAAATCGTTGCCAGTTCTCTAGTAAGCTCATAAGCTCGTTCCAAGTTGGGGTATCTTTCAAAGAGTAATTCTGCTCTAAATTTTTGTTTGGCTGTCCATTTGTTAGGGGCTTTAAAGAGTAAATACCTACTTCTAGCTAGTAGTTGTTTGGGAGTATCTCCATTGTCAAGGATATTCGGTTTAAAGTTTTTTCCTGTTTCTTTAGCCAATGCTATTTCATTATTTTCTTGTTCTATGGTTTTCCATCTATACTGTATTCGAATTTCTTGCAAGGCATCATAAGCTCGTTTTTGTACATGAAATCGGTCTGTGACCTGAGTAGCTTTAGGAAAGGCTTTTTTAGCAATCTTTTCCATAGTAGGTGCCATATCCAAAGTGATTTCTTCTACTAAATATCGGTCTTTACTTGGAATTTTCCTTAACACTTCTATGACTCGTTCACTTTGTGTGGTAGCTACTATGGCTACTAAACTGCCTCGTTTTCCTTTACCTGCTTTGTTGGTAATCACTGTATAGAGCTCGCCTTGAGTAAGTGCTACTTCATCAATACTTAAATGAGTTCCTATATTCTTCTTAAAAAGCAGCCATTGGTCGGCATGAGCTAATTGATCCCAAGTCAAAAAGTTACTTAAATGATTGCGATATTGTTCTTCTAATCGCTTGCCGTTAAGGTGATAGTAGGTAGATAAACTTTTACAACTTACTGGAATACTATCTAACAAGCCTCTTTAAAAAAAGAGAGAACTCTTCTGTCATTCGAGTTCCCTTTGCTACCAAATTCCAATCTCTTGAGAATACTTCTGAGGTATCAACATAACCATCGTCTACGTTTTACTTGTAAAAAACAAGCCTTGTTACGTACTGGAAAATCTTGAATATCTACTACTGGGTAAAATCCTTTGGAATGTAATTTACGATGAGATAACTCATCTGGTTGTATAGGTTTTTCTTCTAAAACCAAAGTAAGTTTGTTCGTTGAATCTTTTACCTCTTTAAGTTCAAAGTAATCTAAAATACCTTCGGGTAAAAAATGCTTCAGGAGCTCTTGTGTATGCATTTGAGTTTTTAAACCAAAACTCTAAAAAATTAACCTACTCCACAAACTTTTTGCTTGATCCAAAGATAGGCCATATATAGCTACCCTGCAAGAAAGAGCCCTATTTTTAACAAATCAGCAAGGTTTTTTTAGTTTGTTTGAAAATAATGTAACAGAAATGGCAAAACCTTTTAAAAACAGGCAGCAAAAGACAGGTTTAATTGGCTTTTTTAAATAAAGAAATTGTTAAGGGTATGTTAAAAACCGGGGTTAAACCAAAGAAGACTAAAGTAAAGGGTCATTTGTTGTACCGGATAAAATCTATAAAACCTTAATTTATTGCTTAAGTATATTATTTATAGTTAAAAACTTTAGTACATGACAAAAAATATAATTAATTGATTATCAGTAAATTAAATGTTAAATAATTAAAATAAAGCATTGATTTTCAGTATATTAGAAGAATAACATCACTCATTTTTCTAATGAAAAAAACCAATGCTTCCACTAAAAGTAGTGAATTAAATTCAGTTTTAAGTTCTCATTTCCAAGGTAAGATCAATTTGGCAAGAATCAAACTCATATCACATTTCATTATCGCCCTCTGTAAGGTACAGACAGTTACCTTTGAAAAGGTAGCCAACGCTTTTGAGACCTCAGTAGATTCGAAGTCATCACTCAGACGTATTCAAAGATTTATTGCTGATTATTCGTTGGATGGAGATTTGATCGCTCGTCTTATATTTAGTCTCCTTCCTAAGCAAGAGGGATTGATCTTGAGTATTGATAGGACCAATTGGAAGTTTGGTCAGACCAACATCAACATTTTTAAGTTGGGAGTTGTCTATAAAGGTGTTGCCTTCCCATTGTTATTTACTATGTTAGATAAGCCAGGGAACTCTAACAGTCAGGAGCGTATTGATCTTGTGAATCGTTTCATAAGACTTTTTGGCAAAGATGTTATTAAATCCATTGTAGCCGATAGAGAGTTTGTAGGTAATCATTGGTTGGATTTCTTGAATACAAATGGAATCAAATATTATATCCGCATTCGAAACAACTTTAAGGTAGAGCTTCCTGATAAGAACAAAACCATCAAAGTATTTCACTTGTTTAATCCACATAAGATCAATGAGTTTGTGTATTATCCTAAAATTGTACGTGTTAATGGTCAGCTTTGTTTCCTTTCCGGATGCAAGTTGTACCCAAAAAATGGAAAGCCTGATTTCTTAATCATTGTATCGTTCAACGCTCCTGATAAGGCCTTTGAACAATACAAAGAACGATGGCAGATAGAGATGTGTTTTAAAGCAATGAAAGCCAGTGGCTTTGATATTGAAAACACACACCTGCAAGATATTAAGCGTATTGAAAAATTAGTACTGCTTGTAATGATGGCTTTCGTATGGTGTTACAAAGTTGGTATATATTTACATCAGATTAAGCCTATCAAAATAAAAAAGCATGGAAGAATGGCTAAAAGCATATTCAAATATGGATTAGATTATATCGCTTCTGTGCTATTAAACCCTGTAAATCAAAACAATATGAACTTGACTAAATTTTTGTCATGTACTTAGGTTAAAAAGTCTAAACGAGTTCGATATAAAATTTAGATTTAACAGGTTTTAAAAGCTTGTGAGATATGTCAATTACAGTGATTTATGAAATCGTATGACGTTACTTTACATCCATTAATTCTACATCAAAAATTAACGTTGCATTTGGAGGAATGACACCTCCGGCCCCGTTTTCTCCATACCCCAGGTGGGAAGGAATTACCAGGCGCGCTTTACCTCCTGTTTTTAGCAGTTGGGTTCCCTCATCCCAACCTGCAATTACCTGCCCGACGCCAATGGTAAAATCCAGAGGCTGTTTGCGCTTGTATGAAGAGTCAAAAACAGTTCCGTCCGGTAACTGGCCTTTATAATGTACTGAAACCGTAGCTCCTTTAACAGCTTGTTTTCCTGTTCCGTTTTGTAAAATCCGGTAACGTAATCCGCTTGAAGTGGTATCATAGCCGGCAGCTATTTCGTCTGCCAGATCTTTTTGTTTTTGTAGCTCTTCTGCTTCTCGTTTTGCTCTTGCCCCCTCAAAGGTTCTGAAAGCTTCAATGGCGTTAAAATTTTCTGCTTCGATACCCACTTTGATGATTTCGACACTGGTTAGCTGATCTCCTTGTACAACTGTATCTACTACATTTTGTCCTTCTACTACATTGCCAAATACAGTATGTTTGTTATCTAACCAAGGAGTGGGAACATGTGTGATAAAAAACTGGCTTCCGTTTGTTGCCGGGCCCGAGTTTGCCATTGATAAAATACCGGGTTTGTCATGCTTTAGATCTTCATGAAACTCATCATCAAATTTATATCCCGGATTTCCTGTTCCGGTTCCGAGAGGGCACCCTCCCTGAATCATAAAGTCAGTGATAACCCTGTGAAATGTTAAACCGTCATAAAAAGGAGTTCCTTGCGGTTTGGATGAGTTTTCCAGTTTTCCTTCTGCCAAAGCAATAAAATTGCCTACTGTACCGGGGGTTTTTTCAAACTCCAGGTTTACCAGAACAGTACCTTTAGAGGTATTTAATTTTGCATATATTCCATTATTCATAATGATGTGGTTTTATTATTGAATTCGTTTAATTTTTTTGGATTTAAAATTCACTTGTAAAATGTAATCTAACCGATGGGTATTTGCTTTGAGTCATTTGTAGGGTAAAAGCAGAATCTGCCAGAAACACCAATTGCCCTTGCTTGTCTTTAGCCAAATAACGTTGTTTCACTCTCTTAAATTCTTTAAAATCTTCATTTTTTTCATCTTCAGGTTGTACCCAACAAGCCTTATGGACCTGAATATGTTCATAAGTACACTTTGCTCCATATTCATGTTCTAACCTGTATTGAATGACTTCATACTGAAGTGCTCCCACCGTACCGATAATTTTACGGCCATTCATATCCAGCGTAAACAACTGCGCTACACCTTCATCCATCAATTGATCCAACCCTTTATATAATTGCTTGGCTTTCATAGGATCTGCATTGTTCACATAGCGAAAATGTTCCGGAGAAAAACTAGGAATACCTTTAAAGTTGAGTATTTCTCCTTCGGTTAATGTATCTCCGGTTTTGAAATTTCCCGTATCATGCAAGCCTACGATATCTCCGGGGTAGGACTCCTCTACAATTTCTTTTTTTTCTGCAAAAAATGCATTTGGACTGGAAAACTTAATTTTTTTGGTATTTCTAACGTGTAAATACGGTACATTTCTTTTAAAAGTTCCTGAAACTATTTTGACAAACGCCAGACGATCCCTATGTTTCGGATCCATGTTTGCATGAATTTTGAAAACAAATCCCGACATTTTTTGTTCTTTGGAATCAACCATGCGTTCTTCTGCTTTTTTAGCTTGCGGCTTTGGAGCTATCTCTATAAAAGTGTCCAGAAGTTCTTTTACTCCAAAATTGTTTAAAGCCGAACCGAAAAATACAGGTTGTAAATCTCCTTTCAAATATTTCTCCCGATCAAATTTCGGGTATACTTCGTATACTAATTCCAGTTCTTCTCGCAAGTTTTCTGCTGTACTTTCTCCAATAAGAGTATCGAGTTGCGGGTTGTTGATATCATCAAATTGTATCCCTTCGGAAATGGTTTGTTTGTGCTCCCCGGAAAATAGATTCAATTTCTCATTGTAAATATTGTAAATGCCTTTAAAATCGTACCCCATACCAATAGGAAAGCTCATGGGAGTTACTTTTAACCCTAATTTTTGCTCCACTTCATCTAACAGATCGAAAGCATCTTTTCCTTCCCGGTCTAATTTATTGATGAACACAATCATAGGAATTTTACGCATACTACATACCTGTACTAATTTTTCTGTTTGTTCCTCAATTCCTTTGGCAACATCAACAACAATAATTACACTGTCTACAGCAGTTAGAGTCCTGTAAGTATCTTCTGCAAAATCTTTATGCCCCGGAGTATCCAGAATATTGATTTTCTTATCACGATATATAAAAGCCAATACGGAAGTGGCTACGGAAATTCCTCGCTGACGCTCAATTTCCATAAAATCAGAAGTAGCTCCTTTTTTTATTTTATTATTTTTTACGGCACCTGCTTCTTGAATTGCACCGCCGAATAGTAATAATTTTTCAGTTAAGGTTGTTTTTCCGGCATCCGGATGGGAGATGATTCCAAAAGTCCTTCTGCGCTCTATTTCCTTTAGAAAGTCCATCAATAAAAATTAGAGCGCAAATATAGTTTTTTTGTTAAAACCGAAGAAAATAAAGCTTGTTTTAGGATGTTTTTTGAAATTACCTGGACAATACTATGAACATATCACCGTCTGTTACGGTGATATTTCCGACATCTTGCACGAGTGATGTTCTCAATTTTAAAACAGTTCCGTCAAAACTTATAACATTTGCACTAGTAATAACACCTGACGAATTAGTAATATTTATGACATTATTTTGATATGACCACATACCAGCAATATTTGGTACTTCATTAACAACTTGTTGGCTAGTTTGAGATATTCCTGCAAGAGTATAGATGGCCGTAAGAGTAAAACTGCCATTTTGTGTTATGGTTTTTGGATTATCCCCAAAAATCACTTGCTGATTAAAGTTAGAGCCTGTTAATGTATAAACTACACTGATAGGCATATTATCTACAGTAGTAGTTGCCGAACCATTTTCAGTATAAAGTTCTGTAAGATTCCAGGTATTTATCAAATCGGATTCTGATAGTTGAGGGGGATTTGAGTCATTATTGCTACAAGCTATGGCGAGTAACACGGCCCCCCCTGAAATGATCATTTGTCTTAATACTTTCATTTGAATGTAAGTTTTCAATTGGAAATATAATGTTATTTTAATTGCCTTTTATACTATCTGACTCTATATAATTAAAGATTAAAAGATTCAAGGTATTTTTAAAAATGTTTTAACGATTCTTTTAAGTTTTAAACCGAAAGTACAATATTATTAAAAAAATAGTAAATGGTAATACAATAATGTTAAATTTGCATGGATCTTGATTTTCATGAAAGAAGAACAGGTAATTTTGGTTGATGAACATGACAATCCATTGGGTTTAATGCCTAAAATGGAAGCCCATCAAAAAGCGATATTACACAGAGCTTTTTCGGTTTTTATTTTTAATGATAAAAAAGAACTCATGTTACAGCAGCGCGCTGCCAATAAATATCATTCTCCTTTATTGTGGACAAATACCTGCTGTTCTCATCAACGTTACGGGGAAACCTCTACAGAAGCCGGTAAACGACGGTTAGAGGAAGAAATGGGTTTTAGTACGGATTTAAAGGAAGTATTTCGATTTATATACAAAGCATCTTTTGATAACGGATTGACAGAACATGAATTAGATCATGTGATGATAGGAACATATAATGGGGAACCGAAAATTAATAGGGAAGAGGCGGCGTCTTACAAATGGATGTCATTAGCATCTGTAAAAAAAGATATAGAAGTGAACCCTGAATTGTATACGGTTTGGTTTAGAATTATTTTTCGGGAATCGTATGATAAATTATGAATTACGAATAATACATCTTTCAATTTTCAATATAACGATGCCTAAGGTAACTGTTTCCAGAAAAGCACATTTTAATGCAGCTCATAGATTGTACAACCCGGATTGGTCTGATAAAAAGAATGCGGAGGTATTTGGTAAGTGTAGCAATCCAAATTATCACGGGCATAATTATGAGCTGATTGTTTCCGTTACCGGGGAGATAGATCCTGAAACAGGATTTGTGTTCGATTTGGGAAAATTGAAATACTTAATAGCTTCTGAAATTGAAGATCCTTTTGATCATAAAAACTTGAATATAGAAGCGGTCGAGTTTAAAAATCTGAACCCTACTGCAGAAAACATAGCTGTAGTTATTTATAAAAAACTCAGGAATCATATCCCTTCTCAATTAGATTTAAAAGTGAAACTTTACGAAACACCAAGAAATTTTGTGAGTTATTCCGGGGAGTAGATATATATTCTTTTGTGAACTTCATCTTGATGTTTTCTATTTCCTAAAAAAATCCTTGTAAATTTGAATTTTGTTATCTGACAATACATCAAGATGAATCAATTTTTGAAATTTGAACCTATCTTAAAAACTAAAATTTGGGGCGGTGAAAAACTGAAGACTATTTTTGGTAAAACTACAGAGAAAAAAAATATTGGAGAAAGCTGGGAGGTTTCCGGTATGGAAGGGAATGTGTCTGTTGTGACTAATGGTACATTAAAAGGAAAAAGCTTAAAAGAATTACTCATAAAATATAAGAGTGATCTGGTAGGGAATAGCGTATTTAAAGGCTTTGGAGAAAATTTTCCTCTTTTAATAAAATATATCGACGCTAAAGAAACACTAAGTATTCAACTACACCCACATGATGAGTTGGCAAAAAAAAGGCATGATTCGTTTGGTAAGACAGAAATGTGGTATGTGATGCAGGCAGATGAAAAAGCAAATTTAATTGTTGGTTTCAAAAAAGACGTTAGCAAAGAAGAATACCTGAAACATCTGCAAAATAAATCTCTTACGAGTATTTTGAATATAGATACCGTACAAAAGGGAGATGCGTATTTTATTCCAACCGGTTGTGTACATGCTATTGGAGCTGGCGTGTTATTGGCAGAGATCCAGCAAACTTCTGATATTACCTATCGAATTTATGACTGGGACAGACAGGATGTAAATGGAAATTATAGAGATTTACATACTGAAGAAGCTGTTGAAGCTATAGATTACACCTCAAAAAAATCCTATAAAACAGTTTATCGGAAAATTGAAAATACACCTTCCGAAATGATCTCATGTTCTTATTTTACAACCAATATGTTGCTTGTCAACGGTCAACTGACAATCAGCCATTACGATAAAGATTCTTTTGTCATTTATATGTGTATGTCCGGTTCGGCTATTTTTCAAAATAAAAATACTCATGAGAAATTAAAAAAAGGAGAAACCATTTTAGTACCTAATTGTCTGAAAGAATTTGTCATAAATACTGATACTAAAACCGAGTTGCTAGAAGTATATATCAAATAAAAAAAGTATTACAGATATACTCCGAAAACCGTTAGAAAACTTAAAAAAATATAGCATGTATCAAAATAATAAAGTTATTGCATTTGACGCCGATGATACGCTTTGGGTCAATGAAACCTATTTTAGAGAGGCCGAAAATGAGTTCGCAAAATTGCTTTCCGCTTTTGAAACCGAAAATAAAATTCATCAGGAACTGTTTAAAACAGAAATTAAAAATCTCGAAATATACGGATACGGAGTTAAAGGTTTTGTTTTATCGATGATTGAATGTGCTTTAGAAATTTCAAATTCAAATATTCATCTGCATAGTATGGAAAAAATACTTCAGATAGGTAAAGAAATACTGGAGAAACCTGTGGAATTGTTAGATGGAGTAGAAGCGGTATTAAAATCTTTAGCCGGCAATTATAAATTGATTGTAGCTACAAAAGGAGATTTATTAGACCAAGAACGCAAGTTAGAAAAGTCAGGATTGCTAAATTATTTTCATCATGTTGAAGTGATGAGTGAAAAAAAAGAAAAAGATTATTTAAAATTGATCAGGCATCTGGATATAGAACCTTCTCAATTCATAATGATAGGAAATTCTCTAAAATCGGATGTATTACCCTTATTAGTTATTGGAGCACGGGCTATACATGTTCCTTTTCACACCACCTGGGTATATGAAGAAGCTTCCAAGCAAGATACCATGTGTTTAGATTATGATACGGTAGACAGTATTACTGAAATACTCCCATTGCTGTAAAATTTGCGAAACCTTTAAGTAAATAGAACTCATTTAAACTTTTAGAGGTCAGTAGATAATTTCATAACTTGTATGTCAATAAAAATAGGGATTTTATGGAAATTTTCAAGGGTCAAAACCTTTTAGAGTTCGCTGAACGCTTTAAAACAGATGTAGATTGCAAAGCATATCTAGGTCAAATCAAGTGGAAAGAGGGTTATGTATGTCGTAAATGTGGTAATACCAGTTACCAAGTACGTAAGAACTTTTCAAGAACATGCAATAAATGTGGTGATACAGAAAGCCCAACGGCTAACACCATTTTTCACAGAGTGCGATTTGGTGTACGAAAAGCCTTTTTTATCTGTTTTGAAATGGCAACTACCACCAAGAGTTTATCAGCTACACAAATGGGTGTACGCTATGGTATTACAGAAAAGACAGCACGATTGTTTATGCTTAAAGTAAGAGAAGCTATGGCTTCTAGTGAAAATAACCCTATGGATGGTCATGTACAGGTTGATGAATTTGTGTTGGGTGGTTATGAGCAAAACAAGATAGGTCGTAGTTATGATGCTAAGAAAAAGAAGGCTATTACTGCTGTTGAGTTCACAGACCAGGGCAAAGTAAAGCGTATGTATGCTTTAAACATCAAAGATTTTTCTGCACAATCGTTGCAATATATGTTCATTAAGCATATTGATAGAAAGGCTCAAGTAATCACTCACAAATGGAAAGGCTACAGGCCTATTGCAAAAGCCTATAACATTACCCAGATTGATAGCGACAAAGGATTAAACTTTAAAGCCTTACATACGATGATTCATCAAATAAAATCATGGATTAGGACAACTTATTCTTGGGTAAGTGAGTTTAATCTAAACCGATACTTTAATGAGTTTTGTTTTAGAATTAATCGCTCGCAAAACAAAAACACAATATTCAATAACTTAATAACTAAAATGGTCATGAGTGATAAAATTTATCAAAGTGAAATTATATGTAACTAACTACTGATCTCTATAAACTTTTTCAATTTGCTGAAAAATTACTGTTTTCCGCTCTGTTTTTGTCTTTTTTTCCTTCCGTAGCGCTGCTATGCAACTCAAAAAATCCTTCAACAGCCCTAAAAACTTCTAATTTTCGCTTACATCCAAAAAGTTTAAATGAGTTCATGAAAAACGTATGCTATTTTTTTAGTACTTTTATCAATAAAGTAATGTGTGTATAGTTGAGTCAATTCTATAAGGAGTTTAAAGCTTGAAAGTTTTAAGTTAAAGGGAGTTCCAATGCCTAAATGAAGTTGAGCGTTTTATTTGACTTTTCTAATATACGATACCACATGAATGACATTACTTTATATGAGTATGAAAATTATATTTTGAATTTATAACTTTAAACCGATGAGTTATGGCAAGTGTAAAGCATTTGAAAAAGAATATCAATCATGTATTGGGTGATATTATTGAAGAGTGTTATATGTGGGAATTGATGAACCCAAAAGAAAGCACTAAAAAATCCGAAGCTATTATAGATGAAGCCATAGCGGTTTTTGATGAGCTAATAGCGGAGTTGCATATAAAAAATATAGAAAATAAAAAAGCCCATTATAAATCAGTTAGTTTAACTTTGGAAAAAAAAGCAAAAGATTTAGTTGCGAAAGTAAATGCATTATAGGGTGCTTTTAGTAATTCAATAGATTTTGTCTATACTAAATCTTACATAATTTTTATAAAAAAAAGAGAGATAGGTATTTGATTATGAGTGATTAAAAATATTTTAAACTCATGATTTATATGCTACATACGAAATCCTTTTCTTTTACGTTATATACTAAAAAAGAACTTATGGCCAGAGCAATGTTTGAATATACTAAAACCATCCTTAAAAAGGTGAGTTTTAATAAAGAATTGTTTAGTAAAGAGCTGAAAAAAGCATTACAAAGATTATTACCTCATGAAATTAAAGAATTATCCATATGGTTAAAAGAGTATGTGCTAAATAAACCGGAATTGCGTGTTTGTATAAGCATTATTGATAATTAATAATGCCTTCAGCTTTAGATAAGGGATTAAATGGTTTGATTATTCCAAACCAAGTTCCCGTTCTCTAAAAATACTTGTCTGACATACTTTTGTTTGTTTCCTGGTTTTGGACATATCTTTTTGATTAAAAACAGAATGAGTATTCATTTCTCGGAAATTCTTATTACCTGACTATACTATGAATACCATTAAACTTATTGATAAAGACAATTATACAATACTTCAATTAAACAGAGGAAAAGTAAATGCTATCAACCATGAAATGGTAGTTGAAATACGGGATGCATTTCAAAAATTTACAGCCGATGATGCCATTAAAGGCGTCATTATCTCAGGAATACCTCATTTCTTTTCTGCCGGATTGGATGTCATTGAATTATATTCATATAATGAGAAAAAAATCAAACAGTTTTTCAATGATTTTGGGAGTATGTTTTTAGATCTCGTTACATTTAAAAAACCACTAATTGCTGCCATTACCGGTTACGCTCCGGCAGGAGGTTGTGTAATTGCTATTACATCTGATTACCGGGTGATGGCGAAAGGAGAAAAATATACTATTGGGTTAAATGAAGTAGCAGTCAACATTCAGATTTCATCTAATCTGATTCATAGTTATACCTATTGGATAGGAAGCGGTTTGGCAAACCGTTTTATTTTATCAGGGAAACTGATGACAGTTGATGAGGCTAAAACTTCCGGTTTGGTAAATGAGATAGCGGACTTAGAAAAGGTAGTATCAAAAGCCGAATTTCAAATGAAGAGCTACTTATCTTTTGATCAGGAAATTCTGATGAATACCAAGCAAAAATTGCGAAAACCCTGGCTTGATAATCTGGAAATGAATCCCGCTGAAGATTTATCACAGGCTGTAAAACTATGGTGGAGACCGGAAATTAGGAAAAAGATAAAAGTTTTTATTGATAGTCTAAAGAAGTAATATGCTCTTATGCCTTAATTGAGAAATAAAATGATTACCTCGATCGTATTCCGATACTAGATGTTTTTAAAAGCCTTTACTAAACTTTCTATACTTGTTGATAATCCGTACATTTGTTTTCATTGAGGAATCAATTTTTTAAAATTGGTCAACCTATATCAGGGACGTGAAACTTGAAACTATATCACACATATGACTAAAAGAGAAAATGAATTTTTTTCTGTAAAAGACCTGATGCACTCTTTTATGAAAGAAAATAACCTTTCAAAAGGAATGTCTAAGTTAAAAATAAAAGAAGCATGGATTAAACTGATGGGACAAGGGGTTGCCTCTTATACTGATTCCATAGAATTACAAAATAAAACCCTTATTGTCAAATTATCTTCTTCGGTCCTAAGAGGAGAATTGAACTACGGAAAAGAGAAAATTATAAAAATGCTAAATGACGAAGTAGGCGAACAGGTAGTTTATAAACTGATGTTAGTTTGATAAAAAACGTATTTTAAAATAACTCTCTTCCGGAAAAATGAAAAGTACTTTCAATAGCGGCATTTTCATCGGAATCGGAGCCGTGTATTGCATTTTCTCCTACAGAAGTTGCATATAACTGTCTGATGGTTCCTTCGGCAGCTTCATCAGGATTCGTAGCACCTATTAAAGTTCTGAAATCTTCTACTGCATTATCTTTTTCCAGAACCGCTGCTATGATAGGTCCTCTGGTCATAAATTCGATGAACTCACCAAAGAAAGGTCGCTCACTATGTATTGCATAAAAGGTTTCCGCATCATTCTTTGTCATTTGCGTTTTTTTCATGCCGACAATTCTAAATCCGGCAGCATTTATTTTTTCTAAAATAGCTCCGGTATACCCGTTTTCCACAGCATCGGGTTTAATCATTGTAAATGTTCTGTTTGTTGCCATTCTGGTTTTTTAGGTGTTTTTACAAAACGCTGCAAAAGTACATAATTTTTTTAATTATGTTGTATCTTTGCATCTTATGATTCGAAAGAACTTAGATGTATTAAAAACGTATTTATCATCACCTAAAAATATTGTAATTATAGGACATAGAAACCCTGACGGAGATGCTATGGGTGCTACGTTGGGATTGTATCATTATTTTAAAAAGAAGGGACATCAGCCTACGGTTGTAGTGCCCAATGAATATCCTGAATTTCTGGACTGGATTCCCGGTTCTGAAGCTGTCTATAGGTTTGATAGGCAAAATAACCAATCTCAAAGGGCTATTAACCAATCAGAGATTATTTTCCTGTTAGATTTTAATGCATTGCATCGTGTCGGAAGTGATATGCAGAATACGTTAGAAAAGTACCCTAATAATTTTGCATTGATAGATCACCACCGGCAGCCGGATGATTTTACCTATATGTATTCTGATACGGATATGTGCGCTACCTGTCAGATGATATATCATTTTATTGAAATGATGAATGATATTGATTTAATTGATAATGCTATTGCTACGTGTTTATATACCGGAATTATGACAGATACCGGATCTTTTAGGTTTAGACAAACTACCAGTACAACGCATAAAATCATCGCTAACCTTATTGATAAAGGTGCTGAAAATGACAGGATTCACAGCAATGTATACGATTCGAATTCATACGGACGATTATTATTGCTTGGACAGGCATTAAGTAATTTAAGGGTATATTCTGAATATAAGACGGCTTTTATTACGCTTACCGATGAAGAAAAGAAAAGATTCGATTTTCAAAAAGGAGATACGGAAGGAATAGTAAATTATGCACTGTCTCTGAAAGGAATTGTATTTGGAGCTATTTTTATTGAAGATGTGGAACAAGGTATTATAAAAATATCCTTCAGATCTAAAGGGAGTTTCTCTGTAAATGAGTTTGCAAGAGATCATTTTAACGGAGGAGGGCATGACAATGCTGCCGGCGGAAAATTATCCGAACCTCTGGATAAAGTAATAAAAAAATTCCTTGAATTATTACCTGCATATCAAAAACAATTAAAGAAATCTTATGAGGTATAGCTTTTTTTTTATGGTTTTTTATATGGCCTTGACTTCTTGTAAAGGACCTCAGGCAAGAAGGCCTGTTACAGTAAAGACAAGTACTGTTTTAACAAATACGGTGAGGCAAACAAAAATCATCAATGCAGTAGAGGAACAAAAAGTACAGCATTATATCAAGCAGGATTCATTACATACTTATTTGGTTTCCGAACATGGTTTTTGGTATACATACGATAAGAAAAAAGATGGCAATTTATATTCACCCGATCCGGATGATGAAGTGCTGATTTCATATGAAATCAGAGATTTAAATAATGATATTATTTACAGTGAGGAAGAACTCGGAAATAAACTATACAAAGTAGACAAAGAAGAATTTATAACTGCTTTACAAATAGGAATTAAAATGATGAAAGAAGGAGAAACAGTTACATTTGCAATTCCATCTTATAATGCGTACGGTATTATAGGTGACGGAGACAGAATAGGGATCAATCAATCCATTATAATTACCGTAACACTATTAAAAATAAATCAAATCAATAAAAAATGAAAATTAAATTAGTCAAACTGCTTTTTGTAAGTATTGTTTTATTAACTACTTGCAAATCCAAATATGATACGTTAGAAGATGGCGTATATGCTGATATAAAAACAAAAAAGGGTTCTATTGTGTTGGAACTATATGCAAAAGATGTTCCCATGACCGTAGCCAATTTTATTACACTGGCAGAGGGAACAAATTCTAAAGTAACAGATTCATTAAAAGGTAGAAGATATTACGACGGACTGAAATTTCACAGGGTTTCTAAAAACTTTGTAATTCAGGGAGGAGATCCCTTGGGAAATGGATTGGGAGGTCCCGGATATAAATTTCATGACGAGTTTCCTAAGGATTCTACAGGTAATTTATTATACAGACACGATGCCGGAGGGGTTTTATCTATGGCAAATTCCGGGCCGTCTGCCAATGGAAGTCAATTTTTTATTACACACAGAGCTGCACCTCATCTGGATGGAGTACATTCTATTTTTGGAAAAGTAGTTACGGGTCAGAATGTTGTAGATAGCATCGTAAAGAACGATACAATTACTTCAATTACGATCATACGCAAAGGAAAGGAAGCTAAAAGTTTTGATGCAGCAAGAGTTTTTGATGAAGGAATTGCACAATATGAAGTTTTGGAAAAAGAAAGATTGGCTAAGGTTGAAGCTGAAAAAGAAGCATTTATAGCTACTACAAATGCACAAAAAGCAAAAGCTGCCAAATTAGCATCCGGTTTACAAATATTTACTTTTGAAAAAGGAACCGGTAAAAAAGTAAAAGAAAATACCAATACTACGATTCATTATACGCTATACCTGTCTGATGGAAAAAAGATCCAATCTACAGTAGGACAAACACCGTTTACTTTTAATTTTAGTAAAAGGCCCATGATAGCAGGTTTTAAAGAAGGCCTTTTAAAAATGAAACAAGGAGGTAAGGCACGTCTTTTTATTCCATATTACCTCGCTTACGGAGAACGGGGAGGCGGACCTTTTCCACCCAAAGCAGATATTATTTTTGATATAGAGGTTTTAAAAGTAGAGTAGTAGTTTGCTGGAAAACTTTTTACAAAAGGATAAAGAATTTCTAGTGTTCTTAAATAATATCGGAAGTGAACAATGGGATTCTTTTTGGCTGTTTATAACCAATCAATTTAACTGGATTCCATTATTCATTTTCATATTTTACCTGGTGATTAAAAAATTTGGCTGGAAAAAGGGAAGCATTGTTATGTTAACATTAATCGTTTTGGTTACTTTTTCGGATCAGTTTACAAATTTAATTAAAGACACCATACAGAGGTTAAGACCCAATAATGACCCTGCTATCAGTAATTCGTTAAGAAAATTAATTCACCCTCAGGGCTACAGTTTTATTTCCGGGCATGCCACTACGTCTACTTTTTTTATAATGTATATTGTATTACTTTTGAGAAAGACATACGCCTATATTTGGCTGTTATTTTTATTTCCTTTAATATTTGCGTATAGCAGATTATATTTAGGAGTTCATTTTCCCGTTGATATAGTATGTGGAATTTTTATGGGGATCATTTTAGGGAATTTGTATTATCTGCTGATCAAAAAAATAGCCGCCAAAAAGTTGTTTATTGATTAGAGATTTTTACACTTTTCAACTGTGTTTTTTGAGAAAAATAAAGATGATGAGACCTTTGCAGCCAAATCAATTCAAGTACGGAATATATCACTGTTTTGCAAAGGTCTTCTAAACTTAATTATATCTTTTATAGCGGCTAAGTGAACTTGCTTTTACAAAGCCTGCCTTTTCGGAAGTTCTAATGCCTATTCCGATATTTAAAAACTCCTCTGCATTTTTTACATCTTTACCATTAAACCTTAGTGTAGTTGCAGATTCACTGTAAGCTTTCAAAACACCTTTATAATCAGCTTGTGTACTAATACTATATATTTCACTATTTTCTTTATTTGAAAAAACAATGTGTATTTCCAAATCATCGATATGTATATCAAAATCATACGGGTTTTTTATGAGGACGTCCAGGTTTGTTTCTTCTGAGTTAGGGATATTAATATTGTTTTTGTCAACAAAATCTATTTTAATTTTAAAAAAAGGTTTTAAATCTTTTATAAACGAGACAAATATGGAATCGTTGCCAATGCCTCTATTGTTGATTACCGAATAGTCGTTTTCGGAGTTGGTGATGTATGCAATAGAGTCCTTTCTAAAAATCAGGTTATCCTTCATAAGTCCATATTGGTTTTTCCTTCCCAAATAATTATGCTGATAATGAGGCTTTTCTTTGGTGTAAAACCAATAAATAGAAGCATTTTGGTAACTATTGATAAATAGCTTATCTGTATTTTTCGCCTTTTCTTTTATTTCCAAAGCCCATTTTTTATTCCCGTAAAATGATAAGTTGACAGGAATTATTCCTTCATTAGCTATAATCATTCGTGCAATTAAAATAATACTGATATTTAGTATGGCCAGATAGTTAAATAATTTTATTTGATATTTATTTTCAATCAGGTAATTGAAAGTAATGAACAATAAAGGAAGGATCATAGGAGCTAACCACTGTGCCTGTACATGCCCTCTATATGAAGATAAAAAGAAGAAGAGAAAAAAACCGGCGATGATATAGTTTAAACTTTTATAAAATAACCCCTTTTTTCCGAATCCTTTAAAGAATGCTTTATAGATAATGGGGAATGTAAAACCAACAATAATAATGGCATTCACAAAATGTAACAGGGTATACTCTAATTTATATGATGTAGCTGAAACTCTTTCATATAGGTGATACCTTATAGATGGAAAGTCATGGACATATTGCCAATGCAAATGAGGAAAAAATAGAATGATGGTTATAAGCCCGCTTAATAAAATCTTAGGATCTTTTAGTACTTTGACATTAGAAATCAACGCAAAGAATATAACTAAAACCCCATGATATTTGCTGTATAACATTCCTGTCATAGCAACAGCCAACAAAATACAACTAGCTATAGATTGATTTTTTAAATAGGTTTTATAACCTAATAAAAATAAAGCAATGAATAACATTAGAGGTGCATCGGGTACTGTTATAAAACCATATACATTTAACAAAGCAGTTGAGAAAAAGAGTAAGAGATAAAGGCCCGTATATTGCTTTTTTTTAGGATGATCTGTTACTTTCCAGAAAATAAATATCATTAGAACATACATAATACCTGAAAAAAAACGAACACCTAATTCTCCGGAAAATAAAAAATCACTGATCCATATGTATAAGGCTACCAAAGGTGGGTGATCAAAATAACCGAAAGCCAGATTCTGGCTATATGCCCAATAGTAAGCTTCGTCATCAAGTAATCCGGTACTAAAAGCTTGTGCAATATTAAGTATAAGAATTAATGATAAAGCAATATGAAATAAGTAGCGGGATGTTTTTAAATTAAATGAGTTCATTGTAAAGCCATCAGTTTTTTAGCAGATAAAAACGGAGTAGAAGTTCCGTTTTTTAATTTTTCTATTTCCCTTTCCAAAAATGCTGTGTTTTTTTTATCTTGATAAAAAATATCTTTCAACTGCTGATCAATAGTAGCTAATAACCAATGAATATTCTGGTCATTTCTTTTTTTTGTAAAGAAACCGGATTCTTTCGTTGATTGTATATATGTTTTTATAAGATGATAAACGGGTTCTATCCCTTTATTTTCAAGTGCGCTGGCCATCATCACTTTGGGTTGCCAGCCACTTTCTTTGGGAGGGTATAAATGCAGCGCCCTGCTAAATTCAGTTTGTGCAATTTTAGCTTGTTTTATAGCATCTCCATCTGCCTTGTTAATGACGATAGCATCTGCCATTTCAATGATCCCGCGTTTTATTCCTTGCAATTCATCACCTGCACCATATAATTTTAATAATAAAAAGAAATCAACCATGGCATGTACCGTAGTTTCACTTTGGCCAACCCCTACGGTTTCTACAATAATGATATCAAACCCGGCAGCTTCACAAAGAATTATGCTTTCTTTTGTTTTTTGAGCTACACCCCCCAAAGAAATTCCGGAAGGAGAGGGTCTGATAAACGCATTTTTATCGATAACTAATGTTTCCATACGTGTTTTATCACCTAAAATACTTCCCTTACTAATAGAGCTGCTTGGATCTACAGCCAGTACGGCTACTTTTTTTCCGATACCTGTTAAATACTTACCAAAAGATTCAATAAAAGTACTTTTTCCAACACCCGGAACACCTGTAATACCTATTCTAACAGCATGATGTGCATGAGGTAAACAACCTTCTAAAATTCGGTTAGCTTTTTCCTGATGTTTTGTATTCGTACTTTCTACCAATGTAATGGCTCTACTTAGAAAGGTAATATCGCCATTTAAAATACGATTTACAAAATCGTCAATACCAGGGAGCTTACCCCTGTTAAGTTTCACATTTTTTACAGCCTCTATACGGGTAGTTTTCGATTTGGAAACCTCATCTTTCTCGTATAATGAAGAAGGGCGGTTTTTATTCATGTAGGTAAATACAAATTATTACTGTAAATTTAGAATAAAAAATAAAATAATATCAAATAGAATACTAAAATGATTTAAAGATTGTATAAGTAAAATTTCAAGGTTTAAGTTAAAAAAAACACAGGAATAACCTAAACTACACTGAGTATTTTAGTAGAACTCATTTAAACTTTTTCAATTTGCTAAAAAATGGGTGTTTTTAGCTCTGTTTTTATCTTTTTTCCCTTCCGTAGCACTGCCTATGCAACTCAAAAAAGCTTTCAACATATCTAAAAACTTCTAATGTTCGCTTACATCCAAAAAGTTTAAATGAATTCGTAATAAAATTTGGAATTTTCATAGCAATATTGAACTATTTTTTGTTCTTTTTAGTATAAAATGCAACGTTGGTAAAAATACTTCGTCTCTAATGTAGTAAATCAAGCATGAGTACTGTTAAATTATTACATCAACCCGTCATTGATAAATGTAAAAAGAATGATGCAAAGGCACAGATGCAGTTGTATAAGTTATATGCAGATGCCATGTTTGGAGTAGCAAAAAGGTATGTTAAAGATCATTTTATAGCTGAGGATGTAATGCAGGATGCTTTTATTAAAGCATTTAAAAATATGAAGAACTATAAAGGAGAAGTTGCATTTGGTGCCTGGTTGAAAAAAATAGTGATCCATCAAAGTATAGATGAATTAAAAAAGAAAAAGTCAGAAATAGTTGCTATCAACCATGAAGTGCAGGATTTGACAGAGGAAGATACTTCCTGGCAGGTGACGGAAAAAACTTCGGTTAATGAAGTAATTCATTGTATTCATCAACTAAAAGAAAAATATAGAGTTGTACTATCATTATATCTGTTGGAAGGATATGACCACAAAGAAATTTCCGAAATACTGGGAATTACAGAGGTTACTTCAAGAACCCACCTCTTAAGAGGCAAGAAAATAGTAAAAGAAAATTTAAAATCGATACGTTATGCAGAAGGATATTAGAGAAATGTTCACAAATTATTCGGAAGAATTATCAGGATTATCAGAGGATCACACTCAAAAATTTAAGCATAAATTATTAAAGGAATTGCATCCTAAAAAAGAATCTAAAAAAACCATGATACAATGGATATCTATTGCAGCTTCCATAGTATTGTTAATCACTGTTGGAATAAGATATACACATACAGGCCCGGGTCCGGCAAAAGTAGAAGTCAAACCGGTTGAAAAGAGATTAAGTTTGGGAACGATATCACCGGAGTTGAATACTATAGAAAGCTATTATATAAATAGTATTAATCTGGAGTTAAGCCAGTTAGAAGTTACAGAACAAAACAAAGAGTTATTAAATGGCTATTTGCTCAAAATCGGAGAGTTGACCAAAGAATATAAATCATTAACCGAAGAGCTCAATACAAAAGGAGTTAATGATCAAACGATCGATGCATTAATTGGCAATTTACGATTGCAATTACAGTTGTTACAACGCCTAAAAAAACAGTTACAGAATTTCAAAAAATTAAATTTAAAACAAAATGAGATACAACAGATTTAAACTAATAGGAGCTTTTTTAGCCGTAGGTTTTTTTACAAGCGCATTTGCGCAAAAACAGGATAAAAAGTTTACAGAAACTTTTAACGTAAATAAAGATGTTGTGGTAGAAATTGATGCTACCAATACGGAAATAGATGTAACTGCCTGGAATAAAAATCAAGTGCAGGTAGAGGCAGTTATTGAGGTAGAAGGTTTAACTAAAAAGGAATCCGAAAAGTATTTAAAAAACTACAAATTTGAAGCATTAGGCAATAGTAGTAAAGTAAAAATTACCTCAAAAGGAAACGGCTTTTATGCCTTGCGTGACAACCTTTTTATTTTTAACGACACGGATTTTGATTTTCCCGAAGTAATTGTTCCGGATATGCATATTATGGCCCCGGACGTAGAGGCCATTGTATTGCCGGATATGGATTTTGAAAAGATATTTCAGGGGTTAGATAAACTGGAATTTGATTTCGACAAATACCATAAAGATGGTGAAAATTATTTTTTCCGATGGAAAGACAGTGCTAAAAACATCACTATAAAATCCAGGAAAGAATGGAAAAAATTCAAAAAATCCGATGAATATAAGCAGTGGAAAAAAGAAATGAAGAAAAAGCTTGCGAAAATGAAAATAGAACTAAAAAATGTCAATAAAGATGCGGTAAAAGAAGCCTTGGAGAAAGCAAAAATAGCAATTGCCAAAGTTGATATAAACAGAGAATTAGCAAAGGTTAAGAAGAAATTAGGTAATGTGAAAACAGAATACTTCTTTGACACCGACTCCGATGCTATTGTTATTAATAATAAAAAAGTAAAAATTAAAAAACGTATTACTATCAAAGTACCTAAGAATGCTACTTTTGATCTAAATACACGCCACTGTAAAGTAACATTGCCAAAAACAAAGGCGTCAGGAAAAGTATCGTATGGATCTTTTAATGCAGGAGGCCTACAGGGAGGAGATTTGAGAATATATTATTCTCCCGTAACCATAAATTCTTTAAACACTTGTACGTTGTTTTTAAATAATGTAACCGATGCTTCATTAGCATCGGTTACCAATACAACGATCAATTCTAATTCCAGCGGTTTGAAGATTGAAGAAGCCTTTTCCAAAACGAATTTGGAATCCTCTTTTGGTGATGTCATCATCAAAAAGGTAAACCCGACACTGACTGATTTTAAACTGGTTTTAAATCAATCCAATGCTACGATTGATTTATCAAAATTCAAAAATAAACTGAGTATTGATACTAAAGGAAATAAAGGGGAGATAGTAAGCTACAATAGCATTACGGGCAGTGATAAAGAAATGCTTGTCAGAGGTAATTTTGTAATCTCTACAGAAGGAGAAAAATTAGCAATTACAGGGAAATATAGTGAGCTGACTATCAAGAATTAAAGTATACAGGATTAAAAATTGCTCTGAAAACTACCAAACTTCTAACCGTATTTCATTTCTCTATTCCTGATAAAGTAGCTATCTTTAACCCTGCCAAAACAAATACTTTACATGGAACGCTACAAAGAGAATCAAATCAAAATCTACAATTCGCTTTCTAAGACCAAAGAAGTATTTACGCCTGTATATGAAGGGCATATTGGCATGTATGTTTGCGGGCCTACCGTGTATAGCAATGCACATTTGGGAAATTTAAGAACCTTTATGTTTTTTGATGTGGTATACAGGTATTTTTTACACCTGGGATATAAAGTACGATATGTCCGTAATATTACGGATGCCGGCCATTTGGAAAATGATGCTGATGAAGGGGAAGATAGAATTGCAAAGAAAGCCCGATTAGAAAAAATAGAACCGATGGAAGTAGTGCAGCGCTATACGGTTGATTTTCATGAGGTGCTGAACAGCTACCATTTTTTGCCGCCCAGTATAGAGCCGACAGCAACGGGCCATATTGTAGAACAAATAGAAATGGTTAAAAAAATCATAGAGAAAGGTTTTGCTTATGAGGTGAATGGATCTGTTTATTTTGATGTACATGCCTATAATAAACATCATCATTACGGTATTTTGTCCGGAAGAAAGTTAGAAGATCTTATTCATAATACAAGAAATCTGGACGGGCAGTCCGATAAGAAAAACCCGCAAGATTTTGCACTTTGGAAAAAAGCCGGTGAAAAACATATCATGCGTTGGCCATCGCCATGGTCTGATGGTTTTCCGGGTTGGCACCTGGAATGTTCTGCTATGAGTGCTAAATATTTAGGCGAACAATTTGACATTCACGGAGGGGGGATGGATTTAAAATTTCCACATCACGAATGTGAAATAGCACAATCCAAAACATGTAGTGACCATGATCCTGTAAACTACTGGATGCATACAAATATGTTGCTTCTGAACGGGCAAAAAATGGCTAAATCTACCGGGAATTTTATTTTGCCTAAACAAATAATAACAGGTGAAAATGATATTTTGCATAAAGCGTTTTCTGCCAGTGTTGTCAGGTTTTTTAACATGCAGGCACATTATCGGAGTATTTTGGATTTTTCCGGCGACGCTTTGGAAGCTTCTGAAAAAGGATACTATAAGTTGATGAATGCTGTAAGTACATTGAAAAAAGTTACACCTGCCAATTCATCTACATTACTTGTTAAAGATTGGATCGCCAGATGTTATGATGCTTTAAACGATGATTTTAATACGCCGGTTTTAATAGCCCATTTGTTTGAAGGTGTAAAATACATCCATCAATTAAAAGAAGGGATGTCAACATTAGCACAGGAAGATCTGGAACTGTTTAAAAATAAGTTACACGCTTTTGTTTTTGATATTTTAGGATTAAAAGATGAAATCAAAGAAGAAAGTACTACAAAAATGGATGGTGTTATACAATTGCTAATTAAATTGAGAAAAGAAGCAAGAGATAATAAAGACTGGGCTTTATCCGACCAAATAAGAGATGAATTACTGGCGTTGGGAATTCAATTAAAAGATGGTAGAGAAGGTACTACATATACAATGAATGAATAGAGTCAATTTTGTCTACCTATGTTTATTAAATGACACCAAACCTTTTAATGTCTTGAATAAAATAATAATATATCCGTTGGTAGCTATTATACGTTTTTACCAAATAGTGATATCCCCATATACCCCTTCGACTTGCAGGTATTCTCCTACTTGTTCTCATTATGCAGTGGAAGCGTTACGGAAGAGAGGACTTTTTACAGGTATCCGGTTGTCGGTAAAAAGGATATCTGGTTGCCATCCATGGGGTAGAGGTGGTTATGATCCGGTATCTGAAAAACGAAAGTAAGTTAAAAAACAGGCTATTTTGAAAACAGTTAAATATTATTCATTACATTTCACTTGTGTTTTATCTGACAATAAATAATAAATATGAATTTTCTAGCAATTGAGTGGGATCCGTCTGTCGGGATCCATTTGGGATTTTTTACCATCAGGTGGTATAGTTTAATGTTTGTTGCCGCATTTCTCTTTGGTTTCAAACTGATGAAAAAAATGTATGCAAATGACGGTATTCCTACGGAAAAAGTAGACCCGTTATTTATGTATACCTTTATTTCCATGTTAATAGGCATGCGTTTGGGAGATGTCTTTTTTTACAGTTGGGATTATTATAAAGACCACTTGTTAGAGATTATTTTACCTTTTAAAGAAAAGGAAGGATCTACCGCTTTGTTTGGCTTATTAGATGGCTGGAAATTTACGGGTTTCACCGGATTTGCAAGCCATGGAGCTGCTATTGCTATTATAGGAACCATGTATTTTTATGCAAAAAAGCACTTACAAAAACCCTGGTTATTTGTTTTGGACAGATTGATTATTGCTGCTGCTTTGGGAGGCTTTTTTATTCGTATCGGTAATTTTTTTAATTCGGAAATTTACGGAAAAGCAACCGGCTCTGATTTTGGTATTATTTTTGTAGCGAACAAAGAAAATTTTGCAAGACATCCGACACAATTATACGAAGCTTTTGGTTATTTGCTTTTGTTCTATGTCCTTTGGAGGTTGTATTGGAAAACAAATAAGAAGGAGCAATTGGGATACATATTCGGTGTATTTATGGTGGCTTTGTGGTCTTTGCGTTTTATCATTGAATTTTTAAAAGAACCACAAGTGAAGGCTAGAGGAGAAGAGTGGTTTTTTAGCCCGTTAAATACAGGTCAGGTTTTGAGCATTCCTTTAATTCTTATAGGGGTTTGGTTAATTTTCAGGAAACAAAACACAAAAACTATTTCATAAAAAAATTAAACCTCGATCCGTCTTCGAATCGAGGTTTAACCATTTTTATATATGGAGACCTTTGCAGCATTGATTTGGTATAAAATTTTCGAGAAGGAAGAAATTTGAAGCCAAATCAATTCAAATACGGAATATATCATTATTTTGCAAAGGTCTCATATGAATAAAAGTAGTATTGTAATTCCTACCCTTTTATTTTATCTTTAAATTTATCAAACTTACTAGCCTCTTTTTCAGGCCATGTATTATTACTTGTATCTACATCTGCGGTTTCCAAATTCGGATCTACGGTAATTTTGGTAATCTCTTTATTGGAAGCAAAAACTCTTCTTACCTGTTCGTCATTTTTCATCCAAATTTGCGCAGGAAACGTCTGCCTTTCGGTAGTTCCGTCTGCATACGTTAATTCTACAATAATCGGCATTACCAGACCACCGGATTTTTCAAAGGTAACTTCATACATAAAACTGGGAGCTTCTTTTAAGCTTTTTCTGTCTTCTTCGGATAAAGATGCCAAGTAATCAGTTAGGTTTTTTGGGTTTACCGCATCTTCTTTTTTATCGGTCATAAACACCATGGGTCCTTGTTGCTTAAAATACTCGGGATATTGCTCCATTAACTTTTGAACTCTTTCATTGGGTTTGTCAGTAAGATATAGCGATTTTACTTCTTTAATACCTATATCCGTATAATCCGTAGTATAGAACCATCCTCTCCAGAACCAGTCCAGATCCATTGCGGAAGCATCTTCCATAGATCTGAAGAAATCTGCCGGAGTAGGATGTTTGAACATCCATCTTTGTGAATAAGTTCTAAAAGCATAGTCAAATAATTCCGGTCCCATGATCGTTTGGCGTAACATGTACAATCCGGCAGCCGGTTTTGTATAAGCATTAGGCCCAAATTGTTTTACGTAATCTCCCTGAGACATAATAGGTGATAAATTACTCTGATCTCCGCCCATATATCTTACAATATCTTTCGGCAAATTGCCGGTAAAGAAATTGGGATCATAATCTAACTCAGCTAAAGTCTCAACAAACGAATTTAAACCTTCGTCCATCCACGTCCATTGACGCTCATCGGAATTTACGATCATAGGAAAGAAATTGTGTCCTATCTCGTGGGTAATCACACCGATCATTCCTCTTTTGGTTCTTTCCGAATACGTTCCGTCCGGATTTGGCCGGCCGTAATTAAAACAAATCATTGGATACTCCATCCCCTGGCGTTTTGCATGTACGGAAGTGGCTTTGCTATATGGATAGTCAAATGTCAATTTGGAATATTCTTCCAGTGTATTGGCAACTACTCTGGTAGAGTGTTCTTCCCATAACGGATTCCCTTCTTTCGGATATAATGATACTGCCATTACCGTTCTCCCGTTTATATTTACACCCATAGCATCCCATATATATTTTCTAGATGATGCAAAGGCAAAATCTCTTACGTTTTTTGCTTTAAAATGCCAGATTTTTGTTTTTGTAGTGCGCCCTTTTTCTGCTTTTTCGGCTTCTTCCTGTGTTACGATAAAAACAGGATCTTTATACGATTTTCTTGCCTGCTCAAAACGTTTTAACTGCTTTCTGGTCAGCACTTTTTTAGGATTCTGTAAATCGCCGGTAGCATCTAATATGTGATCCGCAGGAACGGTTAGTTTTACATCGTAATCGCCAAATTCCAGAGCCCACTCACTACGTCCCCAAAATTGCATGTTTTGCCAGCCTTCTACATTGTCATAAACGGCTAACCTGGGAAAGAATTGCGCAATCGTATAGTTGTTATTTCCGTCCGGAAAAGATTCAAAACCCGAACGGCCGCCATCTTCAACCGAATTATTAATTAAATAATTCCATTTAATACTGAATTTGAATGTTTTTCCGGGAGCCAGCGGTTTTGGTAAATTAATTCTCATCATCGTTCTGTTGATGGTATGCGATAGCGAACTGCCGTCAGCATTTTTTACAGCTTCAATTTTAAAACCGAAATCGGGCTTGTCTTTCATATATGTTCCGGTAAAATTCGAAGTAGATATAAAAGCACTTGTCCCTTGAGACCGCGCCAGGGGGGTTTTGGAGTCCGGAGCTCTCATATTTTGATCTAACTGTACCCATAGATACTCCAGATGATCTTTTGAGTTGTTGTGATATGTAATGTATTCCGAACCGTAGATCCGGTTCGTGGCCTCATTCAGGCGAATATCCATTACATAGTCTACCTTTTGCTGTGTATACTCATTGCCCGGTGCGCCGGACGCTGTTCTTTGTGCATTTGGCGTTGGCAAAAGATCCTTCATTTGCCTGAATTTGTTTGTATCCGTATGGCCGCCCTGACGTTTCTTAGGCGCTTCTTGTCCAAAAACAGAAACACTTACCAATACGGAAAGTAAAAAAGAAGTTATGTTCTTCATGTTAATAGATTGATTTGATTTTTAAAAATGCACGCTAAATTACTAATCGTACTTAAATTATTGAAAAAATGCTAGAACTTTAACAAAGCTTTATCATTTTCACCGGTTAATAATTTACTTCTGTTTTTTTTATTTGCTTTGACTTTGATCAGATTTTGCTGCTTTGGAAAATATTTGACCAAAATCGTATTATTGACTTCTATGGTTTTGACCTGTTTAATACCTTTTATTTCCAGGTAAAAAAAGATATTATCTCCTTCGTATTCTTTCCCCAGGTAATTGATTTCTTTAGTATTGCCATCCACTTTAATATGGAAATGTTCTGTAAGATATTCCCGAAAGAATTTATCATTCTTTTCCAGCTCTTTTTTTGTATTCAATTGCAGATCTATTGAGTGGATGTTGTTTAATGTATATTCCATATCATCTATGAATACATTCATAATAATTTGGATGGTATTTTCTTCTTCTACGTATGCGATTTGCGTGAGGCTCAGATAAAATTTATGTGTAGCAGATGAGCATATCAGTATTAAAAAAAGGAGCAGGTATTTATTTTTTATCATTTTTTTCTTTATTCTCTTTTAAAATTTTAAGGTAAGCATTGCTTTCTTTTTTAAGAATTTTAATGACCTCAAGCTTTTTTCGTTGTAAATATAAATTTTCTATTCCCAGGTGGTTACAATATTCTAAAAAATGATAGTATTTTTCTTCGGGAATTTTTAGATCGACATAAAAAAAAGTTTCCCCCAATTCGTCTAGTAGTGCTACGGGGATTTTTTTTTGATAATTTAGTTTCCTCCTTAGTGTCCACAGCTTCTCAGAATATTTAAAAGGAATCCCAATTTTAGCACCGGCACCTATAAATGCCTGATTTGGATCTGTCCTCACTACAGGAGGCCTCACTCTTTTATCAATATGATCATCAGGCACAGGAGCCTTCATATTTTCTTTGGAAAGGGTCATGGTATTTTTTAAGGCATTTTCTCTCCAGTCTTTCGGAGTCTGCTTTCTATCTAATGATAATATGCCGGTTAAGTAATGTTTCTTCAGAACAATCTCATCAAGTACATATCTTTTTTTTTGTAACCGTATGGTAAAAAATGTACTACTTATATTATATTTGGTAATGACACCTATGGCCGTTTCGTGTTGTATGGAAGACGCTTTTAAAGAATCACCTAAAGAAGCATATATTCTAAATGCTCCCTGGTCATTGGAGAAAGTTCCTTTGTTTGTGTTTAGATTGATAATATGCGCATTTTTTACAACAGTGGTAGAGTCAACAACTTTACCATAGATACGTATTTCTTTTTTCTGGGAAGACAAAGACCATGCCGTACATAAAAACAAAAGAAAGAAGTATCGTTTTTTATTCATAAATTTTTTAAAGTTGGTTTCATAGGTCCTAATGTACCAAAAAATGGAGATTAAAAAATGTTAATATTGGTGAATATGAATTTAATTTTATGTTAAAAAATGAGTTCAATATGAATTTATTAAATTAGAACTCTATCCATACTGTTTTTCTAAGTTGATTAATTTATGAAAAAACTGATCATTGCCAGTACATCCACTCTTTACAAAGGCACTTATTTAGCATATTTATTGCCAGTGTTTTCCTCTTTTTTTAAGAAGGTAAAAACCGTAGTATTCATACCTTATGCCCGACCGGGCGGGATTTCTTATGATGCTTATACAACCCATGTAAAAAAGGCATTTGATAATATAAATGTAGATATCATGGGGCTTCATACATTTGAAAATCCTAAAGAAGCAATTCAAAATGCGGAAGGTATTTTTACCGGAGGAGGAAATACATTTGAACTGGTGAATCAGCTATATGAAAAAGATATTATGGAAGACTTAAAAGTTGCTATTAACAGAGGAACTCCATATTTGGGAACGAGTGCCGGAAGCAATATCTGCGGATTAACTATGATGAATACCAATGATATGCCTATTGTATATCCGCCGGGTTTTGAAACACTAGGTTGTATTCCTTTTAATATTAATCCGCATTATTTAGATCCTGATTTAAGCTCTCAACACATGGGAGAAACGAGAGAAACAAGGATAAAAGAATTTCATGTATTCCATAAAATTTGTGTGTTGGGATTAAGAGAAGGTAGTTGGTTAGAAGTTACCGGTAACCGTATAATACTGAAAGGAACTTTGACGGCAAGGTGGTTTCAACCTGGTAAAGAACCTATAGAAATAGCACCTAATGTTGAAATTGATTGTTCCGAACGATAAAAATAAAATAATTCTTTGTCTTTTACCGCTCTGATTTTTAAGCTATAAATTTCTGTTTGGAATATTTTTTGCGATACTAAAACCAAATAACTTATGTTATAATTTGTGTATATTTGTTAGTGTAATCATTCAATATTATGGGAGCAATCGAACTGAGAAATAAAATAATTCAACTTCTAAATACAGATAATATTAGTTATCTGAAAGATGTTTTTGATTTTGCAGAAAAGAAAAAACAAGATGAAATTGACCCATTTCTTGAATTACCTGAAGAAGTACAAGAATTATTAAACGAAAGTATTAAACAAGCTGAACGAGGAGAAACTCGACCACATGTTGAAGTGATGGCTGAAGTTCGAAAAAAATATAATCTTTCCATATAAAGTATATCTGTAGAAAGTTACTTGGACTACTCTGGCTAGACTTACCTATTACGAAGAAATTGATTTTATTGACTTAAAATGGAACCTTAAAGAAGTTGAAAAATTTATTCTTTTAGTTGAAGATTTTGTTAAAAGAATGTCAACCGGAGTTCTTGTTGGAAAATCGTATCCCAATAACAATATTAATTCTATTGTTATTTCAAAGCAGACAACTGTATTTTACAGGCAATATCCAAACAAAAATGAAATTTCTTTACTCCTGTTTTGGAATAATGAAAAAGATGATAAAACTCTTAAAAGAATATTGAGCCGCCTTTAGTCTTTTTTATCTTTAGACACCTTTTTTTTGATTTTTCTGGAACCTTCATAAAGTTCATACTTTACAAAACGACATTCCAGGTCGGCATTTTTTAACGGAATACGTCTGGAAGTTCGTAATCCCACGTGCTTTAGCACTTGTATATCCGAAGTGATGAACCATGCAGTAGTATTTGGGTAATTGTGCTTTAAGGTATCCCCTATTTTTTTATAAAATACTGCGGGGTCTATAGCTAAGCGTTCTCCGTACGGGGGGTTAAAAATAATAGTTGTATTTCCAAATACTTCTTTGGTCGAATTGAAAAAGTTAATATGATGTACGCCTATAAATTCCTTCAAATTGGCATTGGCAATATTCTGTTTTGCCTTGTATATTGCAGAAGGTGCTTTATCAAAACCCATTATTTTAAAATGCGAGTTTCGAGTTTTTTCTAACAAAGCATCTTGTATGGTAAAATACAAATCTTCGTCATAGTCTTTCCAATTTTCAAAGGCAAAATGTTTCCGGTTAATATTTGCCGGAATCCTATTAGCTATCATTGCAGCTTCAATCAAAATGGTTCCGGAGCCACACATAGGGTCTATAAAGTTTTCATCACCTGTATATCCGGATAATAAAACCATTCCGGCAGCCAATACTTCATTAATAGGAGCCATATTGGTTGAACTTCTGTATCCTCTTTTATGTAGAGATGCTCCGGAAGAATCCAAAGAAATGGTACACCATTCTTTTTGAATGTGTACATGTATTTTTACGTCCGGATATTTTATATCTACATCGGGGCGTTTGCTATATTTATGTCTAAAATAATCGGCAATAGCATCTTTGGATTTTAGTGAAATATAATGTGAGTTGGTGGTAAAATTTTTAGAATTAACAACTGCTCCAATTGCAAAAGTACCGTCTACTTCCAAATACTTTTCCCATTTTATTTTTTGGATGGCTGCATACAAATCTTCCTCATTAAAAACTTTTACGGTTTTAATGGGTTTTAAAATCCTGATGGCTGTACGAAGTGCAATATTGGCTTTATACATAAAACCTTTATCCCCTCTAAAAGAAACACTGCGAATATTTTCCTTTATGTCCTTGGCTCCCAATGCTCTTAACTCATTTGCCAGCACATTTTCCAAACCGAAAAGGGTAGTGGCAACCATTTTAAAATCGGTATTCATATTCCTGATAAATTAGGAATTACAAAATTACATTTTAATTTGAAGAGATCTTCGGAAAATAAGAACAGCTTCTGCAAAGGTCTCTTGAAGTTATGTGATATGTTTAGGGTGCATAACATTTTGTCGTTTTAAGCAGCTTTATTTTTCTCAGTACAGATTAGGTTAACTACTTTGTTCCATTTATCACTCAGTTTAGTTGTTCTTAATGTGAGCATATTTTGAGCTCCAATTTTAGACCAACGTTGTCCAGAGAGTTTCATTCTTTTTTGAACAACCTCCCTGTTAGCTGCTTCTATGGCTCCAGATCCTATAATACCTGCTCCTGTATTTTGATATTGCTGATAGTCCATACGCGACCTATTTTCGGTATAATATGTGATAAGTTGGCTTTGTTGTTTACGTTGATTTTGCTTTGTCAATTCTAAGTTTTTGATATTCTCAATGACTTGATTTACTTGACTGTTTTTTAGTAGTTGCTCCTGTTGACCAACCCAACTGTTATATGACTCTTGATTAGAGAGACAAACCTTAGCAAAATCGTGTAAATGTTCTAAAGCATGATACCAATCCAATATTTGTGTGGCAAAAGGGTAATGTTGATCTACCCATTTCCATATCCATCTAGCACCATCACCAACAAAAATCAGTCGCTTATCAATACTCCTGTAACAGCCTAAGTATCTATCCATTCTATCTGTAAACTTATCAGCTTTGCCTAAATATGCTTCATACAACGAATGGCGTATCCATCCACGTTTATTTGATATGTCCATACAGCTACTCTGTTTAAAAATTCTGCCTAATTTTACTTCTTTCCAAGCCTCTTCCCGAGTGAAAAGCATCGACCCATCGACCATAGCATATATGCACTCTTGGTTATCTACCTTAAGAATATCAGGTTCAACGGCATCAACCTCCAATACTTTTTCTTGCTCTAATAAACCACCATAAAAGTCTGTGACTCTGTAAAGCTGCATCGCATTGACTGAAACACCTAGAAGATTCGATAAAACTTCATGACCATCTCCATAACAATCGTTTTGACCAATATAAATCATTTTGTCTTGCATATAGGGACTTATCTTAAATCCATTGACTTTTTCACTAAAGGGATGAGTGTTGTTAATCTCTATCTTTCCGTAACGTGATAAGTTTTTTTTTACGCCTGTCTTTAGATGGTTCGCTTATACTTCTCTCTAAAACCTCTCGACCATAGTCCGTCCATATTTGATCAAAAGTCTTTTCGTAATCATAGTAACTCTTTATGTTTGATAATTTTGCTATCGCTTGATAACGCTTCTTGGCTTGGGCTAAAAATTCCTCTTCGCTAATCATAATGGTGTCGCTTTTAAAAGTTAATCCTTAAAAATAACTATTTCGCGACAAAATGTTATGCACCCTATGTTTAACTATCGTACCGACATATATAATAAAAATGTATTTTTGCGAACGATTATATATGAAAAGAGCAGATTGGTTTACGGACTGGTTTAATACAAAATATTATCACATTTTGTATAAGGATAGAAATGATGTTGACGCCCGGGTATTTATGCAAAACATTACTTCGTTTATACAGCTTCCTAAGGGAAGTCATATTGCAGATATTCCTTGTGGCAAAGGCAGACATTCGGTTTTTTTAAACTCTTTAGGGTATACTGTCACAGGAATCGACCTGTCTGAAAACAGTATTGCTTATGCAAAACAATTTGAAAATAAAAACCTCCGTTTTTTTGTAAAAGACATGCGGCTTCCTCTCCAAAACAAATACGATGCTGTTTTTAACTTATTTACAAGCTTTGGCTACTTAGAACATGACAGCGAAGATATTTTAGTACTCGAAAACTTTAAAAACGGATTAAAAAAAAATGCGGTTTTAGTGATGGATTTTTTGAATGTAGAAAAAATACGTCAAAATATTGTTACCGATGAAGTAAAGGTAGTTGACGGAATTGTTTTCAGCATAAGAAGAGAAATAGAAAACGGAGTTATTTTAAAATATATTTCCTTTGAAGCAGAAGGTAAAAAACATGCCTACACTGAGTATGTAAAATATATAGATCTCCCGAAAATGAAAACGCATTATGAGAAAGTAAATCTAAAAATTCATCATATTTTTGGAGATTATCAACTCAACCGTTTTGATGAAAATACCTCTAATCGATTAATTTTAGTTGCTTCATGAGCATCGTTTATCTTATTGCATCCGTATGGACAGGTGTACTATTTGTATTTCTCATGAAGCCCAATAAAAAATTTATTCGTTTACTGTTAGCTTTTAGCGGTGCGTATTTATTATCAGTAACTATTTTGCATTTATTGCCTGATGTCTATCACCATTCCGGGAATACCCGAATAACCGGTATGTATATACTACTGGGAATTGTACTACAATCTGTATTGGAGTCTTTTTCCAAAGGAGCAGAACACGGCCATATTCACCACCATGGAGTTGATAAAAAAATTCCTGTTCTGTTGTTTGTTAGTTTGTGCACCCATGCTTTTTCGGAGGGGTTGCCTATTGAGCATGCCGGAGAAAATTTGTTATGGGCAATTGTAGTACATAAAATTCCTATTACCATAGTGCTTACCGGCTTTTTGATTCAGGCAAAATTTTCCCGAACAATCATTATTATACTTCTCACCATTTTTGGATTCATGAGTCCTCTTGGAGTTTTCTTGGCTGAAAAAATACCTTTTTTTGAAAAATATACTATGGAAATTACAGCAGTAATTATTGGTGTTTTTCTGCATATTTCTACTATTATTCTTTTTGAAAGTTCCGAAGATCATTCGTTTAACTTGCAGAAATTTATGGCCATTTTCTTAGGGATTTTACTGACAATATTTACTTTATAAGTCGCTACCTCATGTAAGTATTTAAAATACCTACTCGTAGGTATATTGTGCCGTATGTTTCTTTCCCATTTTTGGAATTAATTAGTGAACTCATTTTTTATTTTATGAGAAATAAATTTACCATAGCCATTACATTTTTTACTCTTTTTTTATTCTTAAGTTGTAAAGTCTGTAAAATTAAACTAAACAACAAACAAGAGGCTGGCACAAGCGCTAATTTTTCAGGGAGTTATATGCTACAGGAAAATGACCGGTACCAAATACTATATGCCAGTCAAAATTACGGTACATTTTATAGTGTATATTCAAAATTCTTCTTTAAAAATGATTATTTGGAAAAAATAGAATTTAAAATTATCAATTACAAAGGTCTGGTTAATATAGGTTTTTTAGATTGTAAAAACGGATGTATACGATCTGATCTTACAAAAAACGGCACATTAAAAATAGACTTGCCTGTAAAAGGAATGGCTCAAAAATCAACAATCCTGTACAAGCCTAATGCCAAAATACATATAGATAGCCTGCAAAATATTTTTGTTCAAAGACATCTTGTGAAATTAAATACGAAAGGAGAAAGAACAAATAAAGGAGTTTTTGATACCGAATATTACTATAGAAGTGGTAATTTTACAGATAGTAGAAAAATCAGACCCGGAATGGTAGCAGACTCAATTAAAAGAGACTCTATTACCCTATTTGCCATCAGTAATAACTGTCATTCCTCAATATTAAAAGCATATAAAAACAACAACTAATCATGGATTTATCAGGATATATAAAAGTTACAGACGAAAAAACGTATCAATTTATTTACGGAGGTCAAAATTACAGCACATTTTATGGAATATATGCTAAATTTACATTAGACGAAAAAGAAATAAATGATGAAAAAAAGAAAGTTGTCAAAGAAATAAGTTTTCATACGCTCAATTATAAAGGAATTCTAAGTATTGGAAGATACAATCCCATAAAACTAGGATTTATTTCCAGTACCGTTTCAATTGATAATGTTTATTATGATGCTGCAAATAGTGTGTTAAAAATTAACTTGCCGGTCAGGACAAGGAGAAAAAGAAAGAATACGCACCTGAATTTGCTGGACTTTCCGGAGGCTATTGAAGTGGAAAAGTTAAAAGAAGTACATATCAACAAAGAACTCATCAGTATTTTTAATCGTAAAAAAAGTAAGGAAAGAATTTTAAAAATATTACAGAATATGTTCCGCAGAACTCAGCATATAACCTTTTATGCCGTAGGCAATAATTGTCAGCAATCTTTTATGAAAGTAACAAAATAGATTTGTATAAAAGACATTTTATCATTTTGATAAGCATGTATCTTCATAGTTGCCATTTTCAGGATAGCTATGAAGATTTTTCGCGTTTCGATACATATTTTAAAAATATAAAAGAGCTGAATTTTGATGATGCTTCTGCCTCACTGGATCAAAATCATAAGACAGATCGATTTTTATATCGTTTAGCCTGTATTCTTTTGGATAACGGGCAGCGCGATAAGCATCAAATTGAAAGTAAACTAAACTTCAGTAATGATGAAGAAAACCGAACTTTTTTTGAAGAAACCATTGAAAATTTAATGACTGCATACTTTTTATTATGGTATGAGAATGACAGAATTGAATCCTATCAATATTTTAGAACAGCTTATGAACAGTCTTTGCAAATAAAATATGACCCGCTCATTAAATTGTGTTTAAGATCCGTATTATATTTTTACAAAGAAAGCTCTTTACAAACCGAATAAGGGTTCAGTCCGTACCTGGATACGTATAAAAAATATTGTACAGACAGGAGTGATGCTTTTTACTATTTTTTTTACGGATACAATTTGTTTTCTCAAACCGAAACGTATAAAGAAGACACATCTGACAATAAAGAGCTATACACGACCATTTTTAAAAGTTACGATTCTCTCATTTCATATCTTCCGAAAGAGCATAAATTACTATTATATTACTATCAGGATAAAGGCAATTTCCTTATTAGAGATGATACGATAGCAGCTAAAAAATACTACTTGAAAGCTTTTGAATTTACGGACAGCTCAGCATATTACAAACCTTTCAGGTATTCACTCAACTCCCATTTGGCAAGAGTATCTCTAAAAACCAAAAATTATAAAAAAGGGTTACAATATCTAAAATATGCTGAAAAAAATGCCAATGAAAAAGATAGCCTGATGAATAAATATGTACTAAGTATATACAGGTATAGACTTTATGAAGGATTACATAAAACAGACTCTACACTGTACTATCTTAAAAGAGCTCAACAGCTATGGTCTGAAGTGAGTTTGGAGCGCAGCATTATTGCCACCGCCGAAATAAAAATACAACTGGATACTTTGGAAAAAGAAAAGAAAAATTTGGCATTGAGTGAGGAAAATTCAAAAAAGAACAATATCATTATTATCATTTTAACAGTTGTTGTTTTAGGGAGTGCCATAAGTGTTCTGTTACTAAAAAATGTCAATAAAAAAAGGCTCCTCGCACAACAGCAAAAAGAGTTGGAAGAGCAAAAAAATATTACCTTGCTCAGAGAACAGGAAATGATAACGATTAATGCCATGGTTTCCGGACAGGAAAAAGAACGGAAACGTGTTGCCGAAGACCTGCATGACAATTTGGGAAGTGTGCTGGCCACCTTAAAATTGCATTTTGAAAATTTAAAAATGAATCGAGAACAAAAAAAAATAGATCAACAAGTATTATTTGACAAGACCGAACATTTAATAGACGAAGCTTATTTAAAAGTGCGTAGTATGGCACATGCCAAGAATGCAGGCGTAATTGCCACTCAAGGTTTATTACCGGCAGTTCAGTTAATGGCAGAGAAGATTTCCTCTGCTCACCTGGTAGCTATTGAGGTCATACATTTTGGTCTGGAAAAACGCCTGGAAAACAGTTTGGAAATTACATTGTTTCGTATCATTCAGGAATTAGTAACCAATATCATTAAGCATGCAAGTGCAAGTCAGGCAACGGTCAATATTTCACAATATGAAAATACGATTACTATTCTTGTAGAAGATAATGGAAAAGGAATGGATATTACCAGGATTTCACTTACTAAAGGGATGGGTATACATTCCATTCAAAAACGAATAGAATACTTAGAAGGAACCTTTAATATTGATACAACTTCCGGTAAAGGGACTACTGTTATTATGAATATTCCCAACAGATAAACTACCTACTTGCAGGTATGTATATCACCCGGAGATATATTACATTTGAATAGAAAAAATGTGCTCTTATGATTACTATAATAATTGCCGAAGATCATCAAATGCTGATTGACGGCGTAAAATCTTTTTTTGAATATGACGAAGATATCCATATCATTGGTACTGTGAACAACGGACAAGATTTGATAAAATTAGTTACGCTAAAGCAACCCAAACTGGTCATTACCGATATACGAATGCCCATTATGGATGGCATACAGGCTACACGGCAAATCAAAAAACAATTCCCTCATATATACGTATTGGCGATGACTATGTTTGACCAACCCGACGCCATTAAACAAATGCTAGATGCCGGAGCTACCGGCTATTTACTTAAAAACTCCGGAATAAAAATGCTTTCCAAAGCCATAGTTACCGTTGCCGGCGGCGAAACTTTTTTTGACCCCAATGTGGCTTTTAATTTTATGAATGATTATATAGATGAAAACGTACATATTGGTAAAACAGAAGAAATTGTACTGTCAAACAGAGAAAAAGAAATTCTGCATCTTATAGCCAATGGGAATACCTCTAAAGAAATATCAGAAATATTGTTTATTGCAAAAACAACTGTTGATACACATCGAAAAAATATGATTCGTAAACTACAATTAACTAACGGCAACGAATTGGTGAAGTACGCTATTGATAAAAAATATCAGTTTTAGCTTTAATAATACAAAAAATTCAGTTGAAAAGTTAGAAAGTGTAAAAGCTTATATCTTTCACTTTGATAGCGAAGTGATTTAAACTTTTCAAGTAAACAACTGTATATCAGTAAGTTATGAAAATTTTGATATTTTACAACTGTTTGATAATCAAATAGTTAAATCAAAAGTTTAAAACACCTCAGCTTTAATATCAACTTCTTGATGTATTATAAGTTTTATTTATAGCCATAAGAAAAATTTATAATATACGTCCGGAACCTGAAACTAAGAACTTTTAAACTTGAAACGATATTATTTTATCAGGCAATTTTTATAACTTTAAATTTTTAAAATTTACATCATGCAATTCGAGAAATCAGGCCTCCAGTTTTTATGCGACTTAAAAAAGAATAATCATCGCGATTGGTTTGCGGAAAATAAACCCCGTTTTAAAGCTGCACAGGACAATGCAAAAGCTTTTTATGCCGCTATTAGGGAAAATTTAGAGAAACATGACGAAATTGATAAATTCAAACTATTCCGTATTTACAGAGATGTTCGCTTTTCGAAAGATAAAACACCTTATCAACCACATTTTGCAGGCTCTTTCTCTAGAAAAGGAAAACACCTGCGAGGAGGTTATTATTTGAGAATACGCCCGGGAGAAAGTTTTTTAGCCGGTGGATTTTGGGAACCAAATAAAGAAGATTTATTTCGTATTCGTAAAGAAATAGAAATGGATGCTTCGGAGATGCGGGCCATTTTAAAAGAGCAAAATTATGTAAAATATTTTGGGGGTAAGTTTGAAGGAAGCGAGTTAAAATATGCTCCCCGCGGTTTTGATAAAGAGCATCCGGATGTAGATTTGTTACGTAAAAAAGGATTCATTGCCGTTCGTAATTTTACTGATATTCAGGTTTTGGACACAAATTTCTTAGAGGAGTTGAATGTAACTTACCAAGCTTTGCGCCCGTTTTTTGATTATATGAGCGATGTTTTGACTACAAATCTGAATGGAGAATCTATTCTTTAAATAGCGCCTTATTTTTCTGAGACCTTTGAATTGATGTAATATTTATTCACTTAAAATTACTGTAAAAAAAAGCTTATCAATATGTTGTCACCACTGTAACGGATTGCATAGAAAATAAAAAGTCGCCTATAAAATACTTTATAGACGACTTCACCTAATCAACCAAAAAACTTTGATATGAAATATAGAGACCTTTGCCGAATTGATTTGACTTCAAATACGAAATATATCACTATTTTGCAAAGATTTCATATAGTTAAAACCCCTCTTAACTGATATAAAATTACTGCAAGAGTTTTGAGTAAATGTTAGAAAAAGTTTAAATGACTTTGATCAGAAGTGAATAACTGTAAAGTATCGACCAATAGAAAAAATAGTGCTGATACTACTAAAATAACTCTACAATGTTATTCATTTTGCCGGTACTATTTTACCGATACATTCTCCAAACCCAATTCTGACGTTATCATTTTGGCAATGAGCTCTCATAATAACGGTATCGTGATCGTTTATAAATTTTCTTTCTGATCCATCACTCATCTGTAGCGGGTTTTTACCTTTCCATGTCAATTCTAACATGGAACCATAGCTATCTTTAGTAGGGCCGGAAATAGTACCGCTCCCCATCATATCGCCGGCATTTACAGGACATCCGTTTACCGTATGGTGTGCTAATTGCTGTGCCATAGTCCAATACATATATTTAAAATTGGAGTTCGCCACTACCGTTTCTTTTTCACCCTCCGGTTGAATGGCAACTTGTAAATGAATGTCAAAACTTCCTTTACCGCTATGTTGCAAATATGCTAAGGGCGCAGGATCTTGTTTAGGGTTATCCACTCTGAACGGCTCTAAAGCATCTAACGTAACAATCCAGGGAGAGATGGTTGAAGCAAAACTTTTTCCTAAAAAAGGGCCTAAGGGTACATATTCCCATGCCTGGATATCTCGTGCCGACCAATCGTTAAATTGTACCAATCCGAATATGTACTCTTCAGCTTCTTTAACAGAAATACGCTCTCCCAAGTGGTTTGAAGTGGTAGTGATAAATGCCATTTCCAGTTCAAAATCTAATAGTTTGGAAGGGCAAAAACCGGGAGTAGCAGATCCTTCCGGTGGTTTCGTTTGTCCGTAAGGTCTTCTTACGGGCGTTCCTGACGGAATAATAGAAGAACTCCTCCCGTGGTAGCCTATAGGGATATGCAACCAGTTTGGTAATAAGGCGTTTTCCGGATCTCTAAATAAACTACCTACATTTGTGGCATGCTCTTTACTGGCATAAAAATCCGTATAATCTCCAACTCTAACAGGCAATAACATTTCCACCTCATCCATTCTAAAGATCACTTTGTCTTTATGCTGCACATTGTCCCTCAATGCACCGTTCGTTACGTCAAAAATATCTGCAATTCTATTTCGTACCAAACGCCACGTTTTTCTTCCATCCGCAATGAAATCATTTAAATTGTTTTGTAAAAAAATATCATCGGTGAGCGGGATTCCATCAAAATATCCTAATTGATGTAATGCTCCCAAATCAATAGCATAATCTCCGATTCTGCTTCCGACGGTAATAATATCGTCTTTGATAATGAAGACTCCAAAAGGGATATTTTGTATTGGGAAATCAGAATTAACGGGAACTGAAAGCCACGATTTTCTGTTAGGATTGTTTGCTGTTATTTTCATTGAGAAATACATATTATATTTTTCCAAATATAGTGGAAAGATGTAATTATAAAAATGATTTTTTAGTACTTTTGAGGTTCTTAAATTTAATTTAATAAATGCAACGGGATTTACAGGTTTTTGATTTAATACAAGCGGAAAAAGAAAGGCAAACAAACGGGTTGGAATTGATAGCTTCGGAAAACTATGTGAGTAGCCAGGTACTTGAGGCTGCCGGTTCCATATTGACAAATAAATACGCCGAAGGATACCCGAATAAAAGATATTACGGAGGTTGTGAAGTGGTAGATATTGTAGAGCAAATTGCGATTGACAGGGCAAAAGAATTATATGGTGCTGTGTATGTAAATGTACAGCCACATTCTGGTTCCCAGGCTAATGCTGCGGTTTTTGCAGCTTGTTTGCAACCCGGTGATAAAATACTCGGTTTTGATCTATCTCACGGAGGGCACTTAACACATGGATCTCCTGTGAATTTTTCAGGCAAATTATACCATCCTTGTTTTTATGGAGTAGAGAAGGAAACGGGTATTTTAAATTATGATAAAATAAAAGAAATTGCGGAAAATGAACAGCCTAAAATGATTATTGCCGGAGCATCTGCTTATTCCAGAGATATTGATTTTAAAAAATTTAGAGAAATTGCAGATAGTGTAGGTGCATTATTATTGGCAGACATCTCTCACCCTTCGGGAATGATAGCAAAAGGAATACTAAATGACCCATTACCTCATTGCCACGTGGTAACCACCACTACTCATAAAACATTAAGAGGACCCAGAGGAGGGATGATTATGATGGGACAGGATTTTGATAATCCGTTTGGCATCAAATTAAAAAACGGAAGCTTAAAAAAAATGTCAGTATTGCTAAATGCTGCTGTTTTTCCGGGTAACCAGGGCGGTCCCCTGGAGCATATCATAGCAGCAAAAGCAATAGCATTTAGTGAGGCATTGACCGATGCATTTTTGCAGTATCAAATTCAGGTAAAAAAGAATGCAGCTGCAATGGCAAAAGCATTTGTAGCAAAAGAATACCAGCTAATCTCAGGCGGGACGGATAATCACATGATGCTCATTGATCTGAGAAATAAAAATATTACAGGTAAAGATGCCGAACTTGCACTGGGCAAGGCTCATATTACTGTTAATAAGAATATGGTACCTTTTGATGATAAATCACCATTTATTACCTCGGGAATTAGAATTGGAACACCGGCGATCACAACTCGCGGAATGAAAGAAGATAGCATGCCTGTAATTGTAGATCTCATTGATAGTGTTATTACAAATTACGAGGATGATACCATTTTGGAAAACGTGGCAAATAAAGTATACGATTTAATGAAAGATCGCCCATTATTTCAGGAATAAATTGTTTTAAGTAAACCAAATTGCGAATGTCAAAATTGAATAAGTACACACTATCTTTAGTGCTTTTGTGTATGGGGGCTTTTATGTACGGACAACTATCTTTTTCCGAAAACGCCACAGCTTCCGGAATATCAGTTACGTATGGAGATAGTGAATTAGGAGGTGGTGTTTCTTTTGTTGATTTTGATAATGACGGGTGGGATGATATTTCTTTTGCCAGTCAAAGCGGATCCGAGCTTTATTTTTACAAAAATACCAATGGCCATTTTTCTATAGTCAACTTCAATGGAATATCAAATACTCAAAAAACAAAACAGATTGTTTGGGTAGACTATGATAATGACGGTGATAAGGATTTATTTTTAGCAGTACTTATCGGCGCTAATAAATTCTATAGAAACGATGGCCATATGAATTTTACGGATATCTCCGCTACCATAGGTTTTTTTCAAGACGATCTATTTACTTATAGTGTTTCATTTGGCGATATTGATAATGATGGAGATCTGGATGCATATATATATGCAACAGGGATGGCCCCGATGAAAATCAAAGGAATTATTTGTATAAAAATGATAACGGAACATATGTGGATATATCACATAGTGCAGGTATTGTTATGGCTAGCGAACTGACTTTTTGCTCGGTATTTTTTGATTACAATAATGACGGTTATCAGGATATTTATATTTCCAATGATAAGCCTACTTATATAAACAGATTATACAAAAACAATGGAAATGGTACTTTTGATGATGTTTCCGTAAGTAGCGGAGCAGGAATTTATATCAATGCCATGACAACCACTATAGGTGATTTTAATAATGACGGATGGTTTGATATTTATGTTACCAATACCCCGGAAGGAAATCAATTGTTAAAAAATAATGGTGATGGAACTTTCACAAATATAGCACGTCCGTCAGGTACGGATTTTAATAGTGTAGGATGGGGGGCAGTATTTTTAGGGATCAAGACTAATTGTTGTGTTTATGCAAAAATTGTAGTTAATCTATAGAGGAAGAATTCTGTGTTTTTGACCCCTCTAAATTGTAATCTAAAGGCTTTGATTTTGGCATTGAAAGATTCTGCCGCTGCATTAGTACTTCTATTAATGAAGTAATTCAATATTGATCTATAGTTAAGCCTGATAGAGTTTGCTATGGTATTAAAAGCCTTGTATGCTGTTTGTTCTACATCTTTATACCAATGCGCTAGTTTTGTATAAGCGACTTGTATTGAGTTTGCTGTGTTGAAGATATTTCTAAGTCCTTGTACGAGCTTAAAAGCTGTTTTGATATCAGGATATCTTTTAAAGAGGATGTTAGCTCTTACTCTTTGATCTTCTGTCCAATTACTTGGTGCTTTGTAGAGTAAGTATCTGCTTCTAGCCAAGAGTTGCTTTATGGTATCTCCATTTTCTAATATTTCAGGGTAATATTCTTTGTTATTGGTTTTGGCAAGTTTGATCCGTTCATTTTCTGTATCTATGGCTTCCCATCGATGTTTGATCCTAATTTCTTGAAGTGCTTCTAGAGCTAGTTTCTGTACATGGAATCTATCGGTTACTTGTATGGCTTTGGGGAAACACCGTTTGGCAATCAGCTTCATGGAGTTCGCCATATCTAGGGTAATTTCTCTGACCTTGTTTCTTTTCGCAGATGAGATTTTAAATAGGTGTTTGATAATAGGTTCGCTTTGGTAGTAGCTATGATCGCCACAATACTTCCTTTCTTTCCTTTAGCTTTTTTATTGGTAACGATGGTGTAGAGTTCTCCTTTTGATAAGGCTACTTCGTCGATAGATAATCGAGTTCCTATATTCTCAGGGAAGATCAACCACTCTTTGGCATGAGACTTTTCCTTCCACTGTTTAAACTCACTCAAATAATCTCGATACTGCCTTTGGAACTTCTTCCCATTCACGCCATAGATTCTTGCAATGGTTTTGCAATCACTCTTCTCAGTATCGACTAATCTCTTTTAAAAAAGCAGCAAACTCACCTGTCATGCGAGTTCCCTGAGCTACTAGATTCCAATCTCTTTGAATGATTTGCCTAGTCTCTTTATCTAACCATCTACGTCGCCTTACGTGAAGATACACAGTGTTTCCACGCAAAGGAAAGTCTTCAATAGTAATCTCTTTGTGGAAACCATGAGCAATTACATTAGGATTTATGACTTCTTTAGGAACAACATTACGCTCTTCAAAATACAAATGAAGTTCCTCATTTCGATGAGTGTGTCTTACCAAATCAAAATGTTCTACGAGCATCTCAGGTAAGATGAATTTTAAAAGGTCTAAGGATAATTCCAATCTCTGTTTTTTTTTACAAAGATCAAAACTTTAATTCAATCCACACAAAACTTTTGACCCTGATCCCTAATTGCTTCGTTTCACTCGCAAAGACACACTTCATTCAATCTTCAATTAACAATTAATCTTCATCTGAACTCACACACAACTTTTGTGACTGATCCATTTTTAGATGCGGATAATGACGGTTTTGAAGATTTGTATGTAAGTGGAAGTTTAGACGGATCTAATGACGGTTTTTTGCCATCGGCATTCTATCATAATCAGGGAAATGAAACGTTTACTATTCCTTCAAATATCGGTTTTGCAAATGATACCCGGGAAAGTTATTCCAATGCTATAGGAGATATTAATAATGATGGAAAACCCGATATTGTAGTTTCCAATGATACGGACCATAACTTCTTATGGAAAAATACAACAGTCAATTCAAATAATTGGTTAAAAATCAAATTAGCAGGAGTTAATGGAAATAAAGACGGAATAGGCAATAAAATAGAAATACATGCCAATGGTCAATCACAATATCGTTATACGGCTTGTGGCGAAGGATACTTGGGGCAAAATTCCTCGTATAAATTTGTCGGTATCGGAAATGCTGCTATTATTGATTATATAAAGGTTACCTGGAATCATAGTGGACAGGTGGAGACTCTCTATAACATTACTCCAAATCAGGCAATCACTATCCGGGAAGGCTCCGGAGTATTAGGTACTCCTGATGTTGCTTCTTCGGATTTTACTGTTTTCCCAAACCCAGGTTCTGAAGGGATCTTCGCAATTCGTTTTAATGAAGAATTTTCGAAGAAGCACATACAAATCTTTGATATTTCCGGGCGATTACTATTTTCTTTTGAAAAGAATACACAAAGTGTTCGTATGGATTTAAGTAGCTACGCTAAGGGTGTTTATTTTGTAAAAATAACTTCCCATACCAACTTGTATAAAGTAGTGAAACTCATACATCGTTAATGATAGGAAATATCCCTAGCCGGGGAAATTTCACTCAAATTTTGTAAACAGGTAAATTTTATCTAAAATTGTAGCTTTAAGGGGTATAACCGTTCTTCATGAAAATAATATTAATTATTTCAATACTTGTAAAGCTTTTAAACCCATGCTGGGGGCAGCTTTCATTTACCGAAAGAGCGAGTAGTCTGGGAGTAGGATATAGTTATGGCTCAAGTTTTCACGGAGGAGGGGTGTCATTTGCCGATTTTAATCAGGATGGTAGAGATGACCTTACTTTTTCGACCGAATTCGGAAAAGAAATTTATTTTTTTAGAAATGATATTAGCAGTTTTACCAAAATTCAGCTGACAGGTATTACAAATTCATATGAAACAAAGCAAGTGTTGTGGGTAGACTATGATAATGACGGAGATTTGGATTTTTTTGCAGCTAGTACAGACGGGCCTAATAAGCTCTATCAAAATGACGGCAATCTCTCTTTTACGGATGTAACAAGCAGTAGCGGGATTTTTACCGAAGATTTGAACACTTTTGGCGCTAGTTTTGGAGATATAGATAATGACGGAGATTTGGATTTATTTATTTCAAATCGAGGAATTCTCCCGGAACAACGCAATTATTTATACAGAAATGACGGCGGGAGTTTTATGGATATTACGGTAGCTGCAGGTATAAACACGAATCCGGAGCAGTCTTTTTGCGCTGCTTTTTTCGATCTCAATAATGATGGTTATCAGGATATTTACGTAGCTAATGATAAGTTCACAAATATAAACAGATTGTACAAAAATAAAGGAGATGGTACTTTTGAAGATATCTCAATGAGTAGCGGTACCGGAGTAAATATAGATGCCATGTCCACCACTATTTCGGATTATAACAGAGACGGTTGGTTAGATATTTATGTTACCAATACTTCGGCCGGTAATTATTTATTCAGAAATAACGGAGATGAAACCTTTACAAATGTAGCCGGTATTACAGGAACCACTTTTAACAGCGTTGCATGGGGAGCTGTTTTTTTAGATGCTGATAAAGACAGCCATTTGGATTTATATGTCAGTGGAAGTAGAGATGGTTCCAGTGGTTTGCTACCTGCGGCATTTTATTATAATGATGGTTATGATATGTTTACGATTCCTTCTAATATCGGTTTTCAAAACGACAACCGAATAAGTTATAGCAATGCTATCGGAGATTTTAATAATGACGGTGCTCCGGATATTGTGGTTATGAACGATACGGAAAATTACTTTTTATGGGAAAACTCAACTTTTAGTACCAATAATTGGATAAAAATTAAATTGGAAGGGGTTCATGGTAATAAAGATGGAATAGGTAATAGGATAGAAGTACGCGCTAGTGGTGTATCTCAATACCGCTATACCTTATGCGGCGAAGGATATTTGGGGCAAAATTCTTCACATGAGTTTGTGGGTATTGGAAATGCTACGGTTATTGACTATATAAAGATAACCTGGAATCATAGCGGACAGGTGGAGACTCTCTATAATATTGCTCCAAATCAGGCAGTTACTATACAGGAAGGAAATGGTGTCCTAAATACTTCCGCATATACTTTTTCTGAATTTAAGGTATTTCCTAACCCCGGTCAAGCGGGTATTTTTACTATTTATTTTAATGATATTCCGGGAGATAGAAATATTGAGGTGTATACGATTTCGGGGAAGTTGCTGTTTTCCCGGAAAAGTAAATTAGAGAAAACTAAGATTGATCTAAGCCCTTATGCCGAAGGTATCTATTTTGCAAAAGTACATTCTGGGAATGCTACTGCTACAGTAAAATTAATACATCGTTAATTTGTATCCGAAGCTCTTTCTATAATATTTTCCGGGAGGGATTTTTTAGTTTTTGCTCCCATTTTTTTTTAGTTTTTCTATACTGGTAATCAAATTTCCTCTACCGTCGACCAATTTGTTCATGGCCGATGAATACTCTTTTTTAGCATCATCCATTTTCTTGCCAACTCTTGTCAGATCAGCTATAAAACCTTCAAATTTATCATACAAAGCTCCTGCTTGTCTTGCAATTTCAATGGCATTTTTTTGCTGCTTTTCATTCGTCCACATGGTGTCTATGGTACGTAAGGTAGCAAGCAAAGTAGTAGGTGTAACAATGACAATATTTTTTTCAAAGGCTTTGTTGTAGATGGTGTCATCTACTTGCAATACAATTGCAAAAGCAGGTTCAATAGGTATAAATAGCAGCACAAAATCAGGAGAATCCATTTCATAAATCGCTTCGTATTTTTTTTCACTTAGTTCGTTTACATGCCTTTTTAAAGAATATACATGCTCTTTTGCAAATTGCTTTCTTTCAGTTTCGTCGTCTGTATTAACATATCTCTCATATCCGGTTAAAGATACTTTCGAATCAATAATTATTTTTTTATTATCCGGTAAGTGAATGATTACATCCGGCAACATTCTTTTACCTAAATCGTTGGTGAAGCTTTGCTGTACAAAATACTCCCTTCCTTTTTCCAGGCCGGATTTTTCAAGGACTCGTTCCAATACCAATTCTCCCCAATTTCCCTGTACTTTGCTATCTCCTTTTAACGCTTTTGTTAAATTAACAGTTTCTTTGCTCATTTGAGCGTTTATTTCTTTTAAACCTGTTATTTGCTGACGTAGTGCAGCGTGGTAATCGATACTTTCTTTATGGGTAGTTTCAACCTTTTTTTCAAATCCTTCAATTTTTTCTCTTAGCGGATTTAAAATAGCCGCTAAGTTTTCTTTGTTTTTTTCCGTAAACTTAGTGGATTTTTCTTCCAGAATTTTATTTGCCAGATTTTCAAATTCTTTGGTAAATTTTTCCTGCAATTTTTCTATGTTTTGTTGACTCTCGGCGTGTTTTAATTCCAGATTTTTTAATTCGCTCTCTTGGCGGGTATTTGTAATAATTAGTTTCTCTTTCGCTGCTTGAATGATTTTCAAGAATAACCTGCCTGTCAATAGACCAATAAAAACACTTACGAGAGCAATTATTAAATATATAATGAATTCATCCATCAGTTAAAAAATAAGTCCTTAAATTTAGAGTTTTCGTACAGACAATGAAAGGATTTTCTAAATTTATCTTTACCTGGGTTTTAGGCTGGAAGATGACTGATACTTTTCCAAAATATCTTAAAAAATACGTTGTCATAGCTGCGCCGCATACAAGCTGGCAGGATTTTCCTATAGCTCTTTTAGTAAGAAGTATATCCGGAGAAAAGATTCATTTTATTGGGAAAGATTCGTTGTTTAGAGCCCCTTTTGGCTTTATATTTAGAGCTTTGGGAGGTACTCCTGTAAATCGAACCCAAAGCAACAGGCTTATTGATACTATCATTGAATTATTCAATTCCAAAGAAGAATTTAAACTGGGATTATCTCCCGAAGGCACACGTAAAAAAGTAGCTAAATGGAAAACCGGTTTTTATTATATAGCAAAAGGAGCTCATGTTCCAATAGTGATGGCCACTCTGGATTTTGGAAATAAAAACGTAAAAATATCAGAACCCTATTACCTGACGAGTGATATGCATCGGGATTTTGAATATTTTTACTCATTTTATAAGGGAATAAAAGGCAGGCATCCTGAATTATCCTAACTTGAAGCCAAATCAATTCAGGTACGGAATATATCTTTATTTTGCAAAGATTTCAACTACTTTTTTAGCAATTCCTACGATAACTTCTGCGGCCTTCATCATAGATTCTACGGGAATGTATTCATAACGTCCGTGAAAATTATGGCCGCCGGCAAAAATATTTGGGCATGGCAAACCTTTATATGATAATTGCGAGCCGTCTGTTCCTCCCCTGATAGGTTTTATCAAAGGTGTAATGCCTATTTCATTCATTACTTCTTCGGCAATATCAACAATATGTATTACCGGAATAATCTTTTCTTTCATATTGTAATATTGATCGGTTATATCTAACGTTATCAAATCCGACCCCAACTCAGCATTCATCTTAGCAACAATCGCCTGCATTTGTTCTTTTTTATCTAAAAACAACGCCATATCATGATCTCTGATGATGTATTTCAAAATGGTTTTTTCTACCGTTCCTTCCGTTTGGTATAAATGAAAGAACCCTTCATAGCCCGCTGTTAGTTCGGGGGTTTCATTTTTTGGAAGCCTGGAAATAAAATCATTGGCTACCAACATTGCATTGATCATTTTTCCTTTGGCATATCCGGGATGTACCATTTTTCCATGAATGGTAACCTGAACCGAAGCAGCATTAAAATTTTCGTACTCCAATTCTCCTATTTGAGAACCATCTATGGTATATGCCCAATCAGCACCAAATTTTTCTACATCAAATAAGTGTGCCCCTTTTCCTACTTCCTCGTCCGGAGTAAAGCAAATCCGGATTTTTCCATGCTTGATTTCCGTATGCTCAATCAAATATTCCATAGCAGAAACTATTGCCGCAATGCCAGCCTTATCGTCAGCTCCCAGTAGTGTTGTACCATCTGTAGTAATTATGGTTTGCCCCTTATATTGTAGTAAGTCTTCAAAATAATCAGGAGATAGTATACAATTTGATTCTTTATTCAGGACAATATCTTTTCCATCATAATTGTGGTGGATTTGAGGATTGACATTAGTACCGGTAAAATCAGGGCTGGTATCTATATGAGAAATAAAACCAATGGCGGGTATTTGTTGCTCTGTATTACCAGGCAGTGTAGCCATTACATAGCAATTTTTATCAATGTTGACATCCTGCATACCTATATGTTCTAATTCTTTGACTAAAAGTTTCGCAAGATCCCATTGCTTTTCCGTAGAAGGAAACGCAGGGTTATCAGTATCTGATTGTGTATCAATGGTTACATAGTTTAAAAATCGTTTGATGATGTGATCTTTTTGCATTTTACTGTATTGATATTAAAAAGTAAGATGAATGTCCTCTAATAAACTAATTCCTCTGCACAACCTTTCATTTACCAAAGAATCTCCATATACTTCCAGTTTAGCATGAATAAAAGCAGTACTATTCGTATTGATGAAAACATTGCATATCGTATACGGAAAACGACTTCTATTCCCTTTGACAATAGAATAATAGGAAGGCAGGTTTTTTAATGAAAACGCATGATTACTTTGTTCTTTTAAATTGATTTTTTCATAATTTGACCGGATATTTTTAAAAAACGCATCGTCAAAAGATGATTTTTGTTTTACATAGGTAATATCTATGATTGTTGTTTCCGTCAGCTGTTTTGTGGTATCTGCAAAATAAACAGAGGTTTGCATAGTATCATAATACAAATTTGTTTTCCAGTTTTTAGGGATCAGAATTGAAAATTTATTTTCAAAATCAGTTACTGTCTCCAAATTTGCGAATGTTTTTTCTGCACAATTAAACTTTTTTGACAAATCTGATTTTTGAGTACAACCATACGGTAAATAAACCAGAATATGTGCCAAAACTACTTTTATAAATTTATTCATTAGGCAGTATTAATTTTCCTATTTTTTCATTTCCGGATAACCAGGCCGTATTTCTATCTACAAATTGTATGGTATAATATGCCTCCGTACTTATCTTTTTCCATGTTAGTCCACCGTCATTAGAAAACGATATTCCTGTTTTTCCTGTGGCAAAAACTTCTTTTCCGTCGGTATCGGGGACGTATTGAATACAACTTTTATAGCCGGGATCTTCTCCGTTAGCAACTAGTTTCCATGTCAGACCACCATCAGCAGTGATCGCTTTATTTTGTGTATTTGCTTCCGGTTCGGAATAATTTCCTCCAATGATGATTCCATTATTTTTATCGACAAAATCTACGGAATAAATTCCTTGAGGGGTGGTTCCTTGAATGATTGGAGTATCATATACTCTCCAGTTTTTTCCTTTGTCTTCGGATTTAAAAACCCTTGCTTTTGCACCGCCCGTGACAATCCATACCGTATTTCCAATAATTTTGATGTTGGTATTACTGGCCGCATATAGTGCTTCTCCTGTTGCCGTTTTCGGAAGATTTTCACAAGGGGTTTTATTCCACGATTTGCCACCATCATTTGTTAAAATGACAGAGAGGCAATCTTCCGTAGGATCTCCTACGGCAATTCCGTCTAATGCATTAAAGAATTTCATGGAATCATAGAATACTTTTTCATGCACTTCTTTGTATACTAACTTATGATCAACTATAGACGTTTTATACAGTAGAGCAGGGTTCGAAACACTTAATAAAAAGAATTCGGTCTGATTAGATGCAAGACTTCTAAAACCGGGTTTTACAGTATCTTGATAATTGATTGTTTTGACAATGGTAGCTTCATTTTCAATATGATATCCAAATTTGCCGTTGGAACCGGCAAACATGACCTGATTTGAATCTATTGCTATTATTGCTCTGATACTTGTACTGTCAATACGAATTTCCTTAATTGCAATGGTATCGAGATTTCCGGGCTGATATTTCTCTTTGCATGAGAAAATGAGTATACTAAAAATCAAAATCAGAAAAAATGGTTTCATTTTGATATATTTATAAGGCGAAAATACATAAATCATTTATTCGATAATGAAGAAAGCATTGGTAATTTCAGGAGGGGGGAGTAAAGGTGCATTTGCAGGAGGTGTTGCTGAGTATTTAATACAGAAAGCACAAAACAAATACGATTTGTTTTTAGGGACTTCTACCGGTAGTTTGTTGATTACACATTTGGCACTCGGCAAAATTGACGAATTGAAAGCTCTTTTTACAAGTGTCGATCAGCACGCTATTTTCAATATCAATCCGTTTAAAATTAAGAATGTAAACGGTGTTAATGTAGTGAGTATTCGCCATTCAAATACCTTGCTAAATTTTATTAAAGGAAGTAAAACATTTGGGCAGAGTAAAAATCTGAAAAAATTAATTTGCAATAACGTAACCAAAACAATGTATGATACTGTGTGTGAAGGTAGTAAAGATATAGTAGTAACAGTCTCTAACCTTACGGCAAATAGAATTGAATACAAATCTATCAAAGAGTGTGCTTATGAGGATTTTTGTGATTGGATTTGGGCATCGTCTAATTTTGTGCCATTTATGAGTTTATTGGAAAAAAATGGTTATCAATATGCAGATGGCGGTTTTGGATGCCTGGTTCCGATTAGGGAGGCTATTTTAAGAGGGGCAAAAGAAGTTGATGCAATTATTCTGGAGACTGAACTTCCTCAAATAAACAGGATGCCTGCTAAAAACCCTTTTGCTTTGTTATTTACCGTTCAAGAGTTTATGATGGATAATGTGGAACGACACAACATTACCATTGGAAAATTAACTGCAAAACACCGGGATGTAAAATTAAACTTATATTATACACCAACCGTACTAACAACCAATTCGTTGGTTTTTGAAAAAAAACAAATGACAAAGTGGTGGCAATCCGGGTTCAATTATGCATTTAAAAGACATCAACAAGATGATAGTGAGTTTAGAACGGATATAATAGATCTTGTAAATTAGCTCAGTGAACTCGTTTAAAGTTCTATAATTGATTATAAAATATCAATAATTTTGAAGTACCGATTCAACAGATTGAATTTGAAACAACACTATTGAATAATGAAAGTAATACAATATAATATATGAAATTTGGAAAAGTAGCACAACCGGAGCTAGTAGATTTTACATTACCTGAGAGTCATCCGGATACTATCAGGTTATTGAAAAAACAAAAAAAAGATGACTTATCCGTATATGTCGGCTGTGCCAAATGGAATAAAACCGATCTGAAAGGTTTTTACCCAAAAGGGGTCAAGGAAGAGTTGTCATATTACGCTACCCAGTTTAATGCGATAGAACTCAATGCAACATTTTACAGGCAATTTCCGGCAGCACAATTTGAAAAGTGGTATGGTAAAACTCCGGAAAATTTTAAATTTTTCCCAAAATTAAATCAAGAGATCAGCCATTGGAAAAGACTGGCTAATATAGAAGATACTGTAAATACCTACCTTTATAATGCAAGTAATTTAAAAGAAAAATTGGGCACTATTTTTTTACAAATGCACAGCAATTTTGGAACTAAAAATTTTGACAGACTATATAATTTTGCGGCGGGTTGGCCTAAGAATACCCCATTAGCAGTAGAATGCAGGCATCCCGATTGGTTTTCGGATACTGCAATTTCCGGAAATTTTTACCAATTACTGGAAGATAAAAATATGGCAAATGTGATAGTGGATACTGCAGGCAGGAGAGATATGCTTCACATGCGGTTAACAAATAATGAAGCTTTTATTCGTTATGTGGGGGCAAATCACGCTTCGGATTATGATAGGTTAGATGCCTGGGTGATTCGTTTAAAAGAATGGGTAACTTTAGGACTGAGAAAGATACATTTTTTTATCCATCAAAATTTAGAAAAGGAATCTCCGTTATTGGCCGCTCATTTTATTGAGAACCTGAATAAGGAGCTGAATTTAAACTTACATATACCTGAAGTACCTAATAACAGGCAAAGTACCTTGACTTTCTAAAAAAAGGCAAGGCCGTATATTGGGTATTGTTTTAATTCTATTTTCCTTTTTATTATTTTGAGGCCTTTGCAAAATAGGGATATATTCCGTACCTGAATTGATTTGAATTTCTTCCTTTTCGAAAATTTTCTTAAGAGACGAAGATTGCTATGACCCCATAGTTTTTTCAGAGTTAAGATTAGGATTCCCCATAGAAACGTGAGGAACTATGAAAAGATAAATATGGGTCAACGACAATTTATGGGGATTGATTATTTTAGATGCATAAAAAAAGACGATGCATTTAGAATTATTAGCATCTATCTTCCCTCAAGATTTATTACTTCATTTTGATATTGTATTTTTTGAAGAATTAGGAGATATTTCAGTTAAAAAGGATGCTTTTCACATTTATTTAGAAGAGAAGAATATTCTACCAGAGGGTTACTCAAAGGGTAATTATGAGTCCAAAGGTTTTATTAGCAGTAAACAGATTCAAGATTTTCCCATACGCGGTAAAGCAGTTTATCTACATATAAAAACAAGACGATGGCGAGATAAGAAGACTAAAAAGGGAGCGATTAAAAATGATTATTCATTCATTGCAGAAGGTTCTAAATTAACGTCAGAACTTTCTGATTTTTTAAAAGCTACAGGTAGAGGCCCGAGAAGATACGATCAGTAATATAGCGAGTTATTACGGTATTTACCCACGAACTTTACAACGCCATTATAAGAAACAGATAAGTGGGTTTGATAGTTGGAATCAAAAGCCCCATTGTGAAGATTATCTTATTTATCCGAAGAATATAGGAGAGTATTTAAGTCTTGATGAAGTAAGTCTATCTAAAGGTGAACTTTATACCTATTTGACCAACAAGAACGCACGAAGTAAACAAGGAACTTTAGTGGCTTGTGTAAAAGGAATTAAAAGTGATGATATTATTACTGCTATTGAAAGAATACCCTTAGAACAACGCAAACAAGTCAAAGAAGTAACTTTAGATATGGCAAATAATATGAATTTAACAGCTAAGATTTGTTTTCCAAATGCTAAAATTGTTACCGATAGATTTCATGTGGTAAAACTGGTAACAGAAGCTTTACAGCATGTTAGAGTACAGCATCGGTGGAAAGCAATAGAAGATGAAAACAAAGCCATTGAAGCTGCTAAAAAAGCAAGGAAGAAACACAAACCCATAGTGCTATCTAATGGTGATACAAAAAAGCAACTTTTGGCTAGAAGTAGATATATTTTAGCTAAAAAGACAAACGATTGGACACCTAATCAAAAACAAAGAGCAGAATTATTATGTAATCTTTATCCAAACATCCAACAAGCCTATAAACACACTTTAGAATTTAGAAGCATTTATCAAGAAAAATGTAAAGTAAAAGCCAAACAACGAGAGGAATAGAAATTTAAAAAAACTTCATACTCAACACCATGACCAATCAGATTGCGGTGTTGTTTGTTTGCAATCTATTGTAAAGTATTACACCAGCAATTGTTCGTTAGAAAAATTAAGAGAATATAGCGGTACTTCAAAACAAGGCACTACGATGTTAGGGCTATTGCAATGCGCTAATAAAATTGGATTGTATGCCAAAGGGTATGAATCAACAATAGAGGCATTAAAAGAGAATACCATCCCTGCTATTTTGCACACGGTCTATGAAGACAAATTACAACACTATATTGTTTGTTTTGGGTATGATACTAAAAAAAAGAAATTTATTATCAGTAACCCTGCTAACGCCAACATGACATATTTAAGCGATACGGAATTGGATACAGTTTGGAAATCCAAAGTACTGTTACTATGTAAACAAACGGATAACCTGCTGAAAAATAAGGTTGAAAACAAACAAAAGTGGAAGTGGATGTATCGCTACGTTAAAGAGGATGTAAACCTCCTTTCAATGTCTTTATTTCTGGGTATTCTATTAGCGGTTTTAAGTTTGGCAACGGCGGTGTACTCTCAAAAATTAATAGACGTATTATTACCATCTGACAATTCTTTTAAAATTATTGCCAGCATCTGTTTATTGTTTTTCTTGTTCTTAACACAATCCTTTTTTAGTTATATAAGAGGGCTTTTTTTAATCAGGCAAACAAGAGATTACAATACCAGAGTTATTGATTTCTTCTATAGGAGTTTGCTCAAACTGCCAAAATCTTTTTTTGATACAAGAAAAATTGGCGACATGGTGGCTCGAATGAATGATACCAGTCGAATACAAAAAACGATCTCTAAAATAATAGGGAATGTAATGATTGACGTATTATTGGTTATCGTGACTTCCGTAGCTATTTTTAGCTACAACACTCATTTAGGCTTCATTACCATACTATGGGTTCCGCTATTTATCGTTGTTGTTATCTTTTTTAATCCTAAAATTGCTCAGCAACAAAAACAGGTTATGCAGTCCTATGCCAGAAATGAAAGCAATTATATTGAAACTATTGAAGGAATAGAAACGATAAAGGCAAATAATAGAGAACCTTTTTATTCAACACACACCAATAGCATTTATCAGATATTCCAAAAAGCCATCTATGATTTAAGTCGTTTAGGTTTACATTATGCAACCATAACACAATTTATTTCCAACATTTTTGTAATTGCTACGTTAAGTTACAGCGTTTACTTAGTTATCAATAGTAATCTTACGGCAGGTGCTATTATAGCGATATTGCAATTAGTGGGAATGCTCATGTCTTCAACATCGAACTTAGCTCTGATTAACATAGACATACAAGAAGCGAAAGTAGCGTTTAACCGTATGTTTGAATTTACCTCTGTCGAAAAAGAAAAACAAGGAGAAACAGCACTGAGTAATTTTAATTCATTGACTATTGAAAATCTGTCATTTCGCTTTGCAGGAAGAAGCCAATTACTAAAAAACATCAACATATCTGTTAAGAGAGGAGAAATTTCTGCCATTGTAGGAGAGAGTGGAAGTGGAAAAAGCACGCTCGGACAGATTTTACAAAAATTTTACGATTTTGAAAGTGGAAAAATCGTAATTAATAACACGATCAATCTAAGAGATATACAATTACAGAATTGGAGAAATTTACTTGGTGTTGTATCTCAGGAGATTACCATTTTTAATGGAAATGTATTTGACAATATTCTTCTTGGAAAAGAAGATAACCCTCAACAGGTAATACAGTTCTGCGAAGAATACGGATTTGATGAATTCATACAGAGCCTGCCACAAGGCTATGCTACCATGCTAGGCAAAGAAGGCGTTAATCTATCAGGTGGACAAACTCAGATCATTGCTTTTATGCGGATTTTATATAGAAAGTCACAACTGTTATTACTTGATGAATGTACCTCTGCTATGGATAGAAAAACAGAGCGTTTTATCATAGAGCTATTGAATAAACTGAAAAAAGAAATAGCTATTGTATTCATTTCCCACAGACTCCATTCCTTGCCGAAACTTGCAGATGCTATTTATATCATCGAAAATGGAATGACATCAGATTATGGAACACATAGTCAACTGATGAACTCTGAGAATTTTTACAGTGATTTTTGGAGTGAATTAGAGCTGAAAAACTAATTAGGACAAATCATGTAGAAAGAACGGAAACCGAGTTTAAGAGGAAATTATAGCTAAGTTCTAATTAACATATTAAATAGTTGTTGTTTATATTCATACCATACGCTATTTGAAGCAATAGCAGTAACAGCGGTCATTTTGCTAGTGGAATTCTTAATTTTTTCAAGAACCAAGAACCAGTTCAAGTAATTTTGAAGGTACTTTGTTGCAACACCATTGAAAGACTCCATAAATTTTCTCAATCGCATATCCATATTATTAACATTTTGTACGTGGTACACTTTATCTATAGTTCGCTGTCCTTTTGAGGCGTTAAACTTTTTATGATTAAGTGTATTTGCTTTTGCAAAAGCACCATAACTTCTATGACTATCACTACAGATGACCTCTACTTTGTTGAGCTTTCCTTTGAGTACTTTATCTAAGTCCTTTTTACTTATACGACCTCTGGTTGCTACTTTAAAGTCTTTGTTTCCAGATCTATCGCAAGTAGCAATTACGGCTACTTTTTCATTGCTTATGCCCGCTTTGCTTGCTTTCTCACCGCGTTGTCTTGGTTTTCTATCTAAATGACGATTTCCTTTTTCTGAATAAGCGAAGAACAAATCGTCACTCTCAACAATACCTTGAAATTCTTCTACTGAAACACTAGAAAATGAGGTGAGTAATTTGTGTCGCCAATCAAAAGAGGTTTGAATGGATATCCCTGTTTCTTTGGCACTTTTCCTAATACTATAGCCAGACAATAGGCAGTATAGATACTTGCTTAATTTGTCTTTCTTCTTTATACCATACCAAAACTTGCCTGTAGTCTCACTAAAGTTCTTCTTACAATCATTACAAAAATAACGCTGAACACCTTTGAGTTTACCATTGGCTCGAATACGTTTCTTTGTACAATGTGGACAGGTAATAGCTTTATCCTGTTTATCATCTTTAACAGCACTCCCTTGCAAAGACAGTGATAGTAAAGACGACACAATCTCTTGCTGAGTAGCTGTAGAACTGTTTGTGAAATAATCTCTAAAATCTGATGGAATCATATAATCTGTTTTATCAAAGATAATACATATATTTATTAGAACTTAGCTGAAATAATCAATTATTTCTATTTTTGAAAGAAGCAACCAGAGGTTTACACTCAATATTATGTGGATTAAGTATAATTTAATATTTTTCGATAATATTAAGTATACTCGTTATGGCAGATACTTACATGAGCTTGAACGAGATAGGCGATATTTTAGAGTTGATAGGGTTAAAAAATAATTAAAAAACACTCCGATAAACGAAGTGTTACAAAAGTATTCAGTTATACCAGCCAAATTTCTTCAGCTCTATCAAACCCAATCCACCTGTGATCTTTATCGTACCCCCTGATCGCCAATTCATAGCGAATCAACTTCTCAAGAGGCATCTTGGTATGAAGCACATAGCGGAGTAACTCACTATTTATAGTTGAAAATACTCCGGTAAGTTCTTCTAAGTGGTCTAATGGGTCTTTATCTGCTCTCATATGACGGATCATGTCATAAGCCATTTCAGAGTAGTCATTAGGGAATTTTTCAAAAGAAGCTCCTATCTGTTGTGCTACTTCAGATTCAATGACTGCCAGCCATTACAAGATGCTTGGATATTATCAAAGACGTAAGGAAATAGGTTTGTCATTTTTATCCTTAAACAAAGAAAATTGTTTGACATTAGATGTTTCAATTAAGTCGTTATGAGTTTTTTTCAATTTTCTCATTACCAATCTAAATACAAGTAGTACATTAGAGTTATTATTAATCGATGTACATTGAATGTAAAGCGTGCTATTCTGTTTATTTTATTACCTGCTTTTTCAACTATTTGTTACGGGCAGCAAGATTCTCAGTATACACAATATATGTATAATACGATGTCTGTTAATCCTGCCTACGCAATAGCAAAAGACCATACTTCTTTTGTAGCTTTGGCAAGAACACAATGGATAGGTTTTCAAGGTGCTCCGGAAACACAAACCGTTAGTTTTCAGACACCTGTCGGATACAGCGGATTTGGTTTGGGTATTACTGCTATGAACGATATCCTCGGCCCGTCGCGAGAAACAGGAATAGAGGTAAATATAGCCTACGCAGTCTACCTGAGTAAAAAAGGAAGTTTGGCATTTGGATTAAGAGTCGGGGGGCGTACATTAAGTCTGGACTGGTCCAGAGGTAGATTTCAACAACCGGATGTGGTATTTAATGAAAATATAAATAACAGATTTTTACCTACTTTAGGAGCAGGTTTGTACTATTATGAAACCAAATGGTATGCAGGAATATCGGTACCTAATTTGTTAAAAACGGACCATTATGATGATTCGGTTGAATCTTTGGCAGTAGAAGAGTTGCATTATTTTTTGATTGCAGGCTATGTTTTTGATATAGGCAATACTATTAGATTTAAACCCGCAATCTTGTCGAAAGTAGTTTTTGGCGCCCCTGTTTCCGTAGATTTTTCGGTAAATGTTCTTTTTACAGATCGATTTGTATTAGGGTTAGCATATAGGTGGAATGACGCTATAAGTGTGTTGACAGGTTTGCAGGTAACAGAAAGGTTGCATATGGGATATGCATACGATTTAACAACTTCTAATTTTCAGAATTATAACTCAGGAACGCATGAAGTATTTGTAAAATATGATATTTTTAAACAACCAAAATTAAAGTCACCGAGATTTTTTTAAGTATGAAAAAGGTAGTCATTATTATAAGCTTGTTCTTTTCGATTACCTCTGTTTCACAGAGCAAACGTACTGCTGACAAATATTTTAAAGAATATGCATATGTGAAAGCAGCCGAATTATATGAACGAATAGTAGAAAAAGGGGATTTTTCCTCAGAAGTGCTAAGCAGGTTGGCAGATGCATATTATTTTAATTCCATTACCGGTAAAGCGGAAGTTTGGTATAAGAAACTGATTTTTTTGTACGAAAAGAAAAACATTGACCCCGAATATTATTTCAGGTTGTCTCAATGCCTAAAATCAAACGGAAAACATAAAGAAGCAGATCAATGGTTGTTGAAATTTCACAATGTCAAAAGAGCTGATTCCAGAGGGAAAAGATTTATTAACAATACAAATTATATGTCAGAATATGCTAAGAAGGAAAACAACCATGTAAAAGTTCATAATGTGGCCATCAATTCAAAATATTCCGATTATGGAGCTTATAAGTTAGGGGCTACTCTTTATTTTTCGTCTACACGTCCGGAAGAAAGAATCGATAAAATGAAGTTATACCAGTGGAATAAGCAACCGTTGTTAAATATTTACAGAGTAAAAGATTCGGTGATTCATAGAGAAACAATACGTGATTCCGAAACCTATACCGTTGAAAAAATACCGGGAATCAATACGGTGTTCCACAATGCTTCGGCTATTACTACTAAAGACGAAAAAACGATGTATTTTACCGGAGATAATTTTGACGGTAAAAAGTTGAAAAGCGATGCATCCGGAATAACACATTTAAAAATATACAAGGCAACACTAAAAAATGGAATATGGACGGCTATTACGGCACTTCCTTTTAATAGCGATGATTATTCGACAGGGCATCCTGCATTAAGTCCAAATGAAAAAGAATTGTATTTTGTCTCGGACATGCCCGGAGGGTATGGACATACGGACATTTATAAGGTAGCCATTCTACCTGAAGGAACATATAGTAGGCCGGTCAATCTTGGAAAAAAAATCAATACGGAAGGAAGAGAAATGTTTCCTTTTGTATCCAATGACAATCAGTTATTTTTTTCCTCTGACGGGCACTTGGGCATAGGGTTGTTAGATATTTTTAAATCTGAGATACATACAAATAGTTATTCTGAGCCAATGAACCTCGAAGTTCCGTTCAATAGTCTTAAAGATGATTTTGCATTTACCATTGATACTTCTAAAAACAATGGTTATTTTTCTTCGAATAGGGAAGGAGGAAAGGGAGATGATGACATCTATGGTTTTACTATCTATGATTGTAAAACTGCTGTCAAAGGAATAGCCTACAATAAATCTGATAAAAGTGTGCTACCAAAAATACAGGTTGCATTAGTAAACAGTAAAGGAAAAATTATAGATAGTACGCTCACGGATATCAAAGGAAATTACATTTTTTCTAATACCGAATGCGACCAAACATATGCATTAGTCGGCAATAAGGGAGGCTATGTATCCGATACTACTGAAATTATTACGAGTGCAGATAACGAATCTGTTGTTGAATCTGAATTGTTTTTAGCACCACTCATTGTTGATTATCAAATAATGGTTCATCCTATTTTCTTTGATTTTGACAGTGCTGATATTCGTGAAGATGCCGAATACGAACTGGAAAAAATAGTAACGGTAATGAAGCAATATCCTGAATTAGTGATAAGGATAACATCTCATACGGATGCAAGAGGCAATCATGATTATAATAAGAGGCTATCCGACAGAAGAGCGAAGTCATCCGGAGATTATATTATATCCCGCGGAATAGATGCATCGAGAATTGAAAGTACCATTGGTTTTGGTGAAAACCAATTACTCAATCATTGTAATGATGCAAATGCAAAAAAATGTACAGATGAAGAACATCAAAAAAACAGGAGATCCTATTTTTATATTGTAGAATAAATAAACAGAAGGTTTTTTAAACTTGAACTCATTTAAACTTTTTGGATGTAAGCGAACATTAGAAGTTTTTAGCAAATTGAAAAAGTTTAAATGAGTTCCTTATCAAATTACGAACTTATCACTTAAAAATGACTTTTATAAAACGCCCTTTTTTCTTTTACTTAAAAGGCAAAGATATCTTCAAATAATAATGAGTATTATAATATAAAAAGCCCATCATTTTAATTAAAAATAACGGATTATTAACAACCGTTGTCCCCTGCCATAAATTATCCTCACCGGTAAAATCAATCCAATTATTATTTGGTGAGGTATTATTTACAGCAGTTATAAAGTTTCCATGTCCAACGTAGGCACTGCTAACAGTTGTGGAAGTAACGGTACTTGTTCTACATTGGTGCCCGTCAGTAAATCTACTCTATTGATATAAACCTCCAAAACCTTCAGTATTATCCGTACTGGAAGTAGGTACTCGTGTTGCTCCTAAATTACGATCCATCCATACACGATCATCTGTACCATTTATATCTACCGCTGCTATTGAGCTACCGATACAGTAGGTAGGTGTTAATTGCATATTTACGGTATATTGATAATGTTTTAGTTCTGGACAGCAGCAGGAGCCGGAGAAGCGTCTGCAATACCCTCTTCTGTAAGCAGCCCGGACTTGGTATCCTGTCCTAATCCTGTGAGGCTTACAGTTGCGAGATCAACTAAAGAGGGCATGCTTCCTGCCGCTGGATTTGTAGAAGTTGCACGATAACTACAAGTTATTAACAAGAGTAATCATAGCCTGCACTTCCGTTTGTGTGGCAGGAGATGAAAAACTATTAGGGTTGGCATCTATGTAATCCTGATACGCTGTTTGATTCCCGGCAGTTACTCCCGTTAATGCAGGTAAAATCTGATTTAGCTGCGCAACGGTTACTACCGATTTGTGTTAAAACAGAGGTACTTAATACCGTCGCAAGACTGCCTCCCGTCGTCAGGTTTATAAAAGTAGTTGCATTGTAGAAATAAAGTCCTTTTGGATTACAATCCATACAATAGACAATCAATCCTGCTGTCGGACTTACTATAGCGCTAACCTGTGACAGGTTCATACGTGGAAGTAAAAACCCTTGAGTGGTAGAGCTGAGATCTAAAGCAGCAGAAGTGTGCGGTGTTGTTGTACCTATAGCAATACTTACTTGACCAATTATTGTAAAATTTATTGAAAGAAATAAAATAAGAAAGGTTATATTTTTTTATACATAAAATTATTTTTAGGAGGTTAAATGTTGAACTCAAATAAGTTAATCTTTTTTGTTTAAAAAACAATGTTTTTCAAAGGTAGTTATTTTTTCAATTTTTGTACATAGTTATTTGTAATTTTTAAGGTATGCATCAAAGTTTTATCGTTATTTTTCGAGGAAACTGAAAAAGCTTAAATGGATTCTAAATTTATAAATATATCTTTGTTCGAAGCTTACATAAATATGCAAAGAAATAATATGCAGGTTTTAACAGAACAAGAGTTACACAATCTTGCGATGAATATTGTTGGAAAAAAATTAGAAGATATGGGGTATGAATTTCAGGCAATCAATAGTCAATTAAAAAAACATCCTCAATTTGTGCTGTATAAAAAAGGAGAACCTACTATTTTTGTTTTGGTAAAAGCTACAAACAACATCCAAAACCCGGAAACATATGATGTTTTATGGATGGAAACATTTAAAGAGCACGCAAAAAAACAACACGCAAAAGTTTGGTTTGCAGGGGTGGGCATTGCTAATGCAGAAAGTATAGATAGTCCTGTTTTTAAAGATCAACCTTATTATGTAGCTTTTAATGATTTTATTAAGATTTTGGAATGAAAAAGTTTAAATGAGTTCAAAGTGTAAAAGTTCAACCTTTATTTGACTGAATATTAAAGAATGCTAATTTTTTATCCTTGAATTGGGGCTCAATGAATTAAAAAATTAAAAGATTTTCAATATATTTTAATGACACCTCCCAAAAGTTATGAGTTGAAAGTGGGGGTGGTAAATGAGTATTTATTATTGTCAAAAAGTTAATATTAAAGCTCGTAACTTTAAAAATATAAACTCTTAACTTTCCAACTGTATTTTTTGAGAAAAAATTTAAAATAATTTCATATATAGCATTTACGATTGTATTATTTTTTTTTGATGATTGATCGATTCTTGGTGAATTGCTTTAAAAATCCTTAAGATGAATTCCTCACTTAAATGATGGTTTTTTCCTTCCAAAACCATTTTTTCGAGAACTTCATTCCAACGCTTAGTCTGTAGAATAGCCACATTTTTAGATTTTTTTAAGATACCGATACTATCGGCTATCTGCATCCTCTTTCCTAGTATTTCTATTAACTGATGATCTGCTACATCTATCTGTGCCCGTAAGGTGTGCAATGCATTTTTATAATTTGCTTCCGTATCTGTTTCTTTTCTTATTTTCAGATCTTCCATCATCTGAATTAATGTAATAGGCGTGATTTGCTGCTTTGCATCTGACCATGCATTATCCGGATCATCATGTGTTTCAATCATCAGCCCGTCAAAATTTAAATCTAAAGCAGTTTGACAGATATCAAAAATAATATCTCTTCTTCCGGCAATATGTGAGGGATCGCAAATCAATGGTAAGTCAGGAAAACGATTTTGTAATTCAATAGGTATTTGCCAGTTAGGATTATTGCGATACCTTGTTTTTTCATATGTGGAAAAACCCCTGTGGATGGCTCCTAATTTTTGGATATTTGAAGTGTACAAGCGCTCAATAGCTCCTAGCCATAAAGGTAAGTCAGGGTTTACGGGATTTTTTACCAGTACAATTTTATCTGTTCCTTTAAGGGCATCTGCAATTTCCTGAACAATAAAAGGACTTACCGTTGTCCTTGCTCCCAACCATAAGATATCTATATCGTATTTTAAAGCCAGATCTACATGGTTTGGGTTGGCAACCTCAGTGGCAGTTAACATCCCTGTTTCTTGCTTGGCCGCCTGCATCCATTTTAACCCTAAAGCACCTACCCCTTCAAAATTGCCGGGTCTGGTTCTGGGTTTCCAGATACCTGCTCTTAATACGGTAGCATCCGAATCTTTTAGCTCTGTTGCAATTCTTACTACTTGTTCTTCCGTTTCTGCACTGCAAGGACCTGCAATTACCAACGGGTGGGATAACCCAAAACCTGAGACCCAATTTCCTAATTCTTTTGTGTTTTCCATGGTGATATTTGTTCTTAAGAGACCTTTGCCAAATCAATTTTGGCAAAGGTCTCCTTAAATTATTTAATTTCTTTTAATATTTTTTTTATATAATTGGTATTTTCCATTTCTTGAAACACTTCGTCAAATCTATCTTGTTGCATCAATACTTTAAATGATTTTAAATTGTTAATATATGCTTCTAATATCTCGATGATATTTTCTTTATTTTGTTCAAAAATAGGGGTCCACATAGCCGGCGAGCTTTTTGCCAGTCGGGCCGTAGATGCAAACCCGCTTCCGGCCAAATCAAAAATATCTCGTTCATTCTTTTCTTTTTCAATAACTGTTTTTCCCAACATAAATGAACTGATGTGCGATAAATGAGAAACGTAAGCAATGTGTTTGTCATGAGAAATGGCATCCATATAGCGAATGCTCATTCCTAATTTTTGAAAAATAGCCAGTGCTTTTTCCTGTAATTTATAAGCGGTTTTTTCAATTTCGCAAATAATATTCGTCTTATGTATATACAATCCTTCCATTGCAGCTTTTGGCCCTGAATATTCTGTTCCTGCTATAGGATGTGTTGCTAAAAAATTTCTCCTTTTCGGGTGATTTTCAACTACTTTGGTAATTTTTGCTTTTGTAGACCCTACATCAAATACTAATGTAGTATCCGAACAGGTATCTAATATATTAGAAATAATACGTATGGAAGCATCCACAGGAACTGCTACAATGATCACATCTGCTTTTGTAATATCTTCAACACTGCTTTTTTGATGAATGATTCCCAAATGTGATGCTTCATCCAGATGCTTCGAATTATTGTCAATTCCATAAATGGTTGCATTTTTATAATGCTTTTGAATGGCTAAGGCAAAGCTTCCTCCAATCAATCCTATTCCTATAATATATACTTTCATATTGTATTTATATCGTATTGAACGTATTCAAAAATGACATTCAATTTGTTTCATCAGGTACCATTAATACTTATATTCTATGTATGGCTTCTTTTATTTTTTCTTCGGAAACACATAATGAAAAACGGATATATCCTTCTCCCCGGCTTCCAAAAACGGTTCCCGGCGCAACAAAAATATGTTTATCTCGGAGCAGAAAATCTACCATTTTTTCAGCTGTTTTTCCTGTTGGTAATTTTGCCCAAACAAACAACCCCGAGGAGTTTTTATCGAAATTACATTTTAATTTATCTGCCAATTCCCATACCAATTCTCTTCTTTGACCATATAACTTGTTTAAATTGTTAAACCAATCAACACCTGACGCTAATGCTGCTATAGCTCCTTTTTGTATTCCGTAAAACATTCCCGAGTCCATTTGCGTTTTCACTTTTAATACTTTTTTGATATGCGATTCACTTCCCAATAGCATTCCTACGCGCCAACCTGCCATATTAAAAGACTTGCTCAATGAATTCAATTCCAAAGCTACATCTTTAGCACCTTCTATTTCCAGAATACTCTGCGGCTTATCGTTTAAAATAAAACTATAAGGGTTATCATTTACAATCAGGATATGATGCTTTTTTCCGAATGTCACCAGCTTTTGAAAAGTATTTTCCCGGGGAATTGCTCCTGTTGGCATATGCGGGTAGTTTACCCACATTATTTTTACTTCAGAGAGTTCCAGCGATTCCAGGGCCTCAAAATCAGGCTGCCAGTGATGGTCAATATCCAGGTTATAAAAAATAGGTTTGGCATCTACTAAGCGAGTTACCGATGTATAGGTCGGATATCCCGGATTTGGAATCAATACAGCATCACCTTTGTTTAAAAAAGCCATCGAAATATGTAAAATCCCTTCTTTACTACCCATTAAAGGCAGTATTTCATTATTTTGATTTACTCGAACCCGATATTTTTGATTGTAGAAATCTTCAATGGTTTTTCTAAACTCCGGGAGCCCCTGATAGCTTTGATAGGCATGTGCATTCGCATCGTTTATACTATTTTGCATGGCCGCTATTACTCTTACATCAGGAGCTAAGTCCGGGCTTCCGATACCTAAATTGATAATTGATTTTCCTTGCGCAAGCAACTCCTGTACTTCCCGTAATTTTTTAGAGAAATAATATTCTTGTATGTTTTCCAAACGATTTGAAGATCGTATCATTTTTTACCGTTTTTATATTCGCCCAATATTTTAAAATCTTCTGCCATAACTTGAATGATCTCTTTTGCTTTTTTGTAATCTTCCGGTACATCAAACGTAACATCTACGAAGAAAACATATTTCCAAAGCGTTTCTATTTTAGGTAATGATTGGATCTTGGTTAAGTTGAGTTTACAATCGCTCATCACATTTAGAATAGCAGCTAAACTCCCCCTTTTATGATTCAATTCAAATTTTAAAGAAGCTTTGTCTATAGTAGCTTTACTTTTATGAGCCTTATCAATAGCTTCTTTTTTCCGTACGATTACAAATCGGGTAGCATTGTTTTTTATGGTTTGTATCTCATCTTCCAGTACCTCCAACCTAAATAATGCTGCAGCAATTTTAGGAGCGATGGCTGCAATTCCTCTCAATTTTTGTTCGGAAATCCTTTTGGCAACCTCGGCAGTATCTACATCTTCTACCAACTTTATATGCGGGTGTTTTTTAAAAAATAGCTTGCATTGTAACAATGCCATAGGGTGTGAGCATACTTCTTTAATTTCTGTTATTTGTTGTCCCGGCAATGCCATTAGATGATGATGAATGGGTAAATAATACTCATCACATATATACAAATGATGATGATCTATTAACGCATAATTAGGAATGATAGACCCTGCAATGGTATTTTCCAAAGCCATAATTCCAAGGTGAGAGGTTCCGTTTAATAAACTGTCTACCAAACTATCAAAAGAAAGGCATTCATGTATAGAGGTCTCATTTCCGTACATCGCTAGTGCTACCTTATGATGATTTGACCCTTTTGCTCCTTGAATGGCTATTATTTTTTTCATCTTTTAACAAAAAAAAGCCTCGATATATCGAGACTTTATGACTATTATTTACAATTTATAATACGCTACAAAGCCTCTTTTTTTATTAAAAAATAAAACCCTTGCCAAACGTAATATAACTTCATTATCTTTAGTATTTAGCAAGCAAATCTAAGTATTAAATTGACATAATCAAATAATAGCGTATTCATTTTTGAAGAATTACAAATTTCCTAAAACGGCAGTATATTTTTGAATAGTTTTTGAGAAATTAAAGATTTTTGTTCTTTAAAAACAGAATATTTTAATAGATTTTTTTGATTACCCACTTTTATACCAGTATTGATGAGTGACAGCTACTACCAGTCTATCAAATAGTCTTTCAGCGAAATAGCGTCTGTTGAGTTTATAGCAGAACTCGTCAAGATAATTCTGCAAATATTTTCCTTTAATTTTATGGTAAATACCTAACAGAGTGCGTTTTGCATTACTTATGGCTATATGCACCGATTTTAGTGTGGTAATAGTGGTTTCTTTATTTGATTTTTCAGTAATGTGTACTTCCACATAATCACCTATGTCTACATAAGACGTGCTTTTGTCGCTAAAAACAATGCATGTATCATCAAAATTACTATCAATAAGCGTGTTGACTTCTTCTTTTTTATGAGTATCCAAAACTTTCATTTTAAAATAACGACATTGTTTGGATTGTTTCCCAGTCTTTAAATCTTCTAAAGGTACAGACTCTGCCATTACCGCTACGTTAGATTGTTTTTGACTGCCTCTGCCTCTTTTAAGCTTTTGTCTGTCGGATTCTTTTGTTGCCACAGTAAAGTAATCTTGATCAAACTCAATCATATCTTCAAGGTCGTATAAATTATCTCGTTTTCCCATAGCCGAACGTATTCTGTGCATAAGAGACCATATAGTGGTATAACGTGTATGGTTGAGCTGACGTTGTAATTCGGCAGCAGAAATACCTTTTTTACTAAAAGTCATAAATGCCATAGCGAGATACCAAGTACGAATAGGTAAATTGGAGTTCTCCATCATAGTACCGCTGCGTAGAGTAGTTCTAAAACCACAATAAGAACATTGCCACATCCATTTAGACTTTAACCAATAGTGCTTTTTTGATTGACATTTTTTGCAAATGACTCCTTCTTTTGAACGAGCCAACTTCATATGTGATTTACAGGAAAACTCATCTGGAAATTGTTCAATAAAATGTAGTAAATTCATAATTCTAAACTTTATATTAAGATACGAATTTTTAAATTAGTGGCATAATTAAGTGTAATCAATTTTATATTTTTAATGGTTAGATAAAGTACTAATTTATTTTAAAATTCTTAAAGAAACTTATTGAACTCATTTAAACTTTTTCAATTTGCTAAAAAATTACTGTTTTCCGCTCTGTTTTTGTCTTTTTTTCCTTCCGTAGCGCTGCCTATGCAACTCAAAAAAGCTTTCAACATATCTAAAAACTTCTAATTTTCGTTTACATCCAAAAAGTTTAAATGAGTTCATTATGTTCCATATTAAATCAACATAAATTTAGTGCAGGAAAGCAGGTAAGATTATATGAAAAAATAGAATATTCAGTAAACTAAAGTGTAAAATTCAGGCATTGTTAATAAAGTATACTTAGTTGATTATTTCTTTTTAACATTAGCATCATAATGGCTTCTTTTAATCTGTTAACGTTCTTTGAGTAACACTTTTGCTCTTTCTTCTTAATCGAGCTAAGAAATGTCTGAATAAACTATTGTAGCCTTCAACTGTAAAGGCCTCTGCTTTACTTGAAACATGTTTATTTTGAGGAATAATTTTTTGATATGCTTTCCAATGGTCGGTCATAATAGTACCTATGCTTTTGCTTTTAATTCCTTCCCATAACTGTTTTCTTGTTTCTCCAAACCTGTCACCAATAATGAAGCGGATAAACCTTTTTCCATGCCTATCAACAGCAATCCATATCCAACAGTAGTTTTTTTTTGAACGGATTAATTGCAGCCAGATTTTAATATGATAAAGTTCTTCCTGTTTCCGTAGAATAGAACAACAGATTTTTTAATTATTCAACATCACAGGCATTACGAGCATCGTAATTTGCTCTCCTTCATCGGTTCCGTCAATTGGTGTTAAAATTCCGGCTCTGTTCGGCAGAGACATTTCAATAAGTATCTCGTCAGAGTTTAAATTGCTCAGCATTTCACTTAAGAAGCGTGAGTTAAACCCTATTTGCATGTCATCTCCCTGGTATTCACAGCTTAAACGCTCATCGGCTTTATTGGAAAAATCCAGATCTTCAGCAGATACGTTTAGTTCGGTTCCTGCCATTTTTAAACGAATCTGATGCGTGGTTTTACTGGAGAAAATAGAGACACGTCTCACAGAATTTAGAAAAGAAGCTCTGTCTATGGTTAACTTATTGGGGTTTTCTTTTGGAATTACCGCTTCATAGTTAGGATATTTCCCGTCGATTAAACGGCAAACCAAAACAAAATGATCAAAAGTAAATTTAGCATTGGAGTCGTTATACTCAACTGTTACGTCGTCAGAATTTTCCAACACTCCTTTTAATAAATTTAAGGGTTTTTTAGGCATGATAAACTCTGCCGTTTCATCAGCAGAAACATCTGTTCGAGTATACTTTACCAATTTATGAGCATCGGTTGCCACAAACGTCAGGTATTCCGTACTGAACTGGAAGAAAACACCACTCATTACCGGACGCAGATCATCATTACCGGCCGCAAAAATGGTTTTGGAAATTGCTGTTGCCAATATATGAGAAGACATTATTGTTTTACTCGGTGAAGGTAAGCTTACGGCTTTGGGAAACTCGTCTCCGTCAAAATAAGCCATATCATATTTACCCTGATCGGAGCTGATTTCGATGGTATGGTTATCTCCTGTCCTAAATATCAGAGGCTGATCCGGAAATGTTTTTAATGTATCTAATAGTAAACGGGCAGATAAGGCAATCGTTCCCGAAGAATCGGACTCCACCTCAATTACTGCACTCATCGTTGTTTCCAGATCAGAAGCAAAAACCTGTAAGGTATTTTCAGACAGTTCAAATAAAAAATTATCTAAAATCGGCAGGGTATTATTACTGTTGATGACACCTCCTAAAACTTGTAACTGTTTTGATAATTGAGAGCTCGATACTATAAACTTCATGAAGTAGTATTTAAGGAAATTTAACTACAAATATATCTTTAAATAAGTGATTTTAAAAAGATATTTATTAACAGATTTTGAGTATTGTTAATAGCAAAAACAGAAACGTTATAAAAATGTTAATGCTACCGGTTTGGCGGATTAAACCCGGATGATGCATTAGAAAATCTATTACAGCTTGAAATCGTTTCAAAATATATCGCTCCGCTGCATTTTTAAAATGAACCGTGGCAGTACTACGCTACATTTCAGAAAACGCTATATTTTATCACAATTTCAACCTTCATTACGAAGTTCTAATACATAATCCGGGTTAAAATAGTACATTTGTTCACAACCAAATCGTTTTATATGAAGAAAAACAAATTGTTTATTTTTTCATTTTTGTTGATTACATCAACGGTATTTTCACAAAAACCGGATAAACTTTCTTCAAATCAAATCTTTGAAAAATTACAAAAACTTAATTTCTTAGGTACTGCATTATACATAGCAGCTCACCCGGATGATGAGAATACTCGCCTGATTGCTTATTTGGCAAATCATGAAAAAGCAAGGACAGGTTACTTATCATTAACACGCGGAGATGGCGGCCAGAATTTAATAGGCCCCGAAATAAGAGCATTGTTGGGAGTCATTAGAACGCAGGAGTTACTGGCAGCAAGAGATATAGATGGGGGAGAGCAGTTATTTACGAGAGCAAATGACTTCGGATATTCCAAACACCCTGACGAAACGTTCGCTATTTGGGATAAGGAAAAAGTGTTGGCTGATGTAGTATGGGCTATCAGGAAGTTTAAACCGGATGTTATCATTAACCGTTTTGATCACAGAACCCCCGGAAGTACTCACGGGCATCATACCGGGTCAGCCATGTTAAGCGTAGCGGCTTTTGATCTGGCGAGTGATAAAACAAAATATCCGGAGCAATTAAAATATACGGACATTTGGCAGCCTAAACGATTGTTTTTTAACACCTCCTGGTGGTTTTACGGAAGCCGGGAAAATTTTGAAAAGGCAAATAAAGAAAAGATGCTTTCTTTTGATGTGGGAGTCTACTACCCGTTAAAAGGATTATCTAATAATGAAGTTGCAGCTATGGCCAGTAGCCAACATCTATGCCAAGGATTCGGAAGGTTGACCACCAGGGGATCTCAGAAAGAATATATAGCGTTTTTAAAAGGAGATTTCCCAAAAGACCGGAGCGATATTTTTTCCGGGATCAATACTACCTGGAACCGGATTGAAGGCGGAGGGGAAATCGGCGCCATTCTATATGATGTTGAACAAAGTTTTGATTTTACGACCCCATCCGGACACCTGCCACGACTATTAGAAGCGTATCAAAAAATTCAATCACTAAAAGACACTTACTGGAGGGATATTAAATTAAAACAAATTACAGAAATCATAGAAGCCTGTGCGGGATGGTATTTGGAGGCTTCCGCAATGAGTTCAACAGCCATTCCAAATTCTGAGATAACCCTAAAAATAGAAGCGTTAAACAGAAGTAATTACACAGCCGTTTTACAATCAATTCGCATCTCACCGGGTAAAAAAATGATTACAAAAAATATTGAACTTAAAAACAATATCAGGCAAAATTTCCGGGAAACCATTACTCTGGGAAATATTCCTTATTCAGACCCTTATTGGCTAAAAAAAGAAGGTTCTCTAGGGATGTATACCGTACAGAATCAGCAATTGATCGGAAAGCCGGAGACCCTTGGGAAAGTAGCGGTTACGTTTAATTTAACTATGCTGGATCAAGAGATAAGCATTACAAAAGATATAGTATATCGCTATTCGAGAAGAGATAAGGGAGAAATTTACGAACCTTTTCAAATACTGCCCAAAGTAACTACTAAATTAAAAGATAAGGTGTTGATTTTTTCCGATACTACTCCAAAAACAGTTTCCGTAGCAGTGAAATCGGGAGCAAATGCTGTTCACGGAAAGCTCACCCTGAAAGGCCCAAAGGGTTGGAAAATAACTCCTGAATTCATAGATATAAATATTGCACAGAAGGGAGATGGGCAATTATTTGATTTTACGGTATTGCCATCCGGTAACATATTGGAAGGAAAACTGGAATCCTTTGTGTTGGTTGATGGAAAGAAATATACGAAAGAACTGGTAGAAATCAATTATGACCATATCCCAAAACAATCTGTATTGCTAAATTCTGAAGCTAAGGTTGTTCGTTTGCATATTCGGAAAGCCGGTAATTATATTGGGTATATAAAAGGAGCGGGCGATGTAGTTCCTGAAAATTTAACGCAGATCGGATATACGGTTGTTACCATTGATCCGGATAGGATTGACAGCGAAAACCTACATAAATTTGATGCTATTGTATTGGGAATCAGAGCATACAACACGATTGCTGCTCTGAAGTTTAAACAAAAATTTTTGTTAGCTTATGTAAAAAAAGGAGGAAATATGATTGTCCAATATAATACTAGCAGAAGAGTTGACGTAGGAGCTCCTTATGAATTAAACCTTTCCAGAGATCGGGTAACAGACGAAAATGCAAAAGTGACGATTTTGGAAAAAAATCACTCGCTGCTGAATTTTCCAAATAAAATATCGGAGAATGATTTTAACGGTTGGGTACAGGAAAGAGGATTGTATTTCCCGAATCGATGGGGTAAAGCATATACATCGGTTTTATCTATGAGTGATAAAGGAGAATCTCCGAAACAAGGAAGCTTGTTAATAGCAAAGTATGGAAAAGGAAACTACATTTATACAGGGTTGAGCTTTTTTAGGCAATTGCCTGCAGGAATACCCGGAGCGTATAAGTTATTTGCAAATATGCTGTCCGCAGGTAAAGAACATATCAAAAAAGAAGAGCACATTAAAAACTGATCATGCGCAAATTGTTTGTTTTAGGAATATTCTTTTTCTTCTATAATTGTTCCGAAGGTCAGATAATAGAAAAGTTAAACGAGGAAGAAAAGCGATTGTTAGAAACATTTAAAAGCCTATCGGATTCCGCAAGTTTAAAAATGACAACCGCTACTGAACCCGGTGAGAAGCTTATGTTGTGTATTACTTTTATAAATAAAGCAACTGCCGGTGTGTTGACAAATCAAAAAGTGTTATTGTACCAGACAAACAAAAATGGTGCATACGAACCATCTGATCCCGAAGATCAGACGACTGCAAAAATAAAAGCTACAGGTTTTACGGATGAAAAAGGAAGACTTTTTGTAGAGACCATACTTCCCGGCAGCTACGGTTCTTCCGGAGATAACAGACATATTCATATACAGGTATTCGATGCAAAACCGGAAGCCTACGATATTTTTTTCAAAGACTATTTAAGTACTTCTCTGATGACTCGTTTTGCTTCCGGAAATAACGATCAGTTTTTTGTAGCAAAATTAAAATATACGGAAGCTGATGCACTTATTTGTTTTGTAGACATAAAAGTTAAAAACCAAAAAAACTAACCAACATGCCGGAACAAAAATTACATTGGAAAAAAATGTATACTTTGGTTTTAATCATCAATCTTATATACATTCTCCTTTTTTATTTTATTACCAAATACTATTCAATTTTGTAAAAGATGACCGGAACCTTACATTATATTGATTGGATTGTATTGTCTGTCACCATCGTATTTATTGTTGTTTACGGAATGTACAAAACCGGTATAAATAGTGGCGTAAAAGATTATATCAAAGGAGGAAATAATACCAAATGGTGGACGGTAGGTTTATCCGTAATGGCTACGCAGGCCAGCGCGATTACTTTTTTATCAACACCCGGGCAAGCATTTCATGACGGGATGGGCTTTGTACAATTTTATTTTGGCCTGCCTGTTGCTATGGTCATTATTTGCCTGGTATTTATCCCTATTTACTACAAACTCAACGTATATACGGCATATGAATATTTGGAAACCCGATTCGACGTAAAAACCAGATCGCTTGCAGCTGTTTTATTTTTGGTTCAAAGAGGACTGGCAGCAGGAATTACTATTTATGCACCGGCAATTATTCTATCCTATGTATTAGGATGGGATTTGGTAACCTTGAATATTTTCATCGGGTTATCCGTAATTTTTTATACGGTTTCCGGAGGTACAAAAGCCGTGAATGTAACCCAGAAGCAACAAATGCTGATCATTTTTTCAGGGATGATCATTGCTTTTTACCTAATCATGCATTATATGCCGGAAGAAATTACCTTCGGAAAGGCACTGGATATTGCAGGCTCCGGTGATAAGATGAAAGTACTTGACTTTTCATTTGATTTACATAACCGATATACGGTTTGGACAGGGTTTTTAGGCGGTACTTTTTTAATGCTGTCTTATTTTGGAACCGATCAAAGCCAGGTACAAAGATACCTTTCCGGGAAATCTCTGCGAGAGAGCCAGTTAGGCTTACTCTTTAACGGATTGTTAAAAGTACCCATGCAGTTTTTTATTTTACTGACAGGAGTGATGGTATTTGTATTTTATCAATTTAATGCATCTCCGCTAAATTTTAATCCAAAAGCAAATGAAGCCGTTATCAATTCGGCTTACTACGATGCTTATAAGGAGTTGGAAAACGAGCATGTTGAGATAGAGGATCAGAAGAGGAAGTTGCTTTTAGATGGGGTGCGGGATAATGAAAGAGCACTCATTAAAGAGCTAAATGCCAAAGATAAAATAGTAAAAGAACAAGCCAGGGAAATTATTTTAAAAGCAAACCCCGATGTGGAAACCAATGACAAAGATTATGTATTTATCCATTTTATTCTGACCACACTTCCTCGCGGTATTATCGGGTTATTGTTAGCTGTAATTTTGGCGGCGGCTATGTCGTCTACGGCGTCAGAGTTAAACGCCTTGGCAGCTACCACGACCATAGATATTTACAAACGAAATATTGCACAAGGCAAGAGTGAAACTCATTATGTATATGCTTCCAAATGGTTGACATTGGCCTGGGGTTTCCTTGCTATTCTCATCGCTTGTGTTGCAAATTTATTTGATAACCTCATTCAATTAGTCAATATCATCGGTTCGGTTTTTTACGGAAATGTATTGGGTATTTTCTTGTTGGCATTTTTTATCAAATATGTAAAAGGAACCTCCGTATTTATAGCAGCTATCATCACACAATTGATCATATTTTATATTTACTATATAGACGTACTGCCTTATTTATGGTTAAATTTAATCGGATGTGTGATCGTTATGATCTCAGCTGTTTTTATTGAATTGGTAACCAGAAAACCTTATAGTCCGTAATTGGAGCCAGTATGTGAAATGGAAAGATGTTTAGATTTCTTAATATCCAGAAAAGAACTATGATTCCAAAAATAATATAAGGAGATTTAGGATGGTATATTAATTTATAAAACCTGTTTTTCGAATATAGAAATAAGCCGAATCCAAAAAACAAAGTGACAACCATTAATATATTGTGCCTTATGGCTCCCATTATATTTAGATGCGTAAGATCGTGAATTGCTCTTTGTGATCCGCAACCGGGACAATATAAGTTTGTCATTTTATAAAAAGGACATTCGGGGAAAAAACGGATACTGTCAGGATCGAAAAAAAAATATAGAGATACTATTATTAGTAACAGTATCCCTATACTTAATTTTATAGTACGACTCATTAATTAAAACCTCCCGTTCCCATTGCTGCAAACATGGCTGCAAAGAAAAGGAAATATAAAGCAATTATTACCAAGCTAACTACCGCTGATACAAAGCCCATATTTTGGCGTTTTTGGAAGCGGAAACGGCTTCTTCATATCGGCCCTCGGCATATAAGCCATTTACTTTTGCCGCATAGATAATACTTACAATTCCGGTAGGTATACAACATAAAATAGTGGTAAAATTGCAAATACCATGTAATTTTCGGGTCTGGATTGATGTTGTTCCATTGTATAGTTAAAAAATTAGTTAATAATTATAAATATAAAAAAAATAAAAGATTAAAAGGTAGTAGCATCCGAAACTTTAGAAATAAGACCGTTTCATTGATAGAAGTTAGAAAATAAACACTTGATAATCAATACATTACATTTTAAAATTCTATGCTGGTTACATATAATAAAGAATCCTTATATATGCCACCATTACTATATATGCTACTCTCTATTAGCTCATTTTTTAATGTCATAAGTTTGTTTCCGCAACAAATTTCTTCAATAAACTTTACTTGAACTTCATTTTTGTTATTCAACAATTCATTATCATTACATGATAACATACTGCTTAACACTAAAAGTGTGGTGCTCATTATTAGTGTCAATTTTGTTTTGTTCATAGTTTTAGCTTTATTATTAGATGTAAAAATTTCAATTTGATTGTGTTAAATCAAAAAGAATATTAAACCCGAATGATGTATTAGAAAAACTAGATTTAGAAGTTATTTTTAAATAATATTTTGTCAATTAAAAAATAATTGTACATTTGGTAAACCAATCTGGTCAACCAGCATAAAATATCTTTTTAAACAAAAATAATAAAAAGGGCAATTTAAAAATAATTTAAAACTAAAATTATGAAAAAAACACTACTTATTACATTATTACTCATTAGCCAGTTTATAACTGCACAGTTATATATTAGCGAAGTATTTCTTAGCCCTCCGGGAGATGATTCCCCTAATGAATATATTGAGATCCGTGGCACTCCAAATGCTACCATAGCAGCAGGAACTTATATAGTAACCATAGATGGAGATGTAGAAACCTCCGGAAACGGCCCGGGAGATTTAGAATCAGATATTATGAATTTGTCGGGGCTAACAATCGGATCTAACGGATATTTGGTTTTACTAACTACAGGACACCCTTATACCGTGGACCCCAATGCAACAATTGCATTAGATTTAAATGACGGGAATATCGAAGATCAATCACACACTATTTTACTCATACAAACAAATACTCCACCCTCAGGGAGCGATGATATTGATAGTGATAATGACGGTACACCGGATGGTTCTGTATATGCAGGATGGACAGTCTTAGACGGAGTAGCTTTTGCCGATGATGATGGCACCTTACCTCATGATGAATATGCATATGCAAATGTTATTTTTGCCGAAAGCGCCATTGTTCCCACATTAAAACACCCGGCCGGAGCTACAGTAATATCTACAACGACACAATATGATTATGCTGCCAGAATTGGAAATTCAACAGGTTCTGCCGTAACCAATGATGCCAGTACTTCAGATTGGGTAGGAGGGGATATTCCTTCAGGAAACGTTCCTAACTGGGTACTAAGTTCAACTACGGACAGGGCAACACCAAATAGTTTTGCAGGGTCTCAACTAAATCATATAGGTTCGGCAAACCCCTCTATGAACACATTATCTACGGAAGATGTTTTTGCTCGTTCTAATTTTAATTTGTACCCGAATCCTGTAAATGACTTTGTTCAAATATCAACAGATGTGCAAATTGATTCTGTAGAGGTATTTAATTTGATTGGAAAAAAAGTATTTTCAGCTTCAGGACTAATAAATGATAGAGTAAATGTTTCTTCTCTTTCTACAGGAATCTATATACTTAAAATTACAAGTGGGAACTCTAGTATTGCCAAAAAAATTATAAAAAACTAAGGAGTTACAAAGAATTATTGTTTATTAACAAATAGTAACCATCTTAAATTGTCGGTTAACCGTACCCGGTTAATTGGCAATTTTTAGTTACAACCTCAAAATGCTTTAACTCAAAATTATCATATAAATATGAGTTTTAAAATACCTAAATCGATTTTTATCTATTATCCGATAATAAGTGCTTTTTTACTATTTAATTACTGTGTTGAAAACAAAAAACAAAACTCTACCAGCACTGAAAATATAGCTACAGGTAGTAATGCAAACGACATAATACCATTTTTCCAACATTGGAATTTAATCTTAGGTGATGGTTCTAATGTAGGTCAGGCAATTAATTATGAGAATAAAAATTTCTTTTACACCGCCAGAGATGACAAAGAAGATTGGGTAGTATTTAAAACACCTAATGCAGGGAATACCCACGGCACTTCCAACAACACAAGAACTGAACTAGCTCAATTAAAAAAGTGGTCGCCGATGACAGAAGCTAAAATGAATGCTACCCTTAAGGTAATGAATGTGGCCAAAACAGGAGATGCCCGTGTTGCGGCAACATACTCAGTGGTAGTTGGACAGATCCACAGTGCAGACGGGCATGAAAACGAACCACTAAAGATATTTTATAAAAAATTTCCTAGCCATACGAAAGGTTCTGTCTTTTGGAATTATGAAATCAATACCAAAGGTAATGATAATTCGGGGCGGTGGGATTATTCTTACCCAATTTGGGGTTATGACTTTTCTGTTGTTGGAACTGATAAAAACACCTACCCGCCAGAGCCAGAAGACGGGATTGCTTTAGGGGAAGAGTTTAGTTACGAAGTGGAAGTTAAGAAAGGAATTATGCGCCTTACATTTACAAGTGAAGGACATGAAACCAAAACATTTACTAAAAACCTTGTTTCTTCTGAATATTCAAAACATTCAGACATCCCAAAACAAGTCAAAGAATTATTTGTCCCAATAGGTCAAGATGGTGTAGAACGTGAAAGTGCCTATGCAGATGAAGGACTCTTTTTTAAGCTAGGCTGTTACAATCAAACAAACGGAAAAGACCCTAAAGTAAATAAAGTATGGTGTTCAGGTGCTGAGATTCATGGTGGTGATATCCCAAAACAATATGCAGATGGAAACTACGCTGAAGTTTGGTTTAAATCTGCTAGTATTGAAATCAGCGATGATGCAATTTCGAATGCCGGGTATTTTAAATCAAACGATGGCTTGAGTAAAAAAATAGTCTATCCAAGTGAGGTGATTCCTTTTATGGGTAAATTTAAAATGTTGATGGGAGATGGAACCAATATGGAAAACCTGGGTGACTTTGAGCATAAAGATTTTTTCTACACTGTTATTGACGGTACCAGGCGTTGGGTAGTCTATAAAACACCTAATTCAGGCGTAACTTCACCAAACTCTAGTAATACCAGAACAGAATTACACGAAAAAAGAGAATGGACACCTGAAGAAGGAGGTAAATTAACAGGTACCTGCAAAGTCATGCAGGTTTCCATTTCCGGTGATGCCAGAGTTGCGGCCTCGTACTCAACGGTAGTTGGGCAAATCCATAGTGGTGAAGGACATGAAAATGAACCCCTAAAAATATTTTACAAGAAATTTCCGGGGCATAGCAAAGGATCCGTATTCTGGAATTATGAAATTAATACAGCAGGTGATGATAATTCCGGAAGATGGGATTTTTCAACCGCCGTATGGGGGCACGATATGTCTGTTGTTGGAACAAGCAAAGATGAGGAGCCCGCTGAGCCTGAAGATGGAATAGAATTAGGTGAAGAATTCAATTATGAAGTAAATGTATATAAGGGAGTTATGTATCTCACCTTCAAAAGTGATAAGCACGAAACAAAAACATTTACTAAAAACCTCACCTCATCCGAATATGTAAAAAAATCAGATATGCCAAAACAGGTAAGGAAACTATTCGTACCTATAGGACAAGATGGAACTGAACGTGTCACTGCCTACAGTGGAGAGTTAAATTATTTTAAACAAGGTGCTTATAACCAAACCAATGGGAAAAACCCCGAAACAAATATGGTATGGTGTACAGGTGCAAAAACCTATGGAGGTGACATTGCTAAACAATATGAAAATGGGTGTTACACAGAAGTGTGGTTTAGAGAAGCAACAGTGGGTCCGGGCACCTCACCAAAATAAATCGGGTTAAAAGTAATAAAGGACCACGTTTTGTAACTAATTAAAAACAATATAATATGAAAACATTTGGAACAAGTAAAGAATTCATCATGGGAGATGATATTGAATGGGAAGTAGTCGGAGAAGGTGTAAAACGTAAAATTATGGGATATGATGATAAAATAATGCTTGTAAAAGTGCATTTTGATGAAGGAGGTGTAGGCCCAATGCACGAGCATTACCATTCACAAGTAACCTATGTTGAAAGCGGAGAGTTTGAGCTCACAATCGGAGAAGAAACCAGATTGATGAAAGGAGGAGATTCGTTTTACATTCCCCCTCATGTTCTTCATGGAGCAATCTGTAAGAAATCAGGAGTTCTTATTGATGTATTTAGCCCGATAAGAGAAGATTTCATGGAATAAATAAATTTTTATAGTCAATTTTTTCCCAATAATTTGGTGTTAAAAGAAATTTATATATATTTGGTTCTCCAATCTGGTAAACCAGATTGGAGAACCAATAAAATAATGATTATAAAATTAACATTAATTAAAAAAAAGACAGGTATCCCTATCCTTTAAAAAATACTTCTTTCGAGGGAAGTATAATGCACATGGCCTTATTAAATAAGTATGAACAATACAAAAATACAAAATCAATTTATAAATAAGACGATTTGTTTGGAAATAAGGTTTATGTGAGAAGATTAAAAAATAGTTCTATTTAAGGAATTAGTAAACCAAAACTTTAAAACATAAATAATGATGAACTTAAAACTTAAGCTGGCATTACTGCTTACAATGTTCGTAAATATTACATTTGCACAGGAAACAGTTATTGTTAAAGGGAAAGTAGTCTCCCAAACAGATGGTACCGGTTTGCCGGGTGTAACTATAAAAATATTGAACACTTCGAGGGGAGATGTTACAGATTTGGACGGGAATTTTCAAATTGTAGTTAAAAAAGGAGAAACCCTTGAATTTTCGTATTTGGGATATGCACCGCAAAGAGTAGTGATTACTGATCAAAAAGAACTACAAATAGTACTGGCGGAAGACAGTAATCTTCTGGACGAAGTTGTTGTTGTTGGTTATGGAACACAAAAGAAATCGCATTTGACAGGAGCTATTTCCAAAGTAACTAATGATAAGTTAGACCAAATAAATGTCTCGCGTATAGATGATGCTTTAGTAGGTCAGGTTTCGGGGGTAAACATTCAGGCAACAGAAGGAGAAGCCGGATCTGCACCAACAATCAGGATTAGAGGAACCGGATCCATTAATGGAAATTCCGGGCCTTTAGTGATTGTAGACGGAGTGCCGGTTGATGAAGATTTCTTAGGATCTTTGGATATGAACAATATTGAATCTTTTGAAGTTCTAAAAGATGCGGCATCAGGAGCTATATATGGTTCAAGGGGAGGTAATGGTGTTATTATTATTACTACAAAAAGTCCCGAAGAAGGGAAAGTAAAGCTGAGTTATAATATGGTTACCGGTTATAAAGCGGCCAGGCAAAGCGATGCTTATCATCTTTCTGTAGCAGAAGGAGTAGCAAGAGAAATGGCAGCAAACGGAACACTTTCCGATAGAAAGGGATATAAACAACTTATCGGTGTTGATAACAACTGGCAGGACATTATATTTGACGGAGGAATAATAACGGATCACTCTTTTATAGCAACCGGAGGAGGGAAAAAAGCAAAATTCAATATAGGGCTTAACTATTTGGAAGACAATGGGGTATTACTTACAGACTATTTTGAACGATATAATATAAATGCCAAAATCGATTATAAAATAAGTAAGAAATTAACTGTTGGACTCAAAGTAAACCCTTCATTTACTAAAAGAAGAAGGTTTGACGGTTCTACACATGATATTTTGAGACAACCCTCGTGGTTACCTCTGTATCTCGATGCAAATACCATTCAATTTGTTAATCGGTTTAGAGATGGGGCGAGATATGCCAATGCGCAAGTTGGAGATTACGCAATTCAGAGAATGTTTGATGATTATGATTTAGCTGCCGGAGAACCAAGTACAGGGAGTGGCACGGATATTAGTAATTCTTCTAATACAAATCCGGGAGCAAAAATATTAGAGCGAAAAAGATTTGAATACAGAAATAAATTGTTAACAAGTATTTACGCTAAATATAAAATCAATAAAGATTTAACTTTTAGATCTAACGCTTCTTTAAATTACCAGTTTACAAGAACATCCCGTTATCAAGGTGTACAATCACATAGAAACGGAGGTTCTAATGCCAGATTAGACAGTACCCGGCAGGCAACCTTCAGGTTAGTTGCCGACAATACCTTATCTTACAGTAAAACAATAGGGAAGCATGAAATCAATGCGGTGATAGGTACCTCCATAGAGAGGAGAAAAAGAACTTTTGAAAGTATACAAGGAACAGGATTTGCTAACGATGCTTCTCAGATCATAGCTTCTGCCGAAAGTATTACGGATCAAGATAAATTTGAATGGGAAAGAACACTATTGTCTTTTTTTGGAAGAGTTAATTATGCATATGAAGATAAATACCTGGCTTCCGTTAGTTATAGAAGAGATGGAAGTTCAGTATTTGGCCCTAATGTGAAATATGGAAACTTTACGGCAGTTTCCATAGGTTGGAATATTGCCAAAGAAAACTTCTTAATAGACAGTGATGTTATAAACAATCTGAAATTACGCGTTAGTTACGGAGTAACAGGGAATAACGATTTTAGAACAGGGAATGAATTAGTAAACAATTATCCGTATTTGGCAATTTTAGACAATACCACAACAGCAGTGAGTGGTGGCCAACCTGCTCTGATTGTAAACCCTCTTAATATTCCTAATCCTAATCTAACATGGGAACGACAAATAGAATTTAATCCGGCAATAGACTTCGGCCTTTTTAATAATGTGATATCCGGATCTGTTGATTATTATAAGAGAACGAGTGATCAACTACTACTGAACAATCCTATCTCTACGACAACAGGCTTTAGTAATGCACTGGTAAACCTCGGTAAAGTAGAAAATAAAGGATTTGAAGTTGAACTGAGAAGTAGAAATATATCTAACAGTAATTTTAGATGGTCAACTACATTCATTGCATCCAAAAACAAAAATGAGTTGGTAGACTTCGCAGATTCTAACGGTCAAACTCAGATAGTAGATTCCAAAAGAGCTGCAGAATGGATTAATCTGGAAGGAAACCCAATATCTTCTTATTACGGCTGGGTAGTGGATAGAGATATTCCGTTAGAATATATTACAGATCCTTTTCATCCTATTGGGGCAGAAGCACAAGACGTATATGTAAAAGATTTAAATGGCGACGGCCTGATTGATAACGATGATAGAACCATTTTAGGAAGCCCTTATCCCGATTTGATATGGAGTTTATCTAATGATTTTACATTGGGAGCTTTTGATATCAATTTGATGGTTCAAGGAAGTCATGGGGCTGAAATTAGAAATATGGGAGACCAATATATTTTTAACCACTTTAACAGTGCGCAAAATTATATTGTTGCAACAACACCTGATCAAGGATTTATCAAAGAGAAAATATTTACAAATGATATTATTCAGGATGCTTCTTACGTTGCTTTGAGAAACTTAAATATAGGATACAGATTTAGTCAGGAACTTTCTTCGGAATTAAAGATTTCCGGTGCCAGAGTTTATGTATCAGCGCAAAATCTGTTCTACATAACAGCGAGTAACTATACAGGGTTTAATCCCGAATCTATCAATAATACAAGTGCAACAACCTATGGATACCAAAGAGCAGGGTCTCCTGTTTTCAGAACCATCTCCTTAGGTGTAAATGTTCAATTTTAAGCTACTAAAACTTAAATAGAAAATATTATGAAACTAATAAAATTTTTAACATTACTATCAATAGCAATGCTAATTACATCATGTGAAAAGACCTTCTTATCTCCCGAATTAAATACAGGGATTAATGCAGATAATTATTTTACCAATGATGCCGAAATAGAAACCGGAATCTTAAATATTTATGATGGAATACAAGGTGTAAATGCACTAAAATTTACAAGTACTAATTTAAATCATGCCGTACAAGTAGAATTTTACGTAACAGAAATGCGTAGTGATAATACCAGAACTAAAGCAAGTGAAGGTGAAGCAGCTCAATTTGAACAGTTTAATATTCAGGCAACCAATGGTATTGTTGCTGACTATTACAGAAGTTACTACAACGTAATTTTTAGAGCCAATCTTGTTTTAGAAAACCTGGGAGCAGCTTCATCCGGTAGTGCTGCCAGATATGAAGCGGAAGCCAGATTTTTAAGAGGATACGCCTATTTTAATTTAGTAAGATTATTCGGAGATATTCCATTAATCAACAAAGTGATTGACCCATTAGATAAAGTAACGGCATTCACCAGAGTCTCAACCACCGAAATTTATAATCTGATTGTAAGCGATCTCGAAAATGCAGTTGCTAATTTAACAGATGGCGGGCCAAAAGACCGGGCAAGCAGAGCTGCAGCACAAGGCCTTTTAGCAAAAGTATTCTTAACTTTGGGAAGATACGGAGAAGCACAAACACTTTGTGAGGATATCATGAATCCGGCCAGAGGGTTTACTTTGCAAAGCGACTTCAGGAATATTTTTTATAATGAAGGAAATAGCGAGGTGATATTTGCAATTGGTTTTGTTGCAGGCTCAAACGATGATAGTCAAAATTTTTCTGCGGAATGGCTAAATGCCGTAGGGAGGACAAGCGGTGTTAATTATGTAACTGCAGACGCCAGAGCTTCACTGGATGCCAACGGAGGTACCAGAACACAATACTCCTACAGACAAGATCAAAGCCAGATAACCCAGTACCAAGTAGTAAAATATTTACCTGATGGCGATACCACTTTGGGGATACCTGTTACTTCTCCTGACCCTACTTCTGCAGGGAATGATTGGATTGTATTACGTTATGCAGATGTTATCCTGATGCATGTTGAAGCTATTTTGGCGGGCGGAGTTTCCACAACCAGTTCAAATGCCTTGGTGTCATTTCAAATGATTCGAAACAGAGCAGGTTTAACCACCCCGGTAACGAGTATTACAAAAGAAGAACTGTTGGAAGAAAGAAGAGTAGAATTAGCTTTTGAAAATCAACGATTATTTGATCTGATAAGATTTGGTGTTGCCCAAGATGTTTTAAGTGCATTTTCAACAGCAAACGGATATGGATTTACGTCAACTGACCTTTTGTTACCTATTCCACAATCAGAAATAGGGTTAAGCAATGGTCTTTTAACTCAAAACCCCGGTTATTAATTCTAAAACACATAATTATAAATTAATTATTATGGAACAAGCAATTAAAAATATAAACAATAGAATTTCTAAAATAGCAATTTCGTTATTAACATTAGCTGTTACAACGTTATATATTGCGTGCGAAGATAATACATTACCCGAAGTAGGATCCATACCTGATTTAACACCTCCGACAGCAAATTTTTCAGCTACGCAGGGATCAGGAGCAGGTGATGCGTGGAAAGTATATACGTTTGCGAATTTATCAACAAGTGTCACAGACTATTCCTGGAATTTCGGAGACGGAAATACCTCAACAGCAGTAGAACCTACAAATACGTTTCCCGGAGAAGGAACTTATACGGTAACACTTACTGCCAGTGATAAATTGGGAGTGACAAACACACATTCTCAAGCTATAGAAGTTGTCGAACCACAAGCCCCGGTAATCATAGTACCTCCCATATTAGAAGCAAGTTTTGAAGATGGCACCCTGGATGGCGGTACAGGAGACGGTAGAGATTCTTGGAGAAATTCTAGTATGGGAGGAGTTATTCAAATTACTAGCAGTCCGGTACATGAAGGCTCTCAAGCTTCTAAATACCCATCTGCAGGCGACCGAATTGCATACCAGGAACTGGGAGTTTCTCCTAATTCGGATTATATACTTACGTATTGGTATACGATTAAAACTTCTCCAGTAGGATCTATTACAGTATCTGTTTTAGCCGGCGGAGGATTTACAAATGTGGCAGATATACCGGCTGCTACAATTGCTTCTTTTGAAGGAACAGACCAATCAAGCGCCAATACTTATGTAAAGGTTGATTTACCATTTAATTCGGGAGCCAATTCTACAGTATCTATTTTTGTCACTAATCAAGGTGCCGAAGCCAGACTGGATTCATTTTCTATAGTATCAAACTAAAAAAATGAAAAAAATTAAAGAATCATACCTAAGCATTTTATTTGTTGCTTTATGTAGTTTGACAAGTGCTTGCCAGGACGGACAAAAGGGGGAAAATACCCCAGAAACCGGAGTTAATAATGACCTATCTCCTGATGATTATAAGTTGCCGAGTATTGATTTGAGTAATTGGAAAGTTACATTGCCCATAGGGAACCCAACCGAAATAGAACCACCGGAAATTTTAGGGTATGCTACAGATGAAACATTAAAGCCTTTTATGTATAATGATTCAATTAAAGGAGCATTGGTTTTCCACACATATCCGGGATCAACAACAACAAACTCATCGTATTCCAGAACAGAATTGAGAGAACAAATGGTACCGGGAAGTAATACTACTAACTGGACATTCGCTCAAGGAGGGATTATAAAAGGCGAGTTAGCCATGGGTGAAATCACAAAGGATGCCAATGACAATTATCACAGGACAATTATCATGCAGATACATGGGAGGCTAACTGATGAACAAAGAGATTTGATAGGATCCGGTGACAATAACGCTCCTCCTGTTTTAAAAATTTATTGGGTGAACGGAAAAGTGAGGGTAAAAACAAAAGTACTCAATGATTTGGATGCAACAGCAACAGAAATACTACATACTTCCGCTTGGGGGGATGATGTAGGGTATACATTTCCCGAGTATGTTGGTTTTGATAAATTTACTCTGGAAGTCAAAGTATCTCAAGGAAGAATGGAGGTGATTATGAACGGGGTATCAAAAGTGTACAATGATATCCATATGCAAAAATGGGGTATATTTGAAAATTATTTCAAAGCAGGAAATTATTTGGTAACACGTGATAGTTGGGCAAATGCAAAAGTGGAATATTATTCGCTGGAAGTATCACATTAGAAATAAAAATTAGGTAACGAGTGTTTTAAAAAGTTAAATTTGTTGAACTAAATTTTAGCAGAAAACAAACTAAGATGAAGTTAGACGTAGTCACAAAAGTAGAAAATCAGAGCATTCAAGATGCTATTATTCTCAAGATAAGAGGTTTAATTAATTTCAAAAATCTGGAACCCGGCGACAAATTACCTTCCGAGAGAATGCTTTCCGAAAAATTTGGAGTTACAAGAGGAAATATACGGGAAGCGATTCAGAAGCTAGAGTTCTACGGATTGTTGAAATCCATTCCACAAAGCGGAACTTTTATTGCAAATATCGGTGTTATTGCCATGAATGGGATGATAGATGATATATTAAGGCTGGAAGAACCGGATTTTAAATCACTGGTTGAAACAAGAATACTCCTCGAATTAAAAACAGCAAGGCTTGCCGCTATTAGGAGAACCGAAGAAGATCTGGAAAGAATTAAAGACACTTTAGATGCTTTTATAGATAAAGTATTAAGAGGAGAAGATGCTGTTCAGGAAGATTTACTATTTCATCTTGCCATTGCAAAAGCAAGCGGAAACAGCACAATGAATACACTGATGTTAATGATTACTCCGGAAATCATCACAAATTTTGAGAAATATCTCATATGTGATGATGACCTGGCACAAAAGGGAATTCAAGAGCATACGGAAATATACAATGCAATAGTAGCACAAAACCCAAAATTGGCAAAAGAAAAAATGAAAGCTCATTTTAAAATATTATATCAGTACTGTTATAATATTTAATCAAGTAAAAGCATGCGTGATTCAAGTAGTTCCTTAGTAAGATTTTCTACCGTATAAACAGCGTTAGTATTGAGAATAACTTTAAGTATGTGTTACCTGGTTCTTTTATGAATTAAATAAACAGAAATTTAAAAAAACTTACATAAGTACTTAGGAAGTACCACAAAATTAATATAATGAAAATAAAAGGACTCAGATGGTGGATTATCGGGCTAGTTTGTCTTGCGACGATTATTAATTATATAGATAGGGCCGCATTGGGAATCATGTGGCCGGAAATGAGTAAAGATCTTGGGTTAACTAAAGAAGCCTATGCTTGGATTATCAATATTTTTACAATCACATACGCTGCCGGTAAATTTATTTCAGGAAAAGTATACGATAAAGTAGGAACAAAAATAGGTTTTGTCTTATCAATTTTCTTCTGGTCTCTAGCGTCTATATTACACTTCTTTGCAAAAGGAGCTGCGTCATTAGGTATTTTTAGAGGTTTATTAGGTGTTGCAGAAGCGGGGAATTGGCCGGGAGCAGTAAAAAACAACGCAGAATGGTTTCCAATTAAAGAGCGCGGTTTAGCACAAGGAATATTTAATGCAGGTGCTGCAATTGGTTCTATCATAGCTGCACCAACAATTTCAGAATTATTTGGTGTTTACGGATGGAAAGTGACTTTTATAATTATTGGCGTACTTGGTTTTTTGTGGATTATTCCATGGTTGATTATAAATAAAAAACAACCAAAAGATCACCCTTGGATTACTGACGAAGAAAAACGGCATATTATTTCGGGAAGGCTGGAAGGCAGGCAGAATGATGATAGTAAAAGCCTGAGTGTATTAGAAATACTATCAAAAAAAGAATCGTGGGGAGTTATTACTGCACGCTTCTTTATTGAACCTATTTGGTGGTTATTTGTTTTTTGGATGCCTATTTATTTATCAGATCAATTTGGGTTCAATGTAAAAGAGATCGGATACTATGCTTGGTTTCCTTATGTAGGTGCTATGCTTGGGAGTTTAGCCGGTGGTTGGTATGTTAAAAAATTAATGAATTCAAGCAGCCTTGATAAATCAAGGAAAAAGGTTATTTCTATAGGAGCACTTATTATTGTGATATCAATTTTAGGAGCAATATTCTTGGCAGATACACCGGAAAAATTTGTGTCTTTTGTATTTGTTGTACTTTTTGGATTCCAATTCTCTATTAGTAATATCCAAACAATACCCAGCGATTTGTTAAATGGAAAATCTGTAGGAACTTTAGCTGGATTAGGAGGTAGTATTGGAGCAGTTTCAGTTATTATCATGAACTGGCTAATACCAAAAATAACAGTAGATTCGTATACGCCAGCATTTATTATTCTCGCTGTTTTAGCTCCCTTATCAGTCATGTCAATTTATGTGTTGATCAAAGAAATTAGACCGATAGAAAATAACAACAATTAACTAAACAAATAAAACTTAAAATAATAATGAGCAAATCAGAAGGTAAAATAGCTATCGTTACAGGAGCTACAAGCGGTATTGGTTTTGAAGTAGCAAAGAGATTAGGAAAAGATGGATGTATTGCCATCTTAAATGGTATCGATCATGAAGCAGGAGCTGAGAAAGTAGCAGCACTTACTGCCGAAGGAATCACCGCAGAATATTACGGGTTTGATGTTACAGACGAAGAAGCAGTTACCGAAAACATTAGCAAAATCGGTGAAAAATATGGTAAAATCGATACTCTTGTAAACAATGCCGGAGGATTGGGGGGAAGATCCAGATTCGAAGATATGACGACTGAATTTTATAGATCAGTAATGGCTTTGAACCTTGATTCAACATTTTTTGCCTCAAGAGCAGCCATACCTTTCCTTAAAAAAGGAACGAATCCTTCAATAATTAACTACACTTCAAATGCCGGCTGGAATGCCGGTGGGCCGGGAGCTGGTATTTATGGAACATCTAAGGCCGGAGTTCATGCAATAACAAGAGCGTTAGCAAAAGACCTTGCAGAATATGGAATTAGGGTCAACGCTGTATCTCCCGGTACAATTGATACTCCTTTCCATACTCAAATTAAAACAACCAAACCTGAAGTATTTGCTTCCTGGAAAAACAATATTATGTTAGGAAGGTTGGGACAACCTGAAGAAGTAGCATCTGTAGTTTCATTCTTAGCAAGTGAAGATGCGGCTTTCATTACTGCGGAAACTATTCAAATAGGCGGCGGGCAAGCGCTAGGGATATAAAACAAAGAAATTTATTAAAAAATAAAATAATAGTTTAAACATTTAACCGAATAGTGTTAAATGATAAATTAAAACAATATTAAAAATGAAAAAGGTAGTTACTTTTGGAGAAATAATGCTGCGTCTGGCACCACCGGGGTTTTTACGATTTTCTCAGACAAATAATTTTGATGTTGTTTACGGCGGAGGAGAATCTAATGTAGCAGTATCGTTAGCAAATTATGGGGTTCCTGTAGATTTTGTTACCCGCTTACCAAACAATGATATCGGTCAGTGTGCCATGATGGAAATGCGCAAAAGAGGTGTGGGTGTTGATAAGATCATTTACGGAGGAGATCGTCTGGGGATTTATTTTTTAGAGACCGGTGCTGTGAGTAGAGGAAGTAAAGTGGTCTATGATAGGGCACATTCTGCCATGTCAGAGGTCAAAGCCGGAATGGTAGATTGGGAAGAAGTTTTTACAAATGTAAGATGGTTTCATTGGACAGGAATTACTCCTGCTATTTCTCAAGGGGCTGCTGATGTTTGTTTGGAAGCTGTAAAAGTAGCAAGTAAGTTAGGTGTTACCATATCAACAGATCTGAACTATCGCGCTAAACTGTGGAAATATGGAGGTGATCGCGAAGCGATTATGACAGAATTGACTTCTTACTGTGATATCATTTTGGGGAATGAAGAAGACACTGAAAAACATTTTGGGATTCATCCCGAAGGGCTTGATGTACATAAACACGGACACAATGTAAAAGCAGAAGCGTTCTTATCGGTATGCAAGCAGATGATGAAAAAATTTCCAAGAGCCAAAAAAGTAATTACCACATTAAGAGGCTCTATCTCAGCGTCTCATAACACTTGGGCAGGAGTAATGTATGACGGAACCACCATGTACGAATCACCGCAATATCAAATTACAGATATTGTTGATCGTGTAGGGGGAGGAGATTCTTTTATGGGAGGATTGATTTATGGATTGTTAAAATACCCGGATAACGATCAAAACGCATTGAACTTTGCCGTAGCAGCGTCATGCCTGAAACACACAATCAAAGGAGATGCAAATCTTGTTACCGTGGCTGAAGTAGAAAAACTAATGGACGGAGATGCCTCCGGAAGAGTTGCACGATAAAGAAAGATACTATGGCAAAATTTTCGAGAATAACAGTCGCTATGGTTATGGAAAAAACAGGGTTCGTTCCGTTGTTCTATAATGATGATATTGAGATCAGTAAGAAAGTTGTAAAAGTTTGTTATGATGGAGGAGCTCGCTTGTTAGAGTTTACAAACAGAGGTGATTTTGCTCACGAAATTTTTTCCGAACTCAATAAGTATGCCCTCAAAGAATTACCCGGAATGATACTTGGAGCGGGTTCTGTTACTGATGCGGGAACTGCATCTTTGTATATGCAGCTAGGGGCCAATTTTATTGTAACCCCAGTTTTACGAGAAGACATAGCTTTAGTTTGCAATAGAAAAAAAGTTTTATGGTCACCGGGTTGTGGTTCCTTAACTGAAATTGCGAAGGCAGAAGAATTAGGTTGTGAAATTGTGAAATTATTTCCGGGAGGAATATACGGACCTGATTTTGTAAAGGCTATAAAAGGGCCTTGTCAATGGACCAGTATTATGCCAACAGGAGGAGTTTCACCTACACGAGAAAACTTAGAAGCTTGGTTTAAAGCTGGTGTAACTTGTGTTGGTATGGGTTCAAAACTCATGGTTAAAAAAGAAGATGAAACCTATGACTATGATAAAATTCAAACACTTACCAAAAACTCATTAGCAATTATTGCTGAGTTGAAAAGTAAAAACTGAGTCATGCTGTCTTCAATAACCATCAAAGAAATCTCTTCTATTTCAGGATACTCTGTTTCTACCGTTTCTAAAGCATTGAATGATGGGTATGAAGTTAAAGAAAAGCATATTCAAATATGGATTAGATTATATCGCTTCTGTGCTATTAAACCCTGTAAATCAAAACAATATGAACTTGACTAAATTTTTGTCATGTACTTAGGTGATTTTTATAAAAAATAATGCGAAAGTTACTGTTAAGAAATTAATTATTGATTAAACCAATAGTTTCTCTTTTATTATTTTTCTTTAGTAATGGGGATTTTTTACTTGGAATAAAATTCTTTTTATCTTCCCATTTTGCACTTTTATATATTATATCCTTTTGAACAGCATTCTGAGTTGTTTTTACAGAACCACTGGAACTAACAAGGCAATTTTCAATAAGATTATTCGCTCCTTTTAAGCTTACCGGATGCTTTAAATTGTAGCTATTTATAAATACAGAATTCTTAATAATAACCTCCGGAATTCCTTTCGTTTTCAGAACGATTCCTTTCTCATAGTTTCCAACTTTATTAAAAATACAATTGCTTACTTCCAGTTTTCCACCTTGAATTGCCAACGTTGGGTCAGCTTTAAAATAATTGACAGCAAATTGTTCAAGATTACTAAATACACTATTATGAATTTTTATATACTCGGCACTATATTTTCCAAAGGCTTTTTCAAAAGAAAGATTGAACCCCCTATAACTATCTACAAACTTAGAATTTGTAATTACAATACTATCGGCTTTGGTACCAATGTATGCTTTGAATATACTTCCCCCTTTTTTGTTATTGAAGTTCTTAAATGTAGAATTTCTAATATAAAGATTGTACTTCTCCGCATTATTTTTATCTGGCGATACAACAGCATATTTTACTTTGGTATCGTTATCTCCATCAAGAATCAAATTATCTAAAATAAGAGTGCTTTTAGGTTGAACTCTAAAAAAGTAATTAAGAGGTTTGGACAACTTATTATTTGCTTTGATTAGGGTTTCTCCACTTCCGATAATGGTAACCTTATCATTGATCTTTAGAGTTTTATCTGAGAAGTAGATGCCATTTTTTAATTGTAAAATATCACCATTATTTGTTTTTTTTAAAGCCTTTCCAAGTGTTTCTTGCCCGGGCTCAACAATAATAACTTTCTTTTTAACAGTGATTTTTGGAGCAACAATTACAGGCTTCCAATTAGGGCCGGTTTTTGTTAATAAGGCTTCAGGATACTGCCCATTATTTAGGTTAAAAGCGCCAACAACAATTTCTTTTCGAGGCGAGTTTACAATATCTTTTTTTGGGGTTTGTTCATTTTTAAAAGTAGATGTTAATCCTGTATTTTTACTTGTAGGCATAGGAAGTGAACGAAGCAATTTCCAATCGACACTGAGTTTTTGAAAATAGTTTGCATTAACAGACGATTCCGAGTCAACAATATTGTTGTGAAAAGAGATGCCGCTAATATCATCATGCGAATTAAAAATTTTCCCTTTAGTTGTATTAGTAATTAGGTTGTTGGCAAAAATGGTATTGATCGGAGGCAAGCTTTTTTCCGAATCTTTTCCTGCGGCAAATTCAATCGGTCCACAGTTAATGATTGTATTGTGTTGAATGTTAACGTTCTTCACCTGATGATATCTGTTTAAAGGAGAATTGGGAACCCCATTCATTACTACTATGGGGCCTCTATACCCATCACCTTTCAATCCAACAAGCAGATTGTTTCTTACCACGTGTCCCTCGTTAATAATTCTAATTCCTCCGGTTTTAGAGACATTATTTCCCAAGAAAACGTTGCCCTCTACCAATGCATTATTACCATGTCTTAGTGTTAGAGTTCCTTTACTTGCAAAAAATAAATTATTCCTGTAAATATTATCTCCGGATTTATTAGAGATAATTTCTATTTCCCCATTGCAGTTCTTAAACATATTGTTTTCTACAATTGTCTTTGATGATTTCATAGAATTTGTACTCGTGCCTATACGTATGGTTTCACCTCCGTTTTCGCCTAAATCCGGACGGTGACCAAAGAAATTATGATCTATACGATGGTTGTTTTCTAAGTGGGCACCTCCTTTTAACCAAACAACCAGAGTTGTGCCTTTATTTGTTTTACCTGTAAAATTGCAATGATCTATTCGATTATTTCTTCCCCATAAGTCTACCCAATGTGTATTAAAACTGCGATCCGATGGATTAAAATAAGAAACAGTACAATTGGTCAATCTTGAGTTATAAGCAAATTCTTTAGAATTTTTTCGAAACGAAATAACAGATTTGGAGCTAGGTGTACCATCTTTAAACCACAGGCCATCAACCACCAAGTACTTTCCGTAAATGTTCATTTTCGAATCTCCGGTTATGATTACTTTCCCGGGAGTTTCTGCCTTAACTGTAATCGGGCTTTCTTTTTTTCCAATTCCAAAAACCTTTAAATAAACATTTTTCCATTCCCCATTCTTCATAATAATTGTTGATCCCGGGTTAGCTTTTTTGATGGCAGTATTAAACTCATTAAGATTAGTTACTAAGGTTTGCGAATAAATAGTTGAACTTATCAAGGAACTTGATAAAAGGATAAAGAAAAATTTCATAATAAACTGGTTCACCAGATTGGTTTACCAAATATATAAATAAAAACAACATGAACAAACTATAACTTATCTTTACAAAACTTATGTGACCCGTCCTGAAATATGTATACAAAAAACAACAAGTATATGTATAAAAATGATGGATATGTAAGACGTTATAGTGAGAGTTTTAAACTCAAAGTATTAGCAGAACTTACCAAAGGAAACCATTCCAAAAGACAAATTGCCTTAACTTACGGCATACAATCTAGTACGATAAACGTATGGATTAAAAAATATGACCGTAAAGATTTAATGAACACCCGTGTAACCGTGCAAACAGACGACGAATTATCCCGTATTAAAGCCCTTCAAAAAGAGCTAAAACAACTCAAAGATCTTCTTATTAAAAAGGATCTAGATAAACTTGTGAATGATAGTTATCTTGAAGTAGCTGCTGAAAATCTTGGCTATAAAAATGTTGAAGAATTAAAAAAAAACTTAAACATAAAGCCTTAATGAAAATAGCACCGATTAATAGAAAAAAAAGAAGGTACGCCATCGCTACTATTTGTAATGCTTTCGAGTTAAAAAGAGATGCTTATTACAAATATCAAAAAAGGTTTGTTCTTAAAAAACAAATAGAACAAAATGTAATAATGCTTGTTAAAAAAAGCAGGAAAACATTACCCAGAGAAGGTACTAGAAAGCTAATGAAATCCTTACATAATGATTTTAGGAAACAGAATATAAATATAGGTAGAGACCAGTTATTTAGAATCTTAAAAGAAAATAATTTGTTAATTAGAAGGAAAAAATATTCTTCTAAAACAACCAACTCTTACCATCGTTTTTATAAATATAAAAATATCATAAAAGACCTGATCATTAATAGACCTAACCAAGTTTGGGCTTCGGATATTACCTATATAAGAACTATAAATGGATTTTGTTATTTAGCACTTATTACTGATATGTATTCAAGAAAAATAGTAGGCTATGATATTAGTGATAGTTTAGAACTTAAAGGCTGTGTTAGAGCTTTAAATAAAGCTATTTATCAAACTAAAAATACCGAAGAAATCATACATCATTCTGATAGAGGAATACAATATTGTAGCAATGTTTATACTCAAATTTTGAAAAGAAAAAAGATACAAATCAGTATGACCCAAGAAAATCATTGCTACGAAAACGCAATGGCCGAAAGAGTTAACGGAATTTTAAAAGATGAATTCTTCCTCGACCAAACATTTACAAATATCAATCACGCCAAAAAAGCAACAAAAAATGCAATCAAATTATATAATAATAAAAGATTACATTTATCTTTAGATTATAAAACACCTAATTACGTGCACAAAAATGTAGCATAAATTTTAATAATTAACTGTAGCCCTATTTTAGGACGAGACAATGCAACAGACACAAGATGTATAGATCATAGTCTCCCTCCGGTCAGCAATGACCCATACACAGAACGCCAGTAGTGATAGATATTTTTATTTTTCGGGATACTACTCATCAATAAGTACGTTATTTAATCTGGGTTTGGTTTTTTCTACTTTGTGTTGAACTTCTTTCAGTTGATTCATCATTTCTGACATATCTTGGAACATAAATTTAAAATATTAAATTAGCAGGTAACAAAATCACTTCTTTATATAGTAATGATGAAATCTTTAAACTCATGAAAAAAATCATACAACTTACCACAATATTTAGTATTATTTTTGTGTTCGCATGTAAAAATCAATCCATGAGAAATACGGATGCCAAAGCTCCAATTGCAGAAAAACAAGTTAAAAAATTGAGCATTCACGGAGATACAAGAATAGATAACTATTTCTGGATGCGTCTGACGGATGAGCAGAAAACAGCAAAAAAGAAGGATGAGCAAACCCGGAAAGTAGAGGCATACCTGCGTGCTGAAAATGCTTATTTTGATGAGGTAACAGTCTATACGAATGCTTTTCAGGAGAGCTTGTTCCGGGAAATGAAAAGCAGGATTAAAGAAGATGATACTTCCGTGCCTTATAAAGAGAACGGATATTTTTATAATACTCGTTATGAAAAAGGAAAACAATACCCTATCTATACTCGTAAGAAAGAAACCTTAGAAGCTTCGGAAGAAATCATGTTCGACGTGAATACTGAAGCTAAAGGATATGACTATTTTCAATTGGGAGGACTTAACGTAAGCCCAAATAACAAACTGGTTGCTTTTGCTGTAGATACTTTAAGTAGAAGACAGTATGTGATCAGAATTAAAAACCTGGAAACAGGAGAGGTCTATAAAGACGAAATAAAGAATACTACCGGAGGTTCGGTATGGGCAAATGATAATAAAACACTGTATTATACATTGAAAGACCCCATAACCTTAAGAAGTTCGAAAATTTTTAAACATACCCTGGGAACAGATACTTCCGAAGATGTTGAAGTTTTTCATGAAGACGATGACACTTTTAACACCTATGTATATAAGACAAAATCAAAAAAATATATTGTAATTGGTTCTTACAATACCGTATCTTCCGAATATAGAGTTCTGTCTGCCGACAATCCGAAAGAAGCATTTAAAGTCATACAATCCAGAGAGCGTGATTTGGAGTACAGTATTACTCATTTTGAAGATTCTTTTTATATACTTACAAATAAAGACAATGCTAAGAATTTTAAGTTAATGAAAACTCCCATAGCTAAAACAGGTAAAGAAAACTGGGTAGATATCATTCCGCACAGAGAGGATACGCTATTGGAGGATATGTCTATTTTCAAAGAATACCTGGTTTTGGAAGAACGTCATAACGGGTTAAGTAAAATAAGAATAAAACGTTGGGACGGAACAAAAGATGAGTACTTGCCTTTTGATGAAGAAACCTATTCTGTACAAGTATACATAAACCCTGAATTTGATACGGATATTTTCCGGTATTCTTATAATTCATTTACAACTCCTAATGCTGTGATTGATTACCATATGAAAGATCGGTCAAAAGAAATCAAAAAAGAACAGCAAGTATTAGGAGGGAAGTTTGATAAATCGAATTATAAAAGTGAACGTGTTTGGGCAACAGCCAGAGATGGTAAAAAAGTAGCCATTTCATTAGTGTACCATAAAAATACAAAGCCGGGTAAAAATACTCCTTTACTGCAATATGCATACGGATCATACGGATATACCATTCCGGACGGATTCTCAACTACACGTTTAAGTTTGTTAGACAGAGGTTTTGTATATGCTCTTACACATGTCAGAGGTGGTCAGTATTTGGGAAGAGACTGGTATGAAGACGGAAAAATGCTATATAAAAAAAATACATTTAACGATTTTATTGACTGTTCCAAGTTTTTGATTGATGTGAGCTATACTTCACCGGAACACTTATATGCCATGGGAGGATCCGCAGGAGGTTTGCTAATGGGAGTTATTGCAAATATGAATCCGGAATTGTATCATGGAATCGTAGCGACCGTACCTTTTGTCGATGTCGTTTCAACGATGCTGGATGAATCAATTCCGTTAACTACAGGAGAGTATGATGAATGGGGAAACCCTAAAAACAAAGAATATTATGATTATATTCTCTCGTATTCCCCGTACGACCAAATAGCAGCAAAAGACTATCCGAATATGCTGGTAACAACGGGCTATTTTGATAGCCAGGTACAATACTGGGAACCCGTAAAATGGGTTGCAAAACTAAGAGCATTAAAAACAGATTGTAATATTATTACATACAAATATGGATACCGGACACGGCGGAGCTTCAGGTAGGTTTGATGCCTTAAAGGAGACAGCAAGAGATTATACTTTTTTATTGGCATTAGAAGACAAGTTGGAGCAAATAAATTAGTTGATTTATAAATTACATCCGGTTTAAAATCATTACGAAATAGGTATATTTGAGCCGGGTACAGTAACTTTGTTATTTTTGATGCTGGTATGTATAATGAGTTATAAAAGGAATGATAAGAAATCAACAAATTACCAATAGTTTACTAGATCTTATTGGAGAGACACCACTGGTTCAACTACATCGAATTACTGAAGAACTTCCAGGAAGGTATTATGCAAAAATAGAAGCATTTAATCCCGGGCAATCTGTCAAAGATAGAATTGCCTTGTATATTATTGAAAATGCGGAAAAGGAAGGGATCCTTAAAGCAGGGAATACCATTATAGAAACTACTTCCGGCAATACCGGATTCAGCTTGGCTATGATTGCTATGCTAAAGGGGTATACATGTAAGTTAGCCATAAGTGATAAGTCGTCTAAAGATAAAGTAGATGCACTTCGGGCTATGGGAGCAGAAGTATATGTCTGTCCGGCTAATGTTGCTGCAAACCACTCCAAATCGTATTATGAAGTGGCTAAGAGAATTCATAGAGAAACACCAAATTCAGTATACATCAATCAATATTTTAATGAGTTAAATATAGAGGCACATTACGCTACTACCGGTCCGGAAATTTGGCAACAAACCGAAGGCAAAATTACACACCTGGTAGCAGCGAGTGGTACGGGTGGCACTATCTCGGGAGTAGGAAAATATTTAAAAGAACAAAATCCGAAGGTTAAAATATTAGGCGTGGATGCTTTTGGTTCGGTATTGAAAAAATATCACGAAACCGAGGAGTTTGATGAAAATGAAATTTATCCGTACAAGATAGAAGGGTTAGGGAAAAACTTAATCCCTACCGCTACGGATTTCTCCGTAATTGATTTTTATGAAAAAGTGACAGATAAAGATGCAGCGTATAAAGCCAGAGAAATAGTTGCCAAGGAAGGTTTTTTTCCGGGATATACCTGTGGAGCGGTTATGCAAGCTATCGAACAATATGCACAAAAAAAAATTTTTGATACCGAAAGTCTTGTCGTATTAATTTTCCCGGATCACGGATCTCGTTATATGAATAAAATTTATAGTGATGAATGGATGCGAGAGCAAGGTTTGTACGACTCAAAATTCGCTCAAACCCCTAAGGTAAAATACATTAAATAATAAAAACTACTTCCGGAACGTATTCTTTTTGATATTAAACTCATTTAAAGTTCTATAATTGACTATAAAACTTTAAATGAGTTCATCTTTCTCAAGTACATATAGTTTTCAAACTTGAAACTACTCTATCACATCGCTCCCCATTCTTTTAACGAAGCCATATTCATCTCAATATAATTACTGTTGTCAGCAGCTTTTGCTCCTTCCAGAGATTTTTTTGCAATTTCAATAGCTTTTTTCTTTTTACCCATTTTTGCGTAAATCAAAGATTGTTGTCTCAATTGCCAAAAACCGGGTTTTTCAAACATAGACATTGCTTCTTCCATCCATTCACCGGCTTTTTTAATGTCTTTATTATTTTCACTGTAATAAACCGCTGCATTGTAATAATCGCCTGCCTTTGGAGAAGCACTCATAACATCTGCAATGTTTGCCATTACAATTTTATCCGTAGGTACTTCAAATGTTACCCCGACATAGGTGTTTTCCCATAATAGCCCTAAAACAGCGGATGTATTAGTAATATCATCAACTGAAATGGTAAATGTTTCAATTTTCATGGGCATTTTATAGGTATCTACCTTTAATTTTGCAGCTACCTTAGCTTCATTCCATTCTTTTGGAACCCCCCAATTTTTAGTATCCGTATAGAAGATAACATCCCAGGATTTTTCATTAGGTATGATATACAAGGCATAGGTTCCTTTTTTTAGAGGATATCCGCTGAGAGTGATGTCAGTACTGAAAGTAATTTTGGTGTTTTCATTGGCGCCGGTTCTCCATGTCTTGCCATATTTTACCAGTCCGCCAAAGATTCTCCTCCCTTTCACACCCGGTCTGGAATATGTTACGGTTACATCAGTCAATCCAACCTTTTGTGTCTGGGTACCGGCCGGACTTGGTTGAGGTGTTGTTATTTGCGCTTTTATAGATAAAGACATCGCAATAACGAGTAAATTTAATAATACTTTATTCATAAATGATGAGTTTTAATTTGCGCTATAAAAGTACAACTAAAGAATGATTCAAATGTTAACAAAAGCTTAAAATAGGGCGATGTATATTTGCAAAAACAGTTTTGAGATGAAAGAATATATAGCTGAGTTTATCGGGACATTTTCTATGGTTTTTTGCGGAACCGGTGCAATGGTCATTAATGAAATAACCGGAGGTGATGTAACACATGTTGGAATTGGTATTACCTGGGGGTTAATTGTAATGGCAATGATTTATGCTTTTGGCGATATTTCCGGAGCACATTTTAATCCGGCAGTTTCTATTGCATTTGCGTATGCAAAAAAGTTTTCCTGGAAAAAAGTACCTAAATATGTAATGGCTCAAATATTAGGGGGCTTTTTGGCCAGTTTGATACTTTGGTTTTTATTTCCTGCCAGTGAAGATTTGGGGGCTACTGTTCCCAAGATAGCTATCTGGAGGGCATTTGTACTGGAACTTTTGCTTACCTTCTTTTTAATGGTTGTTATTATTAATGTGTCCACAGGTAGCAAAGAGATAGGAATTATGGCAGGAATAGCAGTTGGAGGAGTTATTTTATTGGAAGCTCTGTTTGCGGGCCCTGTTACAAGTGCTTCCATGAATCCGGCACGCTCATTAGGGCCCAATATCATTTCAGGAAATATACAAGGATTGTGGTTATATATGACTGCACCCATACTCGGTGCTATTTTAGCAGTCGCCAGTTGTAAGCTGGTAAAAGATGGTAATTGTTGTGAAGATTGTTAGTTAAATTTTTGGTTATTGAGATACCTAAATAAGATTGCCTTTTACACTTTTTAACTTTCTAACTTTTCTACTAAATTTCAACATTACATCAAATGGATTCATTTTTTGTATTATAAAGTAACTATAACACCTGTACTCCGTTTTTAATAGTTTTTGAACTTTGAAGTAAAACTACTTCCCCGGTGTTGTTATATACTCCTAAAACCAGACATTCACTCATAAAGTTAGCTATTTGTTTTGGCTTAAAATTTACGATGGAGGCCACCTGCCTGTTTAATAATTCTTCTTTGGTATAAAGATGTGTTATTTGAGCACCGGATTTTTTGATACCCAGATCACCAAAATCGATATGTAGTTGATAGGCCGGTTTATGAGCTCCCGGAGAATCAGCTACTTCTACAATCATACCTATCCTGATATCAACTTTTAAAAAATCTTCAAATGTAATTTCTTCTTTCGTCTTCATTTTGCTGGTGCTAATCTTTTGATTAAATATAGGAATTATATCCAGTTGTTACGAATCAGCAAATTTTCGATATGTGCAAAATGATGGTTGGCATGCCAGGCATATTTGCCAATATTTTATCTTAAGCTAATTTTGCTTTGATCCGAAGGATGAATGAAAGTTCGCTCCAGTTGCTCATTAGTCAGACCCTTTAACAGATAAACCAATTTGGCATGAACCGCCTTTAGATGACATATGGATGGAGCAATAGGTGCCGATTTACTGTCAAATAACGTGGCCCAGTCTTTTTCTTCATAGGCTTTGATTACGGGATTTTCTTCTGTTAGTGCCCACTTAAAACGCACATAACTATTATGGTGGCTGTCTGCACAGTGATGTACTACTTGTCTTACCGTCCAACCACTATTTCTGTAAGGTGTATCTAACTGTTCTTCGGAGAGGTTCACGACCAAATTTTCTAATCTTGTAGGGAAATGTTCCAAAACAGCAATCCATTCCTTTTTATGTTGATCCGTAATAACATCCGGAGCTGTAAATTTTCCGATAGGATATTGTAATTTTTTCAATGACTATTCTAATTTATGTTTCTTTAAAAATCTTTTGGAACTCCTGTTCTCAGGATTTATAGATAATGCTTTTTTAAAATTGGCAATGGTATTCACCGTATCTTTTATATACCAATACGCTTCTCCCAAACTATCATAAGGATTTGATTTATAAGGATACAAAGCTACATTGATCTTAAAAATTTCTATGGCATCTTCGAATTTTTTTTCTCTTATCATCGCATACCCCAACCTGTTTAAAACCCACTCTTCAATGGCCGGGTCTAAAGAATCTTTTTCTTTAATGGCCAAATATCCCCTCAAAGCTTTATCATATTCTTTACTTTTTATATACTCATGAGGAGTTTTTGCCCCTTTTTCTAATTTAATGAAGGTAAACTTTTGCTCGTTATGTTCCCTTTTGGGAGCTAATTGAATATGCATTTCCGGAGTAGAAACAAAAACTAATTTTTCATTCATTTCTTTTAGATAAAAAGCAGAATCATTCACCTTTACAGGTGTCATATCTTGCCCTCTCCATTTTACTTTTAATTCTTTTTCCGCAAAATAAATTTCTATTACTTCATCGGAATTAAAAAGATATCTGCCCTCGGTATTTTTTATAAATTCTGCTGTATTTTCAGAATTTACACAACTGATGATCATAAAACTAATCCATAAATAAGCAAAACGTGGATCAAGACTAATTGTTGTGTTTATGCAAAAATTGTAGTTAATCTATAGAGGAAGAATTCTGTGTTTTTGACCCCTCTAAATTGTAATCTAAAGGCTTTGATTTTGGCATTGAAAGATTCTGCCGCTGCATTAGTACTTCTATTAATGAAGTAATTCAATATTGATCTATAGTTAAGCCTGATAGAGTTTGCTATGGTATTAAAAGCCTTGTATGCTGTTTGTTCTACATCTTTATACCAATGCGCTAGTTTTGTATAAGCGACTTGTATTGAGTTTGCTGTGTTGAAGATATTTCTAAGTCCTTGTACGAGCTTAAAAGCTGTTTTGATATCAGGATATCTTTTAAAGAGGATGTTAGCTCTTACTCTTTGATCTTCTGTCCAATTACTTGGTGCTTTGTAGAGTAAGTATCTGCTTCTAGCCAAGAGTTGCTTTATGGTATCTCCATTTTCTAATATTTCAGGGTAATATTCTTTGTTATTGGTTTTGGCAAGTTTGATCCGTTCATTTTCTGTATCTATGGCTTCCCATCGATGTTTGATCCTAATTTCTTGAAGTGCTTCTAGAGCTAGTTTCTGTACATGGAATCTATCGGTTACTTGTATGGCTTTGGGGAAACACCGTTTGGCAATCAGCTTCATGGAGTTCGCCATATCTAGGGTAATTTCTCTGACCTTGTTTCTTTTCGCAGATGAGATTTTAAATAGGTGTTTGATAATAGGTTCTGCTTTGGTAGTAGCTATGATCGCCACAATACTTCCTTTCTTTCCTTTAGCTTTTTTATTGGTAACGATGGTGTAGAGTTCTCCTTTTGATAAGGCTACTTCGTCGATAGATAATCGAGTTCCTATATTCTCAGGGAAGATCAACCACTCTTTGGCATGAGACTTTTCCTTCCACTGTTTAAACTCACTCAAATAATCTCGATACTGCCTTTGGAACTTCTTCCCATTCACGCCATAGATTCTTGCAATGGTTTTGCAATCACTCTTCTCAGTATCGACTAATCTCTTTTAAAAAAGCAGCAAACTCACCTGTCATGCGAGTTCCCTGAGCTACTAGATTCCAATCTCTTTGAATGATTTGCCTAGTCTCTTTATCTAACCATCTACGTCGCCTTACGTGAAGATACACAGTGTTTCCACGCAAAGGAAAGTCTTCAATAGTAATCTCTTTGTGGAAACCATGAGCAATTACATTAGGATTTATGACTTCTTTAGGAACAACATTACGCTCTTCAAAATACAAATGAAGTTCCTCATTTCGATGAGTGTGTCTTACCAAATCAAAATGTTCTACGAGCATCTCAGGTAAGATGAATTTTAAAAGGTCTAAGGATAATTCCAATCTCTGTTTTTTTTTACAAAGATCAAAACTTTAATTCAATCCACACAAAACTTTTGACCCTGATCCCTAATTGCTTCGTTTCACTCGCAAAGACACACTTCATTCAATCTTCAATTAACAATTAATCTTCATCTGAACTCACACACAACTTTTGTGACTGATCCCAAAACGTTTCATACATTGATTTTGACAGTAAATATATTAAAAACTCGCTTAAATTCAAAAAGTTTAAACGAGTTCATTACTTTAACATTAGATGAATAAATGGATTTAAAAAAATTAAGAATTAGCCTCATAGCTTTTTTATAAGTTTTTACAAACGTATATTATTTTTTTTGAAATAAAAAAATGTAAGACAAATTCATCTCAGTTCTTTATTCCTAAAAACAATTGAAGTTAAATTTACCGAATTTTAAACTTTCAAACTTTTTAACGTTAAAAAATAATTTCATCAGGATTTTATGACATGAGTAATATTTAGTAATTTGCAGGTTTCAGGGATGATTTCTCTCCCACGCTGAATTTTCGGGTTCTTCGAAAGGATAAAGGTATAGTAGGAATGGTTATTTTATCAATTTAAAAACTATTAAAATGGCTGTTTTAGAACACATGACTTCACAAGAAGCAATTAATTTGGAAAATATATATGGAGCACACAATTATCATCCGTTACCGGTGGTGTTGAGTAGAGGAGAAGGGGTTTATGTATGGGATGTGGAAGGAAAAAAATACTATGATTTTTTATCGGCTTATTCTGCTGTCAATCAGGGTCATTGCCATCCTAAAATTGTAAATGCAATGATAGCGCAAGCACAAACTTTGAGTTTGACATCAAGAGCATTTTACAATGATATGCTGGGGAAATATGAAAAATTTGCCACCGCTTATTTTGGTTTTGACAAATTATTACCTATGAATACCGGGGCAGAGGCTGTTGAAACGGCATTAAAGTTGTGTAGAAAATGGGCATACGAAGTAAGAGGAATTAGAGAAAACGAAGCGCAGATTATTGTCTGCGAAAATAATTTTCACGGCAGAACGACTACTATTATTTCCTTTTCCAATGATCCTGTAGCACGTGAAAATTTTGGACCTTATACTAAGGGCTTTATCAAAATACCTTATGATGATCTTTCGGCATTAGAAAAAGTGTTGGAAAGCACGTCTGATATAGCCGGATTTTTGGTAGAACCTATCCAAGGAGAAGCGGGAGTATATGTTCCCTCCGAAGGATATTTGGCAGCAGCAAAAGCCTTATGCGAAAAATACAATGCGTTATTCATCGCTGATGAAGTGCAAACAGGAATTGCACGTACAGGCAAGTTATTAGCAGTAGACCACGAAAATGTAACTCCGGATATCTTGATTTTAGGAAAGGCACTGAGTGGTGGTGCGTACCCTGTTTCCGCAGTCTTATCAAACGATGCCATTATGAATGTGATCCAGCCGGGAAATCACGGCTCTACTTTTGGAGGAAATCCAATAGCGGCGGCTGTGGCCATTGCTGCCCTGGAAGTGGTTACCGAAGAGAGTTTAGCTGAAAATGCAGCGTATCTGGGAATGATATTGAGAAAAGAATTGACTGAATTTGCCAAAGAAAATGAATTAGTAAGTTTGGTCAGGGGAAAAGGATTATTAAATGCAATTGTTATCAATGATACCGAGGATAGCACTACTGCATGGGACATTTGTATAAAACTGAGAGATAATGGTTTGTTGGCAAAACCAACACATGGTAATATCATTCGTTTTGCACCACCTTTGGTCATAAATGAAGAAGAATTAAGGGATTGTATTTCAATTATTAAAAAGACAATTACAGCATTTTAGTAATTTGCGGAAGTTTTGGTAGCATTGAATGTAAAAGCTCAAAGCCCGAAGAAAATTTTCAATTGGAGTAATACCAAAAAGAATATGAAAAAATATCGCATAAAAGAGTCAATTAAAAATCACAAGAATAAAATTCAAGAGCTGGCTAAAAAGTCAATAGTAGATACCAATGCCTATCAAGAATATCGAAAAATTGATGAAAACTATCAAATGTTAGTATCAACACAATTTTAAACTAGAGCCCATAATTTTTATAAAAATTTTCTTTACTTTATTCGTTTTTAAATGAGTTCTAGAAATGAAAACGCTAATGAACTACAGTCGTTATAAAATTAAAAAGGAACAATTGCTTAAATTATATACGAGTATGTTAAAGCCTCGCTTAATTGAGGAAAAAATGTTGGTTTTATTACGACAAGGGAAAATTTCCAAATGGTTTTCAGGAATTGGCCAAGAGGCCATTTCCGTAGGCGTAACTTCTGCATTAACAAAAGAAGAATATATATTGCCCATGCATAGAAATCTGGGTGTTTTTACAAGCAGAGAAATCCCTTTACATAGGTTATTTGCACAGTGGCAGGGAAAGAAGAGCGGTTTTACCAAAGGAAGAGATAGAAGTTTCCATTTCGGAACCCGGGAGTTCAATATTATAGGAATGATCTCTCATTTAGGGCCTCAATTAGGTGTAGCAGATGGTATTGCACTTGCGAACGTATTAAAAAAAAACAACCGGGCATGTGCTGTATTTACAGGAGAAGGAGGGACGAGTGAAGGTGATTTTCACGAAGCATTAAATATCGCTTCTGTTTGGAGTTTGCCTGTACTGTTTTGTATTGAAAACAACGGGTATGGATTATCTACCCCTGTATCCGAACAGTACCATTGCAAACACTTAGCAGATAGAGGGTTAGGTTATGGTATACCATCTTGTAGAATTGATGGCAATAATATTTTGGAAGTATTTACCAAAGTTTCCGAACTGGCACAAAGTATAAGAGAAAAACCCGGACCTGTTTTACTGGAATTTGAAACTTTCAGGATACGGGGTCATGAAGAAGCAAGTGGCACCGCATACGTTCCGAAAGAATTGATAGCAACCTGGAAGGGCAGAGATCCGCTTATTAATTTTGAAGACTATCTGTTATCTGAAAATATAGTTGATGATGATTTTGTCAATCAAACCAAAATAACAATCAAGTCCGAGATCAAAGAACATTTACAAAAAGCGTATGATGAATCGGCTATCATTCCCAATATAAAAACAGAATTGAATGATGTTTATGCTGCTTACCGGCAAAAAATCATTCCTCCATCAAAAAATAAGGCGAACATTCGTCTGATAGATGCTATTTCCAAAGGTCTGGAGCAATCTATGGAAAAACATGATCATTTAATTATAATGGGTCAGGATATTGCCGAATACGGAGGGGTTTTTAAGATTACCGATGGTTTTGTGAAAAAATTTGGAAAGGAACGTATCCGAAATACTCCTATATGTGAATCTGCCATTGTTGCCACTGCCTATGGTTTGAGTATAAGTGGTATGAAGGCTGTTGTGGAAATGCAATTTGCAGATTTTGTAAGTTCAGGATTCAACCCAATTGTTAATCTGCTGGCAAAATCACATTATCGCTGGAGCCAATATGCAGATGTGGTCATACGGATGCCATGCGGAGCAGGAGTGAGGGCCGGTCCTTTTCACAGCCAGACAAATGAAGCCTGGTTTACTAAAACACCGGGACTAAAAGTAGTATATCCTGCTTTTCCCGAAGATGCAAAAGGATTGTTATGTGCAGCCATCAATGATCCAAACCCCGTATTATTTTTTGAACATAAAGCACTGTATCGATCTGTATATCAGGATGTTTCTGAAGACTATTTTACCGTAGAAATTGGAAAAGCCGCCATTTTAAAAGAAGGGGAGGACATGACTATTATTTCTTACGGAGCCGGAATTCACTGGGTTTTGGATACCTTAAAGCGTCATCCTGATATACAGGCAGATGTCATTGATTTACGAACTTTGCAGCCTTTAGATACAGAAGCTATATATACATCGGTAAAGAAGACAGGAAAAGTAATCATTCTTCAAGAAGATTCTTTATTCGGTGGTATTGCCAGTGATATATCAGCTATGATTACGGAAAACTGTTTTGAATTTTTAGATGCACCCGTAAAAAGAATTGCTAGCTTGGAAACACCGATTCCATTTCAAGCAGCCCTGGAAAATCAATATTTACCAAAAGCCAGATTTGAAAAAGAAGTACTATCTCTGTTAAAATATTAATCTCAAAATCAAAGTGTTAAATATTAGTTAATAGCATTTTTACTCTTTATCTAAATACAGATAACTATATACCTTTATCAAAATACCTAATCTAATCGTATGAAAAAAATAATATACCCGTTAAGTTTAGTAATTGTAGTCTTATTACTATTTGCTGCAACAACTAAGAATGAAAGTGTGCTTACAAAAGATTTTGTCATTGGAAATCCTCAAATTGCTTCTATTAATAGCTTGAGTTTTGGACCGGAAGGAATTTTATTTATTGGAGATTCTGATAATGCAATGGTTTATGCCATTGACACAAAAGATATATCATTAAAAAGCAAAGCTGATAAAATTGCAATTGAAGATTTTGATGTAAAAATTGCTGCTGCTTTAGGAACTACATCGAAAAATATCAGAATTACTGATATGGCAGTAAACCCAATCTCAAAAGTTCCCTATTTCTCAGTGCATACCAGAGAAGGAAGGCCTGTTTTATTAAAACTGACAAGTGGGAGTTTAAAAAGTGTTTCTTTAAACAATGTCAGCTATTCTAAAATAGCATTAAATCACCCGGTTGCTAAAGGAGCTAAAGACCGGCGCGGACGGGAGTTAAGACGGTGGGCAATTTCAGATATGAAATACTACAATGGAAAAGTGTTGGTTTCAGGGCTTTCTAACAAAGAGTTTAGTTCTTCATTCTCTAGTATTCCTTTCCCATTTACAAAAAAGCAAGATTTCGCGACTTTAGAAATTTATCATGTAGCGCATGGAAGGTATGAGACTTATGCTCCGGTTAAAACCTTTGATGTGACAGCCATAGAAGATAAAGAATATTTATTAGCGAGCTACACCTGTACTCCATTAGTGTTGTTTCCTATTGATGAGTTAAAAGGAGGAAAACACTTAAAAGGAAGGACAATTGCAGAATTAGGAAGTGGAAATTCTCCTTTAGATATTATCAGTTTTAAAAAGGGAAATGAACTCAAATTCTTTATGTCTAACTCTAATAGACCCGTGATGCGAATTAATTTTAAAGATATTGTTAATTTTAAAGAGTCATTAACCAAACCAGTAACAGAATTTGGCAAAAATGTTGGACTTACTTATGATAACCTGCCATTTGTGAATGTGCAGCAATTAGATGATTTAGATGAAGAAAATGTATTATTCTTAAGAAGAAGAAACGACGGAGTATTGTATTTGCACAATAGGAGTAAAAAATGGATGTAGGGATTAAAAGCGTAGCTAATGACCTCAAAAAGATCAAGAAATTCTTGATCTTTTTTTTAGCCATTTATGGACTGATATCCTGTATTACGAAAGAGAAAGATAGTGCATTTTTAATACGATATGAACACGGCACTGCCACGCATATTGATTTCAAAATAGATGATAAGAAAGCTAATTATACTGTTGTCTTAAAAGGAATAAAAAACCAAGCAATTATAGGAAATAGTGAATTAGATGGATATTCTATAACGTTTAAACCTATTATTCCTTTTACGGCAGGGGAATCGTATGAAATATTAAAAGATGGAATTGTTTTTATAACGTTTAGCATCAAAGCAATATCTGAAAACATCAAACCAAAAGTACTTACCATCTATCCAACTACAGATTCTGTTCCTGAAAACCTTCTAAAAATGCATTTTGTTTTTTCTAAACCAATGCAACAATCTGAGCCATTTTTAGACTTTATAAGAGTTATTAATAATGATACAAAAGAAGTCAGTAACCCATTTTTACCATTAGAAAATGAATTATGGAATAAGGATCATACAGAGATTACCTTGTGGCTGGACCCCGGAAGGATTAAACAAGATTTAATTCCAAATAAAAAATCAGGTATTCCAATTAAAAAAGGGAATACCTATGAAATAGTTATTCTCAATAATTTAAGAGATGCTGAGGGGATTTCTTTAGGGAAAAATTACAACAAAACAATACGAGTTAAAAAAAGAGATCGTAAACAACCTTCTGTAGAAAATTGGAAATTGAATCTCCCAAAACCAGAGACAAAATCACCATTAGGCATTTATTTTGACGAACCTTTAGACATCACTTTAGTTAAAGAAATGATTCAAGTTTTAAATGATAAAAATGAATTAGCACAAGGTAATTTTGTATTGACAGAGGGTGATAAAAATATTTTTTTTACTCCTATAAAAAATTGGAAAAGGGGAAAATATATACTTTTAATTGATAGTAAGTTAGAAGATTTGGCCGGAAATAATCTGAATCGTCTTTTTGATACTGATTTGCAGTTACCTCACGCAAAAAATCGCTCAATATCAAAACAAATCCAGTTTGTAATTCAATAAATTTAAGTTCTTCCTATAAAAAGAGAGGGTCAATTTATATTATTTAACATAATAATAATTATAGTACAAATGTCAATATTTGTTATTTATGTATTGTATGCCATTCGTAAGCTATAATTCTATATTATGTAAAATATCCCAGAAACTGCTGTAATCTTTTTTAATATTCAGTATTTGGGTCATTAAAATTTCAAATACGCGATTCTCATGGATTAAGATTTTAGATTTATAATGAAAGTTATTTGTAGCTATAATTTGCCATTATGTAAAATTGCCGCTACCAAACGCTCGATTGCTTTTATAAAATCAAATTGTTATCACAATTTATTTTACACACAATTATCCATCGCTTGCCAACGCCAAAAAAAGCAAAAGCTTTTAGTTTCGTATTTATAATTCGTCTGTAATTAAAATTATCGTTGTAAAAAGTTTTCAGAAACTTATCGTAAAGCATTTCGCAACAGTACAAAATTTTCCCTTGCTCAAATCCTTGCTTAAAAATTTCTGTACACTTGCTTTGTTCTTACTTTCATTAGAATATTCTTTTAATTTGACTTCTAATATTATGTAAAATAGAAATTAAACTGTAGAACTTCTTAAGGTTTCATTTATCTTTTTTTCTTGATAAAAAAAGAAACAAAAAAATCAAGACTGCATAAAACTTTGGAAACAATTAACGGTTCGTTACACTATATTTTAGGAAACATTGTAGCTAACCAAGACCACTTAAGAAAGAGCCTTAAAATGTAGAAACACTAATAAAAATAGTAACTAACCCCCTAAAATATTACGCTCCTCTCTCCTATTGTTTTAACCAAATTTTTATGAGGTCAATAAAAAAACTCCTAAAAGGAGTTTTTAATAAAGCATCAATTTGGATATGCAACAAAAAATGGTACAAAAAGTTAAGCTACATTTTTGATTTGATATAATTTTTCAAATTCGATGATATTTTTGTAACCAAGAGCAGAATGTCTTCTGTATCTGTTGTACCAAGTTTCTATGTATTCAAAGACTTTAATTTGAAGACTTTTGTTGGATATAAACTTATTGTCTATCATTAGTTCTGTTTTGATTGTTTTAAAAAAAGATTCAGCTACTGCATTATCCCAACAGTTTCCTTTTCTACTCATACTGGGTGTTACATGATAACTTTTAAGGATATTAACAAACGCATGAGATGCGTATTGTACACCTCGATCAGAATGAAAAATCATACCTTCACAAGGCATTCTGTTGTTTACAGCCATTCTCCATGCAGCAATGATAGTTTGTCTTGCTTTGAGTCCATTGCTCAAAGACCAACCAATGACTTTACGATCAAACAGGTCAATAATTACCGTTAAGTACAGCCATCCTTGTGCAGTCTTTAAATAGGTAATATCAGAAACCCATTTCTGTGCAGCAGCGGTAGCTTTAAAATCTCTATCCAATACATTATCAGCTACTGGATATTGATGCTTAGAATCTGTCGTGACAACAAATTTCTTTTTACGAACTGCTTTAATCCCGTGTTTTTTCATCAATCGTGCTACCCTAGACCTAGATACTTTAAACCCTTTAGCTTTGAGTTCCTCTGTAATTCTAGGACTTCCATAAGTAGATTTACTTCGCTCACAGATACGGTGAATCTCAGAGAGTAGCATACGATTTTTTCCATCTCTATCTGATGGAACATAATTCTTACTCCTGTAATAACTGTTTCTACTAATTTTAAAAATTTTACACATCTTCCCAACCGGATATTCTCTACTGTAATCTTTGATAAATTTCAATACTTCCGATCGCTCTTGGAGAAGATGCTCACGGCATTTTTTAAGATATCCCGCTCCATGGTAACATCCTTGAGCTGTTTACGTAATCGCTCTAACTCTTTCTGATCTTCTGTGAGTTGTTTGACGCCATTACCGCTAAAAGCTAAATCAGGACGCTGTTCTAATTCTCTACGCCATCTGTAAATAAGATCTGCACTGATTCCCAATTCCATGGCAATCTGCTTTGTGTTACCTCGTACATTGCTTAATTCTACTGCTTTAATTTTAAACTCTTTACTGTATTTTCTTCGTTTCATATGGTTAAGTTATTTTAGATAAAATTAGCTTAACTCTTTGTCACTCTAAATGTAGCAAGTCCAATTTCTCGGTTGTTGTTTATAGAGGTAATAAAAATCTGTGTTTAAATTTGATATTTTAATTTCTATTTCTAAATTTTTCTTTCATCTTCTTTTGTATTTCTTTTTGAGTTTTTTTATAAATCTTGTATTGTTCAGCAGAAAGCAATGTTTTCATTTCGTTGTTTTTAGAACGTTTTATCGATTTATATTCCTTGTACTTGGCAAATTTACTCTTACCACTAGTTTTTAAAGTTTTCATTTGAAGTGCGTACTTTTTTGTAGTTTCTTCAAATTTTGGTTTCTGCTCTTCAGATAAGTCTAATTTTTCAAAATACTGTTCTAACTGTTCTTTAACTTGCTTTTTTTGTTCTTCTGTAAGTTTTTTGTCTTGTGCGAAAGTTATTGTGCTAACTAACAATACTACTACTACGATACTATTTTTTAATAATTTCATTTTTATATTTTTTATTGTTTATTATTTTCTAATTGTTTTTCAAAATTAGGACTATTACACATTTATTGGTTTAAATTATTTATGTTTACCACCACCCTTCAAAAATAGTATAGAAAACAAGATTATTAAAATTTACTATACAGAGACTTAAAATGTATAGATGAAACCCTCATTGAGGGGTTTAGTATTTATAATTTATATGTAACAGTTAAAAAACCATAACGCGGTTGTACATAATACTCTGACGTGGTAGAAAAAGCTTCGTTATAATTGTTTTGATTTATTGATTGGGTATTAAGAATATTTTTAACACCTAATCTGAATTTCCATTTACTGTCTTTTTTTCTATAATAGAGATTTGCATTTAAAAAAGAATAAGAGTTTAGTGTCTGCTGATCATCAGAATAATTATAGAAGCTATAATCTGATGTAAAAGAAAAATCTTTAAAGAATACCATCTCTAACTTTGCAAAAGGCATATCTGTATAAAAGGTGTTTTTAGTACCTGAATTTGTAAAATCGCTTATAGCACTTTGGTAACCGATTTCAAAATTTGGTCCTTTTTTAAAATTTGTCAAAACGCTTACTTTATAGCGCTGTGTTAATGATTCTGATTCAGTTATTTTATCGTTTACTACATTAAAATTATTAAACCAAGACACATTAGCACTTAAGCCTACTTTATATTTTCCAATGGTTTTATCCCAACGAAATATTCCGTTAAGGCTTTCGTCTGTTACGGTTGAATTAATTGGTGTAGATACCGAATTTATGCCTTGATAGATAAGACTATTTTTAATTGGGTCATTCATTTTCGTATATCTTAATGATGCCAATACATTAGTATAATTAAACAAACTAAAACTACTATAGTTTAAATTGAATGTATCGTATAGACCATTTTTAATCTCATTATTCCCTTGAAATAGTGAATTATAATTAGTAAACACATAACCTTGTGCCACACTATTAATATCAGGGTATGCTACGGTTTGAGAATAGTTAAATCGTAAGCTTTCAGATTTTTTAAATTGCAGATTAGCATAAAAATTTGGTAATAGTTTCGTTTGAGTATCTTCATATTTTTCTCCGAGTTGTTCATTATTATAAGTGTAACTATGAAGGTTTACTCCTGGCGCAAATGTGAATTTTCCAGTAATAAATTTATATTTTGCGCCTGCATAGATATCTAAAAAATTAGCAGTAACATCATTATTAAACCCGTCTTCAGAAAAGTCATTTATACTTCCATCGTCCAAAGTTTGAAAAATTGAAGAGTCGAAATTCTGTTTACTGTTAGTACCACCAATAACAAAGTTTAAATTACTTGTGTTATTTAGTACATTGTAATAATTCACTTTAGCATCAAACTTATTGGTATTAATTGTTTTGTCTTAATTTAATCCGTAATTCTCTTGCGTAGTATCATAAGGGAATACAGTAGAAAATGGCAACACTGCTACACTTGGATTCTCGCCTAAACCTAAAAATGTTGCATTGTAAAAAGGGTTTTCTTTAGACCATAAATGTTGTACTTCGGCTGAAAAAATATTTTTATCGTTTAATGTATAATAAAGATTTGCATTCTGGTTAATAGAAAAAGGATTGTCTTCTCTCAACTCATTTATGGTATTATTTACAGTTGCTGTTGTAGACGAGACTCTACTACTTTCTTCTTGTTCAGACAGTTTTAAGAACACATCATAATCTAATTGAAAATTGCTATGCGGTTTATAAGATGCACTTATTTTACCAAGACCTAACTTATTGTCTTGAACAGAACTCGTTGTAGTTTCCTCTGTGAGGTCATCTAAAATATAATCTCTTGTTGTTAGTTCTTCTATATCTGTTTTTGTTCCAGAATAAATAAAGAAGCCACTTAAATCAAGGCTTTTACTTGGTGAATAGCTAAAATTTGCAGCTCCAAATTTAGTTTCTATTTCATTAGCCATATTGTTTTGAAGTAATGAAAACCCTAAATTATCTTGAGTTAAATTTAAGGTGGTTCCTCCTCCTGCCAAATTTTTAAAACCTCCTGTAAACTTAAAATAATCTCTACGTGTAAAAGGTATTTCACCAATATTATTGATGTCTGTTATAATATTAATACTCTTTTCTGGACTGTAGTAAAACAGCTTTGGGTGAACCAAATATCTATCATCTGGCCCACCACCAGCTGTAACATCACCAAACCAAAAATTCTTCTTTCCTTCTTTAAGCTTAATATCAATAGCTATACTATCGTCATTATTTGTAACACCCTGTAATTGCGAGACTTCATTAAAGTTTTTAAGCACTTGTACTTTTTCAATGGCATTAGACGGTATATTTTCTACTGCCAATTTAGAATCTCCATCGAAAAAATCTTTCCCTTCTACCATTAGCTTCTGTACACGTTTGCCTTCAACCTCAATTTCTCCATCATCATTAATTTCTACTCCTGGTAATTTTTTAAGCACATCGCCTAATTTCTTTTCTGTACCATTCTTAAAAGAATCAGCATTATATACTATGGTGTCACCTTTAACTGTAATAGGCATTTCATAAGTTAAAAGAACTTCATCTAATTGGCTATTATCCTCGTAAAGTGTAAAGTTTTTTTCAAAGCCTATAGATTGCTCGGTTATTTCCAAAGTTTCAGAAATGGTTTTATATCCTAAAAAACTAACCTTTAAAGTATAGTTAGCATTCTTTTCAAGCGAAAGCTGGTATCTACCTTTATTATTAACAACTGAATATGAAGCTAATTTTTTTGTTATACTATTTATCGCCACCACATTAGCAGACTCTAAAGGTGTGCCAATACTATCTTTTATAGATCCTGAAACATTAATCTCCTGCGAAAAAGCGTTTAAAGAAAATAGTACACAAAGTATATATACGATTTTTTTCATTTGAATCTATTTTTAGTTTCCTTTTCCTAAACCAGCTCTTCCTCTACGGAAATTTTCTCGAACTTCTTGCGCTTTCTTCTTTGCAAGAGCATCATATTTTTCTTGGGTTATTTTCTTTCCTTTTTTAGGCGGATTTATAGTTTCTTCTTCTTTATTTAATTCTATTTTTGAGCAAAGAATTGTAGTATTTCCTGCATTTACTTCTAGAATTAACCCTGGTAAACCATAATACATTGCAGGTCCTTGAGAAACAGGAATATCAAGAGTAAACCAAGCCGTTACTATTATCATTTCATCCTCTATTTTTCTTTCTTCTTTCGAGTCATTTGTTCGTTGCTCTCCTGGGCGAAAATTTGTTGGTAATCCTCTATTTTTTAAGATAGCCGTTGCCTTAAAGCAGGTATGTTTTCCAATCGTTTTTACATCATCAGTAATTTTCCAATCTATCGCTTTAAGTGAATCTTGAATTAGGAATAGTTTCCCATAAAGGTCTACTTGATTTTTGTAAGTATTGTCGATATTATTTTTGTAAAGTTTGCCATTACTCCCTTGATTAAGTATCATTTTCATCATTCCCATCCGTTGTGCTATTATTCCATTGCCTTGGTCTTGTTCTAACTTTTCTTCTTCAACATATATAGAAGAATTCTTATTAAAAGAGAGTACAAAATTATTAGTAGACATACTATTGATACGCTCTTGTATCATTGCCTTTTGAGCCTCTGGAATTTGACGATTACTTAAGTTTATTTTTATCGTATTTTTTAAAACATAATAGGCTTTACCGTTGGTGTTTTGTGCTGAAATAGGTACTGAAAATACGAGTATGAATAGTATTATTATGTTTTTTAGATACTTCATTTTTAATAATTTTGATTAAGAAAATATTACTTTAATTCAATAGGAATCCAAATGTTAATGTCTGTTAACATCTTAATTTACTTTTTCAACACAGATACATCTACCCAGAACTGAATAGGCTTTAATAAAGCTTTTATTTCATTAATTTTTTCAAGTTTACCACTTACACCTGATCTATTTTTAAACCTTGCAGGAATCCTATCCAATTTAGAACTGTCAGGTAAGCTGAGCTCTATATTTGGATCATTAGTTGTTATACCTATTGCCCAGGTATCTTTTTTAGCTTTTGTATTTTTCTTGAGAAGCCTTTTTGGAATCGCAATCTCAAATGTAAATGATTGACCAGGTATCAATTTTGAATCAAACATAATACCCAAACTCTCAAAATCTAAAGCACTACGATTGAAATCAATTATTTGCCCATCTTCATAACCATTAAAGTTTATTAGGCCAATATTTTCGGATTGACCCTTAAAATTCTCTAATAATTTAGACTGATTTGGCAACATATTTTTATCAATATTGGATATTGAGCCCATACCTCCTCTTCCTCTAAAACCACCATCGCTACTCTTGAGGCTTTCAAATTTTTGTTTTATTGCGTCTGAATTTACAATTCCTTCAAGGAAAGAAATACCTTGGTCTTTACTATGCTTTCCATCTGTATTAACTCAATAGGTCATACCTAAAAGCATAATTTTTTTTATAACCTGCTCATCAAATGAACTCACTATTAAGTACAAATTATCGTCATCCTGTTGTATCGCATAATTTATATTATTGTTGGACCGAATTGTATTGACTGGCCATTCTATCTGGTCTCCATCAATTACAGGTATAGCATCGACCTTTTCAACATTATATAATTTCTTACTACATGAGCTTGATAAAAACACTACAACTATTATTAGAATTATTTTATTCATTTTATTGATTAAATTATTTATTGCTCAATAACTTCAAAGTAAACCACCTGACTTGCAAATCCTGAAAAAATACCTAAACCATTATTTATGTTTGTGAATGGCTCGTTTAAATCTCTTGAATCTTGACTTGATGTTTCATAGAGTAAGGCATATTCTTCATTGACGTGATATATTGTAACCTTGTGCATACCATATTGCGTATAGTGTATCAAAGCTCTTAATTCTAAAATGTTCTGTTGGGTAGGTGAAGTTGTAAATTCAAAATTAATGCCCAAACCACCAAGAACATCAGTTGGGTCTATGGACTCAGGATTATCTTCTGTATTTTCAATTACTAGATAGTAGTAACTACCATCATTGTTGTTCCAAATGACATCAATAGTTTGCTGAAAAGATTCTCTAAAATCCCTTAAATCTAGCAAGGAGTTTATTTCAGGTATTTCGATTGACTCAGGCGATATATCCACTCCTTCTGGTTCACTCGGTATGGTTGTTGTTGAAGATATTATTCTATCTTCATATTCAAAAGTTAGTTGATAGTTTCCACCTATATTTATAGATAAATCGTTACCGTCATAAAAATACCTCCCTGGTTGGTCTGCTACTGGTGATAATACAAAATCCTGACTATCACTAGAAATTGTTATAATTGCATCACTTATAAGCTCTGGCTCAATAGTATTCCCACTATTAAAGGGCACTGTTTTTTTTAGATAAATATCATCAACAGATTCACCTTCATAAATAAAGGCCTCTACAACTGGTTCGCTTATCCCTGGGTCAAAATCTGGGACATCTTCACAAGATGAAATAATGATGATACATAATACAGCTATAATCTTTTTGAAAATTTTCATTGTTATTAATTTTAAAATGATACGTTAAAAAATAAGCTAGGTGTAAAACCTATATAATTGACATTTGTTTCTATCATCTCACTATCCACAACTTCAAACTCTTTGTACCAAGTATTGGTTCTGTTATATAAGTTGAATAAGGATAAGCCCATACTGCCTTTTCCAGATCCAATATTAAAGTTATAAGTAGCACTTAAATCTAGGCGATGATATGGTGCAAGTCTTAGCCCGTTCTTTTCTCCTACGCTTACATATTCGGTTTCTGTTCCATCCAAAAGAGTAATAGTATAAATACCATTAGGTGCTGTAAAAGGTTTACCGCTCCCGTAAACCCAAGTTGCGCCTAAATCCCAACGACCTGCCTTGAGTACATTTACAAATTTAAATTCGTGGCGCTGATCGTTTAAAGAATAAAATGGATTGCTGTTTAAGTCTGGGAATGTGTGCACTACTTCGCTCAAAGTATAACCTAACCAACCCGAATATTTACCCACCTTTTTTTGGATTAAGAAATCAAAACCTCTTGATATACCTGTACCCTCAAAAAACAATTGATCGTTAGGGTCTGTACCTAGCGCAGACTGAAAACGAAGTGAAAATTCCGTAAGCCCTGACATATCTTTTTCAAAATATTCAACATCAAACAACCAATCATCAATTTCATAGCTTGCACCAATAATTAAATGCTCTGCAAAACTTATTGGACTATTCTCTTCATTGGCCAAAAGCCAAAAGTCTCTACTTCCTTGTGTTACGTCTTCACGAACAATTCTATTTACAAATTGATAATATTTTCCCCAAGCGCCTTTGAGTTTGATTTGGTCATTAAGTTGGTATGATGCCGAAAGACGTGGTTCAAAATAGAGTTCATCTGTTACATCAAAATGAGTAGCTCGAATACCACCAACTAGATTTAATTTTTCGGTTGGACTCCATTTATCCTGTAAATAAACTGTACTTAATACCCCTTTATCTTTTTGATCTATTACGGTTATTGAATCGTTAAGGCTGTAGCTATAATCAACTTCATTCTTTGTTAATTGTCCACCAAATTCTAAGCTATGCTTTGAGTTGATTTTGTACTCGTTGTGTATTCTAAGTGTATAATCTTTTAGATTGTTATCTTCTACCAGTCCTGTTCTGTTAGTGTTGGTTGAGTCAGCTAATTGTATGGTTACATCGTTTACCCTATTTCTCTCACTAACGTAATTGGAATAAGCACCTACAACATTTGTGTACAGTTTATCATTCCATTGTCTTGCCCGTCGAACACTAGAACCCCAGTTTCCCCAATTCAACAAATCTTCAATGTCAGCATTTATGGTTCTTTCATCATCTGTACCTGAGCCAAAAGTATTTTGGTTTTCCCTAGAACTATCTAAATTATCTTCACCATTATACATTGAAACTGAAATAATGTCTTTATCGCTAGGTTTGTAACTGAACTTTGTATTTAAATCATAAAAATAAAATGAAGGCTGTGTTTGGTTTTGTTGAAACCCATTGAAATTAGGCAGGTTATTACCATTGGTTGGCTCTGAATCGTTATACAAATCAAAAATACTATTGTACAATCCGCTTTGAAGAATATCGGTATAAGACCTTCTACCCGCTATTAACAGATTTGCTTTATCTCCTATTGGAATCTCAACAGTTGCATTGGCACTCAGTAAGCTTAAACCTCCAGAAAAACTTAGTTTATTGCTATTTCCCGTTTTACCAGTTAAATCAATTACACTTGAAATTCTGCCACCATACTCGGCAGGAAACCCACCTTTAAATAACTGAATATCCTTTATAGCATCACTATTAAAAGCACTGAAAAAACCATAAAAATGATCAACGTGATATACCGTAAAACCGTCTAAAAGAACTAAATTTTGATCTGGCGTTCCACCACGAACATAAAGACCTGCAGAAGATTCATTTGTGCCACTTACACCCGGAAGTAATTGTAAGGCTCTAAAAATATCTTTTTCTCCTAAGTTTGGTATGGATGCCAACTTTTTGGGTGATAATGATATCTGACTTACATTCTTATTCATTTTGACAATTTGCTGTCTTGATTCGGCATTTATGACTACCTCGTCTAGTTGGTTGTCATCAGGTTTCAGCAGGATTGTTATTTTATCTTTTGCCATTTCTGGTGTGAGTATCAAAGTCAGGATTTGATAACCTAGATATTGTACCTGTATAGTTGAAGTTTCTGATGGTACATTGAATAGCGTAAAGAAGCCATCCTCATTGGTTGTTGTTCCAATATTTGTCCCTTTCACAAAAACATTAGCAAAAGGTAATGTCTCACCACTTTCATTGTCTTTTACAACACCACTAATGGTAATTGGGTTCTTTTGGATTTTGTTTTCCAAAAAATGTGAAGCGACATTGCTCTTGAGGTAAATTGCATAACTCTTGGTTATTGAGCCATACAGAAACATAATAAAAAATAATAAAAAATAATACTAAAATTTTTCTGTCCATATTTTTGAATTTAGAGAACTATTAATATTTAATATCAAAAGTATGAGCAACTTAAAACAGAGAAAAAAAAGATATACCTACAAAAAAAAAGTATCGACAAACAAGGAATATGTATCGATACTTTTTTTAAAGTTTATACCATTTGTATTAAAAGAGATTTACACTCCAAGTCTTTTTAGAACGACTTCTTTGTAGGTTTCTCCAATAGGAATACGAATATCATTAATAACAACATTAGATTTTTGCAAAGCCCTAATGCAATCAATATTAATAATATAAGAACGGTGTGTTCGAATAAAATTTGAAGGTAGTTTTTTTAAAATTGCTTTAAAACTGGATAGTGTTAACAAAGGTTTTGATTTTTCTTTTAGATGAATTTTTATATAATCTTTCAGCCCTTCAATATATTCTATATCTTGTACATTAACCTTAATGTTTTCATATTCTGATTTCACGAAAATAAAGTCGTTATTATTTTCTCCAGAAGAAACGTTTGCTTGTGGCGCAATAGACTGTTCTAACTCATACTTTTCTTTGGCGCGAGAAACGGCTTTTAAAAAGCGTTGAAACGGAATAGGTTTTACCAAATAATCGGTTGCATTTAATTCAAAGCCTTCTAAAGCGTGCTGTGGATAAGCCGTTGTAAAGATAAATTGCGGAATATTCTCAACTGTTTTTACCAAATCTAATCCTGTTAAATTAGGCATTTCTATATCTAAAAACACTAAATCTACTTGATGCTTATTCAATATTGTTATTGCATCTAATGGATTGTTACATTTCGCAACAATTTCCATCCCTTCTATTTGATTGACATAAGTATCAATAACATCAACTGCCAATGGCTCATCATCTATAATTACGCACTTCATCTGTTGTATTTTAATCTAATTTTAATTTTAAATCAACCATAAATTTATTGTCCTTTTCCATTGTGGTTAACCAATGTTTATCAGGATACAATAACTCCAAACGGTTTTTGGTATTTTGCATTCCTATACCAGAGTTCTCCTTATCTTTAGTTCTATTTCCTATAATGTTAATACACTTAAAATGCAATTCGTCGTCCTTTATACTAATATCTATTTCGACCTCAGTGTTACCATTAAAATCTGTTCCATATTTAAAAGCGTTTTCGATATAAGATATAAATAGTAAAGGGCTAATTTTTTGCGTGGAAATCGTGCCTCTTATATTCGTTTTTACATTTTTATTTTTTGCTATTCTAATATGTTGAAGCTTAATATAATTCTCAATGTATTGCAATTCGTCTTTAAGTAAGACTTTACTGTTATTAGCTTTATATAACATATATCGCATTAATTCAGAAAGCATAATTACGGCTTCTGGTGCATCATTAGATTTTTTAACTGTTAATGAATAAATACTATTTAAAGAGTTAAATAAAAAATGAGGGTTTAGTTGATTTTTAAGGGCTTCTAATTCCGTTTTATTTTTTTGAACTTCAATTCTCGTTTTAATCCTATCGTTTTCTATCCATTGTTGGTATACTCTAATTACTGTTCCAATGATAATTATCACAGTATTGAAAAATATAATTATTATAAATTTTGAAGGTCGTTTGTCTAACAGATTTTGGTTCTTATAAAAATCAAAATAGAATACATTTGAAATAATCAAATAGGCTATTATTAAAAGAACGACAATAGACAGTAGATAAGATGTTTTCTTCTTCTTAAGTAATAAATAAGGCACTAATAAACTATAGTTTGTATAGAAAACCGCAGCTCCAAACGTTATTCTCAAACAAATTTTAAGCGTAATTTCTTTACCTTCTGAATACACAAAAAACAGGACAACTGAATAAAGTATTACCCATATAAACATGTGAATCGAAAACTGCCTTCTATTTTTTATAATTTCTTCCAAATTTGATAATAGCTATTTTGTAAATCTACATAATTATTTTATCAGAGGTATTGAATTAGTTTTTACATAACTTTCAAATATATATGCTACCAGAATATTCTTAAAATAAGATAGATGAACAAGTGTAATTACTATACGAAAAAGGAATAACTATAGATAAATATTGCCATTCCATACACATTTTGCCTGCACTCCTCTGCCCTTACAGCAAAAAGAGTATTTAATTAACTTTAGTAAAAGAAGTTTGGAAGAAGAAAACTTTTAAAAGAAAAATCAGCAAATGAAACTATTGCTTTTACCAAAGCAAAGTAACATAATGCTGACCATTATAGTACAAATAGTTAGTAATTTCTGTATAGCCGTTTTTCAGGCTATTTACACATAATATCAGATATGACGTCTTTAGACTCATATCGGCAGATATTATGTTAAAAGAAATTACGGCTTATGAACTTCAAGGTTTATTTGTAAGCTATAATTCTCCATTATGTTAAATATCCCAAAGTATTCTCGTTTCTATAGAATCTGTATTACTTGGGTCATTAAACATTTGGCTCTTGGGTTTAGTACTAAATAAGAAACATTCTGCTGTTTGTACTATAATTAGTCGCTATGTAAAATTGCCGCTGCCTATGCGCTCAATTGCTTTTTATAAATTAAACGCTTCTGGCGTTTATTTCTAAACACAATTGCCAACTGCATAGCCATCGCCATAAAGAAGCTAACCTTTTAGATTCATTTAAAAATAGCGTATTCGATAATAATCCTGCAATATTTTTTTCTATGGCATTCTCGTAAAGAATTCCGTAAGAGTATAAAATTACTCTGCGAGATAATTTCTATACACTTGCTCAAATTCTGCAATTATTCAACATTTTTAAATATTGTATATCTTTTTTTCTTGATAAAAAAAGAAACAAAAAAATCAAGGCTGCAGAAAACTTTGGAAACAATGTACGGCTCAATCGCTATATTTTAGAAAACATTGGAACGATTAAGATTACTTTAAACTAGCTTTAAACCTTGTTATTATTAAGAATATGTATTGCTAGACCTCTAAAATATATACGCTCATTCACCTATTGTTTTAACCAAAGTTTTCCGAGGCCGTTCCGCCAACGCTTCATCCAAAACAATTTCTATTTTACACAATATTAAGATATATATGTACTTAAACACTCATCTTTATATTTTATAAAACCTTTATAGTTATCCATTAAAATAGAATGATTTTTGATATAAATTTCTGCATTTAACCAAGCACTCTTTTCTCTTTTAATATTAACTTCATTTTTACTTGGTCTTCCGTCAATTAAATGACCATATTCATGCAGAATATCCCATAATACTTTTAACTCACGTTTTTTTCCATTCTTGACACTTATCCTTATTAAGTAACTATCCCATTCAATAACGGACTGCATTGAATCACTTCTACAAGAAAGCATGAATCCCCTATTCTCTATTTCATTTACTATTTTCAACAAGATGTCATTATATACATCAAGATTCGTTTGCGATATTATTTCATTAACAATGGTTTTCAATTGGAACTTATCTAAGGAAATTATTTTGTAGAAACTAATAGCTCTCTAATATCCACATCTAGGATTTCTGCTATCTTTTTTAAATCTTTTAAATGAGGTTGTGATTTATTATTACAAAATGCAGTTACAGAAGTCGTACTTTTTCCCAATTCTTCTGCAAGCCAAACTTGCGATTTTCCTTGAATTACTAATACTTCTTTTATTCTATTTATTCTTTCTACTGCCATAATTATTTGATGTATTCTACCTTAAATATATAATACTTGCTTATTAAAACATAAGTTTAAATTAAATTTTAGTAAGCTAAACTTGTGTTTTTGAAATTTAATTTATAAATTTGAATTAACTTTATGTAAGTTACAATTATATAAATGTAGTTTTTAATTAAATTTTCGTTGTTAATAACTTTATTTCAAATTTTATGCCATATCCTAAATACACCAAAACCGACTTAGAGAAAATCGTCTATACACAACTAGATAATTTAAATGCGATTCACGACTTGTTACGTATTATGAAACTTCAAAACGAACTTATTGAAAACGCTAATAAGAAATTAAGAGATGAAGTTATTGACTTTAAAAAACGCATAAATTACGGAGCTGGAAAATAAATAGAGCATAATAAACCTTGTTGAAAACTTTACAAAAACACGCTATGATGCAAAATATGCATTACATATTTTTGCATATAAGCACTTTAATCAATGAAAGTAAGCAATATTAAACTTCAAAAAGCAATAATAAATATTTATAATCATCTTTATGCAAATTCTGAGAAAAAAACGCCTCATGGAATATCTAAAGAGGTGGGAAAAATACTTCATACAGGAATGTATATTGAAGAGCATACACTAGAAAAACCCGCTTTTGTTTTTAATAATCAAAAAGAAAAACAGCTTTTAAACGGAGAATCTATTGAATTCAGTAAAACAATTATTGCTAACTACAAAGTGATGAATGATGCTTGGTCTATTTATGATTTTAAAGAAGAAATAAATTTAAAACCATTTGACATTGCTTACACATGTGTTCAATTAAATGGAATTGAAATATCAGACCCAAATAGAGATGTTTTTGGTGATTCTTTAGAAATATTTAGAAGTCAATGGGCTAAACAAGCAGGTGGTCAATTTTTTACAGATTCTTTAGTCACGCATTTATCAATGAAATTATTAGAGTTTGACCCTAGAAATGGAGATGACTTAATTGACATTTGTTCAGGAACAGGAGGTTTTTTATTAGCCGGTTTGAACAGAGTTAGAGAGTTACTTGAAAAAGATAAAAAGAAAGATGTAGAGATGAAAGTTATTGAATTGGCAAGAAATTCAATATTTGGCCAAGAATATGATAAAGAAGTTTGTTCTATAGCAAACTCAACACTTAAAGCAAGAATTGGAGATACTTCGCACAATTTTGTAACTCAAGGTGATTCATTAGAATTTAATCAATTTTCGAAAAAAGATTCTAGAATAAAGTTTAATTCTCATCATTGTATAGCAGGAAACCCTCCATTTGGAACCAAAATAACAATTAAAGACCTAAATATTTTAGAACACTTTGAATTGGCTAAGGTAAAGGCTAGACAAAATGATTTATCACCATCAAAAATAACACCTAGAGCTCCAGACATATTATTTCTTGAACAAAATATAAAGTTATTGATACCAGGGAAAGGTAGGTTATCTCTTGTTGTTCCTTATCAAATTCTAAGTGGTCCACAGGCATTATATATTAGAAATTGGTTATTGTTAAATACTATTGTCACTTCAGTTGTAGATTTACCTGCGGATACTTTTCAACCACATACAGGTACTAAAGCATGTCTAATTACATTAATTAGAAGAAAAGAAGTTTTAGAAGATATTAATGAGATTGAAGGTTATAAAATATTTATGTCAACTCCAAAATGGATTGGGCATGACAGAAGAGGAAACCCAGTATTTAAAAGAAATCTTGATGGTACAATACAGATGAATCTTTAACTGATTTTAAAGAAGTTGAAAATGCTTATTCACAATTTAAATTAGGTAAAGATTTTAGTAAAATACATGATGAAAGTTTTGTAATATCATCAAAAGATATAATTAGCGCTTCTTTAATTCAATTAAATGCTCAATTTCATAAGCCTTCTAAATTTGGCTTGCCAGAAATAAACCCTAAAGAATGGAAAACAGTTAAGTTAAAAGACGTTGTTGAAAAGATATTTTATCCTGGTAGGTTTGTTAGAAACTATGTAGATTATTATCCTGGTGCTGTTCCTTTTTATGGTGGAAAAGAGATAACTCAAATGGTTGTAGAAAGTAGTAAATGGATTGGACATAATCACCCAAAATTAAAAGAGTTAACAGTTGAAACAGGATGGATATTAATTACTAGAAGTGGTACCACTGGCATTGTGTCTATCGTGCCAGAAGCATGGAATGGATATGCAATGAGTGAGCATGTCATTCGAATTAAACCCACAGAAAATAAATTGAGTCCGTATTATTTACTGACTTTTATTAAAACTAAATATTGCCAAAACCTAATATCGAAAGGTGTTTACGGTTCGGTAATAGATTCGATAACCCCAGATTTTATAGGCAATCTTGATATTCATATTCCAAAAAATGAAAATGAATATCAAAATGCTGTAGAAAAAATGAAGAAAGCCGAAGAAATGAGAAACATTGCATTAACTGAAACACATGAAAGTATTAATTCACTTAACGAAATGATTTTAAGTTAAATACGCTTATGACTATGTAGTATTTGTTGCATTAAATCTAATAATTCAGTTACTGTCAAGTTTCCCTGTAATTGATTACTTCTTTTAAGCATTAAGAAAGTATTAGATGGTTCATGTTTTCCACTTCGGTCTAACGGAGTTAAATGACCAGATTGTATGATTCTAGCATCAGCAATTACTTCATTTATTCTAATTGGGTTTTTCTGTATTGGATCAACATAGTTACCTGGCTCAATATCATGCTCCATCATAAACCCAAAACAAGTTTTAATATCATTATTTGGTAATTTAGGGCAACCGAGCATACTAAAACATTGTAAATAATATTTAATTTCTACAAGAGTAGCCATCACTTCGGTTGCATAAAATTTATGTTGAGAATCAAGCAACCAACGGTTAGTACGATTTCCATCCGCACCGTCTTGCGGTCTACCTGGAACTCTACTTGAGTGAGGTTTCCAAGGAGGAGACCTTCTCCCTGCATCTCTTAATTTAGTTGTTAATCTAGTTATTTGTCTTCTATCGAATCCATTGTCAACTAGATGTTGTCTACGTTCTTGCTATCAAATCCATTAAATCTCTAGCGTTTTCTACTGATATATCGTAGCCATCAGAAACTAATTCATTGATTCTTTTTAAATTTGTTACAACTGTCATATATCTAGAAAAAAGTTTTCAATTTTTATATCAAAATCTTTTGCTAACCTGTATATATTTTTAAGAGAGATATTTCGTTCACCTCTTTCAATCATACCTATATAAGTTCTATGGAAGTCTGTTTTTTCAGCTAACCTTTCTTGACTCCATTTTTTTGTTAATCGTAATTCACGAACTCGATTTCCAAATGCTTTTAAAACATCGTTATTCATACTTACAAATTAAATCTAATGAATACAATAAATCTACATACAAAAAGTATCATTTTGGAGTTCTGAGATTTTAGAACAATACCCACTCCATACACATTTTGCCTCCACTACTCTGCCCTTTCAGCAAAAAGAGTATTACATTACATTTCTAAAGAAACATTTGAGAAGAAAAAAATAAGGTATGATTAAGTGGTAAAAAGCTTTTTACCAAAACAAAGTTACATAACGCGAGAACATTATAGTACAAAAATATTTATAGCTATAACTCCATATTAGTATCCCTATGAGCAAGTAGGTATATGAAATTACCAAATAGGGTTCTACCTTGTGTTTTTTACAAGTAGCAAAGAATGAATCCTCTTTTAAACAATTATAGTACTATTTTATAGTTCTCTGAAGATGGCATGCATCATTCTCTTTTTATCATTGATGCTTTCTTCCAAGGCAATCATCGTTTCCGTTCTGTTTACACCAGGAATTTCGTCTATTTGATAAATAATTTCCTTGGCATCAATAGTCCCTTTTGCTCTTAACTTACAAAAGATGTTGTACTTACCGGCTGTTACATAGGCAACGGTTATATTGGGTATTTTTCTTAAGCTTTTAATTACTTCTTTTGTCATTGACGTCCTTTCCATAAAGATACCTACGTGAGCAATAAAAGAATACCCCATTTTCTCATAATTCAATGTTAGCGTAGATCCTTGAATAATACCTTCATCCTCCATTTTTTTTACTCTTATATGTATGGTTCCTGCTGAAACTAGTAATTTTTTTGCAATATCGGTAAAGGGGGTTCTAGCGTTTTCAATCAAAATGTCTAAAATCTGATGATCGATTTCGTCTAATATGAATTTTTTCATTTTTTGATTATTATTCAAATAACTTTGCAAAATTATCAAAAAAATTCAAAGTAAAAAGGAACTTAATGATAAAAATTCAATAAAAAATCATTTTCATTGTGAAATAATTTTCTTTTTAAATTCACACCTTCTATTTTTTTAGGTATGAATTTAAGCTGGTTATCAACAATTTGTTCTTTATATTGATAGACCTCATCTTCTTTATTTTTAAAACGTTTTACTACATCGAAAAAGATTTCGTTATTATTAGGAATGTTAAAATATGCTTGATAATCATCATTGAAAAAGGCTGTTTTTGCTATGCTATATACACCTTGAAGGATAGCAAAAAAAGTAAACCTTCTAGTTTCTTCACGATGATAATCATTGTGATAATGCCCGGATTCAATAAGAATGGTATGGAATCCTAATTTCTGGAAGTTATCCCCTGTAGCCGTAGGATAAAATTCATCTGTATACCTCCCTATGTGATGAGGAATTATGGTCTGCAATAGTTGGTTCATAGCCGTAATTATATACATTGCTTTTTGTCTTCCGACGGTAATATATCTTGTTTCGTCTTCCGAAGGTGCTAAAAATGAAATGGTAGCCGGGTTTGTGGTTCCTTCAACTCCAAAAATAGTTCTTTGGTCATGTAGATTAAAACAGAAATCCGGTTGAAACTCTTCCAAATGATTTCGTAATACATTACTTTCGATAGCCACTCTGCCCACTGCGTCCCTGTTTAAATCTATCCCTTTTGCATTTGCTATGGTATATCTCAAAGCACCATCAGGGTTTAACATGGGAATAATACTAATTGTACATGCAGATAGCATTTCTTCGACAATGAGAATATCCTGATTTAGTAAATTTAGTAAATCAAAAATAGCTTTGGTGCCCGTACTTTCGTTGCCATGCATTTGTGTCCATATCAAAATTTTTTTATCTCCGTTACCTATTTGAAGGTTATATATGGGGATACCATTTTCAGAGAAACCTATTGACAGTGAGTGTATATTTTGATTATTTTCAAACGCCAATAACAAGTTTTTTATATCATCAAAAGTGATCCATCTACCACATAATCCAAATTCTTTTGAAACGGTAAACAATTCTTGAGCTTTATTTTTATCCAGTATCTGCATATCAAAATGATCTTTTACAAAAATAGAGATTCTATATGGAAAGAAAGCTTCAGTTGCTATGTTACAAATGTAAACAAATGTCATTAGCGCAATTAATTTTTCAACCATATCTTTATTTCTCCCACCTGTTTACATTTGTAATATAAATAAGTTTTATATTTAAAGATATTATTAATTAAACATTTAATAATCAATTATTTATATACTTTATATAAATCTTTTATTTAAATTTTATACTATTTAATATTGTTTATTTTATGAATTTTTATTGTTACATTTGTAATATATACTTAAATTTACAATTGTGAACAACAAATCTTTTATAAAAAGAATTAAAACGATTCTTGATTATTACCAATTAACAGCATCTATGTTTGCAGATAAGATAGGTGTACAACGTTCTAGCATTTCACATATGCTGTCGGGAAGAAATAAGCCCAGTTTGGATGTTATTCTTAAAATAACTTCTGAATTTCCTGAAGTGGATATGTATTGGCTATTATATGGTAAAGGGGTTTTTCCTAGAAAAGTAGAAGAAGAATCAGTATCCTCTTCTCTTACACTACCTCTATCTGATAATGAACATCCAATATCAAAAGCAAAAACTTTAGGAACTAAAAAGATTACAAAAATTGTTGCCTTTTATGAAGATGGAACCTTTGAAGAGTTTATTAAGTAATATTTTTAAAGTCCGAAAGGCTTAGGTCAAAAACCATTGGACACTTTAAAAGAGGAGTATTTTTCTGCCTATGACATGATTATGTCTGTTGCTGTACAAGAAATGTTTCACTTAACAATGGCCATGCAACTTGGCCAATTCTATGGGAGTTCGCCCAACCATTACCGCACCTGATTTATCAAACCCTCCTTCTTGTTTAAAAGGTATAATAGGAATGCCGGTAAAAGGCAACTTGAGTAAATTGATAGATACCATGTTAGCTATTGAAACTCCAGACCCTAATTATCATTACAATGAATCGCCAAGCAATGATAATCCTGCAAATTTTGACGGCCCAAAATTGTACCAAGATGAATATGATTCGATTGGTGATTTATACCACGCTTTGGCTTATGGTGTTCAAGAATTTTGGAATTATGATTCGACAAATGACAATTATCAAAAAACAAACTTCGCAACAAAATATCCTTTGTTTGGAAAGCAGGCGAAATCCTTCAATGGAATTATATCCCCTACGCCCACACCGTGGCCTGCACCTCCCAAATTCCCTCATACATGCCAGGGGGTCTAAATGCTTGCAAAGGACAAGATATTAAGGGTAAAAATAGTTGTACAGGAGAAGGTATATGCGCTACAGCAGTAGCACATTCTTGTCAATATACCAACTCATGTGAATTCCAAGGCGGTTGTGGGTACCCTGGAAGATCAGAATCTGGAGCAGCAGATTACAATCCTAGTCAAAATTCTTGCCAAAGTAATGGAGGATGTCAATCGCCTATTTCACCAAAACAATACTACAGAGGTAGAATGAGAAACGTTTACGCTATTTTGCTAGTTTTCCAAGAGCTTCTTTAATGACGGCAATATTTTTAATTTTATTTGGAGTATTGGCTTTATTTTGCATTTGAATCATTTGCCTCATCAAATTAATGCCGACTTTATCAAAATTAAATTGCTTATATTGATTTCCCTTATCAACAATATCATTTACCAAATTCTGTATCGCTTTTGTATTATTGCCGCCGGCAATTTCGTCATAAGCTCTCTTATATAACACCTGTACTTTTTTATCGCTATTCAAAAACATTCCGGAGAGTACATTATTGGCTATAAACACCATTTCTGTTTCGTCCTTTTCTTCCAAATAAATTCTTGTTAAAGGAATTGCAATAATATTCTTTACTTCCGGAGGTAGTTCTTTGGATTTTTTTAAAGTATACTGTTTATCTATATAATACATTGCCACCAGAGCTTTTCCCAGTACAGTATAGGATTTACTTTTAAATGCATTTATAAAGACAGATCTTAGCTCCGGATCGGTCAGTTTTCCCAGCGTTTCAATTGCTGCTGCCCGTACCAGCGTTTTTTCGTCATTATTTGCAATCCATTTGATTTTATTAATGACATCTTTTTTTGAGAACTTATTGACCAAATTGATGTTTTCTAATGCTAATATTCTTATTTTGTAGAAATCGTCACTCATCGCCCCGGCAATGGCATCGAAAGCTTCTTTGAGTTCCTGGCTTTTTGCTACTTCTATCAGTGCTTCTCTTTTATGTGCGTAATGTTCAGCATATTTTAATTGTTCGATATAATCACTGGTAACTTTGTTTTCCTGAAAATCTCCCAGTACAACACCGTCGGCATTTACTAATAATAAACTGGGCGATTTTCCTTTAAAAGGGAAGATAAATGAAGCATCATTACCATCTACAAAAACGCGATAACGGGTTTTGGTTTTGCCTTGAAAAATATCAATTGTCAAAGGGAATTTAAACTCACCTGTTTGTGTTTGATATATATTGATGGTTACGGTTTTTTCCAGTGTATTATAGTCGTAGGAAACTTGAACTTTAGGGTGGCCGCTTCCAAAATACCACTGATTAAAAAACCGTTGTAAATCTTTACCGCTAACTTTTTCAAAGGCTAAACGCAATTGATGCACTTCTGCGGATTGGTATTTGTTTTCGGTAAGATATACCCGAAGCCCTTCAAAAAAAGCGTTGTCTCCCAAATAATTCCTCAGCATATGCAAAATTGCACCTCCTTTATTATAACTTACAGCATCAAACATGTCCTCTTTATCAACATAATAATGCCTCACCAGTTTTTTACCTTCATTTTGTCCTTCTTTATACCCTCTGATTTCTTCAAATAAATGAGCATCCGCATTTGTTTTGCCATATTTGTATTCTCTCCATAAATATTCGCCATAGTTTGCAAAGGATTCATTTAAGGTCAAATTACTCCAACTTTCGGTAGTAACTAAATTTCCAAACCAATGATGAAAAACTTCATGAGCAATGGTATTTTCCTGAACATTTTCATCTACCAATTGCCCGGGCATTTGATAGGCTCTTTCCCCATGAATAACTGCTGTTGTATTTTCCATAGCCCCACTCACATAATCTCTGCCTACAATCTGACTATATTTGCTCCACGGATATTCAATACCCGTAATTTCAGAGAAAAACCCAATCATTTCCGGAGTCAAACCAAAAATAGCTTTTGCTACTTTTGCGTACTTTTTTTCTACATAATAATTTACAGGAATATTTTTGTAGGAATCCTTAACAATTTCATATGCTCCTATTCCCATAAAAAATAAATAGGGAGCATGTTTTTGATCTAATTTCCAGTAATCGGTTCTGTAATTACCCGCTACTTTTTGACTCACTAATATGCCATTAGATAGGGTTTTGTATTTATCAGGTACGGTAATGTATATTTCCTGTGATGTTTTTTGATTCGGGCTGTCTATTGTAGGAAACCAGCAACTGCTTGCTTCGGTTTCTCCCTGTGTCCAAATCTGGGTGGGTTTATTTTTATCCGATCCGTCAGCATTAATAAAATACACTCCCTTTGCTTCAGTAATTGCCGCACTTCCTTTTTGTTTTACTTTTTCAGGCTGTGCCGTATACTTAATATATACGGTGAACTCCTCCCCTTTTCTGTATACTTTGGGTAAATCTATTTTTAAATTAAATCCGTCATAACGATACACTAACTCGGTTTTATTCATTTTTACAGTATGAATAATCATAGCTTTAGCATCTAATTCAAACACATCTGTAGCATAAAAATGAGGTGTTGCCGTTACCCATTCTTCACCGTTTACTGTTTTATCTGTAAAATTGAAATCGACCTTTAATTTTGTATGAATTAAATCGATTTTTTTTTCTCTTTCTGCTCTGTATATGGATAATGGATCTACTATTTGCGAAAAAACATGCCCTGTAAACAACAGGTATACGTGGATAATGATATTTATGTACTTCATTTATATCCTAATATATATTCTAATTCTAAGAGCTCCAAAAGTACTAAAATAATAGAGTGTTTCTTGTTAATGGCTAGTTAAAACCCTAACGAATGACACTAGTCAAACCCATTCTAATTAGATATTTTAAGTGAATCAAACCAGATAAAAACAAAAGATTTACTTGGCCACATTTACAGCCCTGGTTTCTCTGATTACAGTGATCTTAACTTGGCCAGGATATGTCATGTCGTTTTGTATTTTTTGAGAAATATTGAATGACAACTCAGCGGCTTTTATATCATTTATTTTATCGCTTTGCACAATAACTCTTAACTCTCTTCCCGCCTGAATTGCATAAGCTTTTTCGACACCGGCAAACTCAAACGCTATATTTTCTAAATCTTTTAGCCTTTGTATGTAAGAGTCTAATACTTGTCTTCTTGCTCCGGGTCTTGCTCCGGATATGGCATCACATACCTGGACAATGGGTGCGATTAGGCTCTTCATTTCAATTTCATCGTGGTGAGCTCCGATAGCATTGCATACGTTTTTTTTCTCTCCGTATTTTTCAGCCCACTGCATTCCTAACAATGCATGCGGGAGATTACTTTCTGTTTCCGGTACTTTTCCTATATCGTGTAATAAGCCCGCTCTTTTGGCCAGCTTTGCATTCAGTCCTAGTTCAGATGCCATAATTCCGCAAAGATTGGCTACTTCTCTGGAGTGCTGCAAAAGGTTTTGCCCGTAAGAAGAGCGGTATTTCATCCTTCCCACCGTTTTGATCAATTCCGGGTGTAAGCCATGGATCCCTAAATCAATAGCAGCACGCTTACCTACTTCAATAATCTCCTGCTCAATCTGATTTGTTGTCTTCTTTACAACTTCTTCTATCCGGGCCGGATGAATTCTTCCGTCAGTGACCAATTTATGCATAGATAAACGAGCAATTTCTCTTCTTACAGAGTCGAAACAGGATAAGATAATGGCTTCCGGAGTATCATCGACAATGATTTCAACACCGGTTACTGATTCCAGCGCTCTGATATTCCTGCCTTCTCGGCCAATGATTCTTCCTTTTACATCATCGGATTCCAGATTGAAAACAGAAACACAGTTTTCTACTGCTTGCTCTACCCCTACTCTTTGTATGGTATTTAAGATTACTTTTCTGGCTTCTTGTTGCGCAGTAAGTTTTGCTTCTTCTACTGTTTCTTGTATAAAGGTGATAGCATCTGCCTTAGCTTCTTCTCTCAAAGAAGAAACCAGCTCTTTTTTGGCATCTTCTACAGATAATCCGGAAATCTGCTCTAACATATCGACATGTCTTTTGTGCAATTTACCCAGATCGCTTTCTTTCTTTTCCAGATATTCTAACTTTTGATCATGATCTGCTTCCTTCTGTTCTAAAGAGATATTCAGTTTTTTGCTTTTCTCTAATTCTGAGTTCACTTTGCCTTCTTTATCTCTGATTCTTTTTTCAATGTCAGAAACTTTTTTCTCTCTGGATAAAATCACTTTTTCATGTTCGGATTTCAATTCTATAAATTTTTCTTTTGCCTGTAGTATTTTATCTTTTTTTAATGCTTCCGCATCAACTTTTGCTGCTTTCATCAAAGCATTTACTTCTTTCTTTGTATTTTTTATCAGTTTATTTGATCTAAGCTTTTCTATAAATTTTGCTATGATAAAACCAATGATTAATCCTCCTGCTCCCACACTAATGGGTATTAGCATATCTTCCATAATTTTAATTTAGGTATAAAAAAAGCCTACAATAATTTGGTTTATATAAACCCCATTATGACATATATAGAACTAACTAATTGGTCAAGGATCCGAATCCATATCAGTATAGTAACGGCTTGCTTTAACAATTAAGACTCATCCTTCATAATAGATTAATGTTGAGTTTATCAAACAAATAACTAATGTAGGCAGTATATTGTATAATAAAGAACTTATTCTAAATGGCTATTCACTAACGCTGTTAGCTCATTTACCTTGTGCAACACTTCTGTATTTTCAGATTGATTACTAAGTTTAGAAATTTCTACTTTGGAAGCAAATTGTAACGCACACATGGCCAAAACATCCTGTTTATCACTAACAGCATAATTTTCTTCATATGTAGCTATTAATTGATTAATTGCTGCTGCTGCTTTACGCATTCCTTCTTCTTCTTGTATGCTATTTACAGTTAAAGGATACGTTCTACCCGCGATAACGATATTAATCTTTAATTTTTCCAAATATTCTAAAGAACTTTAGTATTCATGCAACTGAACAATACACTTATCGATTTCCCGAATTAAAGCGTTTATTTTTAATTTTGTTTTTTTCGTATTATTGCTACTGCCTTCTATAGTTTTCGCAATCTTTAGTAAATCGAACTCTTTTTGTCTTTCTTCTAAGATTTGCTGATTCTCAATAAGTTGATGCTGTAACTTATGATTATTTTGAAGCAAGATTTCATTTTCCTTTATTAAAAAATCATAGTTAAATAACAAGTTTTTTAACGCATTTTCCAATGAATGAACAGCTTCAATTGTATTACTCATTAACTTTTGTAAGAATAAACTATATATACAAAGTTAATATTCTCTTTGATATAATTAAAGGAATTGTTAACTTTTTATAAAATAAAAATAACGGTAATATATTTTTGATTTTCATATTTTTGAGTACTGTTTTTTGAATTAGCTAAAAATTGAATTTTTGAGAAAATTAATACTATTTGTTACCGTATTTGTTTGCTTTTATCAAATATTCGGTCAAAAATATCCGCAACATTATTTTAGAAGCCCTTTAGATATTCCTTTGGTTTTATCCGGAACTTTTGGTGAGTTGAGAAATAATCATTTTCATTCGGGAATTGATATCAAAACAAAACAGCGTGAAGGTTTAAAAATATATGCGGTTGCCGACGGATATGTATCCAGAATTAAAGTAGCTCTTTTGGGATATGGCAAAGTGATTTACATAACACATCATAATGGCTATACAAGCGTGTATGCGCATTTAAGTAAATTTGGAAACGGGATAGAAGAATATGTAAAACGTATTCAATACAAAAAAGAAGCATATGAAATCGGGAATATATACCTGAAACCTAATCAGATTACGGTTAATAAAGGTCAGGTAATTGGTTATTCCGGAAGTACGGGCGGGTCTTCAACTCCTCATCTGCATTACGAACTGAGAGATACCAAAACTGAAAAAATAATCAACCCTCTGTTATTTGGTTTAAAAGTAGAAGATACAATAGCTCCTAAAATTGTTAAACTAATGGCATATACCATCGACAATCAATCCAGAATTAATCATTCAAATAAAAACCAAATGATTGCCATTAGAAAAAAAGATCATCATCATTATATTTCTAACAGAATAACTGCCAGTGGCCGTATTGGATTTGGAATAAGTGTACATGATTTGTTAAACAATGCTGCTAATAAGAATGGGGTGCATAGCATAGAAATGTTGGTGAATGAAAAAAAAGTATATTATCACGATTTAGAAACTTTTTCTTTTGCAGAAAGTAAATATATTAATCTATTAATAGATTATCCATACTACTATAAATACAAAAGAAAAATACAAAAAATGCATATTGCTAAGGGAAATAATTTAAGTATATATGAAGATGTGATAAATAATGGGGTTATCACTATAGAAAACAATAAAAATTATTTTGTAAAAATTATTGCTACTGATGTTGTTGGTAATAAAACTACCGCCACCATCCCGATTGTCGGAAAAGAACCCAATACTATTTATACGGAAGCAATAACGACTACACCGTATAAAATAAAAGCATCTGAATTTAATACGTTTCAAAAAAATGGGGTGACCATAGCTTTTCCAAAAAATACTTTTTATGAAGACACATATTTAAATTTTGATGTAAAAGATCATATAGCAACCATACATGAACCTTCTGTTCCTCTTGACAAAAAGTTTACGTTAACTTTTGATGTTCCCAGATATAGCGATGTTGAAAAAGAGCAACTTTTTATAGCAAATATGAATCATAAAAAGTATGCTAATTACCAACAAACAAAGAAAAAGAAAGATAAATTTTATACTACAACTAAAACTCTAGGTAAGTACGCTTTACTAATTGACAATCAAAAACCTAAAATATATAATTTGAATTTTAAAAATGATCAATGGATTACTTATAAAGATAAAATTCAAGTACACATCTCAGATACGGGTTCGGGAATAAAATCATATAGAGCTACTATTGACGGAGAATGGATTTTAATGGAATATGATTTGAAAGAGAAGAGATTGACATATAACTTTCAAGATAAAAAGTTGGTAGGTAGCAAACATTCTTTTAAAATTGTAGTATCAGATAACATTGGAAATACCAATACGCTGTCTGCAACGTTTTACAAGAAGTAAACATATGTAAATCCGGCAATATCAGTTAAGTGAAAAATACTTTATTTATTTTATTGACGCTCCCAAGTATAGTAATAGCTCAAAAAACAGCAATTTTAAAAGGGACCGTAACAAACAAAGAGAATAACCCTATTGCGGATGTTTCGGTAAAATACAATACAATTGGCACTACTACAGATAGTAATGGGAGGTATCAAATAAGAATTCCTGTCAATCAAGAAATCTCTATTGTTTTTAGTCATCTGTCTTATCATTCCATTACCAGAATCATTACTGCTAAAAGAGTAACTACATACAGGTACTCCCCTACACTTACTTTAAAGACTGAAAAATTAGATGAAGTAGTTATTGAGAACCTCGATGACGATGCTGCAGGGCTCAAAACAATAGATAAAACACTTGTTCATAAAATACCCGGAGGTGGTGTGGAAAATACGTTGATAACCTCATTTGGAGGGGTTTCAAATAATAATGAACTCAGTACACAATACAATGTGCGAGGTGGTAATTTTGATGAAAATCTGGTATATGTAAACGGTATACAAATTTATCGTCCCTTTTTAGTCAGATCCGGTCAACAAGAAGGGTTGAGTTTTTTAAATACCCATATGGTTAGGAATATCAAATTCTCAGCAGGAGGATTTCAAGCCAAATATGGTGATAAACTTTCTTCTGTTTTGGATATTACTTACAGGGAGCCTAGAAAATTTGCTACCACTGCAGATGCCAGCTTATTGGGAGGTAGTATCACTCTTGAAGGTTTATTTGCAGATAAACTATCTGCTATTCTGGGAGTTAGATATAGAGACAATAGTTTGTTTGTAAATAGCAAACAGATAGAAACAAATTTCAGGCCTAGTTTTACAGACATTCAAACTTTTTTATCTTACGGTGTAAACCATCAATTGAGCTTGCATTTTTTAAGCAATTTTTCTATAAATGATTACAATTATAAGCCTTTGACCAGAAGAACTCGTTTTGGAACGCTAGCCGAACCTTTGGAGCTTATCGTATTTTATCAAGGACAGGAAAGAGATAAGTTTCTTACTTCCTTTGGAGCTTTTAGTGCTAATTATAAAGTACATGATGATTTAGCTCTTACAGGAACTATTTCTGCCTATAATACACAGGAGGAAGAATATTTTGATATTGCCGCTTCTTATAATTTAGGTCAGGTAGATGCTAATCTGGGATCTCAAACTTTCGGAGAAGTCGAATTTTCCGAAGGCATAGGCTCTCAGCTAAACCATGCGCGTAATGATCTGGATGCACTGATTATGAATGCGGAAGTCAGGGGAACGTATAAAAAAAATGATAATCAAATTGATTTTGGTGTAAAATATCAGATAGAAAATATCAGAGATCGTATTAGGGAATGGGAAATCATAGATTCTTTGGGTTTTTCCGTAAGACCCCCGGATCACCTAATCACGAATGAACAACCTTATACTTCTTTTGAGGGTCCCATTACTCCTTTTCAAAATGTCAGAGCAGAAAATGATATAAGTATAAACAGGCTTTCCGGTTTTGTACAATTCAGTAGAAAAATCAACTTAGGAATGCACGATATTTGGTATAATATTGGGGTTAGAAGTCAGATATGGTCTGTAAAACCCACCGGAGAAAGTACAAAAACCCAATTCATCATAAGCCCAAGAGCGCAATTTGCCATTAAGCCGGATTGGGAAAAGGATATACTTTTCAGAATTTCAGGAGGTTGGTATTCTCAACCTCCATTTTACAGAGAACTCAGAGGAATGACCGGTGCTATTAATAAAAACGTAAAAGCTCAAAAATCGATTCATCTTGTGCTTGGAAGTGATTATAGTTTTACAATGTGGAACCGGCCTTTTAAACTAACTGCAGAGCTTTATTACAAAAATTTAACCGATGTAAATTCTTACGTTGTTGACAATGTACGAATCCGGTATCAGGCAAATAATAATAGCAGGGCATATGCCTATGGTTTGGATGTTCGTTTAAATGGTGAGTTTGTTCCCGGTAATGAAAGTTGGGTGAGTTTTGGTTATCTAAAAACAGAAGAAAACATAGATAACCGCGGATATATAGCCAGGCCTACGGATCAACGTTTAAAATTTGGTATTCTATTTCAGGATTATGTTCCCAATATACCCAACTTAAAAGCATACTTGAATTTAGTGTACAATACGGGGGTTCCCGGAGGTGCTCCTGCATATGCGGACCCGTATGACTTTCAGCAGCGTTTAAGAGATTACAGGCGGGCAGATATAGGAGTTTCTTATGTTTTTGTCGATGCCAATAAAAAGAACAAATACACTACAGGATTCCTTTCTAAATTTAAGGAGTTTACTGCCGGTTTGGAGCTTTTTAATATGTTCGATATTCAAAACTCTATTACCAATACCTGGGTTCGTGATGTATACTCAAAACGCCAATTTGGAATCCCTAATTTTTTAACAGGCCGTATACTAAATGTTAAAGTGGGAATGAAATTTTGAAGGGTAAGTCATCTTCACTATCCGTTATCCCCACATAGAGTAAACAGATTCTCTTATAAGTTCACTATTGTTATAATCTTTTCTTACTCCATCACTTGTGAAAATAGTTTTACGAGAGGAATCTCCTTCTAGTATCCATGTTCCTGTTATATCAGGGAGTTGATTGTTTGTCTGGAAAAAAGACATTGATAGTATACTACATCCTAATAAGATAACTATTCCTACTATTATATATTTATTTTTTTCATGATCTTTTAGTTGTTACAGTTTATTGAATCTTTTGCTTTTTGAAACCGCTGCTTTCGGTCATTTATTCCTTTTAAGTCAGGATTAATTCTTTCAGTTACTTTTTCCACAGTAGTATTTCTATCTACAGTAATTCTATTAAGTACTCTATATTTATAGTACCAAAGCCCGCTTAGTATAGCCAGGGTATCGTTACCGAAAATGAGATCAGGATTGGCAACAAAATCTTTATTCGGATCATAGTTGTTATTATACCATTCTTTAAATCTACGGTAATTTTCTTTCCATGTCAATTGTAAAATGCTTCCCCTCTATACTTCCAACTATCCCCGCTGGCTTCATCTCCGTTTTCATAATCACAACACATGGCTGCATTTGCTAATTTCTCTTCATTGTTTATATAATCTCCTTAAAATGATTAGCTCAATACTGTCTTCTATTTCTGCTTAAATAAATATTGCTGCCTCACAAGCAGTTGAATAGCTAAAGCCATTATCACTTGCCAGAGAGTGTAAGGATTTAGTATTTCATTAAATTCATGCTGAAATTTTAATGTATCTACATTCCAAGTGTGAAATAAAGAAATTAAAAATAATGTAATAACCGAAATTGCTGTAACTTTAATGACAAACTTCTTCTTTGGATATTTGAAAATAAATCTAAATAGAAAAAAAAGCAATAAAGGAGAAATTAAGCATACGGATAAAGTTAATGCAACAATACCTCCAATATCTTGACCAAATAGAGGGACAAATGCATTTGAGAGTATGTGAGGAGTGAAATATCCTGCGAAAAAAGATGTGTACGAAAATAAAACACATAAAAAAGTTCTTAGATAAGAATTACGGCTAGATATTTTCCAATTAACAACTGCAATAACCAACCCAAAAGAAAGAGGATAATACTCTAATGGTAATTTTGTAAAGACTATTAAAACAGCACACAAAAAAGGAGCTATGATAATACTTGTATTTTTTTCTAAAATTTTCATCGACTTTGTTATTAATCACAATTAATTTGATCTATGGTTTCATTTTGTTCGAGGAGCTCTTGAAGTTTATTTTTATCAAAACGAATAGCTGTTCTTGGTACTACTGAGACCTGTCCTCCATTATCATTTATCCACTGTTCAATCTCATTTTGTAAGTTAGTCCAAGTAGCATCACCTATATTGTAATAGGTGTCTTCCTTGCATGTAGAATTTCCCAAGGGATTATATCTAATAATATCCGAAACCCTAGCAATATCGACTGCTCTAGCATATAATTCCAAATTCCCGCTTTGATTAGTGTGATAACCCCATTGTCGGTTTCCTGAAAAAGGTTGAGTACCTGTATTTGCTGTAGTAATGGTAGACCCAATCCAGAAATTAGGAGTGAATTCTGAAATCATAATTGCACCATCATCTGCAGTTAGCCCTATAAAGAGTGCATCTGCATGAGCATATATCTGAAATATTGCCGTTACAGGTTCATTTGATATCCAAAGTTGTAAATCGCTTAAAAAATAAGGTGCAAAATACCAACTTACATCCAAAGTATTTGAGTGACCCGTCCTGAAATATGTATACAAAAAACAACAAGTATATGTATAAAAATGATGGATATGTAAGACGTTATAGTGAGAGTTTTAAACTCAAAGTATTAGCAGAACTTACCAAAGGAAACCATTCCAAAAGACAAATTGCCTTAACTTACGGCATACAATCTAGTACGATAAACGTATGGATTAAAAAATATGACCGTAAAGATTTAATGAACACCCGTGTAACCGTGCAAACAGACGACGAATTATCCCGTATTAAAGCCCTTCAAAAAGAGCTAAAACAACTCAAAGATCTTCTTATTAAAAAGGATCTAGATAAACTTGTGAATGATAGTTATCTTGAAGTAGCTGCTGAAAATCTTGGCTATAAAAATGTTGAAGAATTAAAAAAAAACTTAAACATAAAGCCTTAATGAAAATAGCACCGATTAATAGAAAAAAAAGAAGGTACGCCATCGCTACTATTTGTAATGCTTTCGAGTTAAAAAGAGATGCTTATTACAAATATCAAAAAAGGTTTGTTCTTAAAAAACAAATAGAACAAAATGTAATAATGCTTGTTAAAAAAAGCAGGAAAACATTACCCAGAGAAGGTACTAGAAAGCTAATGAAATCCTTACATAATGATTTTAGGAAACAGAATATAAATATAGGTAGAGACCAGTTATTTAGAATCTTAAAAGAAAATAATTTGTTAATTAGAAGGAAAAAATATTCTTCTAAAACAACCAACTCTTACCATCGTTTTTATAAATATAAAAATATCATAAAAGACCTGATCATTAATAGACCTAACCAAGTTTGGGCTTCGGATATTACCTATATAAGAACTATAAATGGATTTTGTTATTTAGCACTTATTACTGATATGTATTCAAGAAAAATAGTAGGCTATGATATTAGTGATAGTTTAGAACTTAAAGGCTGTGTTAGAGCTTTAAATAAAGCTATTTATCAAACTAAAAATACCGAAGAAATCATACATCATTCTGATAGAGGAATACAATATTGTAGCAATGTTTATACTCAAATTTTGAAAAGAAAAAAGATACAAATCAGTATGACCCAAGAAAATCATTGCTACGAAAACGCAATGGCCGAAAGAGTTAACGGAATTTTAAAAGATGAATTCTTCCTCGACCAAACATTTACAAATATCAATCACGCCAAAAAAGCAACAAAAAATGCAATCAAATTATATAATAATAAAAGATTACATTTATCTTTAGATTATAAAACACCTAATTACGTGCACAAAAATGTAGCATAAATTTTAATAATTAACTGTAGCCCTATTTTAGGACGAGACAGAGCTATTAAAGGGAATATTGCAACTGAATTCAAAATCATCTTTACTTCCAGATGCTAAATCTGTGAACTTTTGTCGATATGCCTCATACACTTGAGTATCAGAATCTGGCATCCCGTCTGAATTAAGATCAGGGTTAGCGGTTATCTCAACACCATAATAATCAACGTTTGCTATAGCTGCATTACCGGTACTTAGAGGTTGATTGGAAAAATCCTCGCCAAGTGATTCTAATCGATCTGTACAAGAAGAAGGCAATGTATGATTGTATAAATAAATATAATTAGACATATCTAATCCATTTTCCTGTATACAATCTTCTAATAAGGCCCATGGATTATTTTCGATAATAGCAATTAACTCTTTATATCTTGCGAATTTTGCCTTTGGCAGATCACACACAATAGATAAATAACTTTTTTCCAAATTTTTAACCTCATCCGACCAATTGTTCTCACCACCATAAATCCAAAGATTAATAACTTCTGATGAATTTTCAGGATCATTTACCCAATCTATTTCGCATTCTTTGTCCAACTCTAAAGCAGAAGTTAAAAGAGAAGGAACGACCGAATCCTCACCTTCTCCAACAGGTATTGTTACTGTATTATCATTATTACCCTCTGTATCAGGGTTTCCATATACTACGCCTCCAACAAGCTGATCTCCTCCGGAGCCATCATCTCCTCCCGGCGGGTCTCCCACAGGAGGGTCCGGAACACCGTAGTTCTCACAGTGTGAAAAATCTATATATAACAGCGGACTACCGCTACAATAGGTAAACCCATCGTTTTGCAAAACCGGCCAGTGTCCGTCCGCATTGCCTCCCAAATTACACCGGTCATATACCAAAATACTTTCACAAGGACCGCTACCCGTACCACCACCGTCATTCGGAAAAACCCAATCAAAAGCATCTCTGGAAGACAGGTTGAGGCCTTCCAGGCTTAGGTATTCTTCGGAAATCACATACGAAGTGGCTTTCTCATACAAGGTTTCCGAATCGGTAAGGTCAGTGAACTCATAAGAGACCAAAAAATAGGTAAACACACCGTTGTGTTTTTTTACCAGAAAGTTTTCAAAATCAGAAGTTTCCAAAACAGGGCTTTCTGTCTGAAATGTCCAGGTAATGACATCGTCTATGACAATTCTGTTAATCTCATCGGTAAAAATGGTGAGGCCTTCTGCAACCTCAGTAGCACTTCTGCTGTAGATGCTTTGTGGCGAGTGCTTAGAAAATCGTCTTTCAATCAGAGGTAAAGAGGGTTTTATTTCTTTGTCTGCAAGTAGTTCCTGATAGGATATTTTGGTTAAGGAATACTTGAGTTGGTTAGAAGTAACGGTGTTTTGAGGATTCATAAAGTCTTCTCGGATACAGTTCCATAAGAACAAAGATAGACTAAAGACGAAGACCCCGATTTTGATGAATGAAGTTTTTTTCATTTTCATGATTTAAAATTGTTTAAATTAGTTAATACGCACCGGTTTTGTTGTGTCCACACAAACTACAACTACCGGATATTTTTTTACAGACATTTCTTAGTATGCCTCTGTTTCATACCGGAACAATAAATATTTATGTACTGCCCGGTTTATGCCTTTTTGTTTTATTCAAAAAAAGGCGGTGTTAAAAATCGTACAACAAAACAAGACGTCTGAAAAGGTATAGGGGTTATTAAAATTTAATTGGTTTCAATTTTTTTTAAACCATAGCCCTTTTATTTCATTTGCTATAGCAAACCTGTAAAAATAATTCTTGATATCCAAATATATAACAGTATTTTTTCATTTTTAATTGTTTTGTCCAAATCAGTTACAAATTTTATCAAGGAGAAAAAAACACGTGTCAACCCAAAATAAAAACAATAAAATTTTGATATCACTATTTTTCAATGATAGAGTATTTTTAAGAAAATAGCAGGTTTAATAATAACTGGTATTATTTCAAAGTTCAATATTTCAAAATTTCAATATCTGGGCAGTATGATCTTTTGTTTTTACTTTTAAAATGATATCCTCAATAACTCCTTTTTCATCAATTACAAAAGTGGTTCTGTGAATCCCGTCAAATTCTCTACCCATAAACTTTTTAGGTCCCCATACATCAAAAGCATGGATCACTGCTTTATCTTCATCTGCCAATAGCGGAAAAGGCAATTCGTATTTTTTGATAAAGTTATGTTGTTTTCTGGCAGTATCGGCACTCACTCCCAATACGTCATATCCTTTGGCCAGGAATGTGTGATAGTTATCCTTTAGGTTACAAGCTTCAGCAGTACAACCGGGAGTATCTGCCTTTGGGTAAAAGAAAATAACCAGTTTCTTACCTGTATAATCACTTAATTTAATGGTGTTTCCTTCGCTATCTTTTGCTTCAAAATTTGGGGCTGCGTCACCTATTTGTAATCTTGTCATTTTTTTGATGATAAAAATTATAAAAGCGGAAAGTTAAAAAGTTAAAAAGTATCCTAAAAACTTTTTTAAAAAATAAACCTGCTCAACTCTATAAACTTTGTACTTTTAATTTTATAATATCGTATAAAATGACAAAGCAAGAGAAGGTTCAATTTGTAATTGATACATTGGAAAAACTATACCCGGAAACGCCAATTCCTCTAGATCATGAAGACCCGTATACATTGTTAATTGCCGTATTAATGTCGGCACAAAGTACAGATGCACGTGTTAATACAATTACTCCGCTCTTATTTGCAAAGGCAGATAACCCGTATGATATGGTAAAGTTATCCGTAGAAGAAATCCGGGAAATTATAAAGCCTGTCGGTTTATCTCCTATGAAATCCAAAGGTATATACGGGCTGTCTCATATACTGATCGATAAACACAACGGTGAGGTCCCAAAGAGTTTTGAAGCATTGGAAGCATTACCGGGTGTTGGGCATAAAACAGCAAGCGTTGTGATGAGTCAAGCATTTGGAGTACCTGCATTTCCTGTTGATACACATATTCACAGGTTATTATATCGGTGGAATTTTACGAATGGCAAAAGCGTTATACAAACCGAAAGAGATGCAAAACGTTTATTTCCTAAGGAAATATGGAACAAATTACATTTACAAATTATTTATTACGGGAGAGAATACTCACAGGCAAGGGGTTGGAATTTAGATAATGATATCATTACTAAAACAATAGGCAGAAAATCCGTATTAGGTGATTATTACAAAAAAAATAGTCGTTAAAATAATATAATATCTTGCAGTAAAATCAAACATGGAAGAAAATGCATTCCAACGAATTGAGACTGGTCGTGCAAACCCATCTTTAAAAACATTACTTAAAATTGCTAATGCTAATAATTCAAATTCGCCGTAAACAAATAAAAAAAGCCTTAACTTCTGTCAAGACTTTTTTTGGTATTAATTCAAATTCAATTCAACGAGATGGTTTGATTTGGTTTTAACAACTTTTAACGATTTTGAAAAGTTAATCAAAAATTAAATTGTTTCTTTTTTCGGTTGCTTCCTAAAACCGGAAGGCTTTTTAAAGTAAATTTGCCCCATAAATATTAGAGTTTAGTTCTAAGTACATGACAAAAATTTAGTCAAGTTCATATTGTTTTGATTTACAGGGTTTAATAGCACAGAAGCGATATAATCTAATCCATATTTGAATATGCTTTTAGCCATTCTTCCATGCTTTTTTATTTTGATAGGCTTAATCTGATGTAAATATATACCAACTTTGTAACACCATACGAAAGCCATCATTACAAGCAGTACTAATTTTTCAATACGCTTAATATCTTGCAGGTGTGTGTTTTCAATATCAAAGCCACTGGCTTTCATTGCTTTAAAACACATCTCTATCTGCCATCGTTCTTTGTATTGTTCAAAGGCCTTATCAGGAGCGTTGAACGATACAATGATTAAGAAATCAGGCTTTCCATTTTTTGGGTACAACTTGCATCCGGAAAGGAAACAAAGCTGACCATTAACACGTACAATTTTAGGATAATACACAAACTCATTGATCTTATGTGGATTAAACAAGTGAAATACTTTGATGGTTTTGTTCTTATCAGGAAGCTCTACCTTAAAGTTGTTTCGAATGCGGATATAATATTTGATTCCATTTGTATTCAAGAAATCCAACCAATGATTACCTACAAACTCTCTATCGGCTACAATGGATTTAATAACATCTTTGCCAAAAAGTCTTATGAAACGATTCACAAGATCAATACGCTCCTGACTGTTAGAGTTCCCTGGCTTATCTAACATAGTAAATAACAATGGGAAGGCAACACCTTTATAGACAACTCCCAACTTAAAAATGTTGATGTTGGTCTGACCAAACTTCCAATTGGTCCTATCAATACTCAAGATCAATCCCTCTTGCTTAGGAAGGAGACTAAATATAAGACGAGCGATCAAATCTCCATCCAACGAATAATCAGCAATAAATCTTTGAATACGTCTGAGTGATGACTTCGAATCTACTGAGGTCTCAAAAGCGTTGGCTACCTTTTCAAAGGTAACTGTCTGTACCTTACAGAGGGCGATAATGAAATGTGATATGAGTTTGATTCTTGCCAAATTGATCTTACCTTGGAAATGAGAACTTAAAACTGAATTTAATTCACTACTTTTAGTGGAAGCATTGGTTTTTTTCATTAGAAAAATGAGTGATGTTATTCTTCTAATATACTGAAAATCAATGCTTTATTTTAATTATTTAACATTTAATTTACTGATAATCAATTAATTATATTTTTTGTCATGTACTAAAGTTTAGTTATTATCTTTCAATGATATAACGAGGCAGGTTTTATTTTAGTATCAATTTACCAAAACAATTTTATGCTTTTCTATTATTTTCCTCAGGTTGATCAATGCATACCGCATTCTTCCCAAAGCAGTATTAATGCTAACACTTGTATTTTCACTGATTTCTTTGAAACTCATATCTTTATATATACGCATTAGTAATACTTCTTTTTGATCGTCCGGCAACTCCTCAATCAGAACCCTTACATCCGTGTAAATTTGCTCTTTTATAATCTTTTTCTCTACGTTTAAATCATTATCACTCAACACAGAGAATATATCAAATCCATCTGTATTCTTAAAAGAAGGGATTCTATTGGATTTTCTAAAATGATCTATAATCAAATTTTGGGAAATACGCATTACCCAAGGTAGAAACTTCCCTTCTTCATTATAATTTCCTCTTTTTAAGGTTTTAATTACTTTTATAAAAGTATCTTGAAAAACATCTTCTGTTATATCTCTATCCTGAACTTTATTATATATAAAGCTATATATACGTTGCTGGTGTCTTTTGATAAGAATTTCCAAGGCAAATTCATTACCCTTAATATAATCGTTTACCAAAGTGCTGTCGGAATTTGAATTTGTACACATATTACACTACTTTTTAGAAAGCCCGAGAGGCTTATCGGTTATTAATTTGACAATTTTAAAAGTAGTTATTTTGCTATAATGTGTTTAAATTTAACAGATATTTATACAAAAATGAACAATATTTTTTACAATTGCAATTTTTTAACAAAAAATATTAGAATATATAAACTTCTTAGTCAAAAAAGGGTAATTTTGCCGTTGTATTTTAATTAGATGATTCCTCAAAATATTGCCATAGCTGACCCTAAAAAAAATATTGTTATCAAGGGAGCTAAACTCCATAACTTAAAAGATATCAATGTTGTAATTCCCAGAAACAAATTAATTGTTATTACCGGTTTATCAGGCTCGGGAAAATCATCTTTAGCTTTTGATACGTTATATGCAGAAGGCCAAAGGCGATATATAGAAAGCTTATCTTCTTATGCTCGTCAATTCCTGGGAAAATTGCATAAGCCCAAAGTGGATTATATAAAAGGAATTGCCCCTGCCATTGCAATAGAGCAAAAGGTCAATACCGCCAATTCAAGATCTACTGTTGGAACATCTACTGAAATTTATGATTATATAAAATTATTGTATGCCAGGGTTGGTAAAACGTATTCCCCTATTTCCGGAAAACAGGTAAAAAAGCATACGGTTACCGATGTTGTTAACTTTATAAAAACGTTTGAAGAAGGAGCAAAATTGTTGTTACTAGCACCCATTACGATTGAAAACAGAAAGCTGGATACTGTACTACAAACCCTTATACAACAAGGATATGCTCGCCTAAAATATAAAAACACTATCTATAGAATTGATGAATTTCCCGTAAAAGAATATCAAGGCAAAAAGCCTTTTTTTCTCGTCATAGACAGGGTTATTGTAAGATCTGATGAAAATTTTTTAAACAGATTAGGAGATGCCGTACAAACCGCTTTTTTTGAAGGCAAGGGAATTTGTGTTGTGGAAGCACCAGATTCTAAAAGTTGTACTGAATTTTCCAATAAGTTTGAGTTAGATGGAATTACTTTTTTAGAACCTAACATTCATTTATTTAGCTTCAACAATCCGTATGGAGCCTGTCCTACTTGCGAAGGTTACGGGAACGTCATTGGTATTGATGAGGACTTAGTAATACCCAATACAGGCTTATCCATATATGAAGATGCTATTTTCCCTTTTCGGACAGATGCATATAAGCATTATAAAGATGAAATCATAAATCATGCGTATAAATTTGATATTCCTATCCACAAACCTTGGTTTGAATTGTCAGATGAACAGAAAAAATTAGTTTGGTCCGGCAATAAAGATTTTTTTGGCATTGATCATTTCTTTGAAGCACTCGAAGAAAAAAGTTATAAGATACAGAATAGGGTAATGCTATCTCGTTACAGAGGCAAAACCGTATGTAGGGATTGCCTTGGAAACAGACTGCGTAAAGAAACTGATTTCATAAAAATGAACGGTAAAACCATTTCTGACCTGGTGACCTTACCATTAGACGAGTTAGCTGTTTTCTTCAAAAATCTAACTTTGGATGCGAATGAAAAACAAATTGGAGCACGCTTATTGAAAGAAATTAACAGTCGACTGACATTCTTGAGTAATGTTGGTTTGAGTTATTTGACTTTAAACAGGACTTCAAATACGCTTTCGGGAGGAGAAAGTCAACGAATTAATTTGACTACATCTTTGGGAAGCAGCCTGGTGGGGTCTATGTATATTTTAGATGAACCCAGCATCGGGCTACATCCAAGAGATACGGAACGCCTCATTCAGGTTTTAAAAGAGTTACGTGATTTGGGAAATACGGTAATCGTAGTAGAACATGATGAAGATATCATGAAAGAAGCCGATTATATTATTGATATTGGCCCTGAAGCAGGAACCTATGGAGGGGCTATAGTTGCACAAGGCACCTATAATGAAATCATAACATCGGACTCATTAACAGGGAAATACCTTTCAAAAAAACTCAACATTGAAATTCCCGGAAAAAGGAGAACTTCTAAAAATCACATTCGGATTACAGGTGCAAGAGAACATAACCTAAAAAATATTGATGTTACTTTTCCTTTACATTCTCTATGTGTTATTACTGGAGTTTCGGGGAGTGGAAAAAGCACTTTGGTAAAGAAAATTTTATACCCTGTTATGCAAAAAAAGTTAAAAGGATATGGAGATAAAATTGGGCAACATACGAGTATTTCAGGTAGTTTTGAAAATTTAAAATATATAAAATTTATCGACCAAAACCCCATTGGCAGATCTTCTCGTTCTAATCCTGTTACCTATATCAAAGCATATGACGATATCAGGGTTCTGTTTTCAAATCAAAAATTAGCAAAAATCAGGGATTATAAGCCAAAACACTTTTCGTTTAATGTGGAAGCCGGCAGATGCGAAGTTTGTAAAGGGGAAGGAGCAGTAACCATTGAAATGCAGTTTATGGCTGATGTGCATTTGGAATGCGAAACATGTCATGGCAAACGTTTTAAAAAAGACATTTTGGAGGTTACCTTCTATGATAAAACCATTGATGACATATTAAACTTAACCATTGATGATGCCATCTCCTTTTTTTCGGAACACCTGAAAACTAAAATTTCCCAAAAATTAAAGCCTCTACAAGACGTAGGCTTGGGGTATATTCAGTTAGGGCAATCTTCTTCCACCCTTTCCGGTGGCGAAGCTCAGAGAATAAAACTAGCTTCTTTTTTAGTAAAAGGTCATACAAAAGAAAAAACCTTGTTTATTTTTGATGAACCTACAACAGGTTTGCATTTCCATGATATTAAAAAGTTGATTGACTCATTTAATGCACTTATAGAAAAAGGACATTCAATTATTGTGATAGAACACAATATAGAACTTATAAAATGTGCCGATTATATTATTGATCTGGGTTTGGAAGGTGGTAAAAACGGTGGTCAATTAATTTTCCAGGGAACCCCGGAAGAGCTTGTAAAAAATAAAGAATCCTATACGGCTTCCTATTTAAAAGAAAAATTAGTACTTTGAATAGTGCATATGGTAATTACAATTATAATCTAAATCCCAATTATGAAAAAAATAGTAACAGTATTTGCTTTCATTTTTACCTGTTTGATTGTACAAGCACAAAATAGTGATGTTACTACTTACTATTTTATTCGCCATGCGGAAAAAGTAAGAACAGATACAAGTAATAAAGATCCTAATTTGAATGCCAAGGGATTACAAAGGGCAAAAAAATGGAAAGAAGTGTTTATCCATGTGAAATTTGACGCTATTTATACTACCGACTACCACAGAACAAAACAAACTGCCAAACCTACTGCTGATTCAAAAAACCTTCCTGTTTTTATATACAATCCCGGAGAAATATACAATGATGCTTTTAAATCTGAAACTAAAGGAAAAACAGTATTAGTTGTAGGACATAGCAATACGACCCCTTTTTTTGTGAATAAGGTAATAGGAAAAAACAAGTATCTGCAAATTGATGATCAAAATAACTCAAACTTGTACATCGTTACTATTACCAAAGGTAAAACAACAGATATACTTTTAAAAATTGATATGAAATAAGAAAAAGTATACTACTCCTTAATAATTTTTTTAGTGATAACCGTATTATCGGCGTAGATTTTAATTAAATACAAACCTGATTTGATCTTTGACAAATCCGCTTCATTGGTATATAAAACTTCATTTATTTTTTTCCCTAAAAGGGTATATATTTCTATTTTATCTACTGCCCTTGAAGTAGCCACTGTTATTTTATCACTCGCAGGATTTGGATATATTTTGATCTCGTCTATTACTACTTCGTCAACGCTTAATGTATTACACGGAGTCAAATCCGGATTTCCTTCTATGGGTAGTCCGGGTGTTACATCTCTTCCGGTAAACGCTCCATAGGTTCTGGTATATTTGATTGCTCTAAAAGTAGTATTTGCAGATATACTTTCTGTTTGATTTGCAATAACTCCATTATCGTTACGAATGGGATTGATGTATTCCCATACTATCTGATCGCTAGCATTTAATTCAAAAAACCTGCCACTACTCCCCTGGCAAACTAAAATATTCCCATTCGGTAAGCGTTGTGCACTACTGACAATGGGCGAATAAAAATCAGAAGGGTTATTGGTCGGATCCGCATATATATAATCCGGATTTATAGGCCCATAGGGAGTTAATGTACTATATGTGTACACTCCGGGACTTGTCATTGGAGTATCTAAAATAAATACCTCTGAAAATGCAGGTATCCGATCGTTTCCATTGTTGAACAAAATAATTTTACCAGCATCTACCAGACCGCTTTCAATAAAATGAGGGTAATGCTGACCATATAATTTTCTATCCGATTCATTCCCGTGATCATAAGATTGCGGATTCCCCCATCTGTATAAGAAGTCGCCACCCTTTCCATAATTACCTCCACTTCCCGAAGCAGCTTCCGCCGTTGTTGTCGAATGGTCTATTATCCAAATTTCACTGAGGTTCCTGGAACTGATAACTATTTGATCGAAGGTCTCGTAATATTGTATTGAATTTATATGTAACCAATTTGCACCTGCTCCACTGCCATTTAAAAAATTGATATTTAATTTTCCCGGATTACTTGCTATGCTACCAAAATTATCTTTGGTATTATCAAAATTCTGGACTAAATGATCCTTGATATTCCATTCCCATACTACATTTGCTTGGTTAGCACCAACCGGTCCTACTTCAAAAATCCTTTCATTGTATAATTCGTTATCATCTAATAAACTTGGATCCCTTCCGGCCTGAATGGCTTCTGCTTGAGTCATTACGGTAGCTGCTAAAATAAGTACATTGCCACTAGGCATAGGATATACGTCGTGATGCTGTCTGTAATCATCTGTATTGTATTCGTATTGCCAAATTAAATTTCCATCCCAGTCAAATAGCTCTATCACTCCTCCTCTGCCTCCGAAAGAAATTTGACTTTCTCCGTCATTTCTACTGGCTCTCAATAAATTTCCATTCGGGAGCAAATAGACTGCATTTCCCGGAGGGTATGCACTCGTCCATTCATGAATCACCCTTCCGCAATTGTCTATCAAATACGTTTTTTGGTGAATTGAAAAAATAGTAAAACCATCATAAGCCTCATTCGTTACGGATATGGTTCCTACCGTATTTTGAGATAGCGTATAATTACCGACAAATAAAAATAAAAAGAGTATTTTTTTTATCATAAAACTTCCAATAGTATTCAAATAAATAACAAATCTAATAATTCATACCAAATTACTATTGAACTCCTTGGTTTTTTGTTTTTAACCGAAAATAAACTGAAATTTAACTAGATGAGGCACTTTTTGAAAACTATAGCAGTGCTACAGGTAAGAAAAGTAAAGAAATATAGGTGAGTTTCAGTTATTTTTTAGGGAATAGAAAAAGTCAAGATGAGTTCATTCAAAGGTTTCATTCTTCTAAAAAAGCAACTTTTATATTTTCCAAATAAATCTCTGAAAGTTTTATGAGTTTATCGTTCATAAAACTAAGATCCAAATTAGAAATACTCACAGTGTCTTCTTTAGGTTTATAATTATTATAATTCACAAACCTGATTCCGTTTATAATGTTTTCATCTGTCGCTTCTCTAAAGCGCATCCCACCTCCATTGACTTGAAATTTATACGCTAAATAATCAATTGTAAAATTCTGTTTATCAATCCAATAAATAAAAATATCTTCAAAGTCTTTTCCACCATTTTCTTTGTCAAATGAAATCTCAATTTTATAGTACTCCTTTCCTTTAATAGCCACCGGTTTTAATAATTTCTTTTTAACAGCGGCATCATTTAAACCATAGGGCAAAAGCGCAAAGTAATGAACCGAATTAACAGATTCGCTATATTTCATAGCAGTACTATCTGCGATATATATTCGCTTGTTATTTAAAAACCTTTCAAAACCTGCATTGGCAGCTTTATCCGAACCGGCAGCAGCTATCGTTTTATCTATAATTTCCTGTGCTGTGTATTTTTTAGAAATTTCTTTACAATTAAACAGCATAAGGAAACAAAAAAATAAAAGGCTACTACGTTTCATTATAGATTTATTTAAACGAGTTTCATTTGTAAAATTACAAGAAAGAAACAAAAATTTGCTATATTTTTTGTTAATGTATGAGCTCATTTAAACTTTTTGGATTTAAGCGAACATTAGAAGTTTTTAGATATGTTGAAAGCTTTTTTGAGTTGCATAGCGCTACGGAAGGAAAAAAAGATAAAAACAGAGTTAAAAACAGCAATTTTTTAGCAAATTGAAAAAGTTTAAATGAGTTCTATATATATAGATTTCCTAATGTATCAATATGATTATATTTGTAGCTGATTATGCAAAAAAGAATTAACATACAAAACAAAAAAGCCTGGTTTGAATACGAGATTTTAGACAAATTAACGGCTGGGATTCAATTAACCGGAACAGAAATAAAATCCATCCGCTTAAATAAAGCCAGAATCACAGAAAGTTTTTGCGAATTTAATGAAAGAGGTGAATTGTTTGTTGTTAATATGTATATAGAAGAATATATCTATGGACATCAGTTTAATCATCGGCCCAAAAGCGAACGTAGGTTACTATTAAATAAGAGAGAATTAAAGAGCTTAAAGAAAGAAATTGATATCAAAGGGAATACCATTGTTCCCTTGAGGTTATTTATCAATGACAACGGTTATGCAAAATTGGAAATAGCATTAGCCAAAGGAAAAAAACTACACGACAAAAGGGAAGCTATAAAAGATAGAGATAATAAAAGAAACCTGGCCAGAATAAAAAAGAGTTTTAATTAACGAACTCATATGCTAAGACAAAAATTACAAAATTATGATATCATTTTGGCTTCGGGCTCTCCGAGAAGGCAGCAACTGTTTAAAGTATTGGATATCCCTTTTTCAATTCAATTAAAAGCAGTAAAAGAGATATATCCCGATTCATTGAAAGAATCTGACATTACCGATTATTTGGCACAATTAAAGGCCCAATCGTTTACAAATTTAAATGATCGTGAAATCCTCATCACAGCTGATACCATTGTCTGGTTTGATAATAAAGCTATTGGAAAACCAAAAGACTATGAAGATGCTTTTCAGATGTTAAAGAAGTTATCTGATCACATGCATGAAGTGTATACTTCCGTATGTATAAAAACCAGTAAAAATCGAAAAACAATAAACGATTGTACAAAGGTTTATTTTACCGAACTTTCCGACGATGAAATCCATGATCATTTAAAAAATGAACAACCATTTGATAAGGCCGGGAGTTATGGCATACAAGATCGGATAGGTTTGACTGGTGTTTATAAAATAGAAGGAAACTATTTCAACGTTATGGGGTTGCCTGTTCATAAATTGTATAAAGAATTAATATCTTTTATAAAAAGCTCTGAATAATAGTTTATTTTTACATTCAAAATGAGGAATAAAAACAAGTGATGAAAAAATATGTATATACAGAAAAAAAAGATACAAGATCCGGATTTGGAGATGGTTTAACCGAATTAGGAGAAACACATCCAAATGTGGTGGCTTTATGTGCGGATTTAACAGGTTCTTTAAAGATGAATACGTTCAAGAAGAACCATCCGGAACGATTTTTTCAGGTAGGAATTGCAGAAGCGAATATGATGGGGATTGCTGCGGGCATGACCATCGGAGGTAAGATTCCTTTTACAGGGACATTTGCTAATTTTTCCACAGGCAGAGTATACGATCAAATCAGGCAGTCTGTTGCATATTCAAATAAGAATGTAAAAATATGTGCTTCTCACGCCGGATTAACTTTAGGAGAAGACGGAGCAACTCATCAAATTTTAGAAGATATAGGATTGATGAAAATGTTACCCGGAATGACCGTAATTAATACCTGTGATTATCATCAGACCAAAGCAGCAACCATTGCCATTGCTGATTATCAAGGCCCTGTTTATTTAAGGTTTGGCAGGCCTGCTGTTCCGGTATTTATGCCGACTGATGTCCCTTTCAAAATCGGAAAAGGGATGTTACTGTCAGAAGGAACAGATGTGACTATTGTTGCAACGGGTCATTTGGTATGGGAATCTCTTATGGCTGCGGAGCAGTTAGAACAAAAAGGGATTCATGCGGAAGTCATCAATATTCATACGATTAAACCCCTAGATGAAGGCATTATTTTACAATCGGTTGCTAAAACCGGTTGCATTGTTACTGCAGAAGAGCACAATAAGTTTGGCGGATTGGGAGAAAGTATTGCCGGATGTCTAAGTTTGCACATGCCAACGCCTCAGGAATTTGTAGCCGTAAACGATACTTTTGGTGAGTCTGCCACACCTGCTCAGTTAATGGAAAAATATACTATTAATGACACTGCCGTAATAACTGCGGTGGAAAAGGTTTTAGCCAGAAAATAACTACTACTTTTTTTAAAAACTATTTATTCCGTATTGTCCGAATCTAAATAGTCAGGAGTTCCATCTCCGTCCGTATCATCATCGGTAGGGTCTCCGTTTGAATTTGCATCTTCTTCGGATGTGCGTACTCCGTCATTATCATCATCCGCATCAAAAAAATTGGGTACGCCATCACCGTCCGTATCATCGTTACGCGGATCACCGTCTCCGTCAGGATCTTCTAAAATAGAAGGAATGGAATCATTGTCATGATCGGTATTTTCAACCAAATCCAGTAATCTGATATAAAAAACCAAAGCTCTGTTTGAAGGTATGGTTGTTGTTCCAATATTCCGATATGCCAAACCCGAAGGCATAATCAAAATACCTTTCCCTTCATTTTCATAAGTAATTGGCCCGTTATTCGTAATATTTCTACCTCCTTTAAAACCCGTAAACCCATGGGTCCATCCTCGTATCACCCCATTTAAAGTAAACCAAATGGCAGGAAGGCTTCTATCAAAATATATTTGTGTTGTGGCAGTATTCAGATAATACCCTTGGTATTTTGTCAGTACAGAGTCCATAACTGTCGGAAAGCCTTTCACGGGATCAGGTGTTCCAATTCTATTTGTAAAAGTATATAACGTATAATTTACATCACTTTCAGTAACCTGTTGACTGCTTAACCTACTATCGTTGATTAAAGCCATTTGGCCGGCATCTATCGGTCTGATTGAATCCATCGTCTCATCAAAATAATGATTTGTTAAGAACTTTATGATGGTATCATTATCTATGATGGCTTGAGTAGCATGATCAAAATTATCTACCGCTGATGTATTATTCCTACCACAAGCATATACTAAAGCTGCTAGTGCAACCGCGACGAATATATGTTTATATTTTATCATTATAGTATTAATAATTAGAGCGCACAATTTACCAATTTTATACCTTTGTAAAAAAGGAAACCTTATTTTTTAACTTTTTTTATGAGAATCGATAAATATCTTTGGTGTATTCGTTATTTTAAGACAAGAAATATGGCCACGGAAGCCTGTAAAAAAGGGCTTGTGAGAATTCATGACGTTATCGTAAAGCCGTCTAAAGAAGTATTTGGAAATGAGGTTGTTACAATAAGAAAAAACCAAATAAATTATACTATTGAAGTATTAGGAACTCCGGAAAGCAGAGTGGGTGCCAAATTAGTGGATTTGTATAGAAAAGATAAAACATCTACAGAAGAGTTTACTAAAACCGAACTATTGAAATACACTAAAGATTATTACAGGAAAAAAGGAACAGGCAGACCTACTAAAAAAGACAGAAGAGATATTGATAATTACAATGAATTAAACTAGAAAATGAATATGGCTGCAAATAGAAATATCATACTCACATCATTACAGATTAAACAAAAAACCAGAAGAATTGCCTATCAAATTTTAGAAAGCAATGGTAAGGAAGAAGAAATAGTCATTGCAGGAATTAACGGAAACGGGTATATATTTGCAAATAAGTTAACATCCATTTTAAACGAAATAACTTCTATTGATATTCTGTTATGTGAGGTATTTATTGATAAAAAAAAGCCGTTAAAAGAAATTAAAACCAGTATTCCCAGTAGTGTTTATGCAAATAAGTCATTAGTTTTGGTGGATGATGTTTTAAACTCCGGTAGCACGTTAATTTATGGAGTAAAGCATTTTCTTGAGGTTTCGTTAAAACAGTTTAAAACAGCGGTTTTAGTAAATAGAAATCACAAAAAATACCCTGTTAAGGCCGATTTTAAAGGGTTGTCTCTTTCAACTTCAACTCAAGAACACATCCATGTGGAATTTAAAGAAGATATGGCTATTGCATATTTAATGTAACAGTATTCTGATTTCCGTAACAACAGTTTTTATGGTTTTATTACTCACATCCGTTTTATATGTCGCTTGTTCGTAAAAGTGGTTTCTTTCAAATAAATGTTTGGCAATAAATTCCGTAAGATCTCTGTCCTGAAGTTTGTCTATTAAAGGTCTTTTCTCTTTTTCTTCCCGCAATCTATTTGTCAATGTAGAGATATTCGCATTTAAATATATCGATGTAATGGCAGGAGTATTTGTAATCAAGTTCATATTACCGGCATAACAGGGGGTTCCTCCTCCTAAAGACAGCACAAAGTTTTCATTGGAAGAGAGTAGTTTTTTTAAGTATTGATGTTCTATTTTTCTAAAGTAAACCTCTCCTTTGGTCTTAAATATTTCTGCTATGGATGCATGTTCTTTTTCAACAATATACCTGTCCAAATCAATAAAAGGTAAAAACAATTTGTCAGATAGTATTTTCCCTATGACTGTTTTTCCACTTCCCATATATCCTAAGAGAACTAGTTTCATTATGTGAATTTCGGCAAATATCGTAAAATTCATACATTATAATATGGTTATCCATTACAATGCTTATATTTGCCTCTTTATGCCCATTTATTATACTGCGTACATGGCGGAATTGGTAGACGCGCAAGCTTGAGGGGCTTGTATCCGATTAGGATGTGCAGGTTCGACTCCTGTTGTACGCACTGTTGGCAAACCAGTTTACAGCTCCTGTTTCAACGCCTTCCATAGTAACCGTATATTCCTTTTTGTCGTTTAGGTAAACGTGCCGGGCTCCTTTAATGACCGGAGTAAATTGGCTCAAGTAAATTTTATGGGTATTAAGCGAATAATTTTTCAAGTCTAAAGAGGAAAAATTGTGTATCTCTTACGCCTCTTTGATTGGCTCTAAAGAGTTTTATTGGATCAAGACTAATTGTTGTGTTTATGCAAAAATTGTAGTTAATCTATAGAGGAAGAATTCTGTGTTTTTGACCCCTCTAAATTGTAATCTAAAGGCTTTGATTTTGGCATTGAAAGATTCTGCCGCTGCATTAGTACTTCTATTAATGAAGTAATTCAATATTGATCTATAGTTAAGCCTGATAGAGTTTGCTATGGTATTAAAAGCCTTGTATGCTGTTTGTTCTACATCTTTATACCAATGCGCTAGTTTTGTATAAGCGACTTGTATTGAGTTTGCTGTGTTGAAGATATTTCTAAGTCCTTGTACGAGCTTAAAAGCTGTTTTGATATCAGGATATCTTTTAAAGAGGATGTTAGCTCTTACTCTTTGATCTTCTGTCCAATTACTTGGTGCTTTGTAGAGTAAGTATCTGCTTCTAGCCAAGAGTTGCTTTATGGTATCTCCATTTTCTAATATTTCAGGGTAATATTCTTTGTTATTGGTTTTGGCAAGTTTGATCCGTTCATTTTCTGTATCTATGGCTTCCCATCGATGTTTGATCCTAATTTCTTGAAGTGCTTCTAGAGCTAGTTTCTGTACATGGAATCTATCGGTTACTTGTATGGCTTTGGGGAAACACCGTTTGGCAATCAGCTTCATGGAGTTCGCCATATCTAGGGTAATTTCTCTGACCTTGTTTCTTTTCGCAGATGAGATTTTAAATAGGTGTTTGATAATAGGTTCTGCTTTGGTAGTAGCTATGATCGCCACAATACTTCCTTTCTTTCCTTTAGCTTTTTTATTGGTAACGATGGTGTAGAGTTCTCCTTTTGATAAGGCTACTTCGTCGATAGATAATCGAGTTCCTATATTCTCAGGGAAGATCAACCACTCTTTGGCATGAGACTTTTCCTTCCACTGTTTAAACTCACTCAAATAATCTCGATACTGCCTTTGGAACTTCTTCCCATTCACGCCATAGATTCTTGCAATGGTTTTGCAATCACTCTTCTCAGTATCGACTAATCTCTTTTAAAAAAGCAGCAAACTCACCTGTCATGCGAGTTCCCTGAGCTACTAGATTCCAATCTCTTTGAATGATTTGCCTAGTCTCTTTATCTAACCATCTACGTCGCCTTACGTGAAGATACACAGTGTTTCCACGCAAAGGAAAGTCTTCAATAGTAATCTCTTTGTGGAAACCATGAGCAATTACATTAGGATTTATGACTTCTTTAGGAACAACATTACGCTCTTCAAAATACAAATGAAGTTCCTCATTTCGATGAGTGTGTCTTACCAAATCAAAATGTTCTACGAGCATCTCAGGTAAGATGAATTTTAAAAGGTCTAAGGATAATTCCAATCTCTGTTTTTTTTTACAAAGATCAAAACTTTAATTCAATCCACACAAAACTTTTGACCCTGATCCCTAATTGCTTCGTTTCACTCGCAAAGACACACTTCATTCAATCTTCAATTAACAATTAATCTTCATCTGAACTCACACACAACTTTTGTGACTGATCCGTTTTATTTTTGAATTAAAAGACTCTGCATTTGCATTTGTATTCCTATTGTAAAAAAAGTTTAAGATGGTATTAAAATGATGTTTAATACTGTTCATTGCTGTATTGAAATTTTTAAATTCCAATTTTTCTGTATCCTCAAACCAATGTTCAAATCGTTGTTTGGCTTTTACTTTACATTTTTCTTGATAAATGCTTCTAAATTCTAAAGTGTGTTTATAGGCTTGTTGGATGTTTGGATAAAGATTACATAATAATTCTGCTCTTTGTTTTCATCTTCTATTGCTTTCCACCGATGCTGTACTCTAACATGCTGTAAAGCTTCTGTTACCAGTTTTACCACATGAAATCTATCGGTAACAATTTTAGCATTTGGAAAACAAATCTTAGCTGTTAAATTCATATTATTTGCCATATCTAAAGTTACTTCTTTGACTTGTTTGCGTTGTTCTAAGGGTATTCTTTCAATAGCAGTAATAATATCATCACTTTTAATTCCTTTTACACAAGCCACTAAAGTTCCTTGTTTACTTCGTCCGTTCTTGTTGGTCAAATAGGTATAAAGTTCACCTTTAGATAGACTTACTTCATCAAGACTTAAATACTCTCCTATATTCTTCGGATAAATAAGATAATCTTCACAATGGGGCTTTTGATTCCAACTATCAAACCCACTTATCTGTTTCTTATAATGGCGTTGTAAAGTTCGTGGGTAAATACCGTAATAACTCGCTATATTACTGATCGTATCTTCTCGGGCCTCTACCTGTAGCTTTTAAAAAATCAGAAAGTTCTGACGTTAATTTAGAACCTTCTGCAATGAATGAATAATCATTTTTAATCGCTCCCTTTTTAGTCTTCTTATCTCGCCATCGTCTTGTTTTTATATGTAGATAAACTGCTTTACCGCGTATGGGAAAATCTTGAATCTGTTTACTGCTAATAAAACCTTTGGACTCATAATTACCCTTTGAGTAACCCTCTGGTAGAATATTCTTCTCTTCTAAATAAATGTGAAAAGCATCCTTTTTAACTGAAATATCTCCTAATTCTTCAAAAAATACAATATCAAAATGAAGTAATAAATCTTGAGGGAGGATAGATGCTAATAATTCTAAATGCATCGTCTTTTTTTATGCATCTAAAATAATCAATCCCCATAAATTGTCGTTGACCCGAATAAAATCAATAGGCGAAAAAAAATTATATATTCAGGTAATCAGTATAAAATCAAAGTTGATCGAAGAATAATTTTTTCAAAATATTTTCATAGGGAAAAATGTAGCAATAATCTTAATATACTACTCAAATATTGATAAAATACGCGTTATAGTATCTTGAATAGTTGCAGTAATCAGATCAATAAATACTTTTTTATTATTTTCTGTTTGAGCTATTTCAAGAGCATTATAGTACTCCAGCCTACTTTTATCATCACCTTTTAAAATGGCAATAGGATAACCATTTTGAAGCAAAATTAAATTCATTAATAACCTTGAAGTTCTACCATTACCGTCAATAAAAGGATGTATAGTAACCAATCTTTCGTGCATTTCAGCAGACAATTCAACAGGATGTAAGACCTCTTTATTCTCATTGTACCAAAACATTAAATCTTCCATTTGTTTTGGCACTAAAAAAGGTTGATGAGGTTTGTGCTTTGCACCGCTTATAATAACGGGTATTTTTCTATAAGATCCGGCATTTGGTTTGTCAATTCCTTGTAGTATTAAGCTGTGAATTTGTAAAATATCTCTTTCGGAAATAGTATTTTTAGATGCTGCGAGTTCTTTAATATAATCTATGGCTTGGGTATGATTGATAACCTCTAAGTGTTCTGTCATTGTTTTACCGCCAACTGTCAAACCCTTTTCAACTACTAAGGCGGTTTCTTGAAGTGTTAGAGTATTTCCTTCAATTTTATTACTCTCGCAGGTATATTCAATTTCCAAAGCTTTTGTAACTTTTGAGTGTTCGTTTTTACGATATTCATTTAAACGATCTTTTAAAGCATCTAATTTAGTATACTTGTTCATTACAATTTAGCTTTTAAAGTTATCTAGGGCGTGTTAACACTAAGCCAAAAATTGTCTTTTTTGCTCTTTTTCTGCCTTTTTTCGTTAGTTTTTTTAAACGTAGCTCGGCTATGTTTTGCAAAAACTGCCTCAAAATCCAAAAAAATAGCTGAAAAATCCATGATTCTCGTTTAGTGTTAACACGCCCTAATTGATTGATAATATTTTGAACCTCGCCTTTAGATTCTTTTATTTGTTTTGATACTAATTAAATAAGTATCTTACATCAACATCTAAAATTTCGGCTTTGAGTAAATTGACTTTAACATTTTAATTTGCTTTTAAATTAAAGTGTTTGTGGAAATGTCAATCAACTAAATCTGCGTACGATTTGTGTATTTTAAAAATTTTAGGATTTATAAATTCCTGAAAAACATAGATTTATAAATCCTAGCGGAGAAAGAGGGATTCGAACCCCCGGACCTGTTACAGTCAACAGTTTTCAAGACTGCCGCATTCGACCACTCTGCCATTTCTCCTGTATATTACCTATTTCTCTTTAACGAACGGCAAAGATAGAAAGCTTTTTTGTTTTCTAAAAACATTTTTATCTTTTTTAAAATCCATTATGTATAAGCAGTTTTAGAACTCATCTTGACTTTTTGTTTTTAACCGAAGATGAGCTGAAATTTAACTAGATAAGGCGCTTTTTGAAAGCTATAGCAGCGCTACAGGTAAGAAAAGTAAAGAAATATAGGTGAATTTCAGTCATTTTTTAGGAAATAGAAAAAGTCAAGATGAGTTCTTAATATAAATAAATACATTTGCCGTTATAATATTTCTCATGTCAGACTTTGTTTTTTTAATGGTTATCGGTTTTATAGCCGGAGCCATTAACATTGTGGCAGGCGGAGGTTCTTTATTAACTTTACCGATGCTTATTTTTTTAGGGCTTCCTCCTAATGTAGCTAACGGAACTAACCGGATTGCAATTATTATTCAGAATATTTTTGCCGTAAAAGGCTTCCAAAGTAAAGGGGTTTCTGCTTTTCCTTTTAGTATTTACCTAGCTGTGTCTGCATCCGTAGGGGCAATTATCGGTGCTTTAGGTGGAGTTCATATTCGGGGAGAAATATTCAATAAGATTTTAGCTGCCATTATGATCTTAATTGTAGCATATATGGCTTTTAAACCCAAATCTTCTACAAAAAATACGGCAGAACGCATTACCGGAAAATATTCCCGCTGGGGAATCTTTGCTTTTTTCTTTGTAGGGCTATATGGTGGTTTTATTCAGGCCGGAGTTGGTTTTATCATGCTATTATTCTTATCGGGAATCCATCGTTTTTCTTTAGTAAAAAGCAATGCCATTAAGGTATTTGTTGCGCTGGTATATAGCTGTACTGCAGTAGCTGTTTTTGCATTTAATAATCAGATAAACTGGAAGTACGGACTCATATTATCTGTTGGGAATGCTTCCGGCGGATGGGTCATGAGCAGGTGGTCGGTACATAAAGGAGATGGGTTGGTGAAAAAAGTACTGATCTTTATGGTATCTGCTATGGCTGTCAAGTTATGGTTTCCTGATTTTTATAGTATCTTAGCGCGTGAAATTTATAACCTTTTTTAATGGCTTTTAATTCTTTTGGAAATCTTCTGAAACTTACTACGTTTGGTGAATCGCATGGAGTGGCTGTTGGTGGAATTATCGATGGATTTCCTGCCGGATTAGCAGTGAATTTAGATGCTATTCAAACCGAGTTAAATAGAAGAAAACCTGGGCAATCTAAGATTGTTACACAGCGTAAAGAACCGGATACTGTTGAATTTTTGTCCGGTATTTTTGAAGGAAAAACTACGGGTGCTCCTATCGGGTTTCTCATTAAAAACACCAATCAGAAGTCAAAGGACTATTCTCATAATACAAACACATACAGGCCTTCTCATGCCGATTTTACTTATGATAAAAAATTTGGCATCAGAGATTACAAAGGCGGAGGCAGGAGTTCCGCAAGGGAAACTGCTAACTGGGTAGTTGCCGGTGCCCTCGCCAAACAGTTGATCTCGGATATTCATATCAATGCTTTTACTTCTTCGGTAGGTGATATTTTTATAGAAAAACCATACCAGAAATTAGATTTTTCCAAAACCGAAAGTAATGATGTCCGGTGTCCGGATACTGCTGTTGCTGAAAAAATGATATCAAAAATCAAAGCAATCAGAAAAACCGGAGATACGATTGGGGGTACCATTACCTGCATAGCGCAAAATATACCTGTTGGCCTGGGAGAGCCTGTTTTTCAAAAGCTACATGCCGAACTGGGAAAAGCAATGCTCTCTATCAATACAGTAAAGGGTTTTGAGTTTGGCAGCGGATTTTGCGGATCCAGAATGAAAGGTAGTGAACACAATGATATTTTTAATGCCGATGGCACCACACAATCTAATTTGTCCGGGGGGATCCAAGGAGGAATTAGCAACGGGATGGATATCTATTTCCGGGTAGCTTTTAAACCTGTGGCTACTATCATGCAAGATCAACCTACCATTAATGCCAAAGGCGAAGAAACCCATATTTCCGGAAAAGGAAGACATGACCCTTGTGTGGTTCCGAGAGCCGTATCCATTGTAGAAGCTCTTACTGCTTTTGTTTTAGCCGATTTTTATTTATTGAATAAAACCAGAAGTGTTTCATTTTGCTCCTGAAAAATTCAGTAAACTTATCAACAATTTGTATTTTATTAGGTTTTCTGATGTATCTTTATAAGGGTTATTTTGAGTAATTTTTGACGATGTTGTTTTCTCTGGAATTTAGTTCAACATACATTTCATTTGACACTGTTTAAATTCTAATAACTAACATTAATTTCTAATTTATTTTTGTTATAGCTATGAGGTATAAAGGGCGCGGTGCACAACTAAACACCCATAATCGGTTTCTACAACATGAGCACATTATACGGAATGATTTTTTAAACTATTGCGAACTGGAAAATGAGCGTGCAGATAGCAACAAAACCACTTATTTGGAGATTTTTCCGAAAACGATTATAAATAAGGTAACGAGTCCGGATATAGGGCTTATGTATTCTATGAACCCTTATCAAGGTTGTGAACACGGCTGTATTTATTGTTACGCCAGAAATAGCCATGAGTATTGGGGATATTCTGCCGGTTTGGATTTTGAAAGAAAAATCTTGTATAAAGCCAATGCTCCGGAACTACTAGAACAAAAATTACGAAGTAGAAACTGGAAAGCACAAAGCATTATGTTTTCAGGAAATACGGATTGTTACCAACCTATTGAAAAAAAATTGGAAATTACCAGAAGCATGCTAAAGGTTTTGCTGAAATTAAAACACCCGACAAGTATGATCACTAAAAATGCTTTGATCTTACGCGATCTGGACCTATTGAAAGAAATGGCATCTATGAATCTGATTCATGTTAATATTTCTATCACATCTTTATCCGAAGACACCCGGCGAGTTTTAGAGCCCAGAACAGCTACCATCAAAAAAAGACTGCAAACTGTTGAAATTTTATCTGAAAACGGAATTCCCGTCAATGTTATGATGGCACCTATTATTCCGGCCATCAACAATCATGAAATTTTAAAGTTAGTAAAAACAGTTGCCGGATTAGGAGCTAAATCTGTTGCTTATACGGTCGTTCGCTTAAACGGGACCATTGGAAAAATTTTTACGGACTGGGTAAAAAAAACATACCCTGACAAAGCAAACAAAATACTACACCAAATTGAAGATTGCCATAACGGTTCTTTAAACGATAGTCGATTTGATAAACGAATGCGCGGAGAGGGGAAATTTGCCGAGCAAATAAGTATGCAATTTAAATTAGCTAAAAAATTATACCTCAAAAATGTGGTATATCCAAAATTAAATTTTACCTTGTTTGATAAACATCAAAGTAATCAGATCGGCTTATTTTAATTTTGCTCTTAAAGAAGTACGTTTGATTAGCAATAATTCAAAGAAAATAATATGTTTAAAAAACTTATCTTTTTTATAGTAACCTTGGTTTTATTTACAAATCAGGGAAATTCACAATCTCTTACCAGCTTAAAAGAAATTAATAAAGTATGGGCTAAGTTTTACCAGGCTTTCGATTCGTTAAATCATCAACTAATGGCCGAAATTCATTCAAAGAAATTGATACGTATATCCGGTGGAAAAAAAATATCGGATTACGAAACTTATATCGGCAATTATAAAAAAAATTTTAAACGAGCCAGGGAAAATGCTATTTCTAATACCATTTCATTGCGGTTCTTTGAAAGGATACATACTGACTCCATTGCCAGTGAAAGAGGCATATACAAGCTTATTAGAACCAGAGAGCAGGAAAAGGAACAGGTATATTACGGCCAATTTCACGTAATCCTTATCAAAGAAAATAATATGTGGAAAATACTAATGGATTATGACTCTGACGAAGCAAATAGTATTAGAGAAGAGGAGTATATGAAATCCTACGGAATAAACGAATTCAATGCATTTATTCAAAAATAATTTCCCTCATTTAAAAAAAACCATCTGGGAATTTTAATTTTCAGATGATTTTTTATTTATGCTTCACCGGTAGGTCCAAAATTGAATGGCATTGGAGGTTGTTCATAATCTTTGATCTCTCCATGAGTTTGTTCAAACTTCTTTACATTATCAGCCAATGCTTTGCTCAATCTCTTGGCATGCTGTGGTGTTAAAATAATCCTGGATTTCACTTTTGCTTTCGGAACGCCAGGCATAATATTAATAAAGTCAACTATAAATTCTGATACGGAATGATTAATAATAGCCAAATTAGAGTAGGTTCCTTCTGCTACACCTTCATCTAACTCAATATTAATCTGCTCTTCTTTAGATTGATTTTCATTCATGTTTCTAATTATAAACGTCTTTTAATTTCTTCTTTTGGGCCAACAATTAAATGGTCATAAGTTCTCATCCCTGTTCCTGCCGGTATTTTTTTACCGACGATCACATTTTCTTTTAATCCTTCCAATGTATCTACTTTACCATTAACAGCAGCTTCATTTAGTACTTTGGTAGTTTCCTGGAAAGATGCCGCAGAGATAAATGATTTTGTTTGTAGAGATGCTCTTGTAATACCTTGAAGTATCTGTTCTGCTGTTGCAGGTTTTGCATCTCTGGCAACTACTACATTTTTATCATTTCTACGCAATAATGAATTTCCATCTCTCAACTGACGCGCAGAAATAATCTGACCTGTACGTAAATTATCCGAATCTCCTGAGTCTTCAATCACTTTCATTCCATAAATGGCATCATTTTCCTTAATGAAGTCCGTCTTATGAACCAATTGATTTTCCAGGAATAAAGTATCTCCGGAGTCAATAACTTTCACTTTACGCATCATTTGACGAACTACAACCTCAAAATGTTTATCGTTAATTTTTACACCTTGCAAACGATATACATCCTGAATTTCATTTACCAAGTATTCCTGTACTGCCGAAGGCCCTTGAATTCTTAAGATATCTGCCGGAGTAATAGCCCCGTCAGATAGCGGCATTCCCGCTTTTATAAAATCATTCTCCTGTACCAAAATTTGGTTAGAAAGTTTGATTAAATACTTTTTAACATCTCCTGTTTTTGTCTCTACAATAATTTCCCTGTTTCCTCTTTTTATTTTGCCAAAAGACACCACACCATCAACTTCGGAAACTACTGAAGGGTTTGACGGATTACGAGCTTCAAACAACTCTGTTACCCGTGGTAAACCTCCTGTAATATCACCTGCCTTACCTGATTTTCTCGGAATTTTCACCAAAACTCTTCCACTTTCTACTTTAGCTCCGTCATCTACGATCAGGTGTGCTCCTAAAGGTAAACTATATGAACGTAGTGCATTACCGTCTTTATCTTGAACGATTAAAGAAGGAATGATTTTTTTATTCTTAGAATCAATAATTACTTTTTCCTGGAAACCGGTCTGCTCGTCGATTTCTACCTGGTAGTTGATTCCCTGTTCTAAATTATCAAACTTCACTTTCCCGGAAAACTCGGAAACAACAACACCATTAAACGGATCCCATTGACATATGACATCTCCTTTCTTAATGGTTTTTCTATCTTTCTTAAAAATAGTAGACCCATAAGGAATAATATTAGAGTTTAATGTAATTCCTGTTTTCTTATCGGTAACTTTAATTTCTGCAGTTCGGGAGATGACAATATCTATGTAATTTCCTTCGCTATCTTTTCCTACAACAGTTCTTAAATCTTCAATGGATACATTACCGTCAAAGCTTGCAAGCAATTTATTATCTTCGGAAATATTTCCTGCTACTCCACCCACGTGGAATGTTCTCAACGTTAACTGTGTTCCGGGTTCTCCGATAGATTGTGCGGCAATTACTCCAACAGCCTCTCCAATTTGTACTTTCTTACGGGTAGATAAACTCTGGCCATAACACTTTGCACAAATTCCTCTTTCGGACTCACAGGTTAATGGCGATCTCACTTGAATTTTATCAATTCCGGATGCCTGAACCATATCTGCCAAAATAGGAATAATTCCTTGATTTGCCTCTAACAATACTTCACCTGTTTCCGGGTGATACACTGTTTGTAAAGACACACGTCCTTCGATCCTGTCACTTAAAAGTTCAATAATTTCATCGTTTTTCTTTAATGGTGTAATCTCCAACCCCCTTAGCGTACCACAATCATCTTCATTGATGATGACGTCTTGAGATACATCTACCAAACGACGGGTCAAATAACCTGCGTCAGCCGTTTTTAGAGCTGTATCGGCAAGACCTTTACGAGCACCGTGTGTAGAAATAAAATACTCCAGAATTGAGAGTCCCTCTTTAAAATTAGAAAGAATAGGGTTTTCAATAATCTCACCACCGCCAGCAGTTGATTTTTTAGGTTTTGCCATCAATCCACGCATTCCTGTCAATTGACGGATTTGCTCTTTAGAACCCCGAGCTCCCGAATCTAACATCATATATACGGAGTTAAAACCTTGCTGATCTTCGCGCAAACGCTTCATAGATAATTCAGTCAGCCTGTTATTGGTAGACCCCCAAACATCAATCACCTGATTATAGCGCTCTTTTTGTGTCAGCATACCCATATTATAGTTCACCACTATTCCGTCTACTTCTTTATTTGCTTCGGCAATCATATCATATTTCTCTTCCGGGATGATAATATCTCCCAGACTAAATGACAACCCTCCTTGAAACGCAAACTGGTAGCCCATATTTTTGATTTCATCTAAAAACCTTCCTGTTTCAGGAATATCCGTAGCTTTTAATATTTTGCCGATGATTCCTCTCAAAGATTTTTTAGTCAGCACTTCATTAATATATCCTGCTGCTTCAGGCACAAATTCATTAAATAAAACCCTGCCGACAGTGGTTTCAATGATTTTACTTACAGATTCTCCCGCCTCATTCAGGTCTTTTGTTCTTACTTTTATGATTGCATTCAAATCAACTTTACCCTCGTTAAAAGCAATGTTCACCTCTTCGGGAGAATAGAATACCAATCCTTCTCCTTTTACAGGTACCTCTTTAGTTGACCTGCGTTCTTTGGTCATATAGTATAAACCTAAAACCATATCCTGAGAGGGTACCGTAATCGGAGCACCATTTGCAGGATTCAGTATATTGTGCGAAGCTAACATTAGTAGTTGTGCCTCCAAAATGGCTTCCGGGCCTAATGGCAAATGCACTGCCATTTGATCTCCGTCAAAATCAGCATTAAAAGCCGTACATACTAACGGGTGTAATTGTATCGCTTTTCCTTCGATTAGTTTTGGTTGAAATGCCTGGATACCTAAACGGTGTAATGTAGGAGCACGATTTAATAATACCGGATGTCCCTTAATTACATTTTCTAATATATCCCAAACAACAGGCTCTTTTCTATCTATGATTTTTTTAGCAGATTTTACTGTTTTTACAATCCCTCTTTCAATCAGCTTACGGACCACAAAAGGTTTGTACAGTTCAGCTGCCATATCTTTAGGCAATCCACATTCAAATAGTTTCAATTCCGGCCCAACCACAATTACAGAACGTGCTGAATAATCAACACGTTTTCCTAGTAAATTCTGGCGAAAACGTCCTTGCTTCCCTTTTAGTGAATCTGACAGTGATTTTAACGGCCTGTTGGATTCTGTTTTTACTGCAGATGATTTACGAGTGTTATCAAACAAAGAATCTACGGATTCTTGCAACATACGTTTCTCATTACGCAGAATAACTTCCGGAGCTTTAATCTCTACTAATCTTTTTAAACGATTGTTTCTGATAATTACCCTGCGGTATAAATCATTTAAATCAGAAGTAGCAAAACGACCTCCGTCTAACGGAACCAGTGGGCGTAATTCAGGTGGAATTACCGGGATTACCTTCATAATCATCCATTCCGGTTTATTCTCCTTATTCTTATTTGCATCTCTGAAAGCCTCAACTACGTTCAGTCTTTTTAAAGCTTCTGTTTTGCGTTGCTTAGAAGTTTCCGTATTTGCTTTATGTCTTAGTTCAAATGACAAAGCATCCAAATCAATACGAGCTAATAATTCAATCAGACATTCGGCCCCCATTTTAGCTATAAACTTATCCGGATCGGAATCATCCAAATACGAATTTTCCTGTGGTAGTGCATCTTGAATATCCAAGTATTCTTCCTCTGTTAAAAAGTCCATTTTTTGTAATGGCTCTCCTTCGGCATTTGTTGCAACACCCGGTTGAATTACTACGTATCGCTCGTAATAAATGATCATATCCAATTTTTTAGATGGTAGCCCAAGCAAATATCCCATCTTATTTGGCAATGATCTAAAATACCAAATATGTGCTACGGGAACTATCAGGTTGATGTGCCCTACCCTGTCTCTTCTTACTTTTTTCTCGGTGACTTCCACACCACAACGATCACAAACAATTCCTTTGTAACGGATTCTTTTGTATTTGCCACATGCACATTCATAATCTTTTACAGGGCCAAAAATACGCTCGCAAAATAAACCGTCTCTTTCAGGTTTATGTGTACGATAATTGATGGTTTCCGGTTTTAAGACTTCTCCTTTTGAAGCTTCTAAAATAGACTCCGGAGATGCTAAACCAATAGAGATTTTGTTAAATTTTTTTACAGTGTACTTGTCGTTGTTTCTTGCCATTTCTTTCAAGTATTCAATTTGCTGTATGTTGGTTTTCAAGGCTCAATATTGATTCGTAATTGAAGCTGAAAACCATTATTGTTTTATTATTCTTCTAAGCTCACGTTTAGCCCCAAACCTTTCAGTTCATGCATCAATACGTTAAATGACTCCGGTAATCCCGGTTCTGGCATAGTATCACCCTTTACAATACTTTCGTATGTTTTAGCTCTACCCATGACATCATCGGATTTTACTGTTAAAATTTCACGTAAGATACTGGATGCCCCGTATGCTTCCAATGCCCAAACTTCCATCTCACCAAAACGCTGCCCTCCAAATTGTGCTTTACCCCCCAGTGGTTGTTGAGTAATTAACGAATAAGGCCCTATAGAACGTGCATGCATTTTATCTTCGATCATGTGCCCTAGTTTGATCATATAAATCACACCCACGGTTGCCGGTTGATCAAAACGTTTTCCTGTTCCTCCGTCATACAGATATGTATGTCCGAATCGCGGTACTTCTGCTTCATCTGTGTATTTATTGATTTCATCTAACGATGCTCCATCAAAAATGGGCGTTGCATATTTTCTATCTAATTTCTGACCTGCCCAACCGAGAACAGTTTCATAAATTTGGCCAATATTCATACGAGAAGGTACCCCTAAAGGGTTTAATACAATATCAACCGGCGACCCGTCTTCCAGGAAAGGCATGTCTTCCGCTCTTACAATACGAGCTATAATACCTTTATTTCCGTGACGGCCCGCCATTTTATCGCCTACTTTTAATTTACGCTTCTTAGCAATATATACTTTAGCCAATTTTAATATTCCTGCCGGTAATTCATCTCCTACGGAAATAGTAAATTTCTCACGACGTAAAACACCTTGTAAATCATTCACTTTAATTTTATAATTGTGAATTAACTCACTGACCAGTTTATTAACATCCTTATCAGTAGTCCACGTACCACTTGTTAAATGTATATAATCTTCTACCGAGTTTAACATCTTTAGTGTATACTTTTTCCCTTTGGGTAACACCTCTTCCCCTAAATCATTATATACTCCCTGAGAGGTTTTACCACTTACCAAGGTAAATAACTTATCTGTCAATCTCGTTTTAAGATCGTTAAACCTAGAGACGAACGAAGCTTCCAGAGTAGCTATTGCTTCTTTATCTCTGGCCCTCTTCATCTTATCTTTAATAGCTCTTTTAAATAGTTTTTTATCTATAACTACTCCTCTTAAAGACGGTGAAGCTTTTAATGATGCATCTTTTACATCTCCTGCTTTATCTCCAAAAATGGCGCGTAATAATTTTTCTTCCGGCGTTGGATCGGATTCTCCTTTTGGAGTGATCTTACCAATTAAGATATCACCGGGATTTACTTCGGCTCCAATACGAATCATTCCGTTTTCATCCAAATCTTTTGTAGCTTCTTCCGAAACATTAGGGATGTCATTGGTTAATTCTTCAGTACCTAGTTTGGTATCACGTACATCCAAAGAATATTCGTCTATATGAATAGAAGTAAAAATATCTTCGCGAACTACTTTTTCGGAAATTACAATGGCATCTTCAAAGTTGTATCCTTTCCAAGGCATAAAAGCTACTTTCATATTTCTTCCTAAAGCTAACTCCCCTTTCTGTGTAGCATAGCCTTCGCATAAAACCTGCCTTTGTTCTACTCTATCTCCTTTACTGACAATAGGTTTTAGATTAATACAAGTTCCCTGATTTGTTTTTCTGAACTTAATTAAATCGTATGATTTTTCATCGGTTTCAAAACTTACAAGCTTCTCCTCGTCAGTCCTATCGTATTTAATGATAACTTTATTTGCATCTACATATTCTACCACTCCGCTTCCCTCGGCATTAATCAATATCCTGGAGTCTTTTGCTACTCTTCTTTCGAGTCCTGTTCCTACAATCGGAGACTCCGGTCTTAGCAGCGGTACTGCCTGGCGCATCATATTAGACCCCATCAATGCACGGTTTGCATCGTCGTGTTCCAAGAAAGGAATTAAAGATGCGGAAATAGAAGCAATTTGATTTGGAGCAACGTCCATATAATCAATAACATCAGGAGTTACCACAGGAAAATCACCTTCTTCGCGGGCGATTACTCTATCACTTATAAATTTTCCTTCCTTGTCTAGTGCCAGATTAGACTGTGCTATCTTTTTTCCTTCCTCTTCTTCGGCACTTAAATATACTGCGCCTTGTTTTATATCTACACTACCACCGGTTACCCTACGATACGGTGTTTCAATAAATCCTAAGTTATTCACTTTTGCAAATACGGAAAGAGAAGAAATCAGTCCGATATTTGGTCCTTCGGGAGTTTCTATCGGGCATAAACGTCCATAGTGTGTGTAATGTACATCACGAACTTCAAAACCTGCTCTTTCTCTTGACAAACCTCCGGGACCTAATGCAGATAACCTTCGCTTATGGGTAATCTCTGCCAGCGGATTGGTTTGGTCCATAAATTGAGATAGCTGATTGGTACCGAAGAAAGAATTAATGACTGAAGATAGTGTCTTTGCATTGATCAAATCAATGGGTGTAAACACCTCATTATCACGAACATTCATACGCTCACGAATAGTTCTTGCCATACGTGCCAGTCCTACTCCGAATTGACCGGCCAATTGCTCACCCACAGTTCTGACACGACGGTTAGATAAATGATCTATATCGTCTACCTCTGCTTTGGAATTAATTAATTCAATGAGATATTTGATAATTGTTATGATACCTAATTTTGTCAGTACTTTCTGATCTATGTCTACGTCCAGTCCAAGCTTCGTATTCATTCTAAAACGCCCTACTTCCCCTAAATTATATCGCTGCTCAGAGAAAAATAATTTGTCAATAATCCCTCTTGCCGTTTCTTCGTCCGGCGGTTCGGCATTACGTAATTGTCTGTAAATATGTTCTACAGCTTCTTTTTCGGAATTTGTAGGATCTTTTTGTAATGTGTTATGGATGATAGCATAATCTGCTTGCTGATTATCTTCTTTATGTAACAGTACTGTTTTAGTTCCCGATCCGATTATTTCATCAATATGTTCTTTTTCAATAATGGTATCACGATCAAAAATAATTTCATTTCTTTCAATAGATACTACCTCTCCCGTATCTTCGTCTACAAAGTCTTCAAACCAGGTTTTTAAGACTCTGGCAGCTAACTTACGGCCTAATACCTTTTTTAGCCCCGCTTTAGAAACCTTTATTTCTTCCGCTAAATCAAAAATCTCCAGAATGTCTTTATCTCTTTCAAAACCAATAGCTCTAAACAGTGTTGTTACCGGTAGTTTTTTCTTTCTATCGATATACGCATACATCACACTATTGATATCTGTGGCAAACTCTATCCAGGAACCTTTAAAAGGAATGACTCTTGCAGAATATAATTTTGTACCGTTTGCATGAAACGATTGTCCGAAGAATACCCCCGGCGATCGATGTAATTGAGATACTACAACTCTCTCTGCACCATTAATAATAAATGTACCCGCATTTGTCATATATGGTATTGTGCCCAGATACACATCTTGTACAATAGTTTCAAAATCTTCGTGCTCCGGATCTGTACAATACAATTTTAAACGTGCTTTTAAAGGCACACTATATGTTAATCCTCTTTCTATACATTCTTGAATGCTATATCTTGGCGGATCTACAAAATAATCTAAAAATTCCAATACAAAATTATTGCGTGTATCGGTAATAGGAAAATTATCCATGAAGGTTTTATATAATCCTTCTTCACCTCGCTCTTCGGCTTTCGTTTGGAGTTGAAAAAAATCTTGAAAAGATTTTACCTGAATATCTAAAAAATCAGGGTATTCAGTTTCAAGCTGTGAAGATGCGAAATTGATTCTTTCAATAGTGTTTTTCGTTGTCAAAAGAGAATATATTTTTGATTAAAAGTCTAGATTAAATAAAGAACGAATATATACGCAAAATAGTTCAGGCTTAAAGAACCGTAAAATCCTTTAATACCTATAATACCTAAATCTGTTCAAGTTGTACAAACTTACTTTAGCTCAACTTCAGCTCCAGCTTCTTCTAACGAAACTTTAAGACCTTCGCCCTCGTCTTTGGAAACACCTTCTTTGATTGGGGCCGGTGCACTGTCCACAATACCTTTAGCTTCTTTTAATCCCAAACCGGTTAATTCTTTAACTAATTTTACTACAGCGAGTTTGGAACCACCTGCTGCTTTAAGAATTACATCAAATTCAGTTTGCTCTTCTGCACCGCCTCCGTCAGCAGCGGTGCCTGCAGGTCCTGCTACCGCCACTGCTGCTGCTGCTGGCTCAATACCATATTTGCTTTTTAAAATATCAGCTAATTCCGTAACTTCTTTTACCGTTAAGTTGACTAATTGCTCCGCGAAATTTTTTAAATCTGCCATTTCAATTGTTTTTTAAAATTTTTTATTATGTAATTTATTTAGTGTGCTCATTTATTTTTCCGATAATGTTTTTAAAATACCTGACAACTTACCTCCTCCCGACTGTAATGCCGAAATAACATTTTTAGCCGGTGATTGCAGTAAGGTGATAATATCTCCAATCAATTCTTCTTTAGATTTAATATTTGTCAGAATATCTAATTGATTATCTCCAATATAAACCGCTTGTTCAACATAAGCGCCTTTTAACAGAGGTTTATCTGATTTTTTTCTAAACTCTTTAATTAATTTTGCAGGAGCATTTCCTGCTTCAGCAATCATTAAAGAAGTATTTCCTGTTAAAACATCTTGTAACGCTCCAAATTCTTTATCAGAAGCTTCCATTGCTTTTGATAATAATGTGTTTTTTACAACAGCTAATTTTACATTTGCTTTAAAACAAGCTCTCCGCAGGTTGGATGTGGTTAATGCATCCAAACCGGAAATATCTGTCAGATAAACCGTATTTGTATCTGCTAATCGTGCTGTTAAATCTTGTACTACCTGTGATTTCTCTTCTCTAGTCATAATTTATACATTTTAACTGCTGTTAAACAGATTTTACATCAACTTCTACACTAGGGCTCATGGTACTAGACATAAAAGCACTTTTTATATATATCCCTTTTGCTGCTGTTGGTTTTAATTTGATGATGGTTTGAATTAATTCATTTGCATTTTCTGCAATCATATTAGCATCAAAAGATACTTTTCCTATTGCAGCATGTACAATTCCGGTTTTATCAACTTTAAAGTCAATTTTGCCCGCTTTTACATCCTTTACGGCTTTTTTTATGTCCATAGTTACCGTACCTGTTTTGGGATTAGGCATTAACCCTCTGGGGCCTAAAATTCTTCCTAAAGGGCCTAATTTACCCATAACACCAGGCATTGTAATAATTACGTCCACATCTGTCCATCCTCCTTTAATTTTTTGGAGGTATTCATCTAAACCTACATAGTCAGCTCCTGCTTCTTGTGCTTCTGCTTCTTTGTCGGGTGTTACCAATGCAAGTACTTTTACATCTTTACCTGTTCCGTGCGGAAGTGTTACCACACCTCTAACCATTTGATTAGCTTTGCGTGGATCTACTCCTAAGCGGATAGCTATGTCTACAGATGCATCAAACTTTACATTAGTAATTTTTTTGATTAGGGCAGAAGCTGCATCAACACTATGAGATTTGGAACTATCTAATTTTGCATGTGCTTCTTTTTGCTTTTTTGTTAACCTTGTCATTTTACTATTCTTTATAAAGTTTATACAGGGGCATCGCCTTTTACTGTTAATCCCATAGAACGTGCTGTACCGGCAATCATTTTCATTGCCGAAGAAACTTCAAAAGCATTTAAATCTGCCATTTTATCTTCTGCAATTACTTTAATCTGATCCCAGGTAATCGATGCTATCTTTTTTCTGTTGGGTTCACCCGAAGCTTTTTTAATTTTAGCTGCTTCCATCAACTGCACTGCTGCCGGAGGTGTTTTTATTACAAAATCGAAAGATTTATCTTTATAAACCGTAATAACCACTGGCAGCACTTTTCCTTGTTTATCTTGAGATCTTGCATTAAATTGCTTACAGAACTCCATGATATTAACACCGGCAGCACCTAAAGCAGGGCCAACCGGCGGTGACGGATTTGCCGCACCTCCTCTTACTTGTAATTTTACTATTTTACTAACTTCTTTTGCCATTTTACTTAACTTAAGTAGATGTGTTTAAAAAAATTGGAAGCTAAAAAGCACATCAATTATGTAACAATTATATTTTATTTACTTGCATATAGCTCAATTCTAACGGGGTTCTACGCCCAAATATCTTTACCATAACTTCTAATTTTCTCTTTTCTTCATTTACTTTCTCTATGGTTCCGTCAAAACCGTTAAATGGCCCGTCTATAACTTTTACAGTCTCACCTACCGTATAAGGTATTACTATATTTTCATCCTGAACGGCAAGCTCGTCCACTTTACCAAGCATTCTGTTAACTTCTGACTTACGCATTGGAACAGGGTCTCCTCCTTTTGTTTCTCCTAAGAATCCAATCACCCCGGTAGTTGACCTGATAACGTGAGGAACCTCTCCGGACAGGTTTGCTTCTATCATAATATATCCCGGAAAGTAGACTTTTTCTTTATTGATCTTTTTTCCATTTCTTACCTGAATAACTTTTTCGGTAGGAACTAACACCTGATTTACATAATCCGAAAGGCCCAAACGGCCGATTTCAGTTTCTATATAAGATTTTACTTTACTTTCCTGTCCTCCGATCGCTCTTACAACGTACCATTTCATCATTACATCATCCATATCTCTTTTACTCTAAAATAATTGAAAAAAATTATCTAATCCCATTTGAAAAACCTTATCAATAGCAGCAACACCTAATGCAAATAGTATGGTGAAAACTGCCACCGCAACCGTAGTTTTCTGGGCGCTTTCCTTGGAAATCCAAGTCATGTGATTGTTTAGTTCTTCGAAAGAATCCTTGATATATTGTATAAATCCCATATTAACTATTTTTTGTACATCTTTTCCATTTTAGGCTTCAGCACAACTCCTTTGGTTTTTTATTATTGTTTAGCACGGGTTGAGAGACTCGAACTCCCGACACCTGGTTTTGGAGACCAGTGCTCTACCAACTGAGCTAAACCCGTTTCTATTTATTCATAAAGGCATCCCAATAAAATTGGGACACCTTCACAAATAGTATTTGAAACTAATGTGATTTTTCCTAATCTAAAATCTCAGTTACCTGACCTGCACCTACTGTTCTACCACCTTCACGAATTGCAAAACGCAAACCTAAGTTTAATGCAATCGGTTGAATTAAATCAACGGTAATGGTCAAATTATCTCCGGGCATTACCATTTCTACACCATCAGGTAAATTAATATTTCCTGTTACATCAGTAGTACGTACGTAAAACTGTGGACGGTAGTTATTATGAAATGGTGTATGCCTTCCGCCTTCTTCTTTTTTAAGGACATATACTTCTGCCTTGAACTTGGCATGTGGAGTTACGGAACCTGGCTTACAGATGACCATACCTCTTTTGATATCGGCTTTTTCTATACCTCTTAATAAGATTCCCGCATTATCTCCTGCTTCACCTCTGTCTAATATTTGGCGAAACATCTCGATACCTGTAATGGTAGAGGTCAACTTCTCAGCTCCCATACCAATAATTTCCACCGGGTCTCCTGTATTGGCAATACCGGTTTCAATTCTACCTGTTGCTACAGTACCACGACCTGTAATAGAAAATACATCTTCAATTGGCATTAAGAAATCTTTATCAACTTCTCTTAAGGGTTCTTCAATCCAGCTGTCAACAGCTTCCATTAACTCTGTTACACTATCTACCCATTTTTGTTCACCATTTAAGGCTCCTAAAGCAGAACCGGCAATCACAGGGCCATTATCTCCGTCATATTCATAGAAAGAAAGTAAATCTCTAATCTCCATCTCTACCAATTCCAGTAACTCATCATCATCAACCATATCTACTTTATTCATAAATACTACTATTCTAGGAATACCTACCTGGCGTCCTAATAAGATATGTTCGCGAGTTTGAGGCATCGGGCCATCCGTAGCAGCAACAACTAAAATTGCTCCGTCCATTTGAGCGGCACCTGTTACCATGTTTTTCACATAATCTGCGTGACCCGGACAGTCAACGTGTGCATAATGACGGTTTGCTGTCTGATACTCTACATGAGAAGTATTGATGGTAATACCTCTTTCTTTTTCTTCCGGAGCATTATCGATTTGATCGAAATCTTTAGCTTCAGACAAACCCGAATCTGCCAATACTTTGGTAATAGCTGCAGTTAATGTAGTCTTTCCGTGATCTACGTGTCCGATTGTACCTATATTTAAGTGTGGTTTCGAACGGTCAAAATTTGCTTTTGCCATGGTTATTTGATTTTAATTCTTAGTTAAATATTTAGTGTCTATCTTATATTTTTTTGAGCCAATGACGGGATTTGAACCCGTGACCTCATCCCTACCAAGGATGCGCTCTACCAACTGAGCTACACCGGCTTGGAAAAAAATTTGAGCGAGAGACCGGGTTCGAACCGGCGACATTCAGCTTGGAAGGCTGACGCTCTACCAACTGAGCTACTCTCGCATTCTTTGTTTATATTCAATTTTGTGGGGAGAGCAGGATTCGAACCTGCGAAGTCGTAAGACAACGGAGTTACAGTCCGTCCCATTTGGCCGCTCTGGAATCTCCCCTCCGAAAATTCACTATTTTGATGAACTTTTTTACTGTTTTGAGCCGATGGAGGGACTCGAACCCACGACCTGCTGATTACAAATCAGCTGCTCTAGCCAGCTGAGCTACACCGGCTGTTTTTACAAAAAACAGCCCGCTATTTCTAACGGACTGCAAATGTATAAAGTTTTTTTTATTTCTAAAACTTTTTGTTCTTTTTTTTAAGAGGATCATATTGCTATTGCACCTCTTGTTTTTTCTTTGGATTTTTTCAATTGTCTTTTCAGAGATTCTACGCCTAAACTAACTCCTTCTTCAAAAGATTTTGTTTGTTTTTTTACCATCAGTTCACTTCCGGGTATATTAATTTTAATCTCTATAATCTTATTTTCTTTATCACTTGTATTTTCTACTTTCAGAAAAACTTCCACATCTATAATTTTATCGTGGAACCTAACGAGCGTTCCTACTTTCTTTTCGATAAATGTTAGTAAATCCGATGATGCATTAAAGTTAATTGATTGGGTATATACTTTCATAAGTAGTTTTTTTTATTGCTCCTAGGGTGAGCCTGATTATACACTTTTTTAATTTTATCCAAGCTATTATAGATGTAGACTTGGGTGGAGGCCAAACTTGAATGCCCTAGTAATTCTTTAACCGAGTTTAAATCTGCTCCTTCATTTAGTAAATGTGTGGCAAAAGAATGCCGCAGAATATGAGGGCTCTTTTTTACCTTAGAAGAAACTTTACTAAAGTACTCATTTATTATTCTATAAACAAGTGTTTCGTATATTTTATTTCCTTTTTCAGTAATAAACAGATGTGTTTCATTTGTATTTATTTCCTCTCTTGCTTTGATATACCTGTTTAATGTTTCATATACAGGGGTTATTAAAGGGATATATCTTTCTTTATTTCTTTTCCCTATTATCTTAATGGTTCTATCGTCAAAATAAACAGCATTTGTTTTTATTGTTATGAGCTCTGTTCTGCGGATTCCCATAGAATACAATAATTCTATTATGAGCTTGTTGCGGAGATCAATAAAAGTATCTCCTTCAAAAAAGTCAAGAACATCGTTGATCTCTTTTGTTGAAAACGGAACCTGAACTTTCTTTTTTGTTTTTAAAGCTTTGTGATGTAACATTGGGTTGATTTTTATTTGTTTCGTTTTCTGTAGAAAATGATAGTACGATCTTAATGCACTCATTTTTCTATTAATGCTATTGTTGGAAATATGGTTAATTGCCAAATGAACGATCCAGCTACGAATCTGATGATATTGTATATCTTTTAAATCCTGCTGATCAAATTCAATTTCACAAAAGTCTTTAAAAGTCAGAAGGTCACTGTGATAAGCCAAAATCGTATTTCGAGCATATTTTTTTTCAAGAGCTAAATAGTTTAAGAAAGGTTGAATCATTTATTTAAAGTCCTTTTATTCAAAGGTAAACATATAATATCAAAATGAAAAATCCCATATCAAAACGATACAGGATGTAATATAGTTGCAAAAGAAGTTTTAACCGACTTCTTCCTGAGTTTTTAATCTCTGAACATAAGAGGCTTTAATTTTTTGAGCTCTTTTGGCAACAGATGGTTTTGTGTAATGTTTTCTGTCACGTAGATTTTTCATTGTCTTTGTACGATCAAATTTTCTTTTAAAACGCTTTAGAGCTCTATCAATATTTTCTCCTTCTTTAACCGGAATAATTAACATGTGTTGGCACCTCCTTTCAATATCTTCTCTTCAAAAATTAGACTGGGTGCAAATATAGTATGATTATTTTAATAATGATTGCAGATGGTAAAATTATTTTTTAAAAATATCGATTGTTATTATTCCTACAATTTTTAATGCTACTTTCGTCATTTTAATCATTAAAAAAAAGGCAGTATATTACAATTGTACTGCCCTTGAATTTTATTGTTTAGTGAAATGAGTATAGCTAATTTTCGGATGTATAGTTTGTAAAATCATTTCACTATCTCCTAACCCAAAAATACAAAAATGCTATTGATAATGAAGGAGTAACACCTTTAGAAAATAAAAAAGAAACATTTTGAATTATTAAAGCACACTCTGAGAGAAAAAAAAATTATATGAATGCATCACGATATTGTAACTATGATCATAAAACTTGTAGATATTTATAAGGTAAGAGACAGAGTTATTTTACAACCTCTTTTCAACTTCAAAACCCAATATTCGACTTCAATAATCTAATTCCTAAAATAGAACAAATAACATTTTATCATTGCAAAGAACTTATAAAACATTTTGTGATGAACAGAATCTTAGCTTTTTTTAGTGTTGCTGAATATAATTTTAGTATCTGCTCAAAGCAATATAACTGATGTTGAAATCCGATTCCAGTCATTTCAGGAGGCACTTAAATATGCTAATGAACATGCTATAAATATCAACAATGCTGTTATTAGTGAGCATGACCCGTCCTGAAATATGTATACAAAAAACAACAAGTATATGTATAAAAATGATGGATATGTAAGACGTTATAGTGAGAGTTTTAAACTCAAAGTATTAGCAGAACTTACCAAAGGAAACCATTCCAAAAGACAAATTGCCTTAACTTACGGCATACAATCTAGTACGATAAACGTATGGATTAAAAAATATGACCGTAAAGATTTAATGAACACCCGTGTAACCGTGCAAACAGACGACGAATTATCCCGTATTAAAGCCCTTCAAAAAGAGCTAAAACAACTCAAAGATCTTCTTATTAAAAAGGATCTAGATAAACTTGTGAATGATAGTTATCTTGAAGTAGCTGCTGAAAATCTTGGCTATAAAAATGTTGAAGAATTAAAAAAAAACTTAAACATAAAGCCTTAATGAAAATAGCACCGATTAATAGAAAAAAAAGAAGGTACGCCATCGCTACTATTTGTAATGCTTTCGAGTTAAAAAGAGATGCTTATTACAAATATCAAAAAAGGTTTGTTCTTAAAAAACAAATAGAACAAAATGTAATAATGCTTGTTAAAAAAAGCAGGAAAACATTACCCAGAGAAGGTACTAGAAAGCTAATGAAATCCTTACATAATGATTTTAGGAAACAGAATATAAATATAGGTAGAGACCAGTTATTTAGAATCTTAAAAGAAAATAATTTGTTAATTAGAAGGAAAAAATATTCTTCTAAAACAACCAACTCTTACCATCGTTTTTATAAATATAAAAATATCATAAAAGACCTGATCATTAATAGACCTAACCAAGTTTGGGCTTCGGATATTACCTATATAAGAACTATAAATGGATTTTGTTATTTAGCACTTATTACTGATATGTATTCAAGAAAAATAGTAGGCTATGATATTAGTGATAGTTTAGAACTTAAAGGCTGTGTTAGAGCTTTAAATAAAGCTATTTATCAAACTAAAAATACCGAAGAAATCATACATCATTCTGATAGAGGAATACAATATTGTAGCAATGTTTATACTCAAATTTTGAAAAGAAAAAAGATACAAATCAGTATGACCCAAGAAAATCATTGCTACGAAAACGCAATGGCCGAAAGAGTTAACGGAATTTTAAAAGATGAATTCTTCCTCGACCAAACATTTACAAATATCAATCACGCCAAAAAAGCAACAAAAAATGCAATCAAATTATATAATAATAAAAGATTACATTTATCTTTAGATTATAAAACACCTAATTACGTGCACAAAAATGTAGCATAAATTTTAATAATTAACTGTAGCCCTATTTTAGGACGAGACAGCAAATTGCAAATACCAAACAAAAGGATGCACAATCGTATCTATACCCCACGGTAAGTGCTTTATCAGGATATAACAACAATTTAACCTTGCAGCCTACATTAATTCCTGCACAGGTCTCTAACCCTGACGCTTTCGCTTACTATATTAATTGTGGCAGGATTTGGTATTTACAATATTATGAATATGACGGTAAATGAAAAAATAAAAGAAATAGCCATATTAAAAGCTATGGGGTTTAATGGAAGCGATGTTATTGAAATATTTTTAACACAATCAGTAGCTATTGGTCTTATTGGTGGTTTTTTGGGATTGTTTTTAGGAAATGGTATTGTGCAAATACTAGATATTGTACCTTTTAAAATTGCCACACATTCAACATTACCTGTAGTGTACAATATAAAAGATTATATACTAGCTTTTGGTATAATTATCGGTCTAGTATAAGAATAGTAGCGGATTTTGCGCACTAACTTTTCGGTTAAACACAGACCTTTTTTATATTTACTTACTTTCAATTTAGTGATTAAACCGCTATTATTTTTATACATTGTTGTAAGCTGGCTTTCTACGTCCTGCTTGGTTTTCCGAAGTTTTAATGCTCGTTCGGAAGTGTGCGTTGGCACAAGACATACTCTTTTGCAATTTTTGGCTTTAGCGTTGGCTGGTGCGAATTGTAAATGTGTATGGCTTTTAGCGTTGGCTTATTATCTGTCTGCAAAATATCCATATTCTTTATTAATTACTAATCCTCTGTCAAGGTATAAATTCGATAGCTCACAAGTTGTTTCAGGTGTTAAGGCACAAGAATGACAAGCTGCAAGATTTAATTGACCAACTCCTTGACCATCAGATTCTATACAAATTGGGTCGGATGAACAATCAGTTGCCCTGAAAATGGCACTATTAATTATATTATTGAGGTTATCTAAATTGTTACATAAATTTGATAATCCACCCAAATAGCCGTCAGTTCCATCAAAAGCAGAGATTAAAAAACCGTGCATTGTCTCGTTTACATACAATCTTTCAGACAAAGAAGATACAGGATAGCCACACACATACTCCAATTCACGCATCAACAAATGCGAAAGCGTATGAATTAAAACTTTTCTTGGTGTTAAAGTTTTGGCTATAATTTGATGCGATTTCCAATCGGCATTATTAGCATTAGTCTTTAGTTTTTCCGTGCGTTCAATTACGACTTGTTGGCTTTCCCATTGTTCCAATTTTTGTTTATCCAAAATGAATAAAATTCCTTCTCCGTAACTTTCTGATGCAGGTAAGGTTTTTGTGTCAAAATTGTTTTTTGATACTGATTGTCTTTTAACTGTGTACTCATATGCATTATCGCCATCTTTGAGCAATATAGAGTCAATATCAATAGGTTCGTTTCGTGTAAAGGATGTTTGAACGGTTGTCTTTTTTAATTTGTCAATTTTTATAAGCTTATTAAACCCATTAATTTGCTCACTACTATTAATTACTCGGAATTTTATCTGTTTATTCTCGGGTTGCTCTTTTTCCAAGAAATAAACGTACTCAGTTTGTCGATAAATATTGTCTGGAATGTATTTAATGTCTCCTGTATCTAAATATTGTTGAATCAACTCTTTTTCAATTTTCTTTTGGATGCTTATTAATTGAATTATTTGCTCTGTTGAGAATTCTCCACTTTCTAACATATTGTCAATATCAATTCTTACTTCTGGTGATAGTGGATTTTGAAACTCAGGAATGAATAAACTGCTTAAACTATTGGAATAATATACACTATTACTCGTTTTCAGTTTTACGTTTGTAATTTCTGAACACTCTTCTTCGTAAAACTTTCCATTAATTTGACCTAACCAATATTTCTTACCATTGCAGATTTGCTCGTAGTTAAAAATACCTTTTAGATTTGCTTTTTTATTGCAATTTTTACACTCAATCCATATACCTGATAGTTCGGTGTTTTCTCGACTGATTTTGTATATTAAATTTTGATTTTCGCAACAAGGTTTAGAAAAATCTAATTGCGGACCTGTTGGTTTTTCATTTGCTTCTTCTTTTTCTTGTTCGTTGGTTCGGTCGCTTGGTAAACGGTTATTCCAAAATTTCCAAGGTAAATCGTGAATATAACCATTCTTACAAGTCATAACAAAACGAATTTGCTCCAAATGATTTTCCTTGCAGTCTTTATTACTGCATTTTGGTGGATTGAAAAAATCAAGTTTCTTGCTTGCACTTCTCCAACGGTTTTTCCATTCGTTGTATGGTGCAAACCGTTTGCAATAAGAGCAATAAAACCATTTTGAGAAATAATTTGCTTTCGGTCTTACTTGATGCAAAAAAGAATCTCTGTCAGTAGGTATTGAAACCAAATGCTTCAAATTTGGGAAACGATTTTTTAAGCGTTGTAATAATCTATCGTCTTTTATGATGTAGTGAGCTAATTTTTCGTTTAAATCTGCATATCCCCAATTATCAAAGGTTTCTATCATTATAGAATTGTCAGTTGTTTCAATCAATGAACCAACGCCACCATAATTTGAAATATGCTTGCTTCTTCCGTGTTTTATTTTGTCGTTTGGCATATATTTAATATTGTCTAATGAGTATCTCAGCACTTGGTTCTACACTTCGCATTGATTGCATTGCCGTTAAAGTATCGTCCTCATTTTTCTTCTCTTGGATAGGTACGATTAATGAATCTTTAGGATGGTCTCTCCAAAAATATTTAAGGTCTTTTTGTGCATCAATTTTATATTTCCAATCTCTTAAAATATTATCAATCTTTTCAGTTATAAGCTGTAAATCATTTTGAGCAAAGTGATGGTTTTGAAAAAGTTCAAGTAAGTTATTTCGTAATTCATTTTTTACTTTGTCATCAATTAAAGCAGTTGCCGCATTATTAGAAGTAAATGGTGTAGTATGCCTGAAATAAGCAAGAATTAGTGTAAACAGCATTTTATCCAAAGCATTTTCGGCAAATGGTGTTACGCTCAATGGTTCTACTTGTTTATAAAATGTTTTGTGGAATTGCACAAAATCTTCAAAATAAGATAAATCACGGCTATTGAATGGGTCGAAAAGTGTAATAACCAAACCTTTGTTTTTTCTTGCTACACGGCTACTTGCCTGAATATATTCAGCTGTGTTTGGTGGCATTCCGTTCATTATCATTAGACCTAGCCTACTAACATCAAGCCCAACACTTATCATATTTGTTGCCAAAACTAAGTCGTAAGCCTTATGTTCTTTGATATTTCCATTAAATTCAATTTCTAACTTATCTAAATTCTTCTTGATTTTTTCATTTGGAATTCGGCCTGTTAATTCAATGTTTCTATAAGACAGTTTTCTATAGTTATTTTTTTCACTAAGTGAATTGTTGTTCAAGTACCGAACTTGTAATTGTTTGATAATTGGTTTTAACTCCGAATTAATCTTATTAGAAAACCGTCCAAGTTCTTTTAAACTTTTGAAATAAGAAAGTATTGTCCAAAAATTATCTACTTCTTTTTTATCTGACGATTTTTTCCAAACTTCCAATCTAGCAAAAAGCAATGAAGCCAATAATTGTAAATTGGTAACAACGGTTGTTTTTCCTGTTGGTAAAATGCCTATATACTTTCTTTTACTTCCTTCTATCACTTTTGAAAAAAAGGTGTCGTCTGAATTAGTAGCATACTGTGGAAATATTCGTGCTTCTCTGCCGTACAAACCTTGAATTTGTTTGTCGACATTTTTAACTGTTGCTGTTGAAGCAATTATTTTAGGGTTATCACAAAGTTGCAACAAGGCATTTTCAAATAAACCAACCAAACTTCCCAAGGTTCCGTTTAATAGGTGCAATTCATCTTGAACTATCAATTCTGGTTTACGATTTGAGCCATTATTGAAGAATGTAGTAGATTCTCCTTTCCAAGCTAATGATGCAAATTTATCAACGGTCGCAAAAAGAATGGTTGGGGGTTTTGAATAAATATCTTCATCTACTAAAACTATAGGCAAACCACCTTTTTGTTCTGAAAAATAACAGTCTTCATTTAAGCAATGGCTATGTAGCTGAGTTTTACCAACTCGATGTCCAATACGAAAGGTGTCATCATTTTCATTAATTTTAGAAATGATTTTAGAGTTACACCACTGACAGTTAGTCAACTGTAATGGATTTACATCATAATTAGGGTTGTATGTGTGATTGTTGAATTTTTTCAAAAGTTTATTTAGCTTGGTTTCGGCATCATCTCCTTTATATCCTTTTCTTAATTTATTAGGCAAGGTTTGATTTCCTACCCAAAACCCAATTGAGACAGGTTTATCGCCTAAATCTGTATGATTGGTTCTAATAAATTCACAAGCCAAAATTAATTTTGAGGCTCTCTCAAATTGTTGTGCAGAAAGCAAACGCAAGGTATAGCGAATAATTATGTTTACACCATCATAACTTTTAGGGTATTGTATTCTTCTCCAAAAAATCAAGAATGCTGAAACCGCTAAATATGCTTCCGTTTTTCCGCCACCTGTAGGGAAGTAGAGTAAATCAATCAACTCCTTTTCATTGCTGTTTTCTTCTACAAATGAAGCCAAACATTGTAAAATAAATGCTAATTGAAATGGTCGCCATTCAGGTATTCGGTCTGAGGGAAATGGTAATGTTCCATAATCTTGAAATTTATTTTGCAATGGTTCATTGCGTTCCCATACTTCAAAACCTTCTTTTTTCTTGCTAAAATGTTGCTGACTTTGAAAAAATTGCAAATAAATAGCAGTATTAGATAATTGAAATGCACGAAAAGCATTTTCATTTTCAGAAAGTAATTTAACTCCATTAATTATTCGGTCGTAAATCCGCTCACACTTTTTGATATTTTTTAAACCTAGTTCATTACTGTTGGCAGATGTTTGCTCATCTTCAATCCAATTTTTATATGCTTTTGCAACCTTCGTAAGGTTAGAAATAATGCTTTCTTTGTCTGAATTGTAAACTGACAGATTTTTTATATTTAGAATATCTCCTCTAATTTTGTCAGTTTCTGAACTTTGATTTTTTACGTCATATTCAGGTAAAAAAGTAGATTTTATCCATTGTGGTGTGATAGGTGATTGAGCGTTTTCCCAAGTGCAGGCTGTATTGTGTCCAATACCAAATGCTAATTTATCGCGATAGAGATAATCTAGCATTTTGTCTTCATCAGTTTTGTACAAGTGTGCTTTGTAATCTCTGAATGGTAACAATTTTTCACTTTCAATTCTAACTTCAGTTTGAAAACAGGATAATTGATTTACCTTTTCTTTTGAAAGTGAAAACTTGTCTTTAGGAATCAATGTTTTATTTTCTATAACAGCTTTAATGTAATACTTGTCCGAATAATTTGTGTAAAGTTTCAAATGTGTAACGAGGTTTTCTTTCATTTCCTTGTTCCAATTTTCTGTATTAACATTTGGCTGTTCAGATAGTATCAATTCAAGGTGCTGATTATCGGCTGAAAGAATGTTGTTGATGTTGATTTCGAGTTCAATAACATTTTCATTTCTCTTGTATTTGTCTTTAAAAAAAAGTTTTGAAATGGTTTTGTAAAGAGCGTGGTCATAAGATGTTGCTTTAGCCAACGATTTTAATCCGTCTTGAAATACTTGATATTCTGCTGTTATATTCCCATCTTTTGTTCGCTGTATCTTTTTAGTTTGTGAAAGTGTCTTGTTCGTTTCGTCATAACCTATAAAACTATTTAAGCCGTGTTCAGATAGTAAGTTTATGCCTTCGCCATCATAAGAAGTTTTAATTTCCTCAGGTTTAGCTTTAGAATAATTTCCAAAAGAAATAACAGTTTTAAATTTTTCACAAGATTTTTCAACGGCAAACGTAATTCCGAAATGGGAAGGGAAAAATATGTTTGAAGTATATTTGGGTTGAGTATCAGTTCCGTCTCCGTCTTCGGCACTTTCTTCGTTATTGTTTTCTTTATTTTTATTATCTCCTGTATTTACATTATCTGAATCATCATTATTTTCGTTATCGTTTGAATTGTTTTCATCTTTCATTTCCTGCTCGCCATTATCGCTTGCATTTGGTTGTAATTGTTTTGGAAATAAAATACCGGAATAGTATCGCTGTAAAGGTTTCCCTTCAATGATTTCATCACTAAAATCATCTTTGCATAGAAAAATGTCCGAACCTGGACCGACTATTTCTTTCTTAACACGTTCAATTACTATATTTCTGTTCTCTTTTACGCTCATATTTCAATTAGTTGTAATGCTATTTCTTCTAATGTTTCAATGTTTTTACTAATAACTTCTTTGCTGATGACTGTGTGTATTGGCATAAATTTATTAATAAAAGTGTCTAATGTATTCTCGTTGAAATTTCTTTTTCTCAATATTTCTCCAATTTTCTTTTTCTTCAAAAACAAACGCAATTCTTGTTTTAGTCCACGACCAAGTACAATCATTGTGCTGCTGTATGTGGTTTTTGATTTTAGAACTGGGTTTAAAATATCGTCAATTTTGCTATCAGGTAAATTATGATAATACAATTTTAAAATTGCTCTTAAATCGTTTTTATACATTGGAAACTTTCTAAATCCACTACCGTAAGATGCTAAAGTATTTGGCAACACTTTTAAACCGTTTTCTTTTAATTTTTGATAAAGTTGTTCGTCTCCAAACTTGTTGCGCAAATCACATATGATTTGTTTCCAAAAATTAGAGTGTTTTTCTACTATTCCAAAAATATCAGGCTCGGTTTCAACAGCAACTTGATAAAGGTTATCGGCTAATTGTTCTTTTGGATAAATTCTAATTTTGTCTCCTACTTTGATTTTATAGGACTTTATCAAATCTCCTTTATTTGTAAATACTGTATCATTGCTTTCTAACAGCAAATCGGTTTTAGTTGTTGTTATTTTGTAAATCAGTTTTTCTTCAATTTCATTCAGCAATAAATCACATTCTTCTTTATATCCATCATAAGCCTTGTTGTTCATTTCGTCCAATCTACAAACAATGCCGTTTATTGTGAAACTGATGTCAGTAACATTATTTCTAGTTTCTTTATATTCAATACCACAAATATTAAAACGGTCGGTTGATTTGATTTCAGTTTCAATCAGTTTTTTCCTTTGGTCAAGATATTTGTGATATAAGTTCTTTTCCTGTTTATAGACAATCAATCTAATTTCATTATCTAAATTGTAGAGATAATCAAAATCTTTTTGTCCGTTGAATGAATAAAAAACCAAAATCTTGTTTTGAATATCTATTCTTTTCAGATTTGAAAAAGGTATTGTTTCAACCCTTCTGTTTTTGATATTTTGACTTATGAAATCCAAATCGTTGTTGTCAACTACTACAATTGTTCTTTTATCGCTTTGATTCAAGAAGTCAAATAAAACTTGTTGTTTTGGCTGTTTTTCTTTAATTAGTTGAAGTAAGCTAATCAGTTCAGTTTTTGGATTATTGTCTTTGAGATAATCTATTGTATATCCTCCTGCATTATCTAATTCTTTTTCTAATTCTTTGTTGATGTTAAGCCTGTTTATGAGATTTTCAATAGTTTCAATTTGAATAGCATTTAAACCAATTCGTAATATGTTTCCGTAGGATTTTAAATCAAAACCAAACTCTGAATGGACATATTGTACTTTCACATCAAGATTTTTGATACGCTCTTCTATTTCGTTGTTTGGTATGTTTCGGAAATTAATCATAGGGCATCTACAATTTTAATCTCTTCCTTAAACCAATTCCAACAAGAAATAATCTCATTTTTTAAAGGCGAATAACTGTTCGACATAACTATCAAATTGAACCCAAATCTAGCTTTGTCCTGAAGTATTTGTTCAATTTTATCTGCTTCGGTATCAAAGACAATAACTGTCTTTATTTTTTCTTCTTTTAAAAGAATTTGTTGATAACAAACCTCATATTTTGGTGTAAAAAAGGCTAAACAATCTTGTAAAGCAGGAATTGATTTGATTGTAGAAGTATAACTTTCTTCTCTTGGATTTGGCAAATAGGCACAAGGAATTTTGTTTTTATCGGGCAAAGCATCCCAAAGAGGTTTTTTGGCTATGAAAACGGTTTTTTTTTCAAAATTGGTAGGTGTAAAATCTATTTCTATTCCACCATTGAGGTCATAAAAATACTTTGTGTAGCCTTTTAATTGCCTTGAACCTTTTTTTATTGGTATAAACTTTTTTACTAGACTGTCGTAATTCAAGTTTAATTCGGCTTTATTTCGACCTTTAGTGCTTTCAATTGTGTAATTACCATTAACGATATGTTTTATGACGTAATCATGCTTCTTTCCATCTTTGTATTGTCGTTTATCTCTTAATTTGATTCCTAGTTTTAGGAATGGCAAGTCATAGTGATTTAGAAAAATATCATTAGCAAATTCAATAAATAGTTGTTTCCCTATTTCAAGGATAGTTTCTTTTGAATTTTGAAAGTTAATATGGATAGGTTGGTTTTTTCGATAAAAGGCTAAAATGAATTTTATAGAAAGACAAGCAGTATTTGAATCAGGAATATTTAGAGTATTTATATGCTCATATTTGTTCCATAATGTTTGATAATATTCTTCGTTTAAAATTGTCATTTTTCAAAATACCTCTCTTACTTACAAATATATTGTTTTTTTTGTCGAGCGTTGGCAAAAAACAGCTCTTTTGGTTTTTTCTGCGTTGGCTTGTGTGTCGTCAAAAACCAAATGTGCTGTTTGTGCGGCTGGCTTTTCAGCTTACAACACATTAATAACACAGGATATCTTCCATCTAGAAAAGCATCTAAAGTAGACCCTGTAGCCATATTAAGAGGATAAAATATAAATCAATGAAAGCAATTTCTATAAAAAATATAAACAAATACTTTTACGACCCAGTAGAGTTTCAAGTATTAAAGGACATTTCTTTTGATGTACATAAAGGAGAATTCGTGTCGATTATTGGAAAATCTGGGTCGGGTAAATCTACCTTATTGTATTTATTATCTACCATGGATACACAATACAATGGTACTATTTCTATAAATGATACCCAAGTAACAGGCTTATCGCAAAACCAACTAGCAAAATTTCGTAATGAGCATATTGGTTTTGTTTTTCAGTTTCATTTTTTATTACCTGAGTTTACTACTTTAGATAATGTGATGTTACCTGCTTTAAAACTCAATAAAAGACCTAAAGCAGAGATTGAAGCAGAAGCCATTGAGTTATTACAATTACTTGGACTTAAAGGTAACGAACACAAAAAAGCCTCTAAAATATCGGGTGGTCAACAACAACGGGTAGCCATTGCAAGAGCATTGATTAATTCGCCATCTATTATTATGGGAGATGAACCTACAGGGAATTTGGATTCTAAAAATACAAAGATTGTTTTTGATGTGTTTCGAGAATTGGCAAAAGAGCGAGGACAAACCATTATAGCCGTTACCCACGATGGTGAATTTGCTGCCAATTGCGACCGTATTATTGAACTTTCGGATGGGAGGTTGATTTCTTGATGAAAGTATTTTTCGACCTCATCAACCAAAATTCGACTTCATGAATTACGATTTAAAAAGAACCAAGCCATAAGATAGTTTTGTGTGTTATATATAATAATTTAATAAAAATGAAAAATTTTAAAACACACTATTTATTAATTCTATGTACATTATTTTTAGTAACATCCTGTAGTAATGATGATGATGACGGAGATGTTTTCCTAGGAGAATCAAGTACAACTATTGAAGTACCCAATACTGCCATTGTTGACAAACAAGCGGACTATATTTTAGCTGTAAAACAAAATCAAGCACAATTATATCAAAATATTGAAGATGAATTTAGATTTGGTGAAAATATAGCAACCTCTATAAGTGAAGAACTAGACCATGGAAGGATAGAAACCCGAAAATGCAGTGTTATGACAAACTTTCAATGTATTCCACCGGATAATAAATGGGATAGTCTTACTGCTATTGTTAAAATAGAAAGCAAGCGTGAATTTAAAAACTCTGATAAACCAATAGAAACAGCTACACGCTATTATATATCTAACACAAAGGCTAAGCCTAAAGATTTTCAAAAAGCCATACGTTCACATTGGGGTATTGAAAATAAACTGCATTGGACCTTAGATGTTGCATTCGAAGAAGATGCTTCTAGAAAAAGAAAAGATAATGCTGCGCAAAACTTTTCTATTCTAAACAAAATTGCGCTTAATCTTTTTAAAAATGAAAAAGCATCTAAGGTTGGTGTCAAAAGTAGAAGATTAAAGGCTGGATGGGATAATCATTACCTCATTAAAGTGCTAAATCTTATGAAAGTTTAATGCGTTTGCCCTGGCACTGAGCTAATGGCTTACAACTGAGGCGATGATTGCCCGAACAAAGCAAACGGCGTGCTTGCCATTAATGCAATTCCTGTTAAACTTGCGGTTGATAAAAATGAACGACGTTTCATAGTAAGAGGTTTATTTATTAAAACCCGTTGTGCATTTTGAACTAAAAAGTAAATTTAAACGTCAGTTCGAGTGATTTTGAGCTACGAAAAATAGTATCGAGAACATATTTAGAGCAAAAATTCTATTCTCGATACAAATTTTTCTCATTTTCAATCGAAAAATTTACTCGAATTGACGAATTTTATCAAAATGCACAACGGGTTTATTAAAATTTAATTCAAACGATCCCTGGAAAAATTTCCGGAATATGTTAACATATATACAATTATTTTTATTACAAATGGCTGCAAAATCCAATAACATCGTTGTCAAATAAAACCTTTCCTCAACGTAACTATGGCTACGTCTGCGGAATATTTTACTTTCCGCCTTGTTCTTGAATTTTTCGCTCATTTTCATTGACTAAATCAGTTTTTAGAGGTGCCCATAAGTTAATCTGGATTGGATTTTTACTACCGGTTTTATCGGAGATTTAGCAGGTAGAGGAATTGCCAAACTTATTACCAAATACGGAAGTAAGAATGTAAAAAAGTAATCATTATAAGGGATAAAGAACAGTAAATTTTATACCTTCGCGCAAGCAAAAAAATGATGGATATATGGGTATTAAAATAGAAAAAATAACGGTCTCGAAAATAAATTCGATAGATTTTAACCACTTGCCGTTTGGTAAAGTTTTTACAGATCATATGTTTGAGTGCGATTTTGTTGACGGGAAATGGCAGCAACCGTTAATCAAACCTTACGGCCCGTTACAATTAGATCCATCTGCAAGAGTTTTTCACTATGGACAGGCTGTTTTTGAAGGAATGAAAGCTTATAAAGATGATCATGGCGCTATTTTTTTGTTTCGACCGCAGGAGAATTTTTTGCGTATAAATATATCTTCAAAAAGATTGGCAATTCCGGAATTTCCCGAAACCTATTTTTTTGAGGGATTAAGGACCTTATTGCAGTTGGAAAAAGACTGGATCAAAAAAGGACGCGGAAATTCGTTATATATCAGGCCTTTGGTAATTGCAACGGAAAGCGCAATTTCTGCTTCTCCCTCTAATGCCTATAAGTTTATGATCATTTGTTCTCCGGCTCAGTCTTATTATGAAGAAGAAGTACGTGTTTTGTTCTCGGAAAAATACAGTCGTTCTGCTGACGGTGGTATTGGATTTGCAAAAGCAGCAGGAAACTATAGCACACAGTTCTACCCGACAAATCTGGCTAATAAAGAGGGTTTTCAGCAGATCGTCTGGACAGATGCAAGCACACATAAATATGTGGAAGAAGCGGGAACCATGAACATTTTTTTTAGGATCAACGATCTACTGATCACTCCGCCTGTTAGCGACAGGATCTTAGACGGGGTTACCAGAAAATCAGTGATTCAATTGGCAAAAGACAACGATATGGAAATTGAGATTCGAAAAGTTTCCGTATCAGAAATTAAAGAAGCTGCTAAAAGCGGCAGTTTAAAAGAAATTTTCGGTTCCGGAACTGCAGCGGTGATCAACCCGATCGTAGGTTTTAAACATGGAGAAGAAACATTTGAATTATTTAAAACAGAAGATTCGTATGCTCGTTTTTTTAAGCAAAAATTAACGGATATTCAATATAATACGGGTAGTGATATTCACAGTTGGCGATATAAAATATAAGCTGCAAAATCAAGCTCCTGTATTTTACTGATTTTTCAAATATCTTTTCCGAATATCAATCTTTTGCGGTTTCTACCAATTGCTTGTCCTGATTGATTTCCCACTCGTTCTTAATACCGTCTCCATCCCAATCTTCCACAGCAGTAGCCCTGGCTTTAAAAGCGGTTTTGGACGCCTCTAAAATTTGATACGTATAATAGGCAGTACCACCTTCCTCAGATGTTTTGGGAGCAATAAAATCTAACTTGTCCAAATCATTGGCATAACTATTATGCATAAAGCGGTAGGTGCTCTGAAAGCTTTCTATGGTAATTAAATTTTGTTTTGCTTCTATACTTTTTGCATTGTTAATAACACCTGTAAAAGTAGGCATGGCAATTAAAATCAGAATACCGATAATGACGAGGACTACTAAGAGTTCCTGTAAATTATACGCAGGTATTTTCTTTTTTAGAAATTTCACAGCACTGAAAGATATACGTAAATAAGTATCCGGTTTTTTATACAATGCCCTCATAACATTTTTTATTTCTTACTATTTATAAAAATCTTTGTACCCAAATGTACTAAAAAATAAAATATTTTGTTACTTTTATGCAATAATTTATGTTTGTTGTGAAAAAAATAATTTTCATACTAATGCTCACAGCACTGTTTACTACCTGTGAAGCTATTCTCGTAGAAGATATTTCCAACCAAAGAGTAGAAATTTTGGCTCCGGCCGAAGGTACGCAACTTGCTACGGGGACAATTACACTAAACTGGCAAACCTTGAGTAATGCCAATTCGTATCATGTACAGATCGCTACACCTGGTTTTACTAATGCAACTCAAATACTATTGGATACCACCGTAACGGAAAACAGAACTTCCATAGCACTCACTACAGGTACTTACCAGTGGCGAGTAAGGGCCTCTAATACAGCATACGCAACCGAATATACAACCATTAACTTCTCTGTAAACTGAAAAAAAATGAAGCTACTGAAAAAATGTATTGAGCTGTGGTTTTTTTGTATGTTATTTAATATAAGTGTCTTAGCTCAAAATAGCCAAGATGTAAGAATAGAAAAAATAAAAGGGCAGCTAACCGGTTTACAGTCAGATATCCCGGGATTGCTAAAAATAGTAGATTTTTCGATAAGTACTACCGAGCTAACTACTTTTTTAAAAGCCGTTGCTACCAGTAATGAAATTAATATTAGTGTTGATTCGACATTAAAAAACCTGATATTGTCGCAGAGTTTCTCCAATGCCACCGTACAAGATGTACTGCTGTATTTATGTAAGCAACATCAACTTACCATAGAGGTTACAGGAAATATTTTAGTGATAAAAAAATACAAACAACGCTACGTGCCCAGAAATATTCCGATAGCATATGATGAGAAATCTTCTCTGCTTACGATTGATTTACAAAACGATTCGTTATCTCGGGTACTCAGGAAAATTACGGATATAACAGGTAAAAACCTGGTTTTTTCAATAGACTTGGAAGGCAGGAGATTAACAGGGTTTATTAAAAATAAACCCTTTGATGATGCTATCAATATACTTGCCAAAACAAATCATTTGAAAGTAAGTAAAACCCAGGAGGGTTTTTACCTGTTTGAAAATAAAGATGCCGTCGCTGATAGAAATTCAAGACCACAAAGACCCAGAATGGCTAATTTTTACTTTAAAGTAAAAGATACCGTACGTCAAATTTTAGAAGTAGATTTTATAGATACGCCTATTGAGGCAATTATTAACGATATCGGATACGACCTGAAAATTAATATGGCAACCAGTAAGCCGTTAAAAAATATAGGTAAGACTTCCGTAAAATCAGATAGTATTGCTTTTGATGCACTTTTGAGTCAAATTCTGAAAGACACCCGTTTTGTATTTAAAAAAGAACATGATATATACTTATTTGGTGACAGGAAACAATCTTCAGTACAAAATGAGACTATTATACCTTTGATGCATCGTTCTATTCAAATGATGATGCAGCCTTTACAGAGTAATGGCATTAACAATAACTATCAATCTTTAGGAAATAATCAAAATAATAACTTCGGAACTCGAAATACTAATACTATAGGAAATACAGATAATTATACAAGATCTTCTTCGTCGAGAAGACCCGTAAGAACCGGCCGGCAAGATCCGTTTACGGACTTTAACAGCGATGCGGAAGCATTGTTAAGTATTTTTCCGAAAAGTATTAAAGACAGCCTCAATATAGGCATAGATATTGAACACAATAGCTTTGTGGTAAGCGGAGATGCGTTGAGAATCAACCGGTTTAAAGATTTTTTAAAAAAAATAGATAAGCCTGTTCCTGTTATTTTAATAGAGGTGATGATTATAGAAGTTAATAAATCCGTTTCTTTTTCAATAGGACTGGATTTGGGTATTGGCGAAAATCCAACTGCGGATCAGGGGACTATTTTAGATGGTACAAGTGGTACCAACCTTACCTTAGGTGCTACTACTATCAATAATATCATTGGCGGATTTAACGGTTTTGGAAGTGCAAATCTGGGAAAAGTAGTCCCTAATTTCTATGCCAGAATACAAGCACTTGAAACTAACGGTGATATTACCATTAAATCAACACCTAAATTATCTACTTTAAACGGACATGAGGCTACTTTATCAAACGGAGTGCGGTCATATTATAAAATAACCCGTACAGATATAATCGGTTCTCAAAATCCGCAGACAATAAACACCGTAGATTATATCCCTACGGATGCCAACCTGTCTATAAAGATCAGGCCTGTAATTTCCGGTGACGGAAACATCACCCTTAGTATAAATGTAGTACAATCTAATTTTAATAGTGATAGAATAGCTGCCGATGCACCGCCCGGAATCAACTCAAGAGAATTTACTTCCACCATACGAGTAAATAATAAAGATGTCATTATTTTGGGTGGACTCGAAGAAAATTTAGATAATAAATCCGGTTCCGGAGTTCCCTTTTTAGCTAGGATTCCTATTATAAAATACCTGTTTAGTAAGAGAACACGTACTAAATCAAAAAAGAAACTCTCAGTACTTATAAAACCTACTATCATTAATTAATGATAAAAAACAGCATCAAATATGGTATAAAATTTTGTTCCGTAGAACATGCAGACAATGGACAACATCACTTTTTACAGTTAAAACGCAAACGAAAAGAACTGGTAGTGTCCAACAAAGGAGAAACAACTGATTTTGAAGAACTCATTAAAACGCTGCAAGGACAAAAACATCTTTTTCTGGTTGTAAATAATGAACAGGTACTTACAAAAACAGTAGCAAATGCAAACACTACCGAAGAACACTTGGTAAAAACAGTTTTCCCGAATATTGCTCTGTCAGATTTTTATTACAACATTTGTTCAAACCATGAGGAATCTATTATCTCAATCAGCAGAAAAACATATGTAGATGCTTTGATAGCACTATACGATACGCATAAAATATCGGTCATTGACTTTTCTTTGGGAAGCTTATCTATAGAAATGTTGGCGCGTTTTGTAGATCGAAGTGAAATCAACTCTTCCAATGCCAGAATCACTTTTGAAGGAAATCATATTACTGCAATACAAAAACAAGAAGTTGCCGAAACGCAATATACCATTAATGAACTGAACATTTCAAACAAGCAAGTACTGCCATTATCAGGAGTTATTCAATATTATGCGGGCGCGAATGTACAAAGCGATATTCAAAAGCAATTGCAGGAAGCATACAAACAAAAACGATTTTTTGATATTGGATTTAAATTTGTTTTAGGGTTTTTATTTGTCAGTTTACTGATTAGTTATTTGGTTTTTAATAAGTATCAAGGTATACAACAAAATCTGGAAGGGGAATTAAAAACGAATGAAGCCTATAAGAAACAACTAAGTATACTGAATAAGTTAGTTACACAAAAACTAAAACTCGTAGAAAGTGTTTCTTCCGCAGCAACCTCCAAAGTAGCCTGGTATTTTAATGAAGTAGCTGCTTCTGTTCCTGCTTCTATCTTACTAGATGATATGTCTTACCAGCCTATTGCAAATTCAGTAAAGGAAGATAAGAAAATAAGCTTTAGGGAAAATAGTATTACCGTAACCGGATTGAGTGTTTACGATAAAGATTTTACCGACTGGATTTCCAACCTTGAAAAGAAAAACTGGATAGAAAAAGTAACTTATATACACTACGGGCAAGGAAAAAAGACAAAAACCTCATTTAATTTTATGATCACGTTACATGAGTAGTAAGCAAAAAAATATAGCCCTGATGGTTGGATTTTTTATCATGCTGATCATTTCCTATCATTTTTCGTACAAAAAGACAATAGAAGTAAAAAATGTGGTGGGTAAACTTCGAAAAGAAAAATCATTATTGGAAAATGCAGGTTCCAGAATAGTATCTCTGCAAAAAGAAAATCGGTATCTGGATTCAATTTTACAGTCAAATGACCTTTCTATAGAAAATACATTTGAACAAACATTGGTACAAAAAATTACTCAATTTGCCACAAAAAATAATTTAAAAATAGTTGCGTACAATACGCCTCACTTATTTGCTTTAAATGATACCCATTTGCTGAGCTATATTGTTGAAATAAAAGGAAGCTTTAGAGATTTGATGTTGTTTGCCAATTATATAGAGCAACAGCGCCTGGCAAAATTAACTTCGTTGACTTTTACCAAGAAAAAGAATTACAGAACCCGGAGAAATTATTTGTCATGTAAACTGGTATTACAAAGATTTAGCAAATGATTTTGATATTAAACATAGCCATTATCAGTATTCTCTTTTTGATCTTTTATCAAGATATGAAAGAACGTAAAGTAATGTTGCTTTTATTAGTTATACTATTTATAGTATCAGGACTTTTACATAGCCGGTTCCAGGTACTCGAATATTTTTTACTGAATATAGCCATTAATTTTTGTGTAGTGGCTTGCATACTTTTTATATTGTTTTTGTATACCCGGTTTATGATGAAAACAAAATTGTTCACTGTTTTTGGTATGGGTGATTTACTATTTTTTTTGGTATTGGCAGTCAGCTTTCCCACACCTGTATTCCTGGTGATGTTTAGCAGCTCGTTACTCTTTGCTTTTATCATATCAACAGTTCTGAAAAAAACGGCGCATAACAAGGCCATCCCTTTGGCAGGATTTCAGGCATTATTTATGATGTTGATAATGATTAGTAACCTGATTTTTAAGTTTACTAATCTTTATAGCAGTTAATGGAAGGCAATATGTTACAAATAGAAACCCGTATTCTTCAATTGATAAGCTCCGAGCAAGCATATCATTACAGGGTTATTCCGTATAAAGAACTATCAGAGACTGTTTATTTAAAAACAGATCGGAAAGATATGGCTTTACTGGCATTAGAGCTACAGATTATGTTGGGAAGAAAGGTAGTTTTGGAAAATGAAACTTCCGGGAATATTGAAAATTACCTGCAACACAACTATCGGAAAAGAACTGAAATCGGTAGCTCTCTGAGTTATTCGGAAGATTTTTTGTTGAACATGATTTACGAAGCTAAAGAAACCGGGAGTAGCGATATTCATTTTGAAGCGTATGAAAAACAGCACAGAGTACGTTTTCGTATTGATGGAAAGCTTATTGAAAAATATGTAATTTCCAATGAGGAATACCCAAAGATTGTCAATCGAATAAAGATTATGGCAGGGCTGGATATCTCTGAAAAGAGATTACCTCAGGACGGAAGGATTAACCTGACTACCGAAACAGAAGATTTTGACATTCGTGTATCTTCACTACCCACGTTACACGGCGAAAAATTAGTATTGCGAATACTATCCAAGGATAATGTAGCTATTCAATTGGAAAATTTAGGTTTTAATGCACAGGAATTAGAAACCTATACTTCATCCGTAAAAAAACCAAACGGAATTATACTTATTTCCGGCCCCACAGGTTCGGGAAAGACAACCACTTTATATGCTACGTTAAAGTTGTTAAATAAAAAAGATACAAACATTTTAACTATAGAAGACCCGATTGAATATACTCTGGAAGGAGTCAATCAGGTACAATTAAGAGAAAATATAGGCTTGGATTTTGCAAGTACCTTACGAACTTTTTTACGCCAGGACCCGGACATTATCATGGTAGGTGAAATACGTGATGTTGAAACTGCAAATATGGCAATAAGAGCTGCACTAACCGGACATTTAGTGCTCTCTACCATTCATACAAATTCCGCCTGGGCTACGGTTTCCAGGCTGATAGATATGGGAATTGCCCCTTTTTTAATTGCCAGTACCCTAAACGTGAGTGTGGCACAGCGTTTGGTGCGGACACTATGCAATCATTGTAAAAAAGCAATGCCTTTAACAGACGGTGTAGTACCCAAAGGATATAAGATGCCGAAAGAAATTACCTCGCATTACGAAGCTGTTGGCTGTGCAATGTGCTATCAGACCGGATATCGCGGACGAAAAGCAATTTATGAGATTATTCCCATTACCAGAGAATTGGTACAAAAAATCCAGGATAAAGAGCTGGAAGTGGAAGCCTACCTAAAAGAACATAAAATCCCTACCTTGCATGCAAATGCGATTCAATTGATTGCTGAAGGAATTACCTCTATTGAAGAAGTATATCCATTATTACTATCGTGATGAATAAGAAGAATAAGACATATATATTACTAATTGCCGTGGCCGCCGTCTGGGGAACCATCGGATATCGGATTTATTCTAATATGAATCCTGTATCTCCTGCAATTCAACCGGTCCAAAATATCGGGTTTAAAAAAATAAAACCCAAACAAGTAGATAGAATAGAAATTCAACCTGATTACAGAGACCCTTTTTTAGGAAAAATCTACAAAAAGAAAACACCTACTCGAAAGAAAACACCTGTCAAAGTAAAACCTGCTGTGGTATTCCCTCCTATTCAGTTCATTGGTTTGATTGAAGGAACAACCGTATCTTATATCATTGAGGTTAACGGACATCAGGAAATCTTTAAAATCGAACAAACTTTTCAGCAAGTTACATTGAAAAAAGCAAAGGATAAAAATATTACCATTGTTTATCAGGGAGCATTAAAAACCATTTCATTAAAAGAATGAAATGGCTCAGGCATAAAATAAAAGCCGCTTCAATACAATATGTTCTGGTTATTTCAGTCATTATACTCATTGTCATTTCAGCATTTATCTCCTTACTCTACCTACAGAAAAGAATTGCACAAAAAAACGAGCTATATAAAGAAACGGTGCATCATGCTAATTTAGCTTTTAGTTATATAAGTAATGCAACTATACCTTATGATATTCCAACAATCCTTTCTTTTTCCGATCATGCATTTGAAGAAACTATCCTTTCGAGAAAACACTGGGGAGCCTTTGACGTGGTTTCAGTACGAGCAAATCTAAAAAATGAAACCTTTCATAAAGTGGGAATTATCGGCGGTAGCAATACAACACGACAGGCATTATATCTAAAAGAAGATAATAAACCCTTGGTGTTGGTCGGTAATACTCAAATAAAAGGAGATGTATCTTTACCGATAAAAGGGGTAAAAAGAGGGAATATTGCAGGCACTTCGTATTATGGAGCTACGCTAATTCAAGGAACTTCCCGACATAGTAACTCCTCACTTCCGGAAATTACAAATCTCCGTTTTTTAAAAGAATTTGTAAACTATCGAAATATTGAAAACAAAGTAGATTTCGATTTGGAAGACGACCTTCAAAAAACGCAATCTTTTAAAAAGGCAACAGCAATATATAATGATCAACAAAGGATCTATTTACAAAATATATCACTATCGGGAAATATTATTATTTCATCTGATATTTCAATTAATGTAAGTAACTCGGCCCTATTGGAAAATGTCATTCTGATAGCACCTGAAATTACGATCGAATCCAATGTAAAAGGAAGTTTTCAGGCGTTGGCCACTAAAAAGATACTGGTAAAAGAAAACAGCATACTTCAATACCCTTCTGTATTGGCATTGTTTGAAGAGGGTAAAGAGGATATAGCGGGTGAAAAAGAACCGTTAATTGTAATTTCTAAAAACGTACAATTAAAAGGAGTTGTTTTATGTGAAGGGCAAACAAAAAATACTGATTATAATTCACAACTGTATATTGCAGAAAACAGTGTGATTACCGGAGAGGTATATTGTAAAAAAAACCTGGAATTAAGAGGAACGGTAAAAGGCTCTGTATATACGGAAGGGTTTATTGTAAGGGCATTTGGAAGCGTATATGTAAATCATATATATAATGGGGTTATTGACGCTGTTGCAATTCCCGATCAATTTAGCGGTTTACTGATGAACCCGACGAATTTATCTGTTGCAAAATGGGTATATTAAAAAAAATATATAAAATCAAAGCTTCTTCATTGGTAGAAACTGTCATTGCTACAATTATTATTACAATGGTCTTTACGATTGCCACAGTAGGTATCACAAGAATGTTAAGACACTCCATACAAAATAATACCCATCAAATAGATACCCAATTAAATAAGTTGACATACCAATACATACATGGGCAACTAACAGTTCCGAATACTTTGGAAATAGGTATGTGGAATATTGAAATAAAAAAACGAATAGAAAATAACAATACCTATATTGCTTTTACCGCAAGAAATACGGCTACAAATAAAGTAAGAACCAAAAAAATACCGGAATGAAAAATATAAAAATGACTGCTTTTACTTTGAGCGAACTGATGGTCGTATTAGTCATTTCCAGTATGGTTGTTACCATTGCTTTTTTTGCATTAAATGCTGTTCAAAAACAAATTCATACGATTCGGAAAGTGTATGAGAATCAGCAAAAAATTCAGTATATGGAAAGAGTATTAGTAGCAGATTTGAATACACATCAGGGGATTTATAGCAAGAAAGATAGTATTTTATTATTTCGCAATTCAAAAGATTCCATACAATATCACTTTAAAAACCGTACTGTTATTAGAAATAAAGATACCATGTATTCGAATTTCGTATCTAAAAAAATATACTTCCTGGGAGATGAGGTAAAAGACGGAGTCGTAGACGCATTAGAACTTCATGTTTCAAATACATTTTCCGTGAATACTATTTTTGTGTATAAAATCAACGATGCATCACAATATGTACATTAGAAATGGCATTCAAATTAGAAAACATAAAAACAAAAAATAAAACATCAAATTCCATAGATGTGGATGCTATTTTAAAAAAGGAAATTACATTGTTTGGAACTTCCTTTTCCAACAAGAAAAAAGAAAGTTTTTATGTGGCACTGAGTGTTTTACTAAAAGCAGGTTTGACATTAAAAGATGCATTGGAGCTGATTTCCGAAGAGCAAAAAAAACCTTCGGACAAAAAGCTCATAAAATCATTATTGGACGAGTTGGTAACCGGAAAAAATTTGTCTGCGGCTACCGAAAACAAAAAAGAATTTTCCGAATATGAAACCTATTCTTTACAGATAGGAGAAAATACGGGAAATTTAGAAAGAGTTACGGATGAATTAGGTCTTTTTTACAAACGTAAAAACGAACAAAAAAGAACTATCATTAGCGCATTGTCCTATCCGGTTATTGTATTGTGTACTGCTTTTGCGGCAATTGTATTTATGCTAAAATTTGTGGTACCAATGTTTGAAGGAATTTTTAAACAAAACCATGTGGGACTGCCTTGGTTAACACAAGTTATTATTAAAATGTCAAACACTTTTGAACGGTATTTCTGGATAGGAATGATACTGATTTTAGCCATGGTTTTTTTCATACAATTTTCAAAGAAAAAAATATGGTACAAAAAAGCAAAAGCATCTTTTTGGTTGCGGGTTCCTTTTGTAGGAGAATTTATAAGAAAAGTGAAAATTGCACAATTTACGCAGGCAATTAACCTGTTAACCGGTTCAAAAATCCCTTTATTAAACGCATTGGAACTGACACGACAAATGATTGATTACTACCCACTTCAGCATGCATTGCTAAAAGTAGAAAGCGATATTTTAAAAGGAAAAACACTCTATGAAAGTATAAAAGATATTCCTATTTTTGATAAGAGAATGAGTTCTTTGATCAAAGTGGCAGAAGAAACCAATCAGAATGAAACTATTTTTAAACGCCTGACCGATCAATACAATGAAGAAGTCGAATATAAATCGAAAATGATCAGTGCTACCATAGAACCCTTTGTAGTTTTAATACTAGGCATAATCGTCGCAACGGTCTTAATTGCGATGTACCTACCCATGTTTAAAATGAGTGCTGTCATTGGCTAACGAGAACTTTAATGAATATTGAACAACTTCACAACTATTGTATACACAAAAAAGGAGTTACGGAAGAATTTCCTTTCGATGACGATACTTTGGTTTTTAAGGTAATGGGAAAAATGTTTGCATTGGCTTCACTTAAAAAGTGGGAGCGTGGAGAAGGAGCTGTCAATTTGAAATGCGATCCGGATAAATCTTTAGAATTACGAGCATCGTACGAAAGTATCAATGCCGGGTTTCATATGAGTCAAAAACATTGGAATACAGTTACCGTAAACAGAGATGTATCGGATGCATTTTTAGAAGAATTAATAGATTATTCCTACGATTTGGTAGTAAAGGGATTGACTAAAAAAATGAAAGAGACATTACAAAAAATGAAACCTTTGCAGCATTGATTTGGCAAAAAAGTTCGATGCCCGAAGAAAATTTTAAACCGGAATAGCCTATTGGTTTTGAGGATTTAAAATTTTCGAGAAGGAAGAAAAAGATCTCAAAAGTTTAAATCACTTCAGATATAACCAAATCAGCACAAAAAAAGAAGCTGCCTGAAAAGGCAGCTCTCTGATTATTTTTACTTAGCTGAATTAATAAGATACTGTCAATGTTGTCGTACCTGTGTACACTCCCGGAGTACTTGGTGTTGCCTCATCTTGCCCATATACCTTAATAAAACCTCCTATACTCATTTTAAATTCACCATTACCGTCTAATGAATAAGTATTAGGAGTGAAATTAATATAAGAAGCTGTTCCAAACTGATAAGATGAACGATAGAACTCAACAGTTGCTCCATCAGAATTCGTTAAAACAGTATTTGTTAAACTAGAAATAGAAAATGATGTATTAGGAGTTCCGTTTATTGTCATGGTACCTACCGTAGGAGAACCTTCAAAGTCTGTTTGTGCACCATCTGCAGATGAGAAAGGACTTCCTGTATTTGACGAGAACATGCTACCATCTCCCTTTACATGATAATAACGTATTCCTGTTGCTGGAATAGCTACTTTTTGAAAATCAAGGGTAGACCCTGTTACGGTTAGAGGAATTACTAATTCTGCCTCTACGCTCATAGAACCACTTCCTGAGAATACTTGACCGAATGAAGCCATACTTACACAAGTAAGTACGAATGCTATTAATAAATTTGATTTATTCATGATATAAAATTTTAATTATTATGCCACAAATATCAAATGATAAGACAAGGTAACCCCCTTTTTTTCTTCCAATCAGTACTATATAAAGACCAAATCAAAAAAATAAATGATGAATGGTTAATTTTTTATTTTATGAGGGCTTTGCAGCATTGATTTGGCAAAAAAATTCAACGTCAGAAGAAAATTTTCAATCAAAGCAACCTGCTGATTTTGAGAATTTAAAATTTTGGAGAAGGAAAAAATTTGAAGTCAAATCAATTAAAATACGGAATATATCACTATTTTGCAAAGGTTTCAAAAGTTAAATTCATAAGTATGGGTATGGAATGGAGAGGTGTCATGCCGGCAATAACTACAAAGTTTACAAATGAAGATCAATTAGATCTTCACATGTTTGAAAAAAATATCAGCGCACAAATAGATGCCGGTGTTCATGGAATCATTCTGGGAGGGACCCTGGGAGAAGCAAGTACCCTATTGGAAGAAGAAAAAAGAATGCTTACAAAAGTAACGATTGATCTCGTAGAAGGAAAAATCCCGGTACTCATGAATATTGCGGAACAATCTACCAAAGGGGCTATTGGTGCAGCACAAAAAGCAGAGCAAGATGGTGTACAGGGTTTGATGATGTTGCCACCTATGCGATACAAAACAGATGATAGAGAAACGATAATCTATTTTAAGATGGTTGCTAATAATACATCGCTGCCCATTATGATTTATAATAACCCGGTGGATTATAAAATTGAAGTTACCTTAGATATGTTTGAAGATTTACTGGAGTGTAAGAATATAGAAGCGGTAAAAGAATCTACAAGAGATACTTCAAATGTAACCCGCATCAAAAATAGATTTGGAGACCGATTAAAGATCATGACCGGAGTAGACACTGTTGCTTTGGAAAGTTTGCTAATGGGTGCTGACGGGTGGATTGCTGGTTTGGTTTGTGCATTTCCGTCGGAAACAGTCGCTATTTACGAATTACAAAAAACAGGAAGAATTCAGGAAGCAATAGCAATTTATCGATGGTTTCTACCTCTTTTAGAGTTGGATATAAATCCCAAGCTAGTACAAAATATAAAGTTGGCAGAAGTTTATACGGGAATAGGCACTGAAAATGTACGCGCACCTCGTCTGCCACTATATGGAAAAGAACGCAAGCATGTAATCAAAATAATAGAAGAAAGATTAAAGAACAGACCCATATTACCGGATTATAAAAATGTATAAATACTCTCTCATTTACTGGTACATTGGTGAATTGGTACATTGATAAATTAACACATGATTACAGGAAAAAACTACATAGGAAGCTCATTATCGGCAAAAGGAGCTAAAATATACAAAACCTTTAACCCGGTATTAAATATTGAAAATGAATTCGTATTTACAGAAGCCTCTAACGAAGAAATCCATGAAGCGGTTTTACTGGCTTCCCGAGCATTTAAAGAATATGGAAATACTTCAGGAAAACAAAAAGCCATATTTCTAAATGCCATTGCAGATGAAATTTTGGCTTTAGACGATGAGTTAATAAAAGTATACTGTTCCGAAACAGGCTTACCGGAAGCAAGAGCGAAAGGAGAGCGGGGGAGAACCGTTTTTCAGTTGAGAAGTTTTGCTGATTTGGTAGCGGAAGGTTCCTGGGTAGCAGCTACTATTGATATCCCAAATCCTGATAGAGAGCCCGTACCAAAACCGGATATTCGCAGAATGTTGATTCCATTAGGGCCAGTAGTCGTTTTTGGAGCCAGTAACTTTCCCTTAGCCTATTCCACCGCAGGAGGAGACACTGTGGCAGCTTTTGCGGCAGGATGCCCCGTAATTGTAAAAGCACATCCGATGCATGCCGGAACCGGAGAGTTAGTAGCCTCGGCAATTGTAAAAGCCATTGAAAAAACAGGAATGCCTAAAGGGATTTTCTCAAATTTGAACAGTAGCGGAATAGAAGTAGGCATAACATTAGTAAAACACCCGTCTGTAAAAGCTGTCGGGTTTACGGGAAGTATCCGAGGGGGAAGGGCTTTGTTAGACCTAGCAGCCCAACGAGAAGAGCCTATTCCTGTTTTTGCAGAAATGGGAAGCATTAATCCGGTAGTGATCCTTCCGGAAGTTTTAAAAGAAAGAGGCGATACATTGGCAAAAACATATGCAGGCTCTATTACTTTAGGAACCGGGCAGTTTTGTACAAACCCCGGATTAATACTGGGAATTAAAAGTGATGAACTCACTGGCTTTATTCAAAATTTAGGCAAAGAAATAATGGCAATCCAACCCTCTGTGATGTTGCATGCCAATATTATAAGAGCATATAAGAACAATAAAAATAATGCGATTGCCCAACCGGGTATCACGCTTGTTGCCAATCACAAAAAACCGGTACATGCCAATATTGCACAACAGGCGATTGCTACGGTTGAAGGTAAAACATTTTTAGAAAACCCAATATTACACCGGGAAGTCTTCGGTCCATTTTCAATAGTAGTACAATGTAAAGATATTGAAGAATTAGAAACCATTATTTCTCATTTGGAAGGCCAGTTAACAGGGACTTTAATCGCAAATGATAAAGAAGCATCAAAATATGCATCGATTATTTCCGAATTGCAAAACAGGGTAGGCAGGATGATTTATAATGGAGTCCCTACCGGTGTAGAAGTGTGTCCTTCTATGGTACATGGAGGGCCATATCCGGCTTCAACAGACAGTAGATTTACAGCTGTCGGAATAACATCTGTTAAACGTTGGGTCAGGCCATTTAGCTATCAGGATTGGCCCAATGAGCTGTTGCCAGATGAATTAAAAGACGAAAACCCTCTGGGAATTATCAGAACTGTAAACGGAAAAATGACTTCGGAAAAATTATAGAAATGAGATCGGTTTTTGAATGTATTGACGGACATACCTGCGGAAATCCGGTACGGGTAGTTAAAAACGGAGTACCTGATTTAGCGGGGGCTGACATGAGTGAAAAGCGCCAGTATTTTATCAAAAAATACGATTGGATTCGAAAAGGGCTTATGTTTGAACCCCGAGGACATGATATGATGAGTGGAGCCGTTTTCTATCCGCCTCACCATCCGGAAAATGATTGTTCGATTTTATTTTTAGAAACTTCGGGGAGTCTGCCAATGTGTGGTCACGGAACCATTGGTGCCGTTACCATAGGTATAGAAGAAGGGTTAATTACCCCGAAAACTACGGGGAAAATCAGAATGGAAGCCCCTGCCTTTAGATTAGCAAATAGAAATAATTACTTAAAATAAAAACATAATAGTTATGATGAAATTTCTTTTTTTGCTTCTTTTTTTCTTTGTTAATAACTCTTATTTTGTTGATAACCAAAAACACAAAAGAACGGAGTGAACTTTAGCGGCCAGCTAGCTTTTTAGAGCCATCCCCCGTATTAGTCTCCGTTCTTTTTAAAAGTTACTTAGAACCATATAGAATTTCAGTTTCTGCCCTTATTAAAGGTCTTAGTTTAAGTAACTATTATTAATATCTAATTACAAAATTATGAAAACAAATGAAATTATCGGAATCGATGTCAGTAAATTATTAATTGATGTTTGTATCTATTCTAAACAAATTGTTCAACAGTTTGAGAACAGTAAATCTGGATTTAAATTAATGCTAAAGTGGAGTTTTAAAAATTCGTCTTTCTCTAAAGAAGAAACCATGTTTGTATTTGAACATACAGGAATGTACTCTCATTTATTATCTGTGTCTTTAACTGAACAAAAATTATCTTTTTTCATAGCTTCTGGTTTAGAAATTAAAAGATCTATTGGTATTGCTCGTGGAAAGGATGACCAAATTGATGCCAAACGCATTGCTCTATATGGGTATCGATTAAAAGAAGAACTTAAACCCAGTAAGCTACCTAAAAGAAGTATATTACAACTAAAAAGTCTCTTATCTTTAAGGACAAAACTTAACAAACAAAGAGCTGGTTTTAAAGTTACTTTGAAAGAACAAAAAAGAATTTATAAAGCAAAAGAGTATAAAATAATCTTTGACGTTCAACAAAAAATGATTGCAGAACTAACCAAACAAATACACAAGATTAATACTCAAATGCAAGCTATTATTGACCAAAATATAATGTTAAAAGAAACCTATAAACTTGTTACTAGTGTTAAAGGTATAGGAATGCAAACTGCTATAATGATGATTGTGTTTACTGACAATTTTTCAAAATTTGAAAACTGGAGAAAGTTTGCCTCTTATTGTGGTGTTGCTCCTTTTCCTTACCAATCTGGAACTAGTATTAAAGGACGTACAAAAGTCTCTCATTTGGCTAATAAAAAATTGAAAGCAATTATTAATATGTGCGCTATTTCTGCTATACAACATAACCCAGAAATGAAATTATACTATCATAAAAGAATAAAACAAGGCAAAAGTAAAATGAGTACCGTTAACATTATTAGAAACAAATTAATAGCAAGAGTGTTTGCCGTTGTCAAACGACAAACACCCTATGTAGATACTTTTAAATTTGCTGCATAAATTAGTAAAAATAATATCTCAACTTTTACTTGTTTTTATCATAGAATACCTTTAGTGCTTTTTACTACCAAAGCATTATAATTATGGATGGTATTTAAGATTTTTTGAGATATTCCAACTCCGGTATCTTTAATTTTAAGAGTACATTTTTTATCATCAGAGGCAACTTCTATGGTTATTTTCCCATTTTCCGGGGCATATTTTATAGCATTGTCTATTAGATTTCTAAATGCAATTTTAAATAATTCTTTGTCCAGATATACTTGTATATTCGGATTTTTATAAATGGCAGATAATGTAATGTTTTTTAAAAAAGCAAGCGGTTTAAAATCATATAAAATAGTGTCTGTTAAGGCCCCTATAGGATGCACATCAGGGATAAATAGCAACTGGTTGTTCTGTTGTAAAGCCCAATTGAGAATATTATTTACTATTTGAGATGTACTTTCGGAAATAGAGGTACTTTTAGTATTTAAAATGGAGGCATCTTCAATACGGTTTGTGTTTAATAATGCAGATAATTTTTTATGATTCCCTTTAATAGCGATTAGAAATATCCTTAAATCATGCGAAATTACGGAAAGTAAATAATTTTTGGTTGTATTTAAGTTTTCTAACTGTTCTTTTTGTATATTGATCAAGGCATGTTGTTTGATTTTTATTCTATATAGATAGAAAAGAACCGTTAAGAACAATAGGATAATAATGAGTATCATAGCAAATAACCGAACCCACTCTTTTTGTTTTTTACTAATTTCTTTTTGTACGGCGACTTCCTTATTTTTTACAGCTAAAGCGATCTGTTTATCTTTTTCCAATAGTTTTGATATTTTATCTCTGTTCCATAAGGAATCCTTCTATCTTATGTACTGGGTATAATAAGTAACACTTTCTTTATAGTGTTTTCTGTTTTTCTCAACAATGGCCATATTTTGAGAAGCCAACTGTTTTAGCCTGATGTCATGAAATAATCGTGCTAGATCATAAGCTTCTTTGAACAGAAAAATAGCTTTGTCATCCTGATATTGTTGATAAAATAAATTTCCCAGATCAAGTTTTGCATAAATAACGCCTGAAGTATCTTTTTCGTTTTGGGAAATTTCTAATTCTTTCATTAAAAATTTTTCAGATGCATGGTAGTTTTTTAAATGCAAATAACATACCCCAACATTATGATATATCTTTTTTAACCTGTCATTAGTTTGGATAGTATTGGAATTAATTACTGAAATATAATATGCCAATGCTTTTTCATATTGACTATTATTCAGGGCAATATTACTCAGATTATAGTCAACAAGATATTTATAAGGAGGAAAATCAGGGATACTTTTTAATTTTTCCTCAGCCATTGAAAAGAACTCTCTGTCAAGTGCACTAACCCCATAAATATAATTTAAGTAAATTGATTACCCACTTTTATACCAGTATTGATGAGTGACAGCTACTACCAGTCTATCAAATAGTCTTTCAGCGAAATAGTGTCTGTTGAGTTTATAGCAGAACTCGTCAAGATAATTCTGCAAATATTTTCCTTTAATTTTATGGTAAATACCTAACAGAGTGCGTTTTGCATTACTTATGGCTATATGCACCGATTTTAGTGTGGTAATAGTGGTTTCTTTATTTGATTTTTCAGTAATGTGTACTTCCACATAATCACCTATGTCTACATAAGACGTGCTTTTGTCGCTAAAAACAATGCATGTATCATCAAAATTACTATCAATAAGCGTGTTGACTTCTTCTTTTTTATGAGTATCCAAAACTTTCATTTTAAAATAACGACATTGTTTGGATTGTTTCCCAGTCTTTAAATCTTCTAAAGGTACAGACTCTGCCATTACCGCTACGTTAGATTGTTTTTGACTGCCTCTGCCTCTTTTAAGCTTTTGTCTGTCGGATTCTTTTGTTGCCACAGTAAAGTAATCTTGATCAAACTCAATCATATCTTCAAGGTCGTATAAATTATCTCGTTTTCCCATAGCCGAACGTATTCTGTGCATAAGAGACCATATAGTGGTATAACGTGTATGGTTGAGCTGACGTTGTAATTCGGCAGCAGAAATACCTTTTTTACTAAAAGTCATAAATGCCATAGCGAGATACCAAGTACGAATAGGTAAATTGGAGTTCTCCATCATAGTACCGCTGCGTAGAGTAGTTCTAAAACCACAATAAGAACATTGCCACATCCATTTAGACTTTAACCAATAGTGCTTTTTTGATTGACATTTTTTGCAAATGACTCCTTCTTTTGAACGAGCCAACTTCATATGTGATTTACAGGAAAACTCATCTGGAAATTGTTCAATAAAATGTAGTAAATTCATAATTCTAAACTTTATATTAAGATACGAATTTTTAAATTAGTGGCATAATTAAGTGTAATCAATTTTAAGTAATGTCTTATTTCAGATACTTCGGAAATATGATTATAGGTCTGGCTGCTGTAAAAAAATGAAGAATCAATTTGTTTTTTAAAGAAAAATAAATGGGTTTTATGAAAATTAGTATCCCTTCCCTGACATTTTTTTACAATGTCTCTTTCCAAGGGAAAGTAGTCTTTATCAATTTGTGAAAAGGAGTAAGAAGACAATAAAACCGAACAAAATAAGACCAGCTTTTTCATCAGCTGTAACTTCTTAATTATTATCAGTCCTGATGGAAGTTACGGTACCTCTGTCAGTTCGCGGATCTTCATTAGTTAATTTAATAATAATAGCCTGTACGGATTGGAAATTTTTTGGAAGCAATTGATACTCGAATTGAATGTGATATAGATCATAATTCCCAATAGTAGGGTCTTTACAGTCGTATTCAACGCTAAATTCCCTGCAGAGTAAAATCCCTAAATCATTTGATCTACTGGTAACAGACGTACTTATATTGTTTACCCCGTTATAAGCTAAAAAAAGAGTTTTTCCTTATTTAGAAATAGGCCACTTCCTAAATCCATACCACTGAGGTTTTCAAGCAAAGCAGGAATATAAACAATAATATCTACTATATAGGTTTCCGGTTGCTGACCCAAATAGATAGTAGATACCGGTTCTTTGGGTATAAATTTGGAATTGATCTGATCGCTGTTTATTTTACTGCAAAAATTTAAGTTAATAGAAAGTCCGGCAATAGTAACCCCTTGGTTCATGATTTATATTTTTGATTACCCACTTTTATACCAGTATTGATGAGTGACAGCTACTACCAGTCTATCAAATAGTCTTTCAGCGAAATAGTGTCTGTTGAGTTTATAGCAGAACTCGTCAAGATAATTCTGCAAATATTTTCCTTTAATTTTATGGTAAATACCTAACAGAGTGCGTTTTGCATTACTTATGGCTATATGCACCGATTTTAGTGTGGTAATAGTGGTTTCTTTATTTGATTTTTCAGTAATGTGTACTTCCACATAATCACCTATGTCTACATAAGACGTGCTTTTGTCGCTAAAAACAATGCATGTATCATCAAAATTACTATCAATAAGCGTGTTGACTTCTTCTTTTTTATGAGTATCCAAAACTTTCATTTTAAAATAACGACATTGTTTGGATTGTTTCCCAGTCTTTAAATCTTCTAAAGGTACAGACTCTGCCATTACCGCTACGTTAGATTGTTTTTGACTGCCTCTGCCTCTTTTAAGCTTTTGTCTGTCGGATTCTTTTGTTGCCACAGTAAAGTAAGCTTGATCAAACTCAATCATATCTTCAAGGTCGTATAAATTATCTCGTTTTCCCATAGCCGAACGTATTCTGTGCATAAGAGACCATATAGTGGTATAACGTGTATGGTTGAGCTGACGTTGTAATTCGGCAGCAAAAATACCTTTTTTACTAAAAGTCATAAATGCCATAGCGAGATACCAAGTACGAATAGGTAAATTGGAGTTCTCCATCATAGTACCGCTGCGTAGAGTAGTTCTAAAACCACAATAAGAACATTGCCACATCCATTTAGACTTTAACCAATAGTGCTTTTTTGATTGACATTTTTTGCAAATGACTCCTTCTTTTGAACGAGCCAACTTCATATGTGATTTACAGGAAAACTCATCTGGAAATTGTTCAATAAAATGTAGTAAATTCATAATTCTAAACTTTATATTAAGATACGAATTTTTAAATTAGTGGCATAATTAAGTGTAATCAAATAGATTTTTTATAAATAATTAAATTCTTTTATTGAAAACAAATTTTTGTAGTAAAAAGAAAATACCATTTCTAGTGCCCTTTATTTAACACAGACAAAAATTATCGGTACCTAAATAAGCTTAAAAAAATAAGGATAAACGAACTTTTTACACTATTCTTTTATCAGTTTTAAGCTTCCAATTCCATTTGTTGTTTGTATTTTGGCAATGTACAAGCCCGCCTTTAAATGACTCGCATCAATAGTAACATCAGATGAGCGAGGAGTAAGAGATAGTACTTTTTTACCAACCAAATCAAAAACAGCTATAGAATTGATTTCCAGATGACTGGTTTTTATAACCCAATTTCTTTTAGTAGGATTAGAGAGTATTTTCACATCAGAAACAGTAAATTCATCAGTACTTAAAGATGGATTATTCACAAAATACATATTGTCCAGGAAAACAGTTCCGTTACCATCAACTTTAAATTGCATTACATCTGCTAATGAGAACTCCTGATTGGTAAAATGAGTTAAAGGGATATTTAAACTCACCCAACTCCCTATCATGATACCTCTTTCTGTAACTATATCATAAAATTTTTCCCCCGCTTCGCCTGTAGACGCATTCACTAGAAAAAATCTCAGCGATGTGGCATTTCCTGTCCAATAATCAAAATGCAGATGCGTCATTCCGGAAACATCCTGTACATTTCCCGCAAAATCCGTACCCTGATAGTTAAGGTTGGCATATTTTAGCGTATTGTTTCCTGCAATACTAACTTCAGTAGTAGTAGTTGTCTGATTCCAATCCGGATTTAGGTCTACCCCTGTAATATCCGTATAAGCATCGCTAAATATGGAAATTACATTTGAAGCATTTTCCGTAGGTGTTGGCGCTGCTTCAGCCGGACCATTTGAGGGCTCCATTCTTTGGTATACACGAACATAATCGATTTCCATGCTGTCTTCTGTAAATGCAGGATCAATAGCCCCTCCTAAAGTTCCTCCCATAGCTACATTTAAAATCATGAAAAAATCAGCATTGAAAGGTAAATCTTCATTGTTATTAAGTACAAAGAACTGTACTCCGTCTAAAAAAATCTTCACAGTATCAGGTGTCCATTCCAGAGAGTATATATGAAATTGTGATGAGGCATTGGTGATACTGGTTGTTTGTCCGTAATTGGCATTACTATTTCCAGCCGTATTATACCAATGTAACGTGCCTAATATTTCATTTTTATTTCCTCCTGTTTGCTCCATAATGTCTATTTCTCCCGAATGTGGCCACCCAACTGTCGGAAAGTTAGAACCCAACATCCATATGGCAGGCCATGTTCCTTGAGCTACAGGCAGTTTTGCTCTTACATCTGCTTTTCCATATTTGAATTTGAATTTTCCTTGAGATTTTATTCGTGCCGAAGTGTAGCTGCCTCCGTTTTTCTTTGCTTTTATTTTTAAAAGACCTCCTTCTACAATTACATTATTCGAGTTATTGGTATATGTTTGCACTTCTCCGTTTCCCCAGCCTCCACCGCCAAGATCATAGCCCCAATTAGCTACACAGGGTGCTCCGTTATCGGAAAACTCATCTGCCCATACCAACTCATAAGTAAACGAAGACGGGGTAACTCCAATAGTTCCGGAGGGGCAGGAGGGTGCTATGTTGTATAGTATAATATCATCAAAATAAAAAGTAAAATTTGCTGAACCATTTCCTACTGTACCATTGTCAAAGATAATAACAATCCTGTCATAAGTATTAGAAGTATTGATCAGTGAATAATTAAATACTACTGTTTCCCATGCATTCACTTTGGTCATGGTTACTTGCTGTTCATAATTAATTGAAGGATTGCCGGAGTTCTCCACTTTTAACAATACCTTAGTATTGGCTTTAATAGAATATACTTTCATAGAGAAAGTATTATTGTTGTTGAAATCCATTGCACCGCTCAATGTTACGTAACTGCCTGCCCATGGATGACCTGCATTTTTAATCATCTGGCCAACATTTGCCGAATTATTATCCGAATTGTTTTGCGGATTAGAAATAGTCGTAACATTACCGCCATCAAAATCAGTCCATAGTATTGGCGTTTCAAAATCTATAGGTAAAGATTGTGTATATCCGCTTAAAGAAATTAAGAGTATAAAAAACAGTGTTATTTTTTTCATCATTAGATACATTAAATTTCAATTGGCTATAAAACTACCAATAATATGTTTCAAATACACCTTTTGCTTACTATACAAAAAACATACAAATTAAATTTTAACATTTTATTAAACCTGATGGTCTGGAAGTTCATTTTAATGAACTCATTTAAACTTTTTGGATGTAAGCGAAAATTAGAAGTTTTTAGTGCTGTTGAAGGCTTTTTTGAGTTGCATAGCATAGCGCTACGGAAGGAAAAAAAGATAAAAACAGAGCTAAAAACAGCAATTTTTTAGCAAATTGAAAAGTTTAAATAAGTTCAATCTGTAAAGTTTCAGGTTTTAGTTTGTTCTAATAATTTCATGAGTTTTTTTGCATTTTTTCAATTTTCAAACTATATTAGGCATCAAATAAGATGTTTAATAAATTTAAAATAATGTAATGATAATTTTAAACTTCGACTATACATCATGAACTCGTTTAAACTTTTTGAATTTAAGCGAAAATTAGAAGTTTTTAGATATGTTGAAAGCTTTTTTGAGTTGCATAGCAGTGCTACGGAAAGAAAAAAAGACAAAAACAGAGTGGAAAACAACAATTTTTTAGCAAATTGAAAAAGTTTAAATGAGTTCCATAAATATAATTAATCAAATGAAAAAATTAATACCCATACTGCTATTACTGATTTTGACTACTTTTTACAATTGTATAGAAAATGATTTTTTAAATGACAGGGTGGATGAACGTATTTCTTTTAATAATCCTGTTAATCAGATTTTATTAAATGAAACCTACCAATTAATGGCTACTTTTTTTAATAATGTTGGGCAGCAGGAAACTGCCAATTTCATCTGGTCTAGTTCACAACCTTCTGTTATCTCCATTAGTGATTCCGGTCTCATAACGGCTTTAGCCGAAGGAAGTGCTGTTATCAGTGTAAGAGTGATAAGTACTACGGGGACAACTATTTCTCAGGAACTAAATATAATGGTTACCAATACTCCTGTAGATAATGACCCTGTTTCCAAATCAGGAATGATAATTACGACAAGCTCTTATGTGTTAACCGGAAATTTTACCATTTCAGAGATTACCGGTTCTTCTAATCTGGATTTAAGTATTGCAAGTGACTATCAGGCATCGTCCAGTTTACCAGGATTGTATGTTTATTTATCTAACAATCCAAATTCGATAAGCGGTGCGCTGGAAATAAGTAAAGTAACGGTATTTAGCGGAGCACATAACTATCAAATAATGAATACGGGAATTAATGACTATAAATATGTACTATATTGGTGTAAACCTTTTTCAGTAAAAGTCGGACATGGAGAAATTAATGATTAATATGAAAAAAACACTGTTATTTGTTGTCATTAGCGCAATGATACAGCAAGCTTCCTTTGGGCAATGGTCTAAAGGACAAGGAAAAGGGTATTATAAATTATCTGCATGGTACTTAAAGACCGATAAACACTATACGGATACCGGAAATACAGATCCTAATATTACCAGAACACAATTCAATATTAATGCTTATGTGGAATACGGAATTGCGAATCAGTTTGATCTCATTGCGTATGTTCCTTTTTATGCCAGGGCTACTCAAAATAATGTATTTTCAGGTACTACAGGAAACCTGATTCAAAACGGAGAAGCAATTTCTTCTATCGGTGATATTGACTTGGGAATTAATTATGGCTTCTACAAAAAAAGAAACTGGGCAGCTTCGGTAAAAATTTTGTTCGGTTTGCCAACGGGTGAGAAAAGTGGGGGGAGTGACGGAAGTTATCAAACCGGAGATGGAGAATTCAATCAGTTTTTATCAGTAGCATTAGGATATGCTACCGCATTTAATCATCTTCCTTTCTATGCAAAAACGTATTTGGGTTATAATAACAGGTCGCAAAATTTTTCAGATGAATTTCGATTTGGGTTAGAATCGGGAATTAATATATTTAATAAAAAACTCTGGATTATCGGAAGATTAAATGTAGTAGAGTCACTCCGAAACGGAAGTTTAAATGCACAAAATAATACACAGGGAAGCATTTTTGCAAACAATGTAGAGTTTATTAATCTGGGTGCCGAAGTAAGTTATTATATTACAAAAAAAATAGGCGTTTCTTTGAACTATGACGGAGCAGTTTCAGGGAGAATCATTGCCGCCAATCCATCCATTAGCGGAGGTGTATTTTTGGATATTAGGTAGGATTGGTGTTTTTTAAGATTACTCTTATAGTTTGATTATTAAGTTAAAACGTACATCCAAAACTGCCATCAAAACCTCACAATTTCAAAAACCCGAAGGGTTTAATAGTTTTATAGATGTTTATTCAATTTTTCTAAAAACGTTGAGAAAATAAATACTATTCTTGAATACCGTCCTGAGAAAGTAGTAAAGTGTCAATAAATTTTGAGGATTTTATAATGTCGTAATGTAATACTTTATCTTCCTTTACGATAGGTACTTTTTGTCTAAAACGGTTTAATACAGTTTCTATAAAAGGCGCACTTTTTGCTTTTCCAAAACTCAAAGCCTGGGAAGCGACCAACAATTCAATCGCTAGAATGGTTTGTATATTATTCACTACTTTTTTTGCTTTGGTGGCTGCATTTGCTCCCATACTTACGTGGTCTTCCTGTCCGTTACTGGATTCTATGGAGTCTACACTTGCCGGGGTAGCGTATTGCTTGTTTTGACTCACGATGCTCGCTGCCGTATATTGCAAGATCATAAAACCCGAATTTAACCCGGGATTGGCAACTAAAAAAGGAGGTAAATGCCTGTGCCCGGATACCAATTGATAGGTTCTGCGTTCGGAAATACTTCCCAATTCAGCCATAGCAATGGCCAGATAATCCAGAGCTAATGCCAAAGGTTGCCCGTGAAAATTACCTCCTGAAACGATAACATCTTCCTCGGTAAAAATATTGGGATTATCCGTTACCGAATTAATTTCCGTTAAAAAGGTGTCAGTAACAAAACGGAGGGTATCTTTTGTGGCCCCGTGTACTTGCGGTATACAACGAAATGAATACGGATCTTGTACATGCTGTTTTTCCTGAGCAATTAACTCGCTTCCCTCTAAAAATTTCCGTATTCTTTTTGCAGTTTTAATCTGCCCGTTATGTGGCCGGACAGCATGTATCATTGCATTAAAAGGCTCCATACGTCCGTCAAAAGCTTCCAAAGAAATAGTTCCTATAACATCTGCCCAATAAGAAAGTTTATGACACCGGAGTAAATGATATATACCATAAGCGCTCATAAATTGCGTTCCGTTTAGTAAAGCTAACCCCTCTTTTGATTGTAAATCTATGGGTTTCCAGCCATATTTCTTCAGCATTTTCTCTCCGGACATCTTCATACCGTCAACAATTACTTCTCCTTTCCCTATCAAAGGTAGAGACAGATGTGCCAGAGGAGATAAATCTCCCGAAGCACCTAAAGAACCTTGTGTATAAACCACAGGTAATATGTTGTTGTTATAAAAATCAATTAATCTGTTGACCGTTTCTAATTGTACTCCCGAGTGCCCATAACTTAAAGATTGAATTTTTAACAACAACATGAGTTTTACTATTTGAGCGGGCACCTCTTCACCAATACCGCAAGCATGGCTCATTACCAAATTTTCTTGGAGTTTTCGTAAATTTTCACCTTTGATTTTTATATTATATAAGGCTCCGAATCCGGTATTTATACCATAAATCGGAGTAGATATTCGATTCATTTTTTCATCCAGATATTTTCTGCATACTACTATTTTTTGTCTGGTAGCCTCAGATAATGCAAGTCTGGTATCCGCATGTAATATCCGGTGAATGATTTTTAAATCCAAAGGCTTGGCATCTATAAAATGAACTGATTCCATTTATGTAGGATTGGTTGTATAAAAATCAGCATTCACTTATAATTATGCAACTAATTTTAACAAAATTTCTTAAAGAATAAGTTTTATCTTTGGCACTCGTAGTAATGTTATAGTATTGATAATGAAAAAAATTAGTATCTTAATAACGATTCTGTTAACCATAGCTTCTTGTAAACCGGATCATCCTAAAAATTATATGACACTTGCTGGGAAAATTGAAAATAGTAAAGACTCTGTTATCATATTGAAAGGATATCAATTAACGAAAAAGATCGATATTAAAGCAAACGGCACCTTTAAAGATTCATTGATTATCAAGAAAAAAGGAAATCATTTGTTTTTTATAGGAGGTATAAAAAGGTTCGTTTATCTAGATAACGGTTATGACCTGTACTTGAAGGGAAATGCAAATAAATATGAAGAAGGATTCACATATGAAGGTATAGGGTCGGATACCAATAACTTTATCAATGCCCAGTATACTTTTTCAAGAAGTTTTGGAGAGCCTACTGATTTTTTTGGATTGGAAAAAGACGCATATTTTAAAAGAATGGCTATCATAGAAAGAGGAATCGATAGTATTGAAAATTTATTTGATAATGTTGATACCACCGTACTGAAGCAATCTAAAAGACTTAATGCTCAGTTCTTAAGAAATATGAAAGATGAGAACATATATAAAATACAACGTCAAAGATACCTGGAATTAAAAGCGAAGAAAGATAAAATTGCTAAAGGGCAACCTTCTCCGGAATTCAAAAATTACTTAAATTATAAAGGGGGTAAAAACAGCCTTTCGGATTATAGAGGAAAATATGTTTACATAGATCTCTGGGCTACCTGGTGTAAGCCTTGTATTGCGCAGTTTCCGGTGTTAAAAAAACTTGAAAAAGAATACAAAAACAAAAATATTGTTTTTATAAGTATCGCTACAGACGATGATAAAACAGCCCACTCATGGGAAAAAGCAAAAAAAGTATGGAGAGATGCAGTTAAAAAATTTGAGCTTAAAGGAGTGCAGTTATTTGCAGGAGAAAAACAGTTTACCATAAATTATCTTGTGGGAACAATCCCTCGATTTATGTTGATTGACCCCGAAGGCAATATAGTAGATAATGATGCTCCAAGGCCTGGTGATCCGGCATTAAAAAAATTGCTTGATGAATTGGAGATATAGGCAAAAACCGGCTAAAGAAAAAAGATTCTTTAGCTGTTTTTTTCAATGGATTTAGTATCTCTTGACAGGCTCTATTTTACTCTTTTGAAAATATATCTGGTAATATAAATACCATTGATGTCACCTTCACTACCATAACTTTCTACACCGCTATTTACAAAAACCAATTCCCATCCTTCCGATGTCATTGCATTGATTTTAGAATCTACCAGTGCATCGTTTGCAGCAATATTCTGAAAGCGGATACCGCCAAGATTAAAAAAATTCAGTAATTTGGTTTCTTCAAAATTCTTTACGCGAATTCTGCTTCTATCGGACTTATTTCTTTTACTATTTTTTCCGGAAGAAGTGTAATCTCTGTAGTTTTTTGTTTCTTCGGCAGAAATCATTCTGGAACGGCCCAGACCACTTGGAATAATAGACTCTATAACCGTAATGGTTTTATATTCTACTTGCTGTTCCTGACCTATAAATGAAACAGAAATAAGTGCAATGATCAGGAGAAGGCTTACTAATAATTTTTTCATGATATTTGTTTATGATTATAATAAGTTGTAAAAATAGTCAAATTGTATAAAAATATAGATTGTGATTGGAGTAATCTATAAATCTACAGGAAGTTGGTATTGGGTAAAATCCGGTGACGGAACTTTTTACCAGTGTCGTATCAAAGGAAAATTTAGGATCAAAGGAATTAAAAGTACCAACCCTGTTGCCGTTGGAGATCACGTTCATTTTGAATTGGAAAAAAAAGGAGACGATGAGATTGGTGTGATTCATCATATTGTGGAACGAACTAATTTTATCATAAGAAAATCGGTCAATTTATCTAAACAAACACATATCATCGCAGCTAATATTGATCTTGTTTTTTTATTAATTACTGTAAATCACCCGCCTACGTTTACCATATTTATAGACCGTTTTTTAGTTACTGCCGAAGCATATTCCGTAAAAGTCGTATTGATATTTAATAAAATAGATATATGTGAAGCAGCAGAAAGAGCGGAAATTTTATATCTGAAAGAGGTATATCAAACCATTGGTTATACTTGCATAGAAACATCTGCAACGGAAAATAGAAACATCGGCAAAATAAAAGAACTTATGTCAGGTAAAGTAAGTCTGTTTGCCGGACATTCCGGTGTAGGTAAATCTACATTGATCAACGCTATTGAACCCGGTTTAAACTTAAAGACAAAAAAAATATCCGATCAGCACAAACAAGGACAACATACCACGACCTATGCGAAGATGTTCGATTTAAATTTTGATGCTAAAATTATAGATACTCCGGGAATAAAAGGGTTTGGTCTCGTAGCTATTGAGGAAGAAGAATTAGGCGATTATTTTCCTGAATTTTTTTCATTAAAAAGCCGGTGTAAGTTTAATAATTGCATCCATATTAATGAACCTGATTGTGCAGTGAAGAATGCCTTGGAGCAAGGAGAAATTTCATGGTCCAGGTATAAAAGTTATTTGCAAATATTAGAAAAAGAAGAAACGCATTTTAGAACTGATCATTGGAAGAGTTAATAATGTGGTTTATAGTTTGAAAGTCGAAAAGTTATAAAGTGTAGATTGAAAAATAAAAGTAATATATGATAGCAGTTATTCAAAGAGTTTCCGAGGCAAGTGTAACAGTACATCACCAAAAGATTGCTGCTATTGGTAAAGGACTGTTAGTATTAATTGGTATTGAAGATTTAGACAATTTTGAAGATATTAAATGGCTTTCTAAAAAAATTGTCAATCTTAGGGTTTTTAACGATAAAAATTCAGTGATGAATACTTCTTTGACAGAGATAGGCGGCGAACTTTTAGTAGTAAGTCAATTTACCTTACATGCCTCAATAAGAAAGGGAAACAGGCCGGGTTATGTAAAAGCAGCTAAGCCGGATAAGGCAATTCCGTTGTATGAATCTTTTTTAAATCAACTGGAAAAAGATTTGGGAAAAACTGTTCAAAAAGGGCAGTTTGGAGCTGATATGAAAGTAAGTTTATTAAATGACGGTCCGGTTACAATTATTATAGATACGAAAAATAAAAAGTAATTTCCGGTGCATATTTCGTTATAATATTCCTACGTCAATCATACATGCTTTCATCATTTGGTATGTTCTTTCTATATTATTATCCAAACCAATAGAAAAGCGGATCAATCCATCAGATAGGCCCATTTCTTTTTGTTCGTTTTCCGGAATTTCCGATGAAGTTGATGTTCCGGAAGCTGAGAATAATGTTTTATAAAACCCTAGGCTAACGGCCAGATACCCCAGATTTTTACGTTGCATTAATTCCATCAACTCATTTGCTTTCTCCAAAGAACCAACATCTATTGTGAGGATCCCTCCAAAACCATATTCTTCATTCATTATTGATTTATATAATTCGTGAGAAGGGTGGGATAGGAGTCCCGGGTAGACCGTTTTTAACCCGTCCGCTTCAAACTTATTCGCCAGGTAATTGGCATTAAAGCTATGTTGTTTTATCCGAATGTGCAGTGTTCTTAAGTTTTTTAAAACCGAGGATGCACGCAGGCTGTCCATGGTAGCACCTAATAACATACTTGCACCGTCATTTACATTTCTTAAACTGTCTATAAACTCTTGGGAAGCACAAGTAACCCCACTCACCGTATCCGAAGTTCCGTTAATGAATTTTGTCAAGCTATGGATCACAATATCTGCTCCTAATACTGCCGGTGACAGGGACAATGGTGAAAACGTATTATCGACTACCAATTTTAAACCGTATTTTTTTGCAAGGAGTGCCAGTCCTTTCATATTTGCTACTTCTAATAGCGGATTGCTCACGGATTCACAGTACAGCACTCTTGTATGTCTTGTAATAGCGGCTTCCACCGTATGTAGATCTGCAATATCTACAAAAGAAGTTTGTATATTAAATTTTGGTGCAAGATTTTTTAAGAAAGCATAGGTTCCTCCGTAGGTGGTTCGGCCGGATACTATATGATCTTCTGCTTTGCATAACTGCATGAGAGTGGATGTAATGGCTCCCATTCCCGATGCAGCTACATTGGCTGCCTCTGTTCCTTCCATAGCTGCTAAGGCTTTCCCCAAATATAAATTACTTGGCGATGTGTGGCGTGAATATAAATAACATCCGTCTGCATTTCCTTCAAAGGTATCAAACATGGTTTTCGCCGATAAAAATGTATACGTTGATGCATCTGAAATAGAAGGGTTTACGCCTCCAAATTCTCCAAAATACTGTAGATCCTGAATATTATCTGCCGGGTTAAATTTCATAAGACTTAAGTTTATTTCTACAAAATAACATCTATATAAAATAAAAATCAATAAAAGTTAATAATTTTAGTTATATAAACTATATTTATAATATTATTTTAAATAATATTCTACTAAGCAAAATATAATTTACTATTTCAGAAATATTTTTGTCATGAAATTAGACCCTATTGATAAAAAGATTATAAATCTTTTACAAAGAGATTGTAAGCAGACTCATAAAAACCTGTCGCTATTCTTAAATTTATCTGTAACTGCAGTTTATGAGCGTATTAAAAAATTAGAAAAGCATGGCTTTATTACAGGTTACGTAACACTTATAGATAAAAATAAAGTAAACAGGTCTTTTTTGGTTTTCTGTCATGTAAGGTTATTACAACATTCAAAAGGGTTTTTAGTACATTTTGAAAAAGAGGTGTTGAAATTAGATAAGGTTTCCGAATGCTTTCATGTGAGTGGCGATTATGATTATATATTAAAAATCCACGTAGAAAATATGAGTGCTTATCGGGAGTTTATGGTCAGGAAACTCACTATTATCCAACATATTGGAAATACACATTCCATATTTACGATTCACGAATTAAAGAATACCACAGAAATTGTTTTATAAATCAGCTTTTTGTGATTACAATTTTCTCAGTTTGTTTTGCTACAATTTGTTTGAAAAACTCTTTTAGTTCCTGATAATATTTAGGAATAATGATACCCTCGTTGAATTGTAATATTGAAATTACCTTGATTTTATTACTTAATTGAGTTATCTGAAATTTAAACAGCCCTAAGCCGTCGGGCAGGCCAATTGCAGCTACTTCGGGCAAAGAAGCTACTTTATACCCTTCCGGAATTGCTATCGTTACCGTATATTTGTCTTTCCATGGCATTCCAAAATCTACAGGGTATTTTCTTTCATTCGCTTTAAAAGGATTGGTTTCCGTAGTAAAAAATAATAACGGTTCTATATATAATTTACCTCCAATACCTTCTACTAAATCTTCCGATGAAAATTTAAATAGCCTTATTAGTGGCTTTGTAATATTTTTATCATTGGTTACTTTAAAAGTATCTATCTCAATACTATAATTGTCTTCCAATTTAGCAATGACATCTTCCTCTTTTAACGGGTTGTTTCTATTTCTATACCTCAGTGCATTTAACCCTGTGTATTTGGTTCTTATCATACCTTCTATGGTACCGTCATCGAATAATTTGGCACTGATGAAACTCTCGTCTGAAGTATGCTTTTTAGGAACCAGAGGAACTCTTAAAGATGTTCCGTCTTGCTTTACCAGTCTGCCACTCCAATTCATTACTCTAAATGGTAAAACATTTACTGAACTATATTGATCGGTAGCATCTAATAATAGTATCCCCTCAGGTAATGTCACAGAAGCAATGACATAGTTAAACCCACTGCTTGTAGGTGAAACCGGAATTCCGTTTCTCCTGGTACTTGTTAAAACCGGATTTGCTTTAAAGCCGGCTTCCAGTAACATTGAAGTAAGCAATAAATTAATAGCTGCAACATTTCCCGTACCCTCTTTGTACGCTTTTTTGGTGGAAACATCCGTATATTTCCCATAGTACTCATTCCATTTTACTTTAGCCTTTACAAACTCTAAAATAGTTGTTATTTTTTCACTATCGGTACTGGTATTAGCCAATAATGTTTGTAAATCCTTTTTAAAGAAAGCACTCTTATTTAATTCACCTCCAAAATTATCGGATTTATATATTCTTTTTACAACGTCTTCCCATGATGCTGTTAACATCTCCGGAATAGAATTAGGATATTTTATTACGCTTATTTCGTATTTCATACCGCCCCTATAAGTTTGTATACTACTCACAAAAGGCTCTCCGCTTCTTAATGCAGGTACATCTTTTGCTGCATATGTTTCTTTATGATATATTAAATCTATTGACCTGTTTTGAACAGTAGATGTAACTGCTACTCCTACAGCACCACGAGAAGTCTGCCTAACTCTTTCATGAAAAGAAATGCGACCGCTTCTTCTGGAATTTGTAAAAGGTACTAAAAAATAACCTTTGGGGGTTTTATTAAATACAAACCATTCCGGGTGCTCTATTTGGTAGTTTATTTTTTTTACCGGAATATCAAACTGAAATTTCAAATCGTCTATATTCCTGATATAAGGAGAAGTTATTTTATATTTCAAATCAATAACGGAGCCTTCTTTTATGGCAGGCATGGCTATCTTTTTTAAATGATAATACTTGCTTAACTTTTCATCAAAAATTTCTGATTTAGCTAATTTACTTTTAACAATTTTATTATTTTCCAAGTTAAAAGTATATCCTTTTATTTCGTGTACTTTATCACGACTGCCTTCGTCCGGGCTATAGTAACGAATTATTTCATTTGCTTTTTTAAATCCTTCTTTATTATAAATTTTTATACGGACATGTGCTTCGGTAATGATATTAAAACCGCTATTTTGATTATATTTATAGTACGTTTTTCTGGATCTAAATAGATAAGCAGCCTCCGCAATGGAATCTTTTGGATAAAACTTTTCTTCCAGTTCCTGTTTGGATACTTTACCGAATTTGATTTCTTGCCCAAAAGACGTTAATGTAATCAGTAAAATAAGAAGGGATGTAATTTTTTTCATGATTATGTTTTTTTTATGAGTGATAGCCTTAAATTGTCATATTTTGTAACTTTTTTTAAAAAACGTCTATATGCTTTATAATCTTCTTTAGGGTAATCTCCTGCTCGGATTAAAAGTTCTCTATTGTATTTTATTCGCGAGCCTTCTATTTTCTTAAAAGTTACCCTATAAGTACCAAATTGATTCTCCAGTACATAATCTGCAGGTAGTGTTTCCAATATATATCCTTCGGGTAACTTTATGATAAATTCATCTACATGTTTAAATCCTCTGGGGATTTTCAAGGGCAATTTTCTATTCCTGTACCGCTTGGGTACATATCCATATTTATTAAATACATTGGCTCTGAATAAATAAGCTCCCTGTTGTGTCGCAGCATAATTTTGAATGTTAACGGAAAGTTTTTCGGAAAAAACAATAGAATCTTTATTGTTTGAAAGTGTTACTTTATCTATGGTCAGATTGTTATTATAGTCCCATACTTTTGTTTTATAATATTTTTTCAGCTCTTCTTTGGGAATGGATTCTATGGAGAATTTGCGATCGTATTGAATTCCTTTGGAAGTAACTAAGATATCTGCCTTAACATTACCGGCAGCGTCTAATGCTATCACTGTCTTGGAAGTCTGCAAGTTGAACTCATTCAAATATGCCGGAGTTCTTTTTATAATGCCTCCTTCCGGAGTGATAACCAGTACATTTCTATCATCGGTAAAATCGCCTAAAAAACCAAAAGGCATGATCTGACTTGTACATTCCAACCAAATATCTTTTCCTTCATTGGGAATATTTAAAATCACATGATTTCCCTGCATAGAAGTAAAATCTTTCATTACATCTTTTTTTTCACTTCCCGCCCATATCACTGAATAATGAGATTTAACACCTACAGCATCTAATAAAGTTTTTGTATAATTTGTCAATCCTTTACAATCTCCATACCCTACTTTATCTACTTGGTTAGCTGCAATAGGTTTCCATCCCCCTATACCTTCCTGAACACTAATATATCTGGTTTTATTCTGCATATAGTTATATATAATTTTTGCTTTTTCAATAGGGTCGCTAATACCCTTAACTAAATTTTGAACCTTTATTTTAGTTTCTCCGGAGATTACATCTTTTCCATTATATAGATATTCATATCTCCATTTTCCAAACTCTTGCCAGTTTTCTCCCTTACCTCTTACTCCTTTTAAAGTAAAATTATTGGCAGCTACTCTTATAACCGGCGTAAGCTCAAAAAAAGATCCTGCACCTCTTTCGTATGCTATCGGAGGTTGGTTTTGCATACGATAATGAATATCGTTGCCTGTAGATAAGTTCTCAATAGCATAGCCTTCCGTACGAGATTCTTTTTTTCTGAGACTTAGCCCTGCCGGATTCAGAATTTGATATGTGCTTTCCTGAATACCCACATAATACCAATCCATAGGCCTCCAACCGGGTATAAATCCCGTAGAAGATGTTTTGTATTCGTATTCAAACTTTACGGTATACGGATATTTGACAGGTGTATACTCTAATTGTTTTACTCTATCATCCGAATACAAAGTGCCTCCTTCAACGGCACTAAAGTCTAAAAAGTCTTTTTTCTTTACTCTTTTAATTTTCTTACCGAGCGCATCGTAGATTTCAGCTGACAGAGATACAATTTTAGTATCGTTATCATATCTGACGTATGCATCTACATATCTCCGTCCCAATTTATTTAGTACAGTTATAGTTCTGGATACTTTTACAGACATTTCATCTACGGCTGTAAGTGTTATTTTGGTAGATTCGTTTCTGATCACCGCATTGGCATCTTCTTTTAATTCTTGTGGGATCAAAAGCGAAGCTAATTGTATTTCCTGTGAAAAAACTAGGTTCGACACTATTACTAATAGTAAGGTGATGTGTAATTTGAACTGCTTCATAGCATTTAAAATTTGGCGCAATATACAAAAAAATTAAAATATGATTTTAAGTTCAAATATTTTTTTGAGTATTCTTTTAGTTTAAACGAGTTCAAAGTTAGAAAGTTGGAAGTTGGCAAGAGGTGATGAATATTTTAATTGATTACCCACTTTTATACCAGTATTGATGAGTGACAGCTACTACCAGTCTATCAAATAGTCTTTCAGCGAAATAGCGTCTGTTGAGTTTATAGCAGAACTCGTCAAGATAATTCTGCAAATATTTTCCTTTAATTTTATGGTAAATACCTAACAGAGTGCGTTTTGCATTACTTATGGCTATATGCACCGATTTTAGTGTGGTAATAGTGGTTTCTTTATTTGATTTTTCAGTAATGTGTACTTCCACATAATCACCTATGTCTACATAAGACGTGCTTTTGTCGCTAAAAACAATGCATGTATCATCAAAATTACTATCAATAAGCGTGTTGACTTCTTCTTTTTTATGAGTATCCAAAACTTTCATTTTAAAATAACGACATTGTTTGGATTGTTTCCCAGTCTTTAAATCTTCTAAAGGTACAGACTCTGCCATTACCGCTACGTTAGATTGTTTTTGACTGCCTCTGCCTCTTTTAAGCTTTTGTCTGTCGGATTCTTTTGTTGCCACAGTAAAGTAATCTTGATCAAACTCAATCATATCTTCAAGGTCGTATAAATTATCTCGTTTTCCCATAGCCGAACGTATTCTGTGCATAAGAGACCATATAGTGGTATAACGTGTATGGTTGAGCTGACGTTGTAATTCGGCAGCAGAAATACCTTTTTTACTAAAAGTCATAAATGCCATAGCGAGATACCAAGTACGAATAGGTAAATTGGAGTTCTCCATCATAGTACCGCTGCGTAGAGTAGTTCTAAAACCACAATAAGAACATTGCCACATCCATTTAGACTTTAACCAATAGTGCTTTTTTGATTGACATTTTTTGCAAATGACTCCTTCTTTTGAACGAGCCAACTTCATATGTGATTTACAGGAAAACTCATCTGGAAATTGTTCAATAAAATGTAGTAAATTCATAATTCTAAACTTTATATTAAGATACGAATTTTTAAATTAGTGGCATAATTAAGTGTAATCAATTAAATTTATAATTATCAAAAAGCCGGTAGTAAAGCTCTCAAAGTTAAAAATATAAACTTTTACACTTTCCAACTTTTACACTTTCTAACTTTTTTGTTATGAATATTTGAAACATTCACTTAGTTTTGGATTTATAAAGATTTTTTATGAAAAGCCGACAACTATATAAAATAAAATTCCTATGAAAAAGAAATCAGCATTGGTTTTGGGAGCCGGCGGGTTTATAGGCAGCCATATGGTAAAGCGGCTGAAACATGAGGATTATTGGGTGAGAGGAGTCGATTTGAAATACCCCGAATATTCTGGTAATATTGCGGATGAATTTTTGATTGAAGATCTTAGAAACCCTTTTCGGATCAAAGAAATACTCGCCTACGAATCAAAGAAAGGAAAACAGGTTTTTGATGATATCTACCAATTTGCAGCTGATATGGGAGGTGCAGCGTACATTTTTACGGGAGACAACGATGCGGATATCATGCACAATTCGGTGGTGATCAATCTCAATATTTTAAACGGACAGAAGGAGCTAAGCCGGATACATCAAAAAAATAACACTACGATTTTTTATTCCTCTTCGGCTTGCATATATCCTCAGCAGAATCAAATGGATCCTGCCCGTCCGAATTGTGCCGAAGATACTGCATATCCTGCCCATCCGGACTCGGAATACGGGTGGGAAAAGATATTTTCCGAACGTTTGTATCTGACGTATGCCCGTAATTATAAAATACCCGTCAGAATTGCCCAATATCATAATATTTTTGGCCCTGAAGGTACCTGGAAAGACGGAAAAGAAAAAGTACCGGCTGCTATTTGCAGAAAAATCGGTCTTTTGCCCAAAGAAGGAGGAACCATTGAGATTTGGGGAGACGGACATCAAACGCGCTCTTTTTTATTCATCGATGAGTGTATAGAGGCTACCCGAAAGTTAATGAATTCCGATTTTCAAGGTCCGGTGAATATCGGATCGGAAGAAAAGGTATCTATTAGAGAACTGGTTCGGATTGTTGCCAAAATTGCGGGAAAAAAGATAGTTATCAAACCTGTTTTAAATGGCCCGGTTGGCGTAAAGGGAAGAAATTCCAATAACGACCTTATACGTGAAAAATTACAATGGGATTATACTCAAACCCTGGAAGAAGGGATAAGAAAGACATATGATTGGATCATTCAACAGATTGATTCGGTAACTAAACCACTATGGCCTTCAAGTCCATAGGTTTCTTAAAAGAATGAAATTCTTATTCCAAAATAATATTATCCATATCAGTATTCGAAGAATCTCGATGATGCTCAAGATATTCTTGTACCATCTCATCAGTAATGTTTCCTGTACTCCAAACGCCATAACCAATAGCCCAAAAATGTCTACCCCAATAACGTTTACTCAATTCTGGATATTCTGCTTGAAGTCGTCGAGATGTTCTTCCCTTCAAGCGTTTAACAATATCACTAATATTTTGAGACGGTCGGTATTCGATGTGAATATGTACGTGATCCTTGCTTATCACCCCTTTAAGAATTCGTACACCCTCAGAATCGCAAACTTGTTTAACCAAATCTCGGCAACGTTTCTGAATGTCACCTTTGAGAACATGATAACGATATTTTGTAACCCAAACTATGTGCGCAGTAAGCCAAGATACAGTATGTCCAAGTCGCATTTGTTCTTTCACAATTCAAAGATACAAAAGTGTGTAGCAACTGAAAGTCTTGCACTGAAAGTGCATAGTTTCAACTAACGATTGAGACCAATGAATGAGGTAATCTGCAAAGCGGTTTTTGCATGATAAAAACCGGTTGATTTTGCCAGTCTGTTTTATCTTTCGTATAATTTACTTTGGTCGCTCCGTATGGGTAGGCTACTATATCCAGTATTTTGAATAAATGATTTTCTATATATTCCTTTGAATATGCTCTATGTCCGTTTCCAACCAACACATTATTTACGGCTACAGGAACTCCAATTACAGCAATGCCCTCGGTTACTAAAACATTAAAAATTTCATTCATCGTGTTAAGATCTCCTTCCGGATCAATGGGATCTCCATACCTTCCCAGTCCATTGTGTTCAATACTGGAAAAAGAGCATACAATATCATATGTTTCCGGTGGAGGAAGTGGTTGTTTTAGCCGATCTAATACCTTAATATCCTTACCGTCATAGGAAATAGTTCCGTACTCTATTGTCAGTATTTCTTTTGCTTTGTATGCCAGAAGGATACACTCAAGCCAGGGACTTACACTGCCAATAACCATTGTTTTTTTTCCTTCGACTTGAATTTTGTCAAATGCAGCGTAATGTTGAAGTACTGAACCGCGATACCCTTCACAGCTATAATCATTTTTGCTCTTTGCCAATGCTCTTAATTCTTTCACCATTTCCTGAGTCCAAACTCTTTGGTATAAACCATACTCGTTTCGGGGCATATATTTACAACAAACCAAAGGTAGCTGTAAAGGGTGTATACCATAGCAGTCATCACACAAACTTTCAGCGTTTATCACTTCAAATTTTTTATAGAATTGGTTTTTGAGTTGTCTGGGAAGATGATCTATACGAACAGGCACTTCTATTATATCTCCCTCTTTATAATCTATTGAACGGATACATGAAATTATTTGTGCTTTCACTTTATCAAGTAGTTTCGCTGTCTTTTGTTGAAGTGATTTTTTCAGCAAAACAGGGTTTTTAAAAATCACCCGTGGTTGTATTGCAATGGCTCTTATACGGAAAAGTATGATTCGCAATCGTTGGTATTTTCTTGGGAAAACGTCAATTTCTGCTTCCAATTGTGAACAAACCGTCGTATCATGATAATAAAAATGAGGTTTATCAACTTTTCCGGTTTGAATTTGAAAAGCATAAAGATCGATTCCTGTTTCTACAAAAACACGAAATTCAACTTTGTAGCCGATATATGTACTACTGTCAAAATACAAAGTTGCTTTTTTGATTTTTGTATCTGTAAACTCCAAAAAACACTCTTCGGCTTTGATAAAATCAAATGTATTATCTTCTTTTCTTTTTGATAAATTGATATCGAATTTCCCGGCATATGTTCCTTTTTTATTTGTAGTTATATATGAAAGTTCAACGGCATAAGTCATTGCTTCCATGATTTCAATATAGGGCCCGTAGACAAGAAAACCGGAAAACCCTTTGGATTTAACGCCTGTCAGACTGTTGGAGAAAGCTGTATCATGGGGCATGTCTTTACAAAAAAAGTATAGTTTTTCATATCTGTATACCGACTTATTACCTCACTGCCGGACTGCATGAATCGGGCAGCCAAAGCCCTCAATTTTACATGTATAAAAAGTTTACTCTTTTTTAAAAACACTGTCCTGTTTTTTATAAAAATAATTGTTGATAATCTTTTTTAAAGAACTCGTTTCTTTTTTTACTTCAGGGGTTTTGATATTGAACTCATTTAAACTTTTTCAATTTGCTAAAAAATGAGTGTTTTTAGCTCTGTTTTTATCTTTTTTTCCTTCCGTAGCGGCTGCTATGCAACTCAAAAAAGCTTTCAACATATCTAAAAACTTCTAATGTTCGCTTAAATCCAAAAAGTTTAAATGAGTTCATTGTTTGTTTCTTTTGTCCTGATATGAAATGCATTTAATTGATATCCTTTTTCTACCCTCACTCTAAATTCTGCTTTGTAGCCTATATAATCCCGGGTGTCAAATTGTAATGCGACACTTCTGATTTCTTTCTTTGTGGTTGTTAGATCACACGTATCGATCTCAACAAATATTACTTTGCCGTTTTTACCTTCTTTTGAAAGACATATATCAAACTCTCCTGCTTTTGCTCCCGTACTTTCCATGGTTAAATAAGAAAGTGTTACGGAAAGCTTCATGCTTTCTTTGATAGCTATATAAGGGCCATAGACCAGGGTTCCTTTACTTCCCGTAGATTTTTTCCCATATTCATAAGAGAAGGGAATATCGTGCTGTAAGCGGTCGCAATGAAAAATATGGTTTCGTAAATTGGGTTTGTTTTCGATAAAAGCATCGGTATAGTTTGACAGGATTTTAGTTAAAGTCGGCAACTCGGGATAGGAGTTTTCCGTATCAATAACTAACAAGAGGTTTAAAAATTCCTGGGAGTGAAACCACGTTGTCTCGGAGCAAGCCAGACCTAAAAAAATATTTTCCCCTTCTTTAAAAAAACAGGTAGGATCTATAATACCAAATCCTTTTTGACTGATCTGATTGAAAAAATCTAAAAAATGAAAGGTAGGAGCCTGACCATTTTGATTGGCCCATAAAAAAGGCAGGTGCTTATATGGTTGCGCAGAAGCCCTGCCCATTCCTAACAATGTTTTTCCTTCTACAATAGCATTGGAACCTCCTCTAAACATGGTATGATTGGTATAATGAGCAGAAAGTTGAAAATCAGTATGTACACGATCTACAGGAATTAACCGATACGTTTTATATCTATTTCATAAATACTGAAAGGGCTTAGCTCATGTACTATAAAGAATCAACCTTCTTTTAGAAAAGGTCGCCGGTTTTCCCCCATTCAAATCCGTCATCTGCTTTTAAAGGATGTAACGAGTCGTCTTTTTCTACATATAAAAAAGCAGGGTGTTTGGCTTCTCCATAGCCGATCACATAAGCATAAGCCCGGACGCCGTCACTTACCATTCTGGGATCGGCTCCCAAACCAATGTATTTTTTTTGAGTTCTTCTGAGACCTTGCGGAGTGAGTTCGTACTCACATTTGTATAGTCTGGCAATTTTAGATGCTTTTAACCTTCGTTTGTGAAAGGTTTCTATATACATTTCACCATGAAGAGAGATATATTTGCTTCCTACTTTGCAGAAAGCATAAAAGATGTCAAAAAGCTCGTTGTATGCTCCCCAATATGAATTTTTCCAAAGTACTTTTGCGGGAACATTTTTCAGTCGATCTATCATTTCCGCAACTGTCAGATGTTTTTTTTCATCTTTAGTATACGAACTTATTCCGTTTTCGATTTCCTCGATTTCCACCTGGATTCCCAGTGTTCTGGGATCATTCGAATGGAAGTGTTTCTTTGCAGAAAATGTCTTTTCCGTAAACACATAAACGGAAGTATATTCTTCTTGATGAAAAGTATACCGGCGTGAAACCGGTTTCCTGTCAAGGGTAATCTCCTCCGAATGATTATTGGAAAAGATCATTATCGTATTGGTTTTGTGAGGACCTGAGTTCTTAAAAGTAAGTTGTAATTTAACGGTTTTTTGATTTTTGACTTGAAGAAAAAAATCATGCCCGAAACACCAATTATCGGGAAAGTGAGATAACGAATTTATAATACCTGTACGATCTTTTGTTTCCTTGGTTCCGGATCCATGATAACAAGTGTATGTATTTGTCATACAATAGGGCTGTATGTAATCTAAAAATCCGGAATCGTTAAAGCACAGGAGATCTTCTACAAAATGTCCTGCCTCGCAAATCACTGTAACTCTTTATTGGAATTAATGAGTGCGACAATCTTTCTATCAAAAAAAGGTATTCAAATAAAGCATCGATTTCATCAAAAAGTGCTTTCCCTCTCTTTTCTACGGTCAATGTTCTCTCTTGTACATTTAACTCAATAAAAACTACAGGCCGGTGCTTTTCTATGGTTTTGCGGGCTCCTCTGAGTACGAATGTTTCCCAGCCTTCAACATCCACTTTCAGGATTTTGATAGCTATATTTGGGTTATTTTTTGCCAGGTATGTATCCAGAGAAATGGTTGCTACTTTTTCGGTATGAGATGCATTTTTTACTTTTTCAGAACTCACAAAAGAGCCTCCCACATTATCGCCAAAAGGAACATGGATCGTTTTTAATTGATTGTCAACATATCCTACAATTTGTCTCTCGGTAATAATGTTGATGAATTTATTTTTTTGTACGTTTTGGACCAGATGTTCGTACATCACAGATAATGCTTCAAAGGCAATTACGATACCTTTGCTTTGAAGATGTGCTAATACTACAGTGATTATCCCCACATTTGCTCCGATATCGATAGCAACTTTGTCGGAGCTGTAGTATGTAGAAGCCAGTTCCATATATTTTGTGAGCCAGGGCTCGTATTTGCCGTCTTTCGGAACCAATGAATTCATGTTCATGTCGTCAGTGCCTAAAGAAAGCTGAAAACGCTTATTTTTGAAGCTAATTTTTCGGATATTTCTCTTATTCAAAATAGGTTTTGGTTTTTATTTCGTGATTTGTACAGGATCTTTTAGCATATATTCTAAATAGCTATCCACCACTTTATGACTGTTGTCTTGTTTGATAACTCTACCATGTTCTATCCAAATGACCCTGTCAGAGACATCTCTTACAAGGTTGGGATCGTGGGTGACCAAAACCACTGTTTGGTCAGAGTTCATTTTTTCTTTGATCAACTGTTCGGATTTTAATTGAAAATCAATATCACCCACTCCTAAAATTTCATCAATTAACAAAATATCCGGTTCAAGGTGATAAGCAATGGAGAATCCCAATCTTGCCCTCATTCCCGAAGAGTATGTAATGAGTGTATTGTGAACCGCATCACCAATACCTGACATTTCTATAATGGCATCCGTTTTTTTGATGATCTCTTTTTTGGAAAAACCATTAAAAAGACCACTCAAAACAATATTCTGAATCCCGCTCAACTGCTCTGAGAACCCAAGTTCTATAGACAGTAAATTTATACTTTTACAGTTTCGTATGATGCTTGCCTCATCAGGCGTTATAATATCGGATAACAACCTCAGTAAGGTACTTTTACCGGCTCCGTTTCTACCAATAATTCCAAGTGTTTCTCCTTTGCGAACGTTAAAAGAAATACGGTCAAGTACGCTTTTCTTTTTTTTAGAAAAAAATACTTTCCCGGTTCTGTATGAGAAAGAAATGTCTTGTAATACCAGATGATGTTCCATATTATTATCTGAAGAGTACTTTGGGTACTTCTTTGTCTAAGCGCCTGTGCGCAATAAATCCCAGTATACCAAAAAAAATGATAAATAGGAAAATATAAAGAATACTTTGCATATGAAGCGGTTTGTTATATATTAAAATATCTCGATACAGATTTATAAGCAGTGCAAAAGGGTTTAATAAAAAAATGTCCTGATAGGCTTCCGGCATCGTTTTAAAATCATAAAAAGTTCCGGAGCCAAACATGATAACTTGCAATAGCGTGGTGATGATGTGTTTTAGATCTAAAAAATAAGGGACAATAATAGCTACCAGATACACAATCGATGCAATGAGCAAAAACTGGAGTAAAAGCAAGATAGGTAAGAACATCCACATAATATTGGGATATGATTCGCTTACCAACAGAACAAGTATCAAAACAACCCAGACAAAAAGCTCTTTAACTGCATCCTGAATAATGGAAACTGTGGGAAAAAAATATTTGGGAATATAGGTATCTCTTATTATCTGCCTGCCCTTTATAATAGATTCCATTCCGTTGCTGACAGATTTGCTAAACCAAAACCAAGGGATAATGCCACAGAATAAGAAAGGAATATAATCAGGTGTGTTGTTTCCTCCGGAGAATACCCCAAAAACTGCGTATAAAATAAAGAAATGCAGTGCCGGTTCCATAATCCACCACAAATAACTTAATGCGTATTTATGTACTTCGGCTTTTAAGTTAGACCTCACACTGTAGAAAACAAGTTCTGTAAATGGTTTGTTTTTATCATCTCTTTAAGAATTTTAAAAATCGAAGCGCAAGATTATAGAACATGCTTGCTCTTATTTTTATGACTTTATCATTAAATAAACTCAAACATAGGAAAATAGCGGTAGCTATAAAATATAATCTGTGGTGTATCCTGTAGAGCCTCACCAATACATATCCTGCATTTTGTTCTATATCATTAGATTTTTGAGGGCTTTCGGCATCGTGAATTACACACATCATTTTTAAAACTTTGTCAGATTGTTTTTTCCAAACAGATGGTCCCGCTAACATATAATCCCGGGCATTTTGACCTATTTTTTTACCGGAACGGATGATTTCGAAAGCTTCTTTAATTTGTTGCTTTATCAAGTTTATATCTCTTGATTCAAAGTCAATTAAAAATCCGTTGTGGCCATGATAAATATATTGATCGTGTGTTGAGTTTCTGTTGGCAAATACGATACAACCTAAGCTCATCGCTTCTAAAAAAGCCATTCCAATCCCTTCGGACTCTCTTGGGGCCAGATAATATCTGGAAGAAGCAATTAGTTTTTTTAAATCTTCTTTATGATCAAACCTATGGATGTTGAGATAAAACCGTCCGGAATCCTGAAAACATCCTTATTCATATCATAGGCATCCTGTCTGTCGTGTACGTGAATTTTTTCTACATAAGGAGAAAAAACATCTGCAATGGTGGCTTCGGCTAACGAACTTTCCGGACGGCGAAGCCAATAAAAAAGAGTGTTCTTTTTTTTGTTCTCCTTATCAAATTCAGGTACTTCCGGATAGTAGTTAAGCTGATATGAAACAATGCCGATATCAATGCATATTTTGTGAAGTTTTTTAGAAAAATTGAAAAGATAGGTTTTGTCGAGTATTTTAAAATAACTTTTCGGAGCGGTTCCGCAACCGTCATACATGGGGAATACAACGACTCTCAACCCTTTTGAAATCAACCAAGGAGCCAGCTGTTCCATTTGCCATAATACAAAAACAGAGCGGGAGTGTATTTCAAATAGCGATCTGATATGTTGTAAGCTTACATTATCTGTAATGACATCTACAGTAAAAATTTTTTCAAAAAGATGCTTCATGAAGTTTACCGATCCCGAAACAATATGATCTTTATGACAAATTAAAATGATATGCTTCATCAAAACTGCGTTTGTAATTTGTAAAAGCTTTTTCCATTTTATTTCTTCTGTCATCAGGATTCATTGCCAGTATTTTTTCGAGACATTGTAATACATCTTGTTTGGTCTCATATAGCCAACCGGAAGACCAGTTATTGATCTCTTCGGCAAAACCCGCTCCTTTTTTAGCTAGTACCGGAATTTTGTTTTCAATGGCTTCATAATGAATTCCGGATCCTCTAAAATGATAGACATTAGGATCATAAGGCAACAGGATTAAATCTGCCCGACTGTAAAGTGCTTCTATCATTTGCCTGGATAAAACAGCTTCCGTCAACTCAATATTCGCCAATTGTTTTAATTTCTTCCTGTATTTTCCGTTATAGTATTTGTTTTGTTTTTTCATATCCTGAACCACTATTTTTACGGTTGGAAATTCAAATAAAATTTCTTTCGCCAAATGAAAAATATCGAAATATCCTTTATCTGCTCTGTTAGACCCCGGAAGTAAAATAGTAAATCCCTGTTCGGTATTTTTACGGATCAGTCACAAAAGTTGTGTGTGAGTTCAGATGAAGATTAATTGTTAATTGAAGATTGAATGAAGTGTGTCTTTGCGAGTGAAACGAAGCAATTAGGGATCAGGGTCAAAAGTTTTGTGTGGATTGAATTAAAGTTTTGATCTTTGTAAAAAAAAACAGAGATTGGAATTATCCTTAGACCTTTTAAAATTCATCTTACCTGAGATGCTCGTAGAACATTTTGATTTGGTAAGACACACTCATCGAAATGAGGAACTTCATTTGTATTTTGAAGAGCGTAATGTTGTTCCTAAAGAAGTCATAAATCCTAATGTAATTGCTCATGGTTTCCACAAAGAGATTACTATTGAAGACTTTCCTTTGCGTGGAAACACTGTGTATCTTCACGTAAGGCGACGTAGATGGTTAGATAAAGAGACTAGGCAAATCATTCAAAGAGATTGGAATCTAGTAGCTCAGGGAACTCGCATGACAGGTGAGTTTGCTGCTTTTTTAAAAGAGATTAGTCGATACTGAGAAGAGTGATTGCAAAACCATTGCAAGAATCTATGGCGTGAATGGGAAGAAGTTCCAAAGGCAGTATCGAGATTATTTGAGTGAGTTTAAACAGTGGAAGGAAAAGTCTCATGCCAAAGAGTGGTTGATCTTCCCTGAGAATATAGGAACTCGATTATCTATCGACGAAGTAGCCTTATCAAAAGGAGAACTCTACACCATCGTTACCAATAAAAAAGCTAAAGGAAAGAAAGGAAGTATTGTGGCGATCATAGCTACTACCAAAGCAGAACCTATTATCAAACACCTATTTAAAATCTCATCTGCGAAAAGAAACAAGGTCAGAGAAATTACCCTAGATATGGCGAACTCCATGAAGCTGATTGCCAAACGGTGTTTCCCCAAAGCCATACAAGTAACCGATAGATTCCATGTACAGAAACTAGCTCTAGAAGCACTTCAAGAAATTAGGATCAAACATCGATGGGAAGCCATAGATACAGAAAATGAACGGATCAAACTTGCCAAAACCAATAACAAAGAATATTACCCTGAAATATTAGAAAATGGAGATACCATAAAGCAACTCTTGGCTAGAAGCAGATACTTACTCTACAAAGCACCAAGTAATTGGACAGAAGATCAAAGAGTAAGAGCTAACATCCTCTTTAAAAGATATCCTGATATCAAAACAGCTTTTAAGCTCGTACAAGGACTTAGAAATATCTTCAACACAGCAAACTCAATACAAGTCGCTTATACAAAACTAGCGCATTGGTATAAAGATGTAGAACAAACAGCATACAAGGCTTTTAATACCATAGCAAACTCTATCAGGCTTAACTATAGATCAATATTGAATTACTTCATTAATAGAAGTACTAATGCAGCGGCAGAATCTTTCAATGCCAAAATCAAAGCCTTTAGATTACAATTTAGAGGGGTCAAAAACACAGAATTCTTCCTCTATAGATTAACTACAATTTTTGCATAAACACAACAATTAGTCTTGATCCATTTTTACGCTTTCTTTTTTTAGGGCGAGTTTTTTCTTCCAGAGGAAAAGGTTCAGCTTCCTAATGTTACGGAGAAAGTTCTCTTTTCGGGAAGAAAAGTAAGGAGGTATGGTGTTTTTGAATGTAGTGCTCCTTGGGATACTACATATGCTTTTTTTCCATCACTGACCACACGGGGATCATTGCCCGAACAGAGTATTTCCTCAGATACTATTTTCTTTGTGTCATTGCCCTGATATTTTGTGAGAATGATTTGACTTATCGTATCGGATTCATTTTTTGGCCAGTCATCATAAGAAAAAAGCTGATGCCTTCTATGAACCGAATACAGGTGTTCTTCCATAAAGAAAAACGAATAAAAGCAATCTGTAAGCTCTCCAACTTGCGAAAAAGATTCGTTAATTTTTATTAACCTCATTAATGTGTCCGGATCAAAAAAGCCTTATACGTACCGGTTTCTAATTTATGAAATACTGAATATCATTAACACCCGAAATTTTAAACGCTGGATCGTTTCACTACCAGAGTAAAGACGATAGACAAATTGAAAATCAAATCGCCTTGATCCTTATGTCTAAAAACACGGTGGCCTCATGTTCAGCTTTCGGACGATTACGACTGAGTATATAATTATTTAATCGACTAGTTGCCTTTTACTTTTATGCTAAATGACATCTCCACTAAGTCATTAATAATTTTATCTTCTAAAGAAGGAAAAAATCTCTTGGATCCGTATTTTACATTAAAATCAGCTCTGTCTATGGCAAATGTATCGCTTTTAAATATTTTGGCTCCTTCTTCTGTTAATGTAGCCGGAATGGTAATGCTTTTTGTTACGTCTTTGATCGTCAGATTTCCCGTAACTGCCAAGGTGTCTTCTTTTTGTTCTACAGAGGTAATGATAAACCTGGCCGTAGGAAATTTTTCAATATCAAAAAAGTCATCGGAACTCAAGTGTTTTACTAATTTTGCTCCGTAGTCAGGACTTAAATCTTCGTTTTTAATAGAAGCCATATCTATGACAAAATCACCTGATGTGATTGCTCCGTCTTTTATGATAAGGGAACCTTGTTTTAAAGATACGGTTCCATGATGCGACCCTCCGGATTTGGAACCTTTCCACGTTACTAATGAGGCTGTTATATCTACATTATTAACAGTCTCTGTTTTTTCAACTTTTACTTCTTCTTTTGCTTCAATTTTGCCCTTTTTCTCTCCTTTACAGGCAGAAAATAAGATAAAAATTACGATAACGGTAGCGATTGCTTTTTTCATTTTAATTGTGTTTATTTAGGTTATTATTTTTATTTTTTTCAATGTTTTAAACAAGTTAAGAACCTTTCCAACTTTGTAACTTTTTTACTTTCCAACTTTAAACCATATCATATACCTTTTAATCGTTTCCAAAAATCTTTAAGACCATCATTGTCCGTTTTATTACCTCCAAAAGGTATCACATCATATCTTTCATTTTCTCTTTTTACTAAAGGAAAAGTAAAGATTGCAGAATCAGAATTCTTAGGATCTAAAAAAGGATATCGCAAATCCGTATATATGATTTGGGATAGCGAATCCATATCAGATAACCTGTAATATTCATTGCTAAACCATCGCATGGTTTTAATATCCGGATGATTGACATCCAACAGGTGGTGATTCTTGGAAATGGTAAGAATAGTATCTGCCCTGGTACGGGTATCCAATAAAGAATAAAACCCTACATGGTAAGCATCTTCACTTTCGGCAATGCCATACCATAAAATAGCATTTGCAATAGTAGGTTGTACACTAAACCTGTGAAAAGCAATATTTGCTTCCTGAAAAGATTTTTTAAAAACAGTATCTATATATAATTTGTTACCTATGGTAAATAGCATGTAAAAAGAACTGATGTAGATACCGGCTTTTGCCCATTTCCTTCTTTTAGGGTTTATTCTTCTAAAGAATAAGGTAGCTACAATGCAAATCAAGAGAGGGAAAGTATACAAAGGGTCAACAACAGAGATTGTATTAAATGCCACTCTATAGTCAGAAAACGGTAAGAACAACTGCGTGCCGTAAGGCGTAAAACAATCTAAGACAGGATGTGTAAAAATAGACAAAAAGAACAGCCAAATCCAATCTTTAAGAGTGGTCGTATTTTTCCTCTTCCCGGAATTATAAGATTCGTAAACGATAAATCCGATAATCAAAGAAGCAATAACAGCAAATACAATAGAATGCGTAAAACCCCTGTGAAAAGCAATTTTATCTATCTCGTTGGTATAAAATACATTGCCAATGATCACATCCAGATCAGGTATAGTGCCCCCAATAGCACCAAATAAAACAGCTTTATTGCCTATTTTTTTACCGAGTGCTACTTCTCCGCAAGTGGCGCCTAACACTACCTGAGTTAACGAATCCATCTACGCAAAATTAAGAAATCTATTTGTATAACTAACCGTAAAATTGTAACATTACGGAATTAAAACAAGTACTATGCAAGACGATAAGAACGTGTCGGAGATCAAAATAGAAGATCAAAAAATAATCATACATAAAGAGCTTTCCATATGGGAGGTCTTGATTCCCGTTATTGCTTTGGTGGGGATGCTTGCATATAATGTCCTTTTTGTCTTCAAAGATGACGCGCTAAGTGGCAGTAACCAATTTATTTTATTGTTAGGAGGGGCAGTAGCCGCTATAGTAGGTCTCAAAAATAAAGTTTCTTTTTCCGGGATGATGGAAGAAGTTGCGGAGAATATAAAATCTACATCCAGTGCCATTTTGATATTATTAATGGTGGGTGCTTTGGCAGGAACCTGGTTAATCAGCGGTATTATACCGGCCATGATTTATTATGGATTACAGCTATTGAATCCGACTTTTTTTTTAACAGCGTGTTTAATTATCTGTGCGGTAATATCAATCGCTACAGGGAGTTCCTGGACAACTGCAGCCACTGTGGGTATTGCGCTGGTTGGTATTGGTGAAGCCCTGGGAATTTCTTTGGGCATGACAGCAGGCGCAGTATTATCAGGTGCTTATTTTGGAGATAAAATGTCTCCGATGTCCGATACTACCAATTTGGCACCTGCGATGGCAGGAACAGACTTATTTACACATATCAGATATATGGCATATACAACGGTTCCTACTTTTATCATCACCGTTTTGGTTTTTATCCTTATAGGGTTTACCGTAGATCCCATAGGCCAGGCCGATACAAATCTGATGTTACATGATATTGATAAGGCATTTCATATTACTCCGTGGTTGTTTGTAGTTCCTGTAATCGTCGTTTTTTTGATCGTGAAAAAAACACCGCCGTTAATTGCATTATTAGCAGGTACTTTATTGGCAGGAATTTTTGCTTTACTGTTCCAATCTCACGTAGTTGCTCAAATTACGGGGGCTACGGAACTCACTTTTAATACAGCATACAAGGGAATTATGCAAGCCATTACGGTAAAAACCACAGTAGCTACTGATAATGCTACTTTACAAGGGTTATTTACAGCCGGAGGAATGGTAAAAATGCTGAATACTATCTGGTTAATTTTATGCGCTATGGTTTTTGGAGGTATAATGGATGCGATTGGGGCATTAGCAAAAATAAGTAGTTTTATGTTGCACCTGTTCAATTCCATATTTGGACTGTTTGCCAGTACGGTATTTACCTGTATAGGATTAAATATCACAGCTTCTGACCAGTATTTGGCTATTGTCGTTCCGGGGAAGATGTATGCAAAAGCGTATAAAGCTAAAGGCTTGGCTCCGGAAAATCTGAGCAGAACCCTGGAAGACTCAGGAACGGTGACCTCGGTATTGGTTCCCTGGAATACCTGTGGGGCTTACCATTCGGGGGTATTAGGAGTAAATGTAGGCGAATATTTTGTATATGCCATATTTAATTGGTTATCACCATTTATGACTTTACTAGTTGCAGCATTTAGAATTAAGATAAAACAGTTAACAACTAAATAAACCAATTCCAGACCAATCCGAATCGAATGACAAAATCGCGATAGGGGTAATTAGGCGCAGAGAAATAGTTCTTTTTACTAAAATTTGAGGTGACATTATCTATTTTAAAATAAATGCGTGTTCTCCGCACCTGCGAATTAAAAAACAGATCGAAAGTGGGGTATCCAATGTCAGTTGTGTTCTGTAACGTAAACTCTGCTAACAGAGGATTGTAAGCATTTGCTTTGTATTTCGTGAAATAATTAAGTGTAACTCCAATTTGCATTTTTACCGGTTTTCCTTTAAACCAATAATCCGTATAATAAAGCGTATTTCGGGTCACAAAACCGGGAACTCTAAATACGGCACTGCCGGTACTTACATTTTGATACATCAACGTATTGTGTAAGGCAAATTTTCCGTATTTAAATTCATTAGACGCCTTTACTTTGAGGTAGCTGATATTTTCCGAAGATTGCTGAGGCATATTCTGATCATCAAAATACGTATAGTTTTCTATATTAGCAAAATTTACCGAAGCATTGACCCACTTGGAGGCTATGGAAAAACCAATATTTCGGGTATTCACGTCATTGAAGTTATTTTTCCAATTATAATCGTTATAAGTACTGTGATGTAATAAGAAATTAAAATCAGGAGACTTGGAATTGACTAAAAATGATACTTTGACAGTAAATATACTATCCTTTTTATATTTGGCTTCTCCAAACAAATGACTTCCCCCTAATTTGCTGTTGCCGGGAGTTGTCGAAGCATTTGCATTTAAACTGAAATTTTTGATTTTTGCCCGCCAATCAGCCCCGAAACCTACGGCACTTCCTTTTAATTTTAGATCATTAAAGGTAGCAGTAGCATTATAATTTATATCATATCCGTAGTCAAAACCGGCATAATTAGATTGTATTCTAAATTTCCCAAGTATATATTTGGAATTGAATTCTAAAAAAAATTGATTGTACAAAAACGTATGTTTAACCGTTTCGTCAACAGCTGTTGTTGTACTTGCGGTTCCAAAAAAGGAAGTAGGAGTATTTTCCGTAAACCGGTACGATTTATTTTCGCTCTTGAAAATATGCCCTAGTTTTAGATTCGAAAAATCTTTCTTCCCGAGCGTATCTTTTGATGAAAGCAATTTAAAATCATGCTCCAGGTAAAACCGGTTACCTTCAAATAGGTTCTCCGTATTATTGAGGTTCACATCCAATCTACCTCTTTCCGAGAAATTAGGGTCATTAGAAATAAAAGCATTCAGTGATGTTTCGGTTAGACCACCGCTTTCTTGATTTAGTAAATCCTGAGAAGTAACATGTGCTCTAACAGTATATTGACTCTCTTTGGACTCATAATGAAAAGTGGATCTGAAATTTCCTTGACTTGCCAGAGAGCGCCTGTACTGTCCTAATGACCGAATACCTTTGTAAGCTATTGAAACATTGAATCTTTTTGAGAAATTTAGGGTAAAAAGAGCATCTAAAACCTGCCCTTGTTGTAGCCCTGTTCTATACAAAATTTCAGTTGTAGGGGTAGGAACCTGATAATATGTAATTTCTTTATCCCGAATATAAAAAAACTGTTTTGCGCTTCGGCCAATATCCGGATAAGGAGATATGGTGTTGAAATGATATCCCAACGTATTAAAAGTTTGCCCTTGATTGTGAAATGGCAGTAACTCAAAATGATCTTTTCTTAAAAAGTTAAACCTGTATTCTTTTTTGATAGTTAAGGTAGTATCCACATAAGTGGTATCATTGTGAAAAGAAACTATTTTATAATCAGTATACTTTGTTTTGCCACTTAAAGTAACTTTAGTTTCATTAGAAAAAGTAGAATCTCTTTGATTAAATATAGCATCTTCTTTATTGTTGATCTTTACACCAGGCCCCAATTTTTTTTGTGCATGGCTATCGTGATAGGATGCTAAAAAAAATGAGATACTAAAAACAATTAAACATCTTTTCATTCCAATAATTCATTGAAGCAAATGTAAACTTTTCACATGTTAAATTTTTCCGAAAACTATATTTTTTATATTTGAAAATGTTAAAAACTAATTTTAGTGGTTTTAAAAACGAAGCAGGAACAGATGAAGCAGGAAGGGGTTGTTTGTGTGGGCCTGTAGTAGCTGCTGCTGTTATTTTACCTGAAAATTTCAGGCATGAATATTTAAACGATTCAAAGCAATTATCGGAGCAAAAAAGAGAGGAGCTAAGAACTGTTATAGAAAAAAATGCAACTGCCTTCGGAGTTTCTTTTATCCATCATGAAGAAGTAGATGAATTGAATGTACTGCAAGCTTCCATAACAGGTATGCATCGAGCTATGGAATCGTTAAAAATAATTCCGGATTTTATCATCGTAGATGGAAATAAATTTAAGCCTTTTAAGAGGATTCCTTATCAAACTATTGTAAAAGGAGATGCCAAATATGTAAGTATTGCTGCAGCGTCAATACTGGCAAAAACCTATAGGGATGAGTTTATGAAAAAAATTGACAAAGAGTTTCCTGTATATAACTGGAAAAAAAATAAAGGATACCCTACACAGGAACACCGGAACGCTATCTTAAAATACGGTATCACAAACTACCATAGGAAATCTTTTAGACTATTGCCGAACCAGTTACAATTAGATCTCTAGTTTGTATAAGAACTTACCTCAAAAATATCTTTAAAATGAAATATCATTTTTTCTTTTACCTCATACAAATCAATTTTTTTTCCTAGTTCCATTGCTAAAGAAGTCACTGCTTTACCCTGTATTCCGCATGGGACAATATGATCAAAATAACCAAGATCCGTATTTACATTTAGAGCAAATCCATGCATGGTTACCCACCTGCTGCTGCTAATACCCATAGCGCATATTTTTCTGGCAAAAGGAGTTTCCACATCTATCCAAACACCTGTTTCTCCTTTACTCCTGTCTGCCACAATATCATATGCTGCTAGTGTTCTTATGATAACCTCTTCCAAAAGGCGCAGATATTGGTGAATATCAGTAAAAAAGTTCTCTAAATCTAAAATAGGATACCCTACGATTTGTCCCGGGCCGTGATAAGTAATATCACCTCCTCTGTTTATTCTATAAAAGGCAGCACCCTTTTCTTTTAATTGATTTTCGCTTACAAGTAAATTTGAAAAATCCCCGCTTTTTCCTAATGTGTACACATGAGGATGTTCCACAAATAAAAAATAATTTGGAGTGGTATTTTTAACTTTATTTTTTCGGTTATCTTTCTTTATGGAAATGATATGGTCTAAAAGTTGAGTTTGATACTCCCAAACACGGTGGTAATCTTTTAAGCCTAAATCTTTTAGCTGTACTTTTTTATTCATAAGCGTATTGCAAAAATAACGATTAATTGTGCCTGGAAATATACAGTTTAAAGTTAAAAAGTTCCAAGTTTGTACGTTGAGGATTTAACATGCCTGAATAAGGTTGCCTTTTATGTTTTCAATTTTTTACTGACAATACTTAATATAAAGTACAATAGCCCCAATTTTGGAGCTATTGTATTTATAAATCGTTATTTTACTGTTAGTTGCATTCCGGTTCAACAGTGAAAGTGTAATTTTTATCGTTCACTTTTGTAATACTTGGTTCTCCTCTGTGATCGGGTTTATAAGCAGCACCGGTTCCCAAATCAACACCTATCCCTATAATCCCCCAAGATATCACACTTAAGATGAAATTTCCTGTTCTAAATATCTTGTGGTAAGTTTTGGTGTATTCTTTACAATTTCCATCTTTTACTTTAACTTCCAGAGGTCTGTTTCTATGGTATGTTCCTGTTGCAGTACCTTTACCTGTTTTCTCTCCGTTTACATAAATATCAGCATTAGGATGGTTTTTGGCAATAATGGTAGCATTGTACTTGCTTCCTCCAAATATAACACCGCAACTCGAAGCTGTAACAGAGATTAAAATTGAACATAAAAGAATGGTAAGTTTTGTTTTCATAATGGTTAAAATGTTTAGTTATAGTTTTTAAATTAACAATAAATGTAAAAAAAGAGTGCTTCATGAGATAATCCTCTTTTTGTATAAACCTCTTATTTTACTAGGAAAATAGCAAATCTTTTAGGCTCCTTTAAGAACTTTTATTTCCTTGTACATTTAATTTGTTTTCGCTTTCAAATGTATTCAATTTTTACTTTACATCAAAGTAATTTTGATAAAATCTAACGACTCAGGTAATTGAAAAAAAAAAAAAAGCTGTTTTTAGATAGTTCTAAAAAGAATTTAGTTATATTTGAGATTTATATAAAAATTAAAATTACCTTCTTATGAGATTAAAATTACCCTTTTTACTGTTTATACTACTTATATCAAGTGTTGTATATGCACAGAAAAACGCATGGAAGAAAAGTACTTCCGAAGGATATCTGAATACGATATCGATAGATAGATTACATCAAGATAAATCCGAAGTATTTGTTTTGAATGATACTGAATTTAAAAGTCAGTTAACAGGTTCTCCGTTAAGAGGTAATACATCAAACAGGACATCATCTAATTATGTATTGATTCCTGAAGAGCAGGGTCATTTTCTTAGGTTTCAAGTGTATGAGGCTCCTGTTTTTTCACTTTCCTTAGCAGCTAAATACCCGGATATCAAATCGTATGTGGGTTATAATGAACAAGGTGCTTTATTGCGGATGAGTATCTCTCCCAAAGGAGTACACACAATGATTACTTATAAAGACCGTCCGGCTACCTTTATGCAACCTGTCAAAGGAGAATTAAATACCTATATCGTTTATAACAGGGAGTCAAAACACGGATTGGAGACAGATCGTTTTATCTGTTCGACAAAGGATGAGATTGATAGAGATGCATCGAGGGAGGTTTTAACATCCCGTGAAGCCAATGATCAAACGTTAAGGAAGTTTAGAATGGCAGTATCGGTAAACGGAGAATATACGACTTATCACGGAGGGACAATAGCGGGTGCTTTGGCCGCAATTAATGTAACGTTGGCCAGGGTAAATGCGGTTTTTGAAGCAGATATGGCAGTTACCTTTGAGCTGGTAGATGCAGATGAACTGATATACACGGATGCGGCGACAGACCCCTATTCTGATAATTTAGCTAACTGGAATGCAGAATTGCAAAATACCTTAAATAATACCATTGGTAATGCAGCTTATGATATTGGTCATATGTTTGGAGCTTCCGGAGGAGGAGGTAGTGCAGGTTGCATCGGATGTGTTTGTGTAGATGGGCAAAAAGGAAGTGGAAAAACATCTCCTGCAGACGGAGTTCCTGAGGGAGATACTTTTGATATTGACTATGTGGCTCATGAGATAGGCCATCAAATGGGAGCGAATCATACTTATTCACATAGTACGGAAGGAACAGGGGTCAATGTAGAGCCCGGTTCGGGGTCTACCATTATGGGTTATGCAGGTATTACTTCCTCGAATGTACAGCAAAATAGTGATGCCTATTTTCATTATGTAAGTATTAAGCAGATACTGGACAATCTGGTAACGCAGACTTGTTGGCAAGCCAATTCACCTTTAAGTTTAACAAATAATCCTCCCGTAGCGAATGCGGGTTCGGATTATACGATTCCTCAAGGAACAGCTTATGTATTAAGAGGTGCTGCAACGGATGCGGATAGTGGAGATAATCTGACTTACAATTGGGAACAGAATGACAGTGGTCAGGTAACCAGAGGTCAATTTGGCCCTACCCGTACCATAGGCGCACAGGTACGTTCGTTGCCTTCTTCGGGTAGTCCTGACAGATATATTCCAAAGTTGAGCAGGGTGATAGCGGGTCAACTGACAGAGACGAATCCTAATTCGGGAGATGCCTGGGAGACGGTTTCCACAGTAGCAAGAGATTTAAACTTCGCATTAACGGTACGAGACAGAGCTCCTACGGCTACGGGATTACACGGTCAGTCGAGTTATGATTTAATGGCCATTACGGTAGATGCTTCGAGTGGCCCTTTTACGGTAACGGCACCCAATACAGCTGTTACCTGGGAACGGGTACTACACAGACCATTACCTGGGATGTGGCAAATACAACGAGTACTTCCGGGCCTGATTGCCAGAATGTAAATATAAAATTGTCTACGGATGGCGGAGTGACATTCCCGGTTACGTTGGCATCTGATACTCCAAATGACGGGACACATTCGGTAGTGATTCCGGAGATTCCGACCACTACTCAAGCAAGAATTATGGTAGAAGCAGCAGACAATATTTTCCTTGCCGTAAGCACCACTAATTTTACTATTAACTTAGCATCGCCAACCTTTTTTATAACCAATACAACAGGAGATCTATCCGGATGTAATTCGGGAGGAGGATCTGTAGTGTATACCTTGAATCTTAATTTTGTCAATGGTTTTTCGGAAACGGTTACTTTTTCAACAACAGATCAACCAAGTGGTTCAACAGTTACGTTTAATCCCGCATCTGTAAATGCAGATGGAAATGTAACGATGACGGTAAGTAATCTGGACGGAGTAGCTGGACAAGACTATACGATAGTTGTCACTGCTACATCGACATCCGTAACCAGGAATTTGAATGCGGATTTAAAAGTTTTTTCAAGTACATTTTCAGCACTTAATTTGACATCACCGGCAGACGGACAAATGGGAGTTCCATTAGATCCGACGTACATCTGGAATGCTGATTCCAATGCTACATCTTATGATGTAGAAGTAGCAACAAATATGGGCTTTACCAACATAGTGAGTAGTGGAACCGTGACAACAAATTCCTATTGGGGAACTTCATTAAATCAGGCAATAACCTACTATTGGAGGGTAAAACCTAAAAACAGTTGCGGTGAAGGAAATTTTTCGTCCGGAAATACGTTTACAACTCAGAATTGCCTTCCATGTACATCTGTGGCCAATGGAGCAACACCAACGAGTACAACAAGAGTGATTTTTAACACCATAGATCAATCTTCCGGAAAAGATAACGGAGGCTATAGTGATTATAGTAATATTAGTACCGATGTAAGAGCCAACGAAACACATAATGTATCTGTTTATGTGAATACAGGAGGGGAATTTACAGTAAAAACAAAGGTATGGATTGATTGGAATCAGGATTGTGATTTTGACGATGCAAATGAAGAATACAATCTGGGCAGAGCCAGTAATGTAACCGATGGACTAACGACTTTTAGCCCGGTAAGTATGACAATACCCGGTGACGCTTTAATTGGTCATACGGTTATGAGAGTTTCTACCAAGGCCAGTTCTAACCCTCCGACATCTTGCGAAAACGGAGCCAATGGAGAAGTAGAGGATTATACAATTAATGTTGTGGATGCTACGGCATCTTTGGAAGATGTTACTTTTGAAGGATTTAATTTATATCCAAACCCATCCAATGGAAACTTTACCTTAGTATTTGATACGGTTTCCTCTGAAAATGTTCAATTACAGTTGTTTGATATCACCGGCAGATTAGTGAGAGAAATACCATATGAGAATGTAGGTGCCAGATTTTCCGAAAATATATTCTTTGGCAATACATCTAAAGGATTGTATTTACTGAAAATCAAAAACGGATCGAAACAAACGACTAGAAAATTAGTGATAGAATAAATGTTATAGAAACATTCAGAGACCTTTGCAGAATTGATTTGACAAAAAAGTTCGACGCCCGAAGAACATTTTCAACCGGAATAACCTATTGGTTTTGAGGATTTAAAATTTTCGGGAAGGAAGAAATTTGAAGCCAAATCAATTTCAATACGGAATATATCACTATTTTGCAAAGGTCTCATTATTTTATTGCTCTTGTTGGTATTGAATTAATAATTATTTTTTGAAATGTCTATAGAAGTTACAAAAGTTTCCAAGAGATATGGTACTCAAGTAGCCTTAAATGAAGTTAGCTTTTCGTTAAAAAAAGGAGAGATTGTTGGTTTTTTAGGTCCTAACGGAGCCGGAAAATCTACCATGATGAAAATTTTAGCAGGATTTTTAAAATCTTTTGAAGGGAACATATCTGTAAATGAAATAGATATAACAAATGAACCTATCAGGGCACAGAAATATATTGGATACCTTCCGGAACACAATCCGCTATATTTAGATCTGTATGTAAGAGAGTACTTAGCGTTTCAGGCGCGTATTTATAAAGTACCTCAAAAAAAAATAGCACATGTTGTTGAACAAGTTGGTTTAAATCCGGAAGCTCATAAAAAAATAGGACAACTTTCTAAAGGGTATCAGCAAAGAGTAGGTTTGGCAGCGGCCATAATACATGATCCTGATGTGTTGATTTTGGACGAACCTACAACCGGACTGGATCCTAATCAACTAATGGAAATTAGAGCATTGCTAAAAAAACTGGGAAAGAAAAAAACAATTTTATTTTCCACGCATATTATGCAGGAAGTAGAAGCTATCTGTGATAGGGTTATTATTATAAAAAAAGGAACCATTTTAATGGACAATGTTATTTCGGATTTGAAAGAAAGTAATCAACAAGCTATAGAGGTAACATTCGACTATAAAGTAGAAAAACAACTTATTCAAAAATTACCCAATCTCATATCATGTGAAAATGATTTTAATACTACCTGGCAACTATCTTTTGAATCGGGAGAAGATATGCGTCCTGTTATTTTTGATTTCACCCGGAAAAACGGGTTAAAAATATTAGAATTAAGCTCTAAAAATCAAAACCTGGAAAATATATTTACCGAGCTAACTGCTTAACGAATTATTTTTTATTGTAAACCTGAGTTCGATTTAACGTATGTTCATGAGCAGCTAGGTCTTTTGAGGTCTTGATTTGCTGACTATTTTTGGTTGATAAATAGATTATACAATGAACCGATATAGTAAAGAAGAGAAGCAGACTCATATTTCCTTGTGGCAAGAGAGTGGACTATCCAAGTTACAATACGGTAAAGAATTAGGCATTACCTACAAGACCTTTTTGCATTGGTATAGCAAGTCCACTTTGTGAAATACAAATCCGTAGTACACAAAACTGAACTCAAAAAATTAAACCCCACCAAAATAGCCCTCCTCTGAATTAGTAGCTGCAATGTGGGTTAACAGAAATGTTAAAACCGTATTTTTTTATCTAACCCTATTTGTACTTAATTTGGATCAAGCAAAAAATCTAGAAGTAAATAAATTTCATCGCTCTACCGTTCAAATTTTTGAACAATAACAATCTGTATCTTCTTGTGAAGTTGATTCTTTATTTCGTAATGGCCCTGCTTCCCAAAGAAAACTTATAACCAAATTGAAATTGATAAAACGCAGAATTGTCCGAATTTCCCATGTAACCATAGGTATTGAGTCTTACAAAGATCGCTTGATTGGGATTTTTATTAGGATGATAGGAAATTTCCGCTTGATTATGAAACACGGGAATTCTTTCTTCAGGAAAATCACTAATTGATTCAAACGTATTAAAATCCTTAAAATTATGCCAAGTCCAATCCATCTTGTAGACAAAACTAAAGTTATTGTATCTTTTTAATTCGATACCCCACCCAAAACCAAGAGCTAATGATTTAGCGGTAGATGTCATCGTGTCATTTACCTGTAGCCCTGTAATCTGATAATCTGCCAAACCTCGAATGTTGAGTTTTAAGGGGTTATTTTTATAACTAAACGAGAGCATATTTGCCTCAATTCCCATCGTTAAAAAACGTTTTTCAATCAACTCAAAAGAATTTTGCGAATCTAGTTGTACATTTTGAATGTGATCTTAAAAACGAGAATACTGAACATTGGTGTGAATATTGGGTAGTACCTGAAATTGTGTATCTTTTAACCCAAACAGATTGAAAGGAAATATACGAGGGAACCTATATGGGAAAGGAAATACATAAAACTTTGCGCTCCCCTCGATTTGTACCAAACCGTTTTCAGACTCTCCAAAAGTAGATAAAAAATCGGTATAGGCTCTTAGCTCGACAATCTTATCCAAATAGGTCTTTTCTTTAATTTTATATCGAACTGAATTATTTTTATTAGTGGGAATTTTTTTTTCATCTAATTCTGGAAATTTTAAAACCAAATCGTGAGGGATGTAATTATTTCCGATTCCATAATGATATGTAAAAACATCTCCCATAAGAATAACCCGTTCAAAGAATCTATCTCCAAAAAGGGATTTTTTACTCTGAAGTTTACTTTTTTCAGTTTGTCTGTAGTAAAGAAGCCTTTTGTTAGCTTTTTTATGAAAATTCAAAATACTTACCCCCACAACACTCTGAAAAACATGAACCTCTCCTAAATATTTTATATAGGCTTTGACATCTATAAAAACCCCGTCCCTGATTTCCAACTCTACTTTTTGCAGTTTATAGGTCGCTACATCTCGTTCTTTGTTTTTTATAATTTCTTTAAACCTTCTTTTAGGGATTTTATAAAAATAAAATTCTTGGTTGTATTTGGGGATAACAATATTCCCGATATAACTATCTTTCCCTTTATTTTTAAGCACTTCATTTAGTATTTGACCTTGAATCGTTGTCTGATCAAAAAGGGTATCTTTAATGATCTTTCCACGTCCAAAATAACTATAAGTAACTTCCTTTTTTTCTTCATTCTCAAAGGGCTTCTGATACTGAAACCACTTTTTTATCGAATCTTTTTCTAGATATTGGCTACAATAGCTTTCGTTTTTTTCAAAATCCTTAAAAATACTGAGCAACTTATCAAAATTAGCCTTTTTATTTTTCTCTAGTGCACTTAATAGTGAATCCTTCTTCTTTTTATCAGACCTTTCAAGTTGTTCTATCTTATACAAATCTTTTGTGTAAATGCCCAACTGCTTCTCATATTTTTTTGCAATGGATTTGATAGAATTTTCACAGACTTTTTTCTGTAATAATGCGATTGTATCGATTTCTATTTTTATTTCCTGCGCGAAAGAAACCATAGAGAATGATACTAAAAAAAGGAGAACAAATTGTTGTTTTTTCATGACTAGGGGATTATCAATTAATAAAAAAGGTAACTCAAATCTTGAGCCATTCAAATATATATATTTTTTCACTAGCGTCCAAAAGTTTGATACAAGACCGCTGCGCTTCAAGACATAAGAATTAAGACGCATTGATTTTCAACCAGTTAAAATAATAATTGGCTCTAGTTTAAAATTGCGTTGATATTAATTTTTGATACTTCAATCCAATATTTTGATATTTTTGATACGCATTAATATGTTCTGACACTTTATTTACAAAGGCATTGAGTTTATCGTTTCTATATTTTAATTTTTCTTTGATGCGATACCAGTTCAAATATTGTTGCAAGTATTTGGTAGATACTCCCCAAAACTTGTTATCTATCCATTTCTTAACTCTGTTATGAGTTGAGTTGACATGTTGTATATGATACACTTTGTTTTTGACACGTTGTTTTATGACGCCTTTTAGAGTGTGATGCTCTATTTTATTGTCTATTGCAAATCCTTTGTAGCTTAGATGTGTGTCCCTACATAAAATGGCTTTACTTGCCTTTATTCTGCTGCCAATAGCATTTACAATATCTATTTTCTTTAATCTTCCCATAGTGGCTACAGTAATATCTGGATTAGATGTTCTATCTTGGGTTACAATAACAGCTACTTGATCATTACTGATGCCTTTGGTTTTAGAGCTACCACCACGTTTTCTTGATTCCCGATGATTTACTGGTCGCCCTTTTTCTGAATTTAAAAAGAAGGTCTCATCACTTTCTGTAATGCCTGTAAAATCATCTTTATCGTTTTCTGATAATGGGACTAATATCTTATGAGGCCAGTCAAAAGCCGTTTTCTTGTTTATCGATAAGGCTACTTTTATCTTATCTAAGCTCTTTTCTTCTAGCATTAATTCAAGGTAGTCATCAATCTTGTCCTTATGTTGCAAACCTGCCATCCAAGTACCTGTGTATTCTGTAAAACTGCGTTTGCAGGATTTACACTTATAGCGCTGAGAGCCTTTGTCAATACCAAATTTTACATACTTTGGATGCCAGCAATGGGCGCAACAACCTAACTTATTGTCTAATAAAAAACGCCTAGATTCTTGGCTTCTTACCGTTGGAACTGAATCTTTTGGTGATGTTGACAATTCTTTTAACAATTCCTGCTAAGTACATGACAAAAATTTAGTCAAGTTCATATTGTTTTGATTTACAGGGTTTAATAGCACAGAAGCGATATAATCTAATCCATATTTGAATATGCTTTTAGCCATTCTTCCATGCTTTTTTATTTTGATAGGCTTAATCTGATGTAAATATATACCAACTTTGTAACACCATACGAAAGCCATCATTACAAGCAGTACTAATTTTTCAATACGCTTAATATCTTGCAGGTGTGTGTTTTCAATATCAAAGCCACTGGCTTTCATTGCTTTAAAACACATCTCTATCTGCCATCGTTCTTTGTATTGTTCAAAGGCCTTATCAGGAGCGTTGAACGATACAATGATTAAGAAATCAGGCTTTCCATTTTTTGGGTACAACTTGCATCCGGAAAGGAAACAAAGCTGACCATTAACACGTACAATTTTAGGATAATACACAAACTCATTGATCTTATGTGGATTAAACAAGTGAAATACTTTGATGGTTTTGTTCTTATCAGGAAGCTCTACCTTAAAGTTGTTTCGAATGCGGATATAATATTTGATTCCATTTGTATTCAAGAAATCCAACCAATGATTACCTACAAACTCTCTATCGGCTACAATGGATTTAATAACATCTTTGCCAAAAAGTCTTATGAAACGATTCACAAGATCAATACGCTCCTGACTGTTAGAGTTCCCTGGCTTATCTAACATAGTAAATAACAATGGGAAGGCAACACCTTTATAGACAACTCCCAACACGGCACCGTCAATTAATAAGCGTGTAATAAATGGGAAGGCAACACCTTTATAGACAACTCCCAACATAAAAATGTTGATGTTGGTCTGACCAAACTTCCAATTGGTCCTATCAATACTCAAGATCAATCCCTCTTGCTTAGGAAGGAGACTAAATATAAGACGAGCGATCAAATCTCCATCCAACGAATAATCAGCAATAAATCTTTGAATACGTCTGAGTGATGACTTCGAATCTACTGAGGTCTCAAAAGCGTTGGCTACCTTTTCAAAGGTAACTGTCTGTACCTTACAGAGGGCGATAATGAAATGTGATATGAGTTTGATTCTTGCCAAATTGATCTTACCTTGGAAATGAGAACTTAAAACTGAATTTAATTCACTACTTTTAGTGGAAGCATTGGTTTTTTTCATTAGAAAAATGAGTGATGTTATTCTTCTAATATACTGAAAATCAATGCTTTATTTTAATTATTTAACATTTAATTTACTGATAATCAATTAATTATATTTTTTGTCATGTACTAAAGTTTTTAACTATAAATAATATACTTAAGCAATAAATTAAGGTTTTATAGATTTTATCCGGTACAACAAATGACCCTTTACTTTAGTCTTCTTTGGTTTAACCCCGGTTTTTAACATACCCTTAACAATTTCTTTATTTAAAAAAGCCAATGAAACCTGTCTTTTGCTGCCTGTTTTTAAAAGGTTTTGCCATTTCTGTTACATTATTTTCAAACAAACTAAAAAAACCTTGCTGATTTGTTAAAAATAGGGCTCTTTCTTGCAGGGTAGCTATATATGGCCTATCTTTGGATCAAGCAAAAAGTTTGTGGAGTAGGTTAATTTTTTAGAGTTTTGGTTTAAAAACTCAAATGCATACACAAGAGCTCCTGAAGCATTTTTTACCCGAAGGTATTTTAGATTACTTTGAACTTAAAGAGGTAAAAGATTCAACGAACAAACTTACTTTGGTTTTAGAAGAAAAACCTATACAACCAGATGAGTTATCTCATCGTAAATTACATTCCAAAGGATTTTACCCAGTAGTAGATATTCAAGATTTTCCAGTACGTAACAAGGCTTGTTTTTTACAAGTAAAACGTAGACGATGGTTAGATGTTGATACCTCAGAAGTATTCTCAAGAGATTGGAATTTGGTAGCAAAGGGCACCACCATTAATTTTTCAAATCCTTGATAATCAATATTTTATCAAGGATTTTTTATTTAAGGACGGAAAGTGAGTCGAAAAATATTGGATCAAGACTAATTGTTGTGTTTTAGGCAAAAATTTGTGTTAATCTGAACAGGAAGAATTCTACATTTTTAACACCTCTAAACTGCGCTCTAAAGGCTTTAATCTTAGCATTAAAAGATTCAGCAGAAGCATTTGTACTCCGATTGATAAAATAATTGAGTATTGACCGATAATTTATAGAAATTGTATTTGCTATTGTATTAAAAGCTTTAAAACCAGATTTTTCTACATCATTATACCAATGTGCTAGTTTTGTATATGCAATTTGTATTGATTTAGCTGTATTGAATATATTTCTAAGGCTCTGATTTAAGTTAAAAGCCTTTTGAATATCAGGATATTTTTCAAAAAGTATTTTGCTTCTTAGATATTGATTTTGTGTCCATTTTTCAGGAGATTTATAGAGTAAATATCTACTTCTAGCTAAGAGTTGTTTTCTAGTGTCCCCATTGTCAAATATCTCAGGTTGATACTCTTTACCTTTTGTTTTTGCTAACTTGATTAGGTCATTTTCTAGGTCTATTGCATTCCATCGATGTTTTATTCTAATATCTTGTAGCGCTTCTAGAGCTAGTTTTTGCACATGGAATCTATCAGTTACTTGTATGGCCTTAGGGAAACATGTTTTGGCTATATTTTTCATAGAGTTCGCCATATCTAGTGTAATTTCTTTGACTTTGTTTCTTTTTTTAGAGGATATTTTAAGTAACTGTTCTATAATGGGTTCTATCTTAGTGCCTGCAAAAACCCCTACAATAGCTCCTTTTTTACCTTTGGCTTTTTTATTGGTAATAATGGTGTAGAGTTCTCCTTTAGACAATGCTGTTTCATCAATAGATAAATAAGCACCTATATTTTCAGGAAAAACATGCCACTCTTTAGCATGTTTTTTTTGTTTCCATTGTTTAAACTCACTTAAATAATCACGATATTGACGTCCAAGTTTTTTACCATCAACTCCGTAAAATCTACCTATAGTTCTACAATCACTGGTTTCTCTATCTACTAATTTCTTTTAAAAAAGCAGCGAACTGCTCTGTCATTCGAGTCCCCTGTGCTACTAAATTCCAATCTCTTTGTACAATTTGTTTGGTCTTCCTATCTAACCATCTACGACGTTTAATGTGAAGATATACTGTGTTGCCTCGTAATGGAAAGTCTTGAATGGTAAGCTCTTTATGAAATCCGTGAGCTATCAAGATACGTTCTGATTCTTCTTTGGGAACTATGTTACGTTCTTCAAAATACAAATGCATCACTTCATTTTCAACACTATGTTTTGACAAATCAAAATGTTCAACTAACAACTCTGGTAAAATTAATTTTAGTAAATCTATATAAGTATCCAACCTCCTTTTTTTACAAAGATCACAATACTATTTTAAATTCACACACAACTTTTGAGATTGATCCAAAATATTGATGTTATTTCTGTCTATTTGGCTTTATTTGATGCTATTATCACTTTCAACTACTCACTCATATGGGCTTATTGAAATAGAATAACTCTTTCGAGTTATTTCCAGTTCAACAAGCATTTCATCACCAATACTCCCTAAAATGAGCCGATTAAATTTGTTTTATCGCTCAAAATATGATTAAATTTGAGCGATACTCATTAAAAATACAGCTCAAATGACAAACATCCTCTGGAATTGGCTACTTAAAAATTGGCCTCAATTCACCTATGACAAGAAAGTTCTTGTGGAATTAGAACAGGTATTTATCCAAAATAGTGGAACAGTAGTAGGTGCATTAAAGCATATTGCTGATGATTCTAAAGATGATTTGTTAGTAGAAATATTGAGTGACGAGGCTATGAAGACTTCGGAAATTGAAGGCGAATTTCTAAATAGAGATAGTGTCCAATCTTCAATAAAAAAGAAATTAGGATTATCCTTTGATAATCGAAAAGTTCCTCCCGCAGAATTTGGTATTGCAGAAATGATGGTCGATTTATATCAAAATTACGACAAATCATTATCACATAATCAACTCTTTGAATGGCACAAAATGATTACCAACGGGAGACGTGATTTAACAAATATCGGAGCATACAGAACACATACTGAACCTATGCAAGTTGTCTCTGGAAGTTACAACAAACCCAACATACATTTTGAAGCACCTCCTTCATCTCAAATTCCGCGAGAAATGGAGCAATTCATTAGATGGTTTAATGATGTACATACGAAGAAAAATGAGTTAGATATGTTTCCACTTATTAAATCGGGAATTGCACATCTTTATTTTGTAAGTATTCATCCTTTTGAAGATGGAAACGGACGTATTGGGCGTGCTATTGCTGAAAAATCTATTGCGTTAAGTACCAAGAAGCCAACGTTAATTTCACTTTCTCATACCATAGAAGCCAACAAAAAAGATTACTATACTTTTTTGGAGAATAACAATAAAACCTTAGAAATTACGGATTGGCTCACATATTTTGGAAAAACGATTGTAGATGCTCAAAAAAATACATTAAAACAAATTGATTTTCTCATTGAAAAAACCAAGTTTTTTGACCGCCATACAACTCAATTAAACGACAGACAATTAAAAGTCGTTAAACGCCTTTTTGAGGCAGGATATAGAGGTTTTAAAGGCGGGTTAAGTGCTAAAAATTATGTAAAAATCGCCAAAACGTCTGAATCTACTGCAACCAGAGATTTACTAGATTTAGTTAAAAAAGGAATTTTGATTAAAACAGGAACGTTTAAAAGCACTCGTTATTCATTAAATATCAAAAAAGTTTGATAATTGAATCTAGGGAAAGTTATTACTGTTTTTAGAACAAAAACCAAATACTGATAAGAACATTAATAACTCCTATCTCCTATAATTATAAGCATCTGTCACATCCCCGTCTAAATCACAATCATCATCAAAATAGGCATCAAAACTAACTGTAAATGAAATATCGTACATATAGCCTTTAGAATAAATATCTACTACTAAATCATCACCATCCATTCCGTAATCTCGCACTTCAAAATCACCTTTACTTGAAACAGTAAAACTTGCTGCACTACGAATATCAGACCAATTATGCCTGACCAGTTTACGCACTTTTGAAGTAGAAGGTTTACAGCTAGGTGTTGGAGCTACATAAGTAGTATTTGAAGATTCTTTGGATGATTTTTTGCAAGAATTGAAACTAATAAAAAAAAGTACTAATAGGATTGAATATATTGATTTCATAAGATGTTGTTTGATTAGTTTTTAATTAAGCGTTTTACAGAAGATCCTCGATTGCCATATATTTTTAAAAGATATATACCTGATGAAAAATGGTTTAATGAGATATCTATACTATTTGATTCTATGCTTTTTATGGTTTGCACTTTTGCCCCTAACAATGTATAGATTTCAATACTCTTAAGAATTTCATCTGCTTGTATAGATACTATATTGCTTGTTGGGTTTGGGTAGATTGAAAGATTTGATAGTTCTTGTTCTTCTATACTCAAAGTCACAGCATTACTTGCTGGACTTAAACTATTAGACCATCTTTCATACACTCTAACCACATAATTATTATTAGGCAAATTTGTTATGATTTGACCTAATGTAATTGGACCAGCAATTTGAGCACCTGAATTTGAATTAGTTGCTTCATAAACATAAACTTCATAATCTCCTTTAGTAAAATATAAGTTTTGATAAGTAGCACTTGTTGTATTTGGAAATTGCATATTATAATCAGATAGGTTAGTTACGTTTATTTTTCCATTTATCACAGTAATTTGTGGTATTGCTGGCACTCCTCCAGTGCTTTCTTCACGCAAATAATTCATATGATTTTGATAATGTGTAAATATTCCTGTAGAGGTATTATCAAAACTCATATTAGTTCTTCGAGACAAACTATGTTCTACAACACCACATCCAAAAGTGGCTTCTTGCGTTGCTGGCAATATATGTCGTGAGTTTGAATTAATAGTGCCTATACGATTTACTAAATCATTAGTGTTATCCATCTTTTTAACAGGGATATCATAATGTGCCGAAAAATTATCATTGGTGTCAAATTGATTTATTGTTAAAAAACCACTTCCGCCATTTGCAATATCATAACCATTATGCGCAATTGGTATTGAAAAAAACGGTGCTGCATTATTGGCAAAACCCCAGCCTGTTGAAGTTGTAATTCTTTGTGTAAAAAGACCATCAGCTATATCAACGACCTGTAGAGCATCAAAATGAGAAATACCTTGTGAATGGTCTCCTTCCAAAGCACCTACAGAGTGTGCCCACTCGTGAGCAAGTACTATATCCTCTCTTGGTCCATTGAATAGAGAAAAAACACTATATCCTGACACTAAATCACCAAATGCTACTCCAGCATATTGAGCAGCAGAACCTGGCAATGTACCCCCACCAAATCCTGTTGTAAATGCTTGCATATCTCTAACATCACAGTTATTAGAAGTGTCTAAAACCCAACTACTAAAATTTGATAGTGTTTGATTGGCATCATTAGGAACACCTGAAATATTAGTTACATATTCATTATCTGCTCTCGGTATTATATATAGATTCCTTATTCTAAGGTCAGCCAGTAAAATCGTTTTTAAAAGATTAATACTTTTATTATGCTTTTCTTCAATTACAGATTCCCCTATGTTTGTAGCTTCTTGGTCAATTACATAGTGGATATTCTGATATCTAACAGTATTCTCAGGTCTATTAGAATCAATTTGTGCACTTAAAGAGCTTAATGTAAAAAGACAATAAATGAGTGATAAATATTTAAAGTATAATTTTTTCATATTTTTATTTTATAAGTGTTATTCAGAAAAATTAGTGTTAGTATCTTTAATCCAAGATGACAAATATGAGCCATTAGGGTCATCAACTAAAATATTCGCTAAACCACTGTTTCCACTAGAATCAAAAAGGGTGACATATATTTGGTTTCCATTTCTAACATCTAAAGAAGTTAACTGATTATTTTTACAGAGTAGAACCGAAAGATTAGGTAAACTACTTACATCTAAATTTGATAATTGATTGTCCGATAGATAGATGTAAGAAAGATTTGTGTTGTTGCTTAAATCTATTGAGCTTATATTATTATCAATTGCTTCTAATGTATATAACCGTGAAAGCTGACTAACATCTATTGTTGACAAATTATTTCCTTTACAAAACAAATGTGTTAGATTTTGGTTATTGCCTAGTGTAATACTTGTTAGGTTATTATAATGACACGCTAAAACCTCTAAGTTTGTATTATTTACTATATTCAAGGAATTAATCTCATTAATAAAGCAGTATAGTTCCTTTAAATCGGTATTGTTGCTAACATCTAAGTTAGCCAAATCGTTGTCGTAGCAGTTCAGAAAAGTGAGAGCCGTATTATTATTTAAATTAAGAGAACTGATGAATTTGTTTTCCTTACAATCTAAATATTTGAGTGCTGTGTTATTACTAACATCAAGGTTTGTTAATCTATTTCCACCACATTTTAACACCTCTAACGCAATAAATCCTTCAATTCCTGTAAGGTCAGTTATACCTTGACCATTAATGTTATTTCCGCTTACATCTAATTCAACTACGGAACTTATATTAGCCGTTAAAACAAAATCATCTAAAACATTATCATAGCCCAACACTATAAGTTTCTGCTCAAAATTATCATCTGGAACAAATGTTTGTTGAGCAATGGTATTAGTAATGGAAAGAATGAACAATATTAGTATGTAGATTTTCTTCATATCCGTTTTAGTTTTAATAGTTGGTACAAACTTAGCTTCACTTTACAAACCCTAACCTAACCACATTAGGATAATCTATAAATTTCATTTCCATACCTTTGAGACTTAACCATAAAAGGACTTATGAAGAAAATAATTGCCGTATTTTTTTTGATTTTTATACAACTTATGTATTGCCAAAGTCAAAAGAAAATAGATAGTCTAGAAAACTTATTGTTGAATAAAACAGATGATATTTCCCAAATAAAAATCTTAAATACATTATCAAGGCACTATACAAAAGTTGGCTCATCTCAAAAAGGACAAGAGCAATTAGATAAAGCACTTTCGATTTTGACAAAAAAACCAGATTCGTTACTACTAGCAGAAACATATTTTAATCAAGGTTATGTTTTGCAATATGTCGGTGATTATGAAAATGCTACGAAAAAAATATTGAAAGCTCAGGATATATTTAAGGTGTTAGACAAGAAAAGAGCCATACAAGCCTTGAATTTATTGGGCATTATTAATGTTAGGTTGAAAAATAATGAAAAGGCATATGAATTTTCAGAAAGTTCAATGAAGTTGGCTTATAAGATTGGTGATTCTGGGGGGTATTATAAGACCAAAAAAACGTTAGCAATCATCAATAAAAATCTTAAAAATTTTGAAGAAGCTCTACAATTCAATAAGGACGTTGCCGATTTTGAAGCAAGAACCAAAAACTATTTTAGTTTAGGAAAAACATACAACAATATTGCCATAGTATATGATAAAACAAAAAAATATGATTCATCGCTTGTTTATTATAAAAAGGCACTGCGTCTAAAGGAACAATATGGTAGTAAGCGGGACATTATAAATTCTTATCACGGCTTTGGTAATTTATATAGCAAGATGAATGACCTTTCAAAATCTGAGTTCCATATTTTAAAAGCACGTGACCTAGCTAAAAGTAGCAACTTTCCATATGAATTGATGCATATACTACAATCATTAGCAGAGATTAATTACCAACAGGGAAAATATAAGCAGGCTTTTGATGCTCTTGAAGAATCGAAAGTAATATCGGATAGCCTTCGAAGCGTAAAAATGAAAACGAATATTGCTGAGTTGGAAACCAAATATGAAACTCAGCAAAAGGAAAACGAAATCTTAAAACTCACTAACGAGAACATTCAAAAAGAAGCCTCTTTAACGCAATCAAAATACACCATTTTTGCCGTCTTGGGAGCATTATTATTGATTGTAAGCTTTGGCTATTTTTATTGGAACAAACGCAAACAACAGCACCAATTAGCCTTATTGGAAAATTCAGTAAAATCTAGTGAAGCTGAGAAAAGCAGAATTGGTAAAGAATTGCACGATAATATTGCAGGAACATTGATGAAATTGGTACACGATAGCGAATCTGCTCAAATTAAACTATCACACAGACTGTTACAAACCTATAACGAAGTACGAGACATTTCACATCAATTAGACAATACACCAATGCACAACGAAATGTTTTTTGATAGAGTCTTGGACATTATTCCAGACAACACCGAAACACAAGAGTTTACTTTTGAAATCACACCACGCCATTTGCAAATCAAAGAACCGCACGGCACTCATATTTTTAGAATCATACAAGAACTCATTGCCAATAACCTAAAATATGCCAAGGCTTCACAAACACAAATACAGATAGTTTCCAATGATGATACTTTAGTGTTTATGTATAAGGATAATGGTATAGGAACAACAACTTTTAAAAAAGGGAACGGTTATAAAAATATAGAAGACAGAATTACCTTAATGAATGGCACTTTAAATATAGTACATCAAAACGGTTTTTCGGTTACAGCTAACATTCCTTATTCATCTTAATATGAATATTCTCATTATAGACGACCACGCTCTAGTAAAAGAAGGAATTGAAGGGCGAATAAAAAAAGTAAAACCCAAAGCAAAGTGTTATTTTACAAGTACCGCACGATTGGCAATTTCTAAAATTCGCGAAATTTCCATCGACCTCATTTTTTGTGATTTGGAATTTTCTGGAGAAACCGAAATTGACGGTTTTTATATAATCAAAAGCGTTTTGGAATTTGAACCAAGAGTAAAAGTTATTGCGTTGACTAATTACAATTCCTATCGCATTATGAAAAAAGCTACGGCGAGCGGTTTTCATAGTTTTTTAGACAAAGGTTGTTCGTTTAAAGAATTTTCTGAAACCTTAATCAATGTAATCGCAAATGGAGCGTATGAATCTCCAACAATGAAACGGTTATTAAAAAAACGAAATGAGTTTTTATGTACAATTTTTTCCGAGTCGCTCTATGGAATTTCTGATTTAAGTCCTCGTGAACGAGAACTTACATTACTATCAGCCGAAACTACTGATAGACAACTATTAGCCAAAAAAATGAATGTCAAACCTTACACTATTGATACTTATTTTAAATATGCTTTATCTAAATTGAACTTAAAACATAGGCAAGAACTTTCTCTGTTTAGTTTGGAGTTTAAGGATGAATTACTGAAGAACTTTGATGAAAAGTAATTATATGTTAGAATTAAGAAAAATTGACAGCCATTTTCCTAGTCTTTATAATTAGCCCGACAATCGTTAAAAAGTGAATAATTTTTTTACCAAAAAACGTATTGTCTCACTCTGGAAGCGAGTTTATCCATTTCAAAAATCTATGGACTTGCTCATAACCCGAAGGTCGCAGGTTCGAATCCTGCCTCCGCAACCAGAATGAGACTATAACAACCACAAAGTGGCGTTTGCATAAAAAAAGTATTCGTCTAACGACTGTCAGGTTTTACCCGATAGTCACAATGAATAACATTCTCCAACGGCATCAAGAGTTCTGTCAGTATCAAATTGTTTTTAAAAACAACACACCAAGAACCATTAAATGGTTCAAAGAGGTTATTAATTATTTTGTGAAACATACGGAAGTTTATCACATCGAAGAAGTTACTCAAAATGTGATTGAACAATGGCTTATTCACGGAAAATGCGAGAAAAATTGGTCAGCTAAAACCATCCGCACTCGATTAGGTAATGTGCGCTTGTTTTTCAAATGGTGTGTTACAAAGGGTTATATGCAAAAGAACCCTGCTGATGATATTCCTGTTCCTAAATTAGAATCAAAAATCCCTAAACATTTAACCAAAGAACAATCCACCCTTATTTTAGATTGGGCGAAATGTTATCCCTATCATCATTATTACGAAAAACCACGAGCGGTAGCTATTCTTGCTGTTTTTCTTTTTACAGGAATTAGATTACAAGAATTACTTAATCTAAAAATCAACGATGTGAATATTAAAGAAAGTATTTTATTTGTTCAGGCAGGAAAAGGCAAAAAAGACCGAATGATTCCGATAAATGCTCAATTAAAAAAGTATTTAGAAAAATACCTTGCTGTACGTTCCAAAATTAATGATAGAAGTGTTTATTTTTTTGTTTCGCTTATTTGCACAGCACAAATGAGTGCAGAAGTTATTCCTCGACTACTTAGGAAAATTGGCAAAAAGTCTGGCATACATATTCACGCTCATTTGCTTCGTCACACCTTTGCCGTTCTAATGCTTGAGGCAGGCTGTAACCTTTTTAGCGTTTCTCGATTATTGGGTCATAGTGATATTAAAACAACTACCATTTATTTGTCTGCAACGGTGCATCATTTGCAAGACCAAGTGAGTAAACATCCATTACAATAACACCGTTTTCTGAAAACTCTCTTTAAGGTTGTTATCGCTCACATACACATAAATTTGCGTAGTCTCTATACTAGAATGACCCATAATCTTTTGTAATTTAAACGGATTGAGATTGCCTTCAATAGAAAGTTTGCCAAAGGTATGTCGTAGCTGATGCGGAGAGAAGTGAAATTTGGTTTTACTTCGTATTTTTTTGATGATTCTGTATAGATTGTTTTCTGTAAGTGGTTTATCTGAACGAATACTGGAAAAGAAGTATTCTGTAGAAATTTTCTTTACATCTTGATACGCTTTGAGATAAGGCATTAAGTCTGGGTGAATAGGAATTACCCTGTCCTTACTCCCCTTTCCTTGATAGATGATAATTTCTGAGGCTTCAAAATTTATAGAAGTTGTTTTTAATTTCAAAAGTTCATTTAATCGAACACCCGTAAATAAGAATGTACGAATGATAGCTTTGTTTCTTTTGGCTTCTAAATCATTGAACCACGAATAACCATCTAAGTGCAATAATAGATTTTCGATTTGATTTTTGTCAAGACATCGAGGAATACGTTTAGGCAGTTTTGGTTTATCAATTTTTTCAACAGGATTCACTTTTATATAATCTTCTCGAACACAGAAATCAAAAAAGGTTTTTAGGTACTGGCGATAATTTCTAAAGGTTTTATTCGTCCACATACGTTCTAGTTTTCTTTGATACATAAATTCACGGACTTTTGCAGTTGTAATGACTGAAATCGAGGGATTTGAAAGTTCTTTTGATAGTGCAGAGACTATGGCGATAATTTCTTTAATAGTTTTTGATTTCATTCCTTTTTCGTGTAATGCAAAGCGTTTAAAAAGAGGAAGAATAAGAGGTATTTTCATAAAAATAGGGTAAAAATATATTGAGGATAAAATGAAAATTTTGATTTATTCTCTTTTTACAGAGTTTTGGTTTGCTTTGTCTGCATTGCGTTTTAGACCGTAATGCTTCAAATACAGTTTCTGAAAGGCGGTAATGTCTTTTGATTTCCATTTTTTCATTAAAGGGGAATAGCAAATAATAATGAGGAGATACGTTATACCATACTCAATAGGAATGTGCATAACTCCAATGTGGAAAACTTTTGTTGACGTCTACCATTGCGTCCAAAAGATTTTTGAGCAATCGAAATTACAATCAGATTTTAAAATTGTGTGTTAGAAATCTTCGCACGAAAAAAGTGCTTTTCATTCTGAAAAGTCTTTTTTTCTATTTTCTAACCCCTTTTTCTTATGAAAAACCTCAATGTTATCAAGGTCAATCGCCGATTGGTCAGTTCAGTTCCTGATTTCGACATCCACAAAGGAGCAATCTTTAACCTCGAAGAACTCCGTCACAATCCACTTTTGGTAAAATTCTTATGTGATGAGCATTTCAATAATCCGTACTCAATCGTTGGTCATATCGGAGAATTGTATCGCATTCGTAATCAAATCCTATTCCTCGAAAAATATGGCGACATGACGTACCGTGAATATTTACAGGAAATGATACGGAAAGGTTTGTATTCATTACCACAACAGAACAGATAACAATTCTAAATAATGTAAACGTCATTATACATTTCTGAGATTTCTTTATTGCAATCTTATTATTAAAACCTCTTTTTACTTTTTCACTTTATTATTAATGAATACCCCTAAAAAATCATCACTAAATTATCTTCACAAACCCTTTGAGCCTACTAAAGAAGAATTACAAACTAAGTTTAGATCCAGAGTTCTAGAACAGATTCCAGTTGCGGAAATTAAACTCCATTATCACAAAGAAGTTGCTACCGATGACCGCATTAAAATACTCGACAGCCGACAAGCATCTGAAATCCTAAGAGCATTCTGGGATAACGATTCTCTGGAATTGCAAGAACAATTTAAAATACTGTATCTCAATAATTACAACCAAGTCATTGGATTATATCCACATAGTCAAGGTGGTATTACTGGTACACTCGTAGATATTCGTTTGATTTTGGTAGGAGCATTACAATGCGGAGCTGTAGGGATGATTGCTTGTCATAATCATCCGAGTTCCAATACCAAGCCATCACAAGCAGACAAAGAACTTACCGCAAAAATACAACAAGCCTCTGATTTAATAGACATCAAACTGCTCGACCATATTATTCTAACTAAAGACAATTATTATTCTTTTGCCGATGAAGGAGATATTTAATAAAAGTTTAATTAATTCAAAAAATCGCTTAATTATCTCATTATAAATATCGTGTCAATTACTCAAAAGAGATTAAACAAAATCTGCCAAAAGTAGTTGAACTGCCAAAATGCACAAGGAATGCTTTTGCAAATTCCTCCTTGTGCTTTTTGTCGTTTGTTCAACTTGTGAAAGGGCATATTTAATTTTTAATTTCTTTTCACAATGAGCAAAACAAAACACGTACCTCATAATTTTAAAAACTTTAACAATATGTTTCAGACCTTATATCGTCGTAATGGATATTATTACGTTTTTGAAGACTTTCTCGACCTCTATATCAATGCGTGGTGTTTTGATTATGAGTTCAATCGAGAATTGATACAGAAACGTTATAAATTAGAAGAACGCCAAAAGTTTACTTTGATGATGTATGAAGTTATCAAAATACTCGATAAAGAGATACAGAGTGATTCTGATTGGTATGATTTCTTTGGAACATTTTACGAAAGTGCAGCTTTATCCAAACAAAAGGGATTTGCACAATTCTTTACTCCTGCACCGATTTGTAATTTTATGGCTCAAATTGTTGCACCTACAAAGAGCGAAACATTTAGCGACCCTTGTTGCGGAAGTGGTCGTTTTTCCTTAGCATCAAATTCAGTTTCTTTAGGAGGATTTCACTTCTTAGTTGACCTTGATTTTACGTGTGCAAAAATGGCAACCCTTAATTTAATGCACCACGGTATTCACGGAATTGTCATTTCGGATAACGGATTATTCCCTGGCAATGATTTCAAGGGTGCGTTTGTAGTTAATAGAAAGCTACACGAAACAGGCATCCCACAAATTGAATATATCGACAATGTTCAACAAGCCTATAATTATGTCCGTTATACTATCAATCCTTTTGATATGGTGAGAGATTTGTTTCCAAAAACAAACAAAACTCAAAAAGCATCACAAAAAACAGATGATAATTATGAGGATATAAAAGAAATTCTTAACAACAAAACAGGGCAGTTTTCTATGTTTTAAAAAAGAATCATTTAGCTTAATAATTTTGAATTTTAAAGTACTGAAAGGAAATTATAGAAGACTGAATAGGTTTCTAAATCAGGATTATTTTTAGTCTTGGTTTTATTCAATATTAGCACTTAATAATTCGTCCATATAATTCAGAAATAAATCTTGATTTTCAGATTTCAAAGGTAAAACAGCTTTAGAATTTACAATGACTTTGTAGCCTCTAATTCTCAATTCGTAAACTGCAAACAAAATACAAATATCTGTACACACCCCAGTTACTTCTATTTCCGTGATGTTTAAGTCTTCTAATCTTTCAATAAGTTTCGTATTATGAGTTATACTAAGCGTATTTTTAGTTAAAGTATTTTCTTCGTTTGCATAATTTTCAAGAGTGTCGATGATTTTTGCTTCATCTGTCCCTTTCATACAATGTGATGGATAAGGTTTATTTATTTCTGGGTCACTAGAGGTATGAGAGTCACATATAAAAAAATATTTATCTCCTCTACTTCTGTATGCTTTAATCTTAGATTCAATTTCTTTTTCAATACTATCTGTCCAATCCGACAAACTAAGTGGATTTCCGTTTCTACAAAATCCATTAAGCATATCTATTATGATAAGAATTTTCATAATTCAATAGTTTCAACTTTGACCTTACCACTAATATCATACTCTAATCGGTTAGGTGATGTTTCATTCCAAGCATTATCGAATAACAAATTTTGAGCATTAATCAGCTCAAGAGACTTCAAAAACCTATCCAAGGTTTGTTCAGAGAAATATTTAACGACATCTTTTTCTGTATAAAATTTAGAATCTTGCATTTTTGGTCGAACAGTTATTGTTTTTAATCCATTTAATGTGTCTTCTTCTTTTACTTTCCAACTCCTATACTTAAATGTAGATATAGTATATATGTATTTACTGTTTATATCGGTTACTTTTGGTTTTAAAACATCTAATAAATCATAAAAAGAATTGCCATATCCAAAAATTAGCAAAACACCCGAGTTATGCACTTTATCATTAATGAATTTTGGATGACTTAAGTCAAAACTACTTTGGTTAATAAACTCATAAGAGTTTTCTTTTTTGCTAATGTGCTTGTCTTTAGATTTTATTTCATTCCATTTTTCAATAAAATAATCTCTACATTCTCTGGTATATTTTGAATTGAAATTATAAATAAATGGATTTTCTAGGTTTCTACTTTCTATACAGTCAATAATAGCATCTACTTCACTAATTGAGGTAGGGTAGAAATTATATATTCTATTCTTGACTTCCTTTATTGCAGTCGTTCCACTAATAGTATTAATTAGAATGGCTTCGTCAGAAAGTTTCAAAAATTCATCAGATAAATCTGTTGAAAAGCTACTTAATGTACTAATGAAGTATTTGGTGCCAAATTCAATTTCTTCTTTTACCTTTTTTAAAGCTAGTTCAAAGTTCTTACTATCTATCAATACTATTTCATAACTTTCGGATAGCTTATAATTAGTTTTGAATGCGAAATCACTAATTCCTTCTCCAAACCCTTCGAGCATAAGTTTTAAATCTTCGCTTTCGTAATATTCACTGCACGAAACTGGAATTAAAATTGCTATCCTTGACTTAGAATTATATTTTGGGATATTTATCATACGGATCTTTTTCCCAGTCAACAAATTTGTTAAAAATGCCATTAATAATCCCCAATACAATATCGTTAATGTCTTGTTTTTAGATAAATAGCACAAAAATTTATCATATTCTTGGGAATCGGGATTGCAATCAGAGCTTAAAAATATAATTGATATAAGTACTCCTACAAATAATCCAATAGTTAGAGGATATATTACTTTTTTATCACGATGCCATTTTAATAAATCTGAATTCTTATCTCCCATATTTTTTAGATATTAATTTGTCAAGAAGTAGATTGAGTAAATATCCAATCAATCCAACAATAATTATTATCGAATACACTCTCTCATAATTGAGTTGTTCCATTTCATCATATACTAACCTACCCAAACCAATCTCATTTCCCATTTGCATAAACTCTAAGACAGTTACAATTACAATTGCATACGATAAAGCAACTTTAAATCCGCTCATAAAATGTGGCAGAATTTCATAAATTTTCACTTTTATGAATGATTCCCATTTGCCTTTCTTTCCAGAAAGTAATTGATACTGATGTAGTCTATTTTGTTTATCTGATTTTTCAAGTTCTTTGATACCATAGGCGACGTTTACTATAATTATTAGAGCACTTGGGATAACTGCTAATATCCAAATAATGTTGGGTGACGAAACTCCAAGAATTACCGCAAAAGCAGGTATGAAAAAAGTAATAGGTACAGACCTTAAAAAGTCAACTGTCGGCTCTATAGCAGACCAAACCTTTTTGTTTAAATTAAGAATAAAACTTAATGTAACTCCAAATATAATAGATACAAAAACACTAATTATCACATATTTTGAAGTAGATAGAAGTGCTTTGAGAACTTCCATATCAAATAATGAAGAGATAAAATCTTGATAGATTTCAATAACAGTAGGAAATTTTATTGTGGATGGACTAAAGAATCTTAGAATTGTAAAAAACAATCCTATCAAAATAGGCAGAAATAATATTCCCACTAAAGCTGATTTGAAATTATTTTTCTTAGACTGCTTCATTAATTTTATTGTATGCTTTTAGTGTTTCTATTTTCAACTCATTAAATTCATTTGATGATATTGCTTTAGCTATGTTCTTTTTATTTATTCCTTTTGTATCAATTACTATGTCGTCAATCTTCTTATTAGGGTTCAAAAAAACAATTTTGTCAGCTAATAACAGAGCTTCATCGAAATCGTGAGTAACAATTATAGCCTCTGCTTTTAGCTTTTCAATTTCGGTTCTCAGGAAAGCCCACAACTCCCATTTAAGAGAAAAGTCTATACCAGTAAATGCTTCATCAAGAAGAATTAATTTTGGCGAATAACTTAAACCACAAGAGAAAGAAAGTCGCTTTTTTTCACCTCCAGATAATTCGCTTGGGTATTGTTTTTTCTTATCGTCAAGCTTTAAAATTTTTAAGAGCTCCGCATTTCTTTTTTTATTAGATTCCGTAAATTGATTTCTCTCAATTAAAGAAAAATCAACATTTTCTTGAACATTTTTCCAAGGAAACAACATTTCTATAGCAGACTGACGTATGTAGGTAATGTCTTTTGAGATTATTCCGTTTAGTTCAATTTCTCCAGTTAAAGGATAATAGAAATTCGATATAATATTTAGTAATGTTGACTTTCCAGCACCACTTTTCCCCAATATTGCTATTGTTTCATTTTCCTTGATATCTAAATTGACATTTTCTAGAATTTTTGAATTCCCATTTTCATATTTGAATGATATGTTATTAATTGAAATAGGCATCCTTTTTTATTGTTTAATAGATATTGAAGAGGCAGAAGGAACTATAGTTATTTCATTTAATTCTTTTAGTAAAGTTAAATATTTATCCAAGTTTGTTAAGTCAATTTCATTAGATTTAGAAAGAGGTAAGGTATTCATATTTTGTGCTATATTAGAATCAATATTTGTAGCCTTAGCAAGTATATTCTTTGCTTTGATAGGATTATCTTCAATGAATTGAATAGCCTCGTCAATTGCTTTGAAAAAAGCTTTAGCAGTTTCAGGGTTTTCTTCAAGCCATTTTTGATTTACTGCACCAACACCAATTGGATTTGGTGTAAATTGTGTTCCATAAATGGAAGGAAATATTGTTCTAAAATTATGGTTTACTATTCCTGTACTCAGTACTGGTTCGTATGCAAACAAGGCATCAATATCACCAGTTTTCAATGATTGAATATGTAAATTTGGTGTCAATTGGATAAATTCAGGTTGTTCCAATTCTGAAAATTTCTCTTTAAATAATTGAAGAAATGAAACCTTAGCAGTTGTTCCAGGGAAACCACCAATTTTTTTACCTGCTAAATCCTGAAGGTTTTGAATTGACGAATTTTGTTTAACCACAACAGCATCAAATCCATTTTCAGTAGTTATGTTACTGGTAGAGAAAACTTTAATTGAGTTCGGCGATTGTTCAAGTTGTTTTAGAGCTGGAGTTATTGCAAGTTCAATACCTACATCAATATGCCCTGCTACTAGTTCTTGAGCAATGAGGTTACTTGTTTTTACAGGGTTTCCAATCACTTCGAGATTTTGTTCTGTGTAATATCCTTTTTCTATAGCGACAAAATGAGTAAGACTTGACACCATATTAAGGTAGCCAACAGTTACTTTTTCCTTTTTCTGCTTATTTTTACAAGCAGAAAAAAGTATTAGACCAATGAGAATTATCAATGTTATTTTTTTCATATTTTAGATGTTTTTACTTCTTTTTATTTTTGTATTTAACTTCAAATATGGCGAATCAATTATTGCTTTAAATTTATCCTTCATATTATCTGGTTTATTTAGTATTTCCAAATCTTTGCTTACAGTAATTTTATATCCAACAAATGAAATAGATTCATTTTCCTTATTTGAAACTGAATATACCGAACCATTTATTAAGTTAGGTGATGAAAAATAATTATTTGAAGAGTTTTGAAATTTATATATCGCCAATCCATTGTGTTCTTCTTTTATTTCATTGGAAAAAAAAGTTGACTTATAAATTAACTTAAGAGAATTCATTTCGTATTTAGAAGCCTCTGTCCTCCAAGTCTGTTGAGGAATGCAATCTGGAGTATATCTTGTACCACTACTTAAGTATTGACCATCTTTTAATTTTATTGTAAAAATCCCATAATGAATAGTGTTTTGAAAAGGCACTGCTGTTATCCAAGTTCCCTCGATATAATCATCTCTAAGTATTATTTTTTTAAGCCAATCCCAATTATTAATAATTTGACTTAAAATGTAATTTACAACCTCAAAGGATGCTATTAGAAAAATTCCTGTAACTACGATTAAAATTCCAGAAAACTCATTGCTAGAATCTTTTAAAAATCCGAATATTTCATTCTGAATCATTATTAATGACAACAATATAATAGAGCTTAAAATCCTCTGAAAATTCTTAAGTTTATTCATTTCTCTCTAATTAAAAACTGCTACTTGTGCAATACCAAAGATATTAATTTAATAATTGTAAAGTATTAGACTTCTTTATTTTCAGGTTGTTACATATAAAGAATAAAAAACTATGGTTTAGGTTTTTCTAGTTAGAAAACGGATAAACGCATTCCAAATATTCTTTCATTCCACTACTTTACATTCAAGAATCTTTAAAAAGAGTTTAGACTTATATGGATTTTGAGAAATGTACCTTTTCACTTATTTCTGCCAGCACCTCAAAGACACAAAGAACTCAAAAAAAAGAAATGAAACATTTCTAAGCAAGTACGCCAAATCAATAGTGAATCTATATAGATGGATGATTTGGCACACTTGATTAAAGGGCAAGCCCCTTAATAATCCCCTAAAAAAGAATTACAGTTATTTTTAATATATTTACTTCTCTAAAAACTAACTATATGGATTTTTTAAATCTGAATACTGCCAAAGGTTTGAATAAGACTTTTATTTTCCCTGCTATTGCTGGGTTAATATTTTTGTTTTTTTCTTTGGAGCCACCAGCATTAATTTTTGGTATTATTATTCAAATTATCGTTATTATATTATTTATCTCTGGTGCATCCACAAGTGATTTCAGCAAGCAAAAAACTTACGGAATTATTTCAATGGTTTTGGAGTTTGTATTAGTTGTTACTGGTTTGATATTATCATTTACCGAGGGGGCTGACCCCACAGGTTTAGGAGCAGGTTTATTTGTGGCTTTATTCGGGATTATCAAGTTTGCAACAGTTAAAGAATAGTAGCTACTGAAACCTTAAATAATTTTTTTACTAACACCTTCCAAATCCATCCACAACACAAACGATTCCTGATGCAATTCTTCAAGAGATTTTGCCAAAAAATAAGGGCGTATAAATTCAAAAGACGGTTCATTTTGTATACGTTGTAATAGCGCATTTTTCGCCAATAAAAACTCAAATAGCAGTATGGTTTTATACGCTTTCTTAGTATCTAAATTATACGTTTTGTGCGTATAGCGATACGTGAGAGCTTCTGCGTGTTTGTGGAGTTGTTCTATGACACGCCCTGTATCTTTACCGTTGTACATTTCAAATAAGAAAAATTGGTCGTCAACTTTAAAAACACCATCAGGGATAAAAAAATCGTTGCCTGTAAAATCAATTCTTGTTTTGGCTCTCAAATTTTTTCCTGTTCTGTTGTTGCCTGTTTTATCAAAATAGGTATCAAAAAATTCAACAGTCTTGTTATTTTCATTCGCCCACGTATCAAGCTGTATTTGAAAATCAATCGTATATTTTCTGTGAAAATAATCTTTGTAGGCGATTGTTTTTCCTATCGGTATTTTGATGGTTTCTTCAGAAGACATAAATCCATTCTGTAAAATTTGTCTTTTGCCTTCTTTCGTCAAAAAATACATTGATTCGACCCGTCCTTTTCTGGGGTTAGGTGCAGGGAAATTATGACATTGTACCAATGGCTTGTTACGGTCACGCAAGGAGACTAACTGTTTCCACAAATACGGATAGTGTTTTGTGCCAACATTTAATGATAGCATTTGGCTAGACGTGAGAAATTTATAGCGTGCCAGTCCTACCAAGATATTTTCTTGAATATTGGTTATCGTATGCGCCCAGAGAATGTTTTTTGCAGTCATAATTAATCTTCAAAATTTGGATTGTAAATAGTTGATGTCACTGAATCGTTTGGTGTCGGTTCTGTTTGAGCAACTTTCTGTTTAATGGTTTTGTTCTTTTTCACGTAATAGCCACTTTCATACACCAACCACAAAAAGAACTCCTTTAATTCTTCTTTGTTCTGATACATTGGTGGTTGTATATTTACGAGGGTATCAGGAACATTGATAACATTTGCCGTCGCTTGTGCGCCTGTATTGTCATAACATAGAAAATTGTATTTTTCGAGTTTATGGAAGTCATTTGGTGTGATATTTCGCATTTGTTGTGCCATTGCTTTGACACTATCTTCATCATTATGCCCTGCAATTTTTATAGCGGTATTACTTATAATAAGCCGTTGTAGTTCCCTGTCCATTCCCTGACCAAGAATTTGGTTTGCCATAATCAGGTGCAATCCGTATTTTCTACTCTCTGCTAAAATTTCTTTAATGGTTTTGGTAATATAGTTTTGCATCTCATCAATAAAAAAGAACGTTGGCACTCTATCCTTAATGTTCTTATTTTGCCGTTTACGCACCGCTCCTTGCATAAGTGCCACAATCAGCTTGCCGAGCAAGGTGGATGATTCTACACCTAAAAATCCTTTGGAAAGATTAAACAAGACCACTTTTCCGTTATTGATTTCCTGTTCTATATTCACCGTACTTTTTCCCTGTAAGATGTTTCGTAAGTCGGTATTATCAATGATATTTTGTAACCTAAAATAAATACCCGATTTGGTGGGATTCACTCTGTCCTCTGTAAATTTTTTGGTAATAAGGTTTCTGCGTTCTGGGTTGAGATTGGTTCTACCTAGTTTGATTAAATCGTGGTTTTCTTCATCATCCATAAACCGTTTTAAGTCTGTAATATCGGTATCATTGGCACGTAACAGCACATCAATACAAGCTTGTATAATGGAGTTCATTTGTGGCGTAGCTTCACTTCTGAGGATTTCAAAAAAGGCACTTGCCAATTCTTGGGTCGTATAATTGATATCCCGTTCGGTGGGGTTTTCAATATGGAACGGATTGAGTACAAACGTATAATCGTCTGTAAAAATATCTTCTCCTAATAGTTTTTTGGCTGTTTCCCTAATAAACGGGTCAAGATACACCACTCGTTGTTTGTTCTTGCCTGTATTCAGATAGAACTGTAAAATTTGCGTGGCAAGGTCGCCATTGGGTTCGAGTAGGCATAAGGATTTTTGTCTCCGTGTATCGTTCTTATATAACGTATAAAACAGATATTTCAAAAGTTCGGATTTACCACTTCCAGAACGTCCTAAAATGTAAGCGTGTCTATAGAGTGACGTTATGGGAATAAGGTGCGTAATAGGCGTAAATAACACCATTTTAAGTACAGGGGTTTCGGTATCTATTCGCTCTTTGAGTAACGCTAGAAAAATATCATCTAAGGATTCGCCGTCACGATTATATTTAGCGATAAAATAGTTTTGTGCTTCTTTGTCTATAATGGTAAAATAATCAAAGACACGATAATACTTGTAATTTTCTGGCAAGGTTTTATTGGAAAATATGAGTTGTAATTCTTCTCGCTTAAAACCACGTAAGGCGGTGATAGATGCCAATTCCAATACATCTCCAAAACTACTTTTTTTCTCATATAGATTATCGTAGTAATCCACCCATTTTTCCATAAAAAAGACAACAAATTCTGTATTACTAAAAGGAGTGATTTGTCCTAGTTCAACAAATTCAGTAGCCGAAGAACTGCTTTGATAAAAATATTCATCAAGCCAGTTTTGCACCCTTGGGTGTGCAATTTCTGATGCGTATTTTTGTGGTAATTGTTCCATAATTCTCTAGTATTTGCCCTATAATTTGGTCTATTATTTAGTCTATCTACCTCTTTTTTGCTAAAGCCCTATATCTATTGGGCTTACAAGGTGTCGTAGTATTCAATTTATTCCTCTTACTCTTTAATTTTACTAGAGTAGAAAACCAAGCTTACTATACGGTCATTGTTTGGCTCTCTCTTTCGCTCGTTCTCTCACCTCATTCACGTATCATTCCATTACCGTTCTTTTGTTCGTTCACTCACTCACTCACTCGCTCACCTCCAATGCACACCTCACGTATCCGCTCACTTCGTTTCCACCATTCAGAAAACCCAAAGCCTCATCGTCATAATCCACACTCAAAAAAACTATTGGTTTCGGGAAAGCGAAAACAGATCAAAATTGTGAGGCTTTTGGTTTTGAAAAATTTCGGCGAAATTTTGCAGAAAAAAATTAAAAAATACGCATCCGATTTTTATTCTCCTTTTTTCTCTTTTTCTTCTAATTGATTCAACAAGTTATCTCGTTCTTCTCTCAGGCGAGAAGATTCTTCTCTATATGGACTGTCAACTTCAAATCCTAACGCTCGATAAGAACGTTTAATGTCATACGGATTCTCATTGAGATACTTGTCTTGAAATCCTGTCAGAACATCTCTTTTTAGGTTCAACTCTCTCTCTGTTAAGGCTAGATTCTTTTCTTTGGAGAATTGCTCGATTTCTGTTTTGGTAAATCTCGCCGATGTTACTTCATTTTTAACCGCCTGCATTGCCTTGTCGATTTCCAAAAGACGTTTGTTATTTTCATTCATATTTTTACCTCTATTGATATCGAGGTATAATAATTGTCGTTCGTTTTCTAATTTAGATTTCATCAGATTTATTTGAGATTCAGCTACGGCGTTAAACGCTTGAAGTTCTCGTTTATCAATCTCAAAAAGTCGTTTGTCTTTGGCAAAATCTTCTGCTTCGATGTCATGTTCCAATTCGGTGCGTTCTTGTTTGATATCAAAACTTTGTTCCATAAGCTGAAACATTGTTTGCCGTTTTTCAATAGCAAACTCTTTTTCTATCAGTTTAAAGAGATTGACCTTTTGATGATGCACCGCTTCTTTTTCTTTTAATGAAAATTCCGATTCCCGATGTGAAAGCTGTAATTCGGTTTCTCTTTTTTTAACATCAAAAGCTTTTTCTACAATTTCATTCAAAACATTTTTTCGGTCAATTTGTAGTTCTTTTTGTAACAGCGTTACAAATTTTTCTCGCCTCTGTACATCAAAATCTTTGGTATCAAGCTGTAGATTCACTTCTTTTTGGAACAGTTGTATTTGTTTTGTAGAAATTTCATTGTAGGCGGTTTGTTTAGCGACTTCAAAACGCTTTTCTTTTAGGTTGAGTAAATCTTCTCGTTTTTCTAGCCCCCATTTTTTGCGCTCTATAGATAAATTTTCCATGAATTTATTAAGTGCATTAAAATTCTTCTCTATCTCATAATCTTGCCTCTCTATCCTAAATGATAATTGCAAGTCTTTAGTTTCCAGAGCCTGTTCTTTGCTTTCTAATGTTTTTTCATTAACACCTTGCATCATTTGCGCTATTTTGAGCATTTGTTCGCCCTCTTTGAGTTCGATAGTTTTTCGCTTTTGTAGTTCGGTAATGTAACGAGGTATCAAATACGGTTGCTTTAACAGTCTGATAGCGGTGCTATCAGCTTTTTCTTTAACCTTGGTATCAAAGTTTTGCACGAGTTCTGTTTTCTCCTTACTCACCACTTTTAATATCCGTTGTCCTTTTTCTTTTTCTAAGGTTAGGTCAGTTATTTGCTCATTCAGAGTTTTAATGGTTTTGTCTTTGTTGTCGATTTCCAAATCTGCATTTTCCAGTTGTTCAGTTAATACCGTTATCTGCTTTAAAAGTTCTGTGATTCGTTGCTGTTTTGATGTAATGGTTTCATCTTTGGCGGAACTTTCTGTAAAGGCTTTTTCTTTGGCTTCGCTTAAGGTTGTGATTTGCTGTGTAAGCGTTGCTATTTCTGCTTCTTTTTTTTGTAATTCTGCCTTGTATAGTGCAATGATGTTCTTGATTTTCCCAAAAGATTGTATCTCGTTTTCCATATCGTTTCTACTCTTTTTTCTCGTTTTCCAAACTGTGTAATTTCAAAAACTCTTGTTCTAATTCTGTGGAGAATGCTTTTATCTGTTGTTTAAGATTCTCTATTTCTTTGTCTTTTTTAGATACAATTTGATTAAAAGGCTCTATGCTTTTAATAGCTGTTTCTGTGTTAGTTATTTCCTCTCGTAGAAATTTAATAGCTAAATTCAATATTTTACAATGCCTTTCTTCTTTTGATCTTTCATTTTCTACTTTTTTACTTGCTTCCTTTATTTTTGTTTCCTCTTCACTATTATGTTCTTTCAATTTGCTTAAATGATACTTCTTTTCATCGTACAATTCTAAAAGTTCATATATATCATAATCCGAATAACTCATTTGTTTTCTATTTTAATTTTTTCATATCTGAGAATTAAAAGCTTCTCAAAATGGCTTTGAATACTATGTATTTTGATATTATTATGACCTTCCAAAACTTTTTTAACTATTGATAAAAATGCTTCTATCCATAGAAAATCTATTTTAAAATTATCATCTGAATTATTGTGATTAATGTTGATGCTATTAAAAATACCCTGTAAAATTTTATTTCTGTAAATTCTCTCTGAATCAGAAAAAATAAAGAACAATTGTTCCTCTATACTTTTTCTTTTTAAAACTAGACTGTCTTTTCTTTTTTCTAAACCTAGAATCTTTTTATCTAGAAATTTTATTCTATTTATTAATTTTTTTCTTTCAAATTCTTCATCCATAATTCAAGCATTTTTCCTATTGCTATTATTTTTCATTAATTTGTGTTTTGTAATTTTGAAAATTCCTGTTCTATCTCTTTTGAGAAAGTTCTTATCTGTGTTTTAAGGTTTTCGATTTCTTTGTCTTTTTCAGCACTTTGTAAAAGGGCTTTATCTCTTTGTTTAACAATTTTCCTTCTTTTCTCTATTTCTAATTTTGAATTAAGGTCATTTTTCTTTTTCCTTATCGTTTCTTTGATACGCTGTTTTTCTAATTTTAATTGCTCAATAGAGCTTGTTGTTTCTTTTATTTGACCTAATAGAAATTCAATAGCAGAATCCAATGATTTTTCTACAAGTTTTTTACCTTCTCTTAATTCCAGTAAATCCGTTTCTTCCTCATAAAGTCTTATTTCTTCCTGTATTTCTTGCATACTGGTTAGTTTTTCAAAAAAAATCTCTCGTTTAATCAACTCATCCTGGAGCCAATCCTCACTTTTATTTGAATATTTATTCATTGGTTTGTAATTTTTTTATACTTTCTTTTAATTCTTCTTTCTTCTCTAACAGCTTATTAAGCTTTTCAAAATACATTATGATGATTTCGTCTTTTTTACTATCTTCTGTGTAATTTCCTAATCGTTCTAAATATGTTTCTATCCAGAGATAATCTATTTTTCTAGGAAGAATTTCAAAAAGCTCTTTTCTTCTGGTGTTATCTGTTGGATACCCCCTTTCATAGAAGTATTCACTGTGCAAGGCTTCATATTCAAAAAATAGTTTTGTCTCTTTTTTTTTCAGAGTTTTTTCCAAATTTTCGGTATAATTAATTTCTTTTTTTAAACGAGCAATTTTTTTGTCAAAGCGGTCTATTTTCTTTTTAAGTTCTTGTAATTCCATTTTCTGTTATTTTGTGTTGTGCTTGTTTCGTAATTTCATTCGTAACCAAAAATTCTTGTACCACGGAATCATTTTGAGTAATGCAACTTGTTGATTTCCGCTAAGTAGTAATCCAAACCCGTTTTTAAGAGTTCTGATAGCTTCGGGTGACATTAAAGGAATCTTATGCCCTCTTTTTTTATTGGTTGGGAAATAAGTACTTTCAAAGCCCTCGTAGATATAGCCAATTTTCTGACTAATCTGTTGGCAGGTTTCCAACGATAAGCCAGGGAAATAAATATGATTTTTGGTGTTCTCAATGATAGTATCTGCATCATCATTATATAGAGTTCGTAATTGCCTCATTGATTGCAATATCAAACTCGTACTTACCCTACGTTTCCTGCAAATAGTTATGAAATTTGGTAGCTTGTGACAATAGAAATTACCCGCTTCATCTAATAATAGATATTGCGTTAAATCACTTTTTTTAGGCATTACAGAAAACGTTTCTGTGATTTCTCTTAGCAATAGGGAAACAAATAAACCAAACTCCTTAAAACGATTTTCAGCAATATTAATGAACAACACCGTTGGCTTTTTTCTCAAACTGGCAATATCAATATCGTTACCGTTTGACACGGTTTTGAGGGTTTGGGTTGCCATTGGTGCAAGAACGGTACGACAGGTGGCAATGACATTTCCTACCAATTTTTCTGGCTGACTCATAATAGCTTTGTAGATAAGCCATGTTTCAGTATCTAAATGTTCCGATAATTCTTTGGTTAGTTCTGCTTTGTCGTTCTCATTAAAACGGTTAAGCATTGAGTAGATATAACACAAATTTTTCTGTTCTGGGCGATGCAGAACACTTATAAGTAGTACTCCAATGAGATTTTTAGCCGATTCGCTCCAAAAAAGAGTACTAACCGATTCCTTTTTAAATACACTTGATACAATCGCATCTGCAATCATGCGCATATCTTCTTTTGTTTTGGCTATATAAAGAACTTGCCATTGGTTGCTTTTTTCTGGCTCAATTAAATCAATACATTTGACCTCAAAATGTTTTTCCAAATATTTGTGAGTGAGATTATAAAGCTCTTTTGATGGATCAATTACGACCATACTCGCATTTTTAATTGTCATTAAATTACAGACACTAAAAACGGTGGATTTTCCGTAACCTGTAGAACCTAATATGAGTGTTCCTTGCAAAGAATCCTTTTCAGAAATACGAGCCTTGCCGTCAATCACTAAACCTTTTTTAAAACGATTGAGAAGAAAAAAACGTCGGAATCCTGTTAAAAATTTCGCGGAATACTGAGAATATGAATACCTGAAAAATGACATATAGTTTTTGTTTTTAGTAATGAAATAGATTTTACCGTTCTCGTTCTTGTGAGTGTTCACGGTTATTAATGCGTTCCAATTCCTGCATTCTCTTTAACACAAGGAAATTTTCATGATAAAGTGGAATCAAGTTTTTTAGGCGATACTTTTTATTGTTGTGTACCACGCCTGTGAACTGTCCATTTCTGCTATAAGTAGCATATTCTGGCTCGTTATTGATACGAGTTTCAAATTGTTCTAGAGTGTTGCTTTTTGCTAGTAATCCTTTGATACGTTCCGCCACTTTGTCTTTCGTATAATTCCTGTTTTTTTGCGATTTTTCCAGTTGCATTAATCGGCGTTCACTTCGATATTTTTCTGGTAATAATTGTTCGATTTCTTTTTCTTCAAGATAAACCGTGCTTCTATGAAGTTCTGGAAATTCCTGTAGCATCCATCTTTCTATACCGCGCCGTAAATTGTAATAGTGTTCGTTAGACATACGCATATCGCCAGAGCGAGAACTTTCTATGAAATTGGAACTTAATAAAATGTGAATGTGGTAATGACTTCCCTTGTCTAAATGCGGAACACACAACGCTTTACTTAAGCCCTGTGGATCTCGTAATTTGAGATATTTGTTAGCAATACGTTGTAATTTTTCACGAGATAAATCCTGCGAATTAGAGTTAGAATAACTAAACGCCAATACTTCGTGATAGCGGTAGCACCGCTTGCGATTTTTTGCCTTAGTCAGATATTGAGCGTTACTATTGAACTCTTGTATGATGGAATGACGGTCAAATCCAGTCGTGATATTTTGGAATACTATCCATCTATTTTCTGGCTCATCAGAAACACCGTCAAAGACGTAATTCACGCTGTAATTGGATAAAAATTGAGTGTGTCTTAGGCTTTTAATAATCATAAGTGTAATTGGTTTAAAACGGTTTTGATTTCATCGGCATAACTTGGTGTTTTGATAAGAGTGTTTCTTATTAATTCAGACACACTTTGTGGCTTATCATAGATGGCAATAATTGCTTTTTGCAATTCGGAAAATTCTGTTTGTATTTTTTTGATAATTTCGATCGAAATTTTCTTTGTGGCGTTTGCTATATGTGCTATCTGATTAATGTTAGTACCTATCCGAACTAATAATATTTTCACCTCCTGGGTTTGTTCCTCCAATGGAAGTACATATTGATTTTTTGCCTGTGATAGAGCCAGTTCACGAACGAGTGTACTAAAAGGCTTGTGGTGTTTCTGTGCCAATTTCAAAAGCATATCGTATTGTTCCTGCGAAAAAATAATAATCCGATGTATGCGGTTTTTCCGATATTCTTTGTTGTATGCTTTTTTTTCTTCTGCTGTCATGGTCATTCTTAATAGGTTATGGGTTGTAAAAAAACCAATAGAGGTATTGATAAGTCGGCACATTGTGCTGAAATGATGTGTAATTTTTCGCGGTTTACTGTTATACCATACAATCTGGTGAAATCCAAATCCCACTATCTGCCTCATTTTTGAACATTTTAGAACGGCTTGTGACTATGCTTTTCTAAATATTCCAGAACCGATGCTTTTTTGTATAAAATCAGCTTTTTAAGTGGCTGACTAAACGTGATTTTTCCCGTATTTCTTAGCATTTGTAAAGTGGTGTCACTTTTTATAGAAAGCATATTTTTAGTCGTTTCTGCAGTAATCCAGACTTTTTCTTCTTTAAATTCTGCCATTACCTCTATGACCGTTAAGCGTAATTCTTCTTTTAAATCCTGTCGTTTTACAAAAAGAAACTCATTGCGTTTGTTTTCTTCTGTACTCATAATGCGTTTCTTTTTAACTGTTTATTACTAATTTTTTGGTTTCTGAAAAAAGCTGTGTGATTTTCTTTTCTGTTTCTAAATCATCCTGTACCGATACGGGCGTGTTTTCCATATAGTAAAGTGCATCATCCACTAACGTTTTGTGAAACTGTAGAAATTTTGAGATTTCATACGGCGACAAACTCTCTATATTAGGTTAAAAGGCTTTGTTTAATTTTCGTCATTGTTTCCATATCGTATTGTTTAATATCATTTGACAATACAAATTTGGCTTACAGAAGTTTCGTTAGAACGAAAATTTATGCGAAGATTCTTGCGAAGAAACCTTAACTATAATGTTCCAGTTTTAAAATTCAGGTCACTTAAATAACTACCCGATTTAATAGCATTATATATCTTAATATTTGAAGATGACTTCATAGAGTTTTGTACTTTTGGTCTAGGTTTTATTATAAAATCGTAATTACTGCTATCTGGGACTGCCTCTATCTGAATAAAAATGCGATTCCGCAAATCGAAGAAAAATTGTCGAAAAAATAAGCCATATTGCTCGGGAGAAGGAAGACTATACTCATCAAAGCAACCGTGCATTTCTTTTTTTGTGTCTATAAATTCTAATAACTTATTGACCATAAATTGCACATCATTTTCATTTACATATTTCCCTAATTCATCCAATGCTAAGTACTTTCCTTCAAAAGTGCTTGTTCCTGTTAATCTATTTGGAACATATAGAAGTCGCTTATCGATTGTATTGATTTCCATCGATTTACATTATATTTGATATTAAAGAAAAGTCAAGTACTGCGTTGCCAAAAATTGATAGACATACAAGCATTGAATACCTCAATACTCTTTTGGAGAAAGTTGCAAAAAAAAGAGCAATCAAGTCTCCTAAAATAGTAAGCGCAAGTGATATGGTAAGAGAATACGAGAAGCTTGCTAAAAAAAATAAAATTTGGCTAGATAATGGACAGTCCAAAAAGGAAATAATAGAGAAATATGTGTTGACTTCTAAGGTTAAAGAATACTACTTTAAACCTGAAAAAGATAAAGATAATTATTCTCTTATCACCTACTTTGTTGGAGATAGTGCAATAAGGACTATTCAAAAAGATTTTAACCTCTATAACAAAGGACAAAGCAGAAAAAATAAAGTTGATTTTCTAAAGCTGGAATTTTATGCTATTTATTTAGGATTTATTGGCTTTTGGGAAGCTGAAAAATATGAATTTGATATTAAGAAAAAGAAAACAAAAAGAAGTCAAAATGGTAATGAGAAAGTGGGGAAAATAGATGATTATAGAAATCAAAAAATAGATGACACCCATTCTGACACCAAGGAAATAAAAGGAATCGTAGAAATTATCCCGACTGATTTAAGAAAAATATTAGAAGATACACTTGAATCAAAAATAGAAGAATTAAAAAAGACCATAGTAGAAAATATTAATCATCTAAAGGAAAAGGGTTTTAATAATGAGAAGTTTGAAGGGTTTTTAGGGGAAATTAAGTCAGAAATTAACAACGATAAAAAGGTTATTGATTTAAAAGAATCTGCATTTTTGGCTTTTCAAGAAAAAGACTACTCAAAAACTATAAGCATTTTTGAAAAGATTGTTAATCTAGATAAATCAAATCCAAGATATTTATATTTTTTAGGAAGAATTTACAATAAAGAAAAGCAACTTTCTAATGCGATTGAAGTTTTCAAAAGAGCAACTCAAATTGATAAGGAAAATTCAATTTATTGGTTTCAATTGGGGGGATGTTATATATTAGATTTTAATTATTTAGATGCAATTTCATCTATTGAAAAAGCAGTTCAATTCGATGAAGAAAATTCAGCGTATTGGTTTCAACTGGGGAGTTTATATTTTTTAGAATTTAGATATAATGAAGCAACCTTTGCTTTCGAAAAAGCAACTCAATTTGATGAAGAAAATTCAGAATATTGGCGTTACTTAGGTGTGTCGTACCAAAAAATGAACGAGTATACTAAATCAATTGTTTTTTTCAAAAAGGCAACTAGTTTGGAGAACAAGGATTTTTTGAATTGGGGCAGTTTAGGTAGATCTTATTATGAAATTAAAAAATATAAAAATGCTATTTCCTCATTTAAAAATGCTATTAAACTATATAAAGGAGACTCACAATATTGGTATCTTTTAGGAAGGTCATATTTTGATATGACAAATTTTAAAAAGGCTATTACTCCATTAAAAAAAGCTACAGAAATAGATTCTAAGAACGTAAGGTATTGGGCTGTGTTAGGTTTAACATACTCTGCTTTGAAAAAACACCAGGAAGCAATTGAACCTTTGAAAAAAGGAATTGAATACTTTAAGGAAGATTCAGCATATTGGTTTTATTTGGGGAAGTCCTTATACGGAGTAAGGAAGTATGAGAAAGCTATTACTTATTTAAAAAAAGCCATTAATATTGAAAATGGAAATCCATTTTTTTGGAGAATTTTAGCTGCATCACAATTGGCTTCAAAAAAAAATAAAAAAGCCAAAATAAGTTATGAAAAAAGTTTAAGGCTTTCGGAACATTCTGAAGAATTTTTTAAAGAGATTGACAAAGAAATTGAATCGCAAGGAATATTATTTGAATTTAAATAGTTTTAACAAGCTCTAGAATAAGTGCTAAAATAATACCGCGAAAGAAATAAAGAGGAAAGATAAGTCCCAATTTGTTTTAGGCATGTTTTAGGAAAAGAAAAAGCCAAGTTATAAAAACTCGGCTTTTCTAGTACAGAAGGCGGGACTTGAACCCGCACGGACATTACTGTCCACTGGATTTTAAGTCTGACGTCTCTACCAATTTTACCACTTCGACAAATAGTATTTTAAGTTCAAACGTCGTATCTTGATAAATCTTATTAAAAATTATAAACAGTCGAATTACTTCCCTCAACTTCAACTAAAAAATTCTCCGCCTTATCAATCAAATCTGCCTTGTTGTAAAGAGCCATCATATCCTTGTTGTCTATTCTTTTAGGGTGTGTGATGTACTTGATTTTTTCGCCACTTACGTTGTTAGCAAGAAGATTGGTAATAAAAGAACGCCTACAATCATGAGTAGTTACTAATTCATGTTTTGGAATATCCGTAGTAACGATTTTACCCTGATTAAAACTCACTTTAGTTCGTTTTTCTGGCGAGTTTATTTCTAGCACTTTACACACTCGCTTTAAATTGACATTAACGGGGCGTTCTCTAAAAACAGGAAACTTGCCATTAGTTGTTTCCAAAATATCCCTCACAGGCTTTAAAAGAGGTATTATCGTCTCCGATTTTGTTTTCTTGATATTCACTTTTACACCAACAAAGGTTTTCTTTTTGCCTTTAAAGGTTTCTGGTTTCAGTTTATGGAGTTGCTCCATATCCTCAATGCGTAATCCCATTTGTGAAGCCATAATCAAATAATGACGTGCATTTTCCAGTTCAGCATTTCCAATCGGCGTATCAATGGCGGATAGTATTTCGGTTTCATTGAGGTAAATTTCTTTTTCGGCAGGAGGGTTTTGTAAAAACAAACCTTTATCTTCAAAATCTAATGTTATGTTATATCCCGCTTTTTTTCCTAATCGTAAAATCTGTAGTAGAAGTTTGATATACTTATTGATTGATTTTATTCCATAACCTGTTGGGTCTCTGCGTTGTTTTTTAGATTGGTTCGGATTATCTACTTCTATTTCTCCACGATAAATGGCATCAACTACTTTAAAAAAATTCCAGTAAAACGTACTACTATTGAAATCAGAGAACTTAACTTTGGTTTTAGTTGCTATTTGATAATTCTCAAACATACGGGAAAGTGAGACAAACGTTTTAATATGGTTTTCAGAAATAGCATCTTTCTTTTTCATAATGATAGCCTTTCTGTCATTCTCAATTTTATCGTATAAAAACTCTACAACGGTTTTCTCTTTCACTATTTCTTTCTTTTGACGCCCTAATTTGATTTCTAACGCATCTTTGAATTCTTTAGGTGTTGGAGTAATCTCAATATTGAAATAGTGATTAGTGACTGCATTAACGGCACTCATAATCTTCTCTAGTTTAGTTCTTATTGAGCGATTGATTTTGGAGTACTGAAAGAACACTTTTTCATCATACGCAAAAACAGTACGAGAACCTTTTTGAGTATAAGAACCAAAATGCTCTGGCTTAATTCTACAAAGCGTGGAAATCATAATAGGTTTATAAGTTTTCCTATCAGAGTTAAATTTTTTAATTTGCTTTGTAGAATCAAATTCAGCATACCCAATGCTAATGTCTAGAAATATTTTGCGTTCACCGTTTTTATTTGGTTCTCCTTTTAGGTAAAATCTCAAAGATGGTTGTTTCATAATTAGGACGGAAAGTGAGCCGTAAAATTATGAAATTATATGGAATAATATGATGTTTTATGTAACTTTATTTCAAACAACACTACACACAAACCCTTTATTTACAATACTTTTAATGTTATTTGAAAAAATATGAAGTGATATGAAATATTGTGGTGCTAGTTCTGGAGGAACTCGAATGACAGAAGAGTTCTCTCTTTTTTTAAAGAGGCTTGTTAGATAGTATTCCAGTAAGTTGTAAAAGTTTATCTACCTACTATCACCTTAACGGCAAGCGATTAGAAGAACAATATCGCAATCATTTAAGTAACTTTTTGACTTGGGATCAATTAGCTCATGCCGACCAATGGCTGCTTTTTAAGAAGAATATAGGAACTCATTTAAGTATTGATGAAGTAGCATACTCAAGGCGAGCTCTATACAGTGATTACCAACAAAGCAGGTAAAGGAAAACGAGGCAGTTTAGTAGCCATAGTAGCTACCACACAAAGTGAACGAGTCATAGAAGTGTTAAGGAAAATTCCAAGTAAAGACCGATATTTAGTAGAAGAAATCACTTTGGATATGGCACCTACTATGGAAAAGATTGCTAAAAAAGCCTTTCCTAAAGCTACTCAGGTCACAGACCGATTTCATGTACAAAAACGAGCTTATGATGCCTTGCAAGAAATTCGAATACAGTATAGATGGAAAACCATAGAACAAGAAAATAATGAAATAGCATTGGCTAAAGAAACAGGAAAAAACTTTAAACCGAATATCCTTGACAATGGAGATACTCCCAAACAACTACTAGCTAGAAGTAGGTATTTACTCTTTAAAGCCCCTAACAAATGGACAGCCAAACAAAAATTTAGAGCAGAATTACTCTTTGAAAGATACCCCAACTTGGAACGAGCTTATGAGCTTACTAGAGAACTGGCAACGATTTATCAAAAGACAAAAGACAAGGCGGTAGCATATACAAAACTAGCTAGATGGTATGATAAGGTAGAAAAATCAGAGTTCAGTAAAAGTTTTGGAACAGTAGCTAGATCAATACAAAGTCATTATCGAAGCATCTTAAATTTCTTTGATAATAGAAGTACCAATGCTTCTGCTGAATCTTTTAATGCTAAAATAAAAACTTTTAGACTACAATTTAGAGGCGTAAGATCTGTTCCTTTCTTCCTATTCAGACTATCTAAAATTTATGCGTAAAAATCTAAATCCCACAACTTTTTTGCTTGACCCATACTTTGATGGTTTTGTTCTTATCAGGAAGCTCTACCTTAAAGTTGTTTCGAATGCGGATATAATATTTGATTCCATTTGTATTCAAGAAATCCAACCAATGATTACCTACAAACTCTCTATCGGCTACAATGGATTTAATAACATCTTTGCCAAAAAGTCTTATGAAACGATTCACAAGATCAATACGCTCCTGACTGTTAGAGTTCCCTGGCTTATCTAACATAGTAAATAACAATGGGAAGGCAACACCTTTATAGACAACTCCCAACACGGCACCGTCAATTAATAAGCGTGTAATAAATGGGAAGGCAACACCTTTATAGACAACTCCCAACATAAAAATGTTGATGTTGGTCTGACCAAACTTCCAATTGGTCCTATCAATACTCAAGATCAATCCCTCTTGCTTAGGAAGGAGACTAAATATAAGACGAGCGATCAAATCTCCATCCAACGAATAATCAGCAATAAATCTTTGAATACGTCTGAGTGATGACTTCGAATCTACTGAGGTCTCAAAAGCGTTGGCTACCTTTTCAAAGGTAACTGTCTGTACCTTACAGAGGGCGATAATGAAATGTGATATGAGTTTGATTCTTGCCAAATTGATCTTACCTTGGAAATGAGAACTTAAAACTGAATTTAATTCACTACTTTTAGTGGAAGCATTGGTTTTTTTCATTAGAAAAATGAGTGATGTTATTCTTCTAATATACTGAAAATCAATGCTTTATTTTAATTATTTAACATTTAATTTACTGATAATCAATTAATTATATTTTTTGTCATGTACTAAACAATTCCTGCCTTTCAGATTGGGAAAGCATGGAAATTCCTCGCTTTATTTCTTGTAAATTCATGTATTAAATATACAAATAATAGCTGTTATAAACTAGAGCCTTATTATTCTCAATTTATTTCGGGATCCCCTAGAATCATTTATCTTTGTTCAGTTAATAAAAATACATGACATTAATCAAATCAATTTCAGGGATTAGAGGGACTATTGGAGGAAAAGTTTCAGATAATCTTACACCTGTTGATGCTGTGAAATTCGCATCTGCCTATGGAATATTTATCAAAAACAGAAATCCTGATAAACAAAAAATTACTGTTGTGATAGGAAGAGATGCCCGTATTTCCGGAAAGATGGTTAGTAGTTTGGTATCTAATACTTTAGTAGGGTTAGGTATGAATGTAATTGATCTGGGATTGTCAACCACTCCAACCGTAGAAATTGCAGTTCCATTAGAAAAAGCCGATGGCGGTATTATTTTAACGGCGAGTCATAATCCTAAACAATGGAATGCTTTAAAATTACTCAATGAAAAAGGGGAGTTTTTGAGCGAAACAGATGGAAGAACCCTATTGAAAATTGCTGAGAACAATGACTTCAATTTTGCCGGAGTAGATGATTTAGGAACCTATACCAGGAATAAAAATTACCTGAAAAAACATATTCAAGAAGTACTGAGCATAGATTTAGCGGACATCCATGCAATACGAAATGCTCATTTTAAAGTAGTCGTTGACGGTGTAAATTCTACAGGAGGGATTTTTATTCCCGCACTGCTAAAGGAACTGAATGTTTCGTGTATCTCACTCTATTGTGAACCCAACGGAGATTTTCCTCATAACCCGGAACCTTTGGAGAGGCATCTGACAGCTATTTCTGAATTAGTCGTTAAAGAAAATGCTGATTTAGGTATTGTTGTAGATCCTGACGTAGACAGATTGGCATTAATTTGTGAAGATGGTTCCATGTTTGGGGAAGAGTATACATTAGTGGCTTGTGCCGATTATGTATTGAGTAAGTTAGGAGGCGGAAATACAGTTTCCAATTTATCTTCATCGAGGGCATTAAGAGATATTACGGAAAAACATGGAGGATCATACACAGCAAGTGCAGTAGGTGAAGTAAATGTTGTACAGATGATGAAAGAGGTTGATGCAGTTATTGGTGGTGAGGGAAATGGCGGGATCATCTATCCTGAATTTCATTACGGGAGAGATGCATTGGCAGGAATTGTACTGTTTTTATCCCACTTAGCTCAACAAAACATATCGTGTAAGGCTTTACGAAATAGTTATCCCGGTTATTTTATGAGTAAAAATAAAATTCAATTAACAGGAGCGATCAATGTGGATGAAGTTTTGAAAACAATTGCTTCCAAATATACTCATGGGAATATAAATACTATTGATGGTGTTAAAATTGATTTTGATAAAGAATGGATACATTTACGTAAGTCGAATACCGAGCCTATTATTAGGATTTATACGGAAAGTATTTCTCAGGGTGCTGCAAATGCTCTGGCAGAACATTTTATATATGAAATTGAACAAATGATATCATAATGATGGCTTTTTCATTAGAAAAATATTTTCAACCTTTTAGAGATCAAATCATCGGTGTGGATCAGATATTTATTTCGCCTTACGGAGAGCAAAAATTAATCTATGCTGATTGGACTGCTAGTGGCAGGTTATATAGATCTATAGAGGAAAAAATGATGAATGATTTTGGCCCCTTCGTTGCCAACACACATACGGAAACTTCTACTTCGGGGGCGGCAATGACACTCGCATACCATGAAGCCAGAAATATCATTAAGCGGCACGTAAATGCAAATGAAAACGATATATTAATTACCGAAGGATCGGGAATGACCGGGGTGGTAAATAAATTTCAGCGAATTTTAGGACTTAAAGTTTCTGAAAATTTAGTACCCTATACACAAATACCTGAAGACAACAGACCCATTGTTTTTGTATCACATATGGAACATCATTCCAATCAAACCTCATGGTTAGAGACGATTGCAGATGTAGAAGTAGTTCCTTGTAATGATGCCGGCTTGGTATGTTTGAACAAATTTGAAGAGTATATCCAAAAACATAAACACAGAAAATTAAAAATAGCTTCTATCACTTCTTGTTCTAATGTAACGGGCATAAAAACAGCTTATCACAAGGTTGCAAAATTGATTCACAAATACAACGGGGTATGTTTTGTAGATTTTGCATGTTCGGGACCATATATTGATATAGATATGCACCCGGAAGCTGAAGATGAATATCTGGATGCTATTTTCTTTTCTCCGCATAAATTTTTGGGAGGACCGGGAAGTTCCGGAGTATTGATCTTTAATAAAAACTTATATACGAATGCGGTTCCCGATAACCCGGGAGGCGGAACCGTATCTTATACAAATCCTTGGGGAGAGCATAGTTATTTCGAAGATATCGAAACCAAAGAAGATGGCGGAACTCCGGCTTTTTTACAGACGATAAGAATTGCGTTATCGATCCAGTTGAAAGAGCAAATGGGAACTGATAAAATACGGAAAAGGGAGGACGAATTAAATAAACAATTATTTAAAACCCTGGAAACTATTCCAAATATCCGGGTGTTAGCCCCTAACCATAAAGACAGGTTGAGTATTTTTTCTTTTTATGTAGAGGGTGTGCATTTTAATTTGGTAGTAAAATTACTGAATGATCGTTTTGGTATTCAAACTCGCGGAGGTTGTTCATGTGCCGGTACTTACGGACATTTTTTATTGAACGTAAACCAAGAAACATCAAATAAAATTAAAGCGCAAATCTTAGATGGCTGTCTTACGGAAAAACCGGGGTGGGTACGGTTGTCTCTACACCCTACTATCAGTGATGAAGAAGTTGACTTCATTTGTAATTCATTAAATGTATTGTGCGAAAACATAGAAGCGTGGTCTTCGGATTATCAGTATAACAGCTTGAAAAATGACTATGTACACAAATCTGCACAATCTATAGAAAAGCAGCTGGTTTCCAATTGGTTTTCAGTAAGTTAAATAGGTATTGAAATATTAAAAGATTCAAAAATTCAAAAAAATACAGTTGAAAAGGTGTAAAAGGCAATCTTATTCAGGTATGCTCAATCCCTGAACTTGAAACTTGAAGCTTTTTAACTTTAAACTTAGAATTTTTACAGATTTTGAAAATCCGTATTGATTTTTAAATAATCCAAAAATTCTTGTTTTACTTCTTTATTTTTGAATTTTCCTCCAAACTCGGAAGTAACCGTGCTACTTTCTATGTCTTTAATTCCGCGGGAATTTACGCATAAATGTTTTGCATCTATAATACAGGCAACATCCTGAGTTTCCAGAGCTTCTTGCATGGCTTGTACCACTTGCATGGTCAAACGTTCCTGTACTTGAGGTCTTTTTGCATAGTATTCTACAATTCGGTTCATCTTGGATAAACCAATCACTTTTCCATTAGAAATATAAGCCAAATGTGCCCTCCCAACAATAGGAAGTAAGTGATGTTCGCAAGTAGAATAGATCACAATATTTTTTTCTACGAGCATTTCGCCATAATCATAATTATTGTTAAAAGTAGACATATTGGGTTTGTTTTTTGGGTCCAAACCCATAAAAATTTCGTTGACAAAAGCTTTGGCAACCCTTTTTGGTGTACCTTTTAAGCTATCATCATCCAAATCCATTCCCAACGTAGTTAAAATATCTTTTACATTTTCCTGAATGCGTGCAATTTTTTCTGCATCAGTCATATCAAAAGCATCATCTCTTATAGGCGTTTTTGCCGAGGTCCCGACGTGATTTTCTCCCATTTCCTCCATCCTGTCTTCATGTATTTTCATCTTCACAAATCTGTATAATTAAAAAATTTAAGGTGCAAATTTACGATTTTATCTGTGAGTTGGTTTTGTTTTAACAATCAATTCTTCTAAAGTATGATAAAATGCTTCACCTTTTATCATATCTTTAACAATAAATTTGTCGTCTTCCATACCGGAAATTACAAACTCAATTTCTCGATTGGCTGCATATTTCCATTGTTTTTTTTGCTGTTTATGATTCTTAGCAGTATCCGGGTATATTTCTGATTTGATCCCCTGAGCTCTCAGTGCCTGAATTGCTCTTAATTGTGTTATCGTATCTAATTCATTGAAGCTTAGAAATAGTACTTTGGGTTTTGATAGCGCTAATGAATCAAATAAATCCAGTGCTTCCAATACCAGATAAATCCTATCCAGACCAAAGGAAATTCCAACACCGCTTATATTCTTTAATCCAAATATACCTGTCAAATCATCATATCTCCCCCCTCCTCCGATAGATCCCATTTGTATTCCGGGGGCAATTACTTCAAAAATAGCACCTGTATAGTAGTTTAGCCCTCTTGCTAATGTTACATCCAGTACTAAATTAGCAGATTGTAAGCCCACATTATCAATAGCATCTATCACAAATCGCAGCTCTTCCACGCCTTTTAATCCTTCTTCCGAAGAAGCTAACATGGTGGCTAATGCGCTTAGACTCTCCTGATTGGTTCCCGAGAAATCAAATAATGTATGTACACTATTGATCGCCTCTTGAGAAATTCCTTTTGATAGCATTTCATCAATCACACCTTCTTTTCCAATCTTATCGAGTTTGTCCAAAGCAACTGTAAAATCAATGAGTTTATCTTTTACATTCATTACCTCTGCAATTCCGGCTAAAATTTTTCTGTTGTTGATCTTAATTGTAATTTCTGGTAGCTTTAGATGAGTAAAAACAGTATCGTATAGCTGTATAAAATCTATTTCCTGCAATAAGGATGAACTTCCTACAACATCTGCATCGCATTGGTAAAATTCTCTATATCTTCCTTTTTGCGGGCGATCTGCTCTCCAAACAGGTTGAATCTGATATCTTTTAAAAGGAAATGTAATATCATTCTGATGTTGGACCACATATCGGGCAAAAGGAACAGTTAAATCATAGCGAAGTGCTTTTTCGGAAATCAGGCTCCTAATCTTATTACTTTCCTTGGAAATAAGTAATTGTTCATCTACTTTAGAGAGGTAATCACCGGAGTTTAAAATTTTAAAAATCAATCGATCTCCTTCTGCTCCGTATTTTCCCATCAGAGTAGAAGCATTTTCAAAACTAGGGGTTTCTATGGGTTGAAATCCAAAAGTTTCAAAAGCAGTTTTGATGGTATCTATAATATAAGTACGTTTTGCTACTTCTACGGAAGAAAAGTCTCTAGTTCCTTTTGGAATACCTGGCTTCATTGTTATTTATAAATTATGAATCAACACTTTTTTAAACAAACTCGTAGTTTGTAATTAATTAGCAAATATCTGAAATATTTAATCAATGGGTTAATGTAGCAATGGGGATAATGTAATAATGAAAAATGGAATGATGAAACAATTAACTATCGGGTTGTTTATTTTTGAGTTGTAAGGAATGAATACTTGCATTTAGTTCGAAGCCTAATAAAAGAATAATGGCGTTTAACCAAATAAACAGCATTAAAATCAATAGTGTTCCGATAGATCCGTATAGCTGGTTGTATTTTGCAAATTCTGTTACATAATAACTAAACAAATAAAAAGTAAGTATGGATAATATGGTTGTAAATATTGCTCCGGGAGAGAAAAACCGTGAATGCTTTCCTGTTTTTGTTCCAAATCTATACAGCATGGAAACAGTGGTAAAAATCATTAATACAAATAAAAACCCTCTTCCTATTTTCAACCAAAAAAGCTCATCTTCTACCCATCCTTTTTCAAATAAAACATCCAATCCAATTTTATAAAAGACAGTTAACGCAACTGTAATGACTAAAAATAATGCCATTACCAACGACACTGCTAAAGAGATTATATATGCTTTAATAATACTTCTCGTTTCTTTAATATGATATGAATATTCAAAGCCTCCAAAAACAGCATTTACTCCATTTGTCATCAAAAAAATAGAGGCGATAAAACCAAAAGATAGTAAACCGCCATACTGATTTTTTAAGATATCTACTAATACGGAATCTACGGCATCGAATGTTTTTGGTGGCAAAATCTCTGAAATAAAAGATAATAACCCTTCCTGAAAACCATCTATGGGAACGTAAGGTATGACCGTAAGTATAAATAACATAAAAGGAAAAATTGCCATAAAGAAACTATAAGCAATTCCGCCTGCTCTTGTGGTAAGGGCTCCTTTTACTATTCCTATACTATACATTTTCAACACATCATACAGAGACATCCCTTGTAATCCGGGAATTTTTACCTTTTTTCCAAAGCGTACCAAGACATTTAAAATGGGTATTTTATCCAGCTTAGCTTCTATTTCTTTATTCATTTTAAAAATGTTTTGTTGTCAAGATGAGTTCTGTATTTAAATTATACCTTAGTTTTAATCAATCTTATTGATTGCTTTCAAACTCAAGTCCATATTATAGATCGAATGTGTCAGGGCTCCTGAAGATATATAATCTACACCACATTCAGCGTATTTCCGTATCGTATTTTCATTAATGCCTCCTGACGATTCCGTTAAACATTTTCCACCGATCAGCGCAACTGCTTTTCTGGTATCTTCAAAAGAAAAATTGTCGATTAAAATTCTGTGTATTCCTTCTAACGTCAGTATTTCTTTAATCTCTGCTAAATTTCTAGCTTCAATAATGATCTTTAAATGTAAGCCATTTTTTACTAAATAGTCTTTTGTTTTGTTAACGGCTTCTTTAATTCCTCCGGCAAAATCAATATGGTTGTCTTTTATCATAATCATATCATACAGGGCAAAACGATGATTTTCTCCCCCTCCGATTTTTACTGCCCATTTTTCAATTGCTCTTATCCCCGGAGTGGTTTTTCTTGTGTCTAGTATTTTTGTTTTTGTTCCTTCAAGCAAGTTCACAAATAAGCGTGTTTTTGTAGCAATTGCACTCATGCGCTGCATGGCATTTAAAACCAACCGTTCCGCTTTTAAAATTGAGTGTGTATTTCCGGAAACATAAAATACGGTATCTCCGTATTTAACAGGGTTCCCATCTTGTATTATAGTGATCACTTCAAGAGTAGTATCGACATAATTGAAAATCATTTTAGCAAATGCTACACCGGCAATGATTCCTTCGTCTTTTACCAGTAATTTTGCTTTTCCGACAGTATCTTTTGGAATGCAGGATAGCGAACTGTGATCTCCACTTCCTATATCCTCTCTGATTGCATTAGAAATAATAATTTCGAGTTCTTGTTGAAATTGTCTTTGTGTGATCATTTTTTATTAGCTAAAGTAGTGATCAATTACTAATTTTACACATTGTTACATTAATTCCATGAGAATTAAGTTATTGCTAATAGGAAAAACCGATGATAAAAACCTTCGGGAATTGATTTCGAAATATCAGAATCGGTTGCAGCATTATGTCAAATTCGAATTAGAAGTTATTCCGGAGCTTAAAAATATAAAGAATTTTACCCGGTTTCAACAAAAAGAGAAAGAAGGCGCATTTATTTTAAATAAGCTACGAGCTACGGATCATCTTGTCTTATTTGATGAAAAAGGAAAAGCATTTCGCTCTTTGGAATTTGCAAACTGGTTACAAAAAAAGATGAATTCCGGAGTCAAACAATTGGTTTTTGCTATTGGCGGACCTTACGGTTTTTCCGAAAGTGTTTACAAAAAAACAATGGAAAAAATAGCATTGTCAAAAATGACATTTTCTCATCAAATGATTCGTTTATTTGCTATAGAACAATTTTACAGAGGGTTTACCATACTAAATAAAGAACCTTATCATCACGAATAAAACACGAATTTCCAATAATCACCCTCAAACTACTTTCCCGATCTTTTATACCGAAAAGAGCTTAGTTAATTTTTGACGGAACTTTCAAACTTTAAAGGGTATTATTATATTTCTTCTGTAAAAAACTACATTTTGATTAAAAAATACAAAATTTAGTTTCACTTCAGTAACCACTTTATTAGTGCATAATTTTTTTTCATTTGTTTTTGTGAATTTTCAAATGAAAAAATTCATGTACTTTTGGCTATAAAAAAATGAAATTAGTATTTGCAACTAATAATATTCACAAGTTAAAAGAGGTACAGGCAATTCTTCCCGAACATATCCGGCTATTGTCTCTTAAAGATATCAGTTGTACGGAAAAAATTGAAGAAACAGCAACTACTTTAATAGGCAATGCAAAATTAAAAGCAGATCATATTGCTAAAAAATATAACTGTAATTGTTTTGCGGACGACACCGGTTTAGAAGTAGAAAGTTTAGAAGGTAAGCCGGGAGTATATTCCGCCCGATATAGCGGTAAATATGGAGATTCCGAAAGGAATATGTTAAAAGTATTATCGGAATTAGACGGAAAATCAAACAGGAAAGCACAATTTAGAACTGTAATTGCTTTACATATAAAAGGACAGGATTATTTTTTTGAAGGTATATGTAAAGGCGTCGTTCAAGAAAACAAAACCGGTAAAGACGGATTTGGATACGATCCTATTTTTAGACCGGAAGGGTATTCCGTTTCATTTGCAGAGATGAGTACCGAAGAAAAAAATAAAATAAGCCATCCTTTAGATTAGCAAATAGAAATAATTACTTAAAATAAAAACATAATAGTTATGATGAAATTTCTTTTTTTGCTTCTTTTTTTCTTTGTTAATAACTCTTATTTTGTTGATAACCAAAAACACAAAAGAACGGAGTGAACTTTAGCGGCCAGCTAGCTTTTTAGAGCCATCCCCCGTATTAGTCTCCGTTCTTTTTAAAAGTTACTTAGAACCATATAGAATTTCAGTTTCTGCCCTTATTAAAGGTCTTAGTTTAAGTAACTATTATTAATATCTAATTACAAAATTATGAAAACAAATGAAATTATCGGAATCGATGTCAGTAAATTATTAATTGATGTTTGTATCTATTCTAAACAAATTGTTCAACAGTTTGAGAACAGTAAATCTGGATTTAAATTAATGCTAAAGTGGAGTTTTAAAAATTCGTCTTTCTCTAAAGAAGAAACCATGTTTGTATTTGAACATACAGGAATGTACTCTCATTTATTATCTGTGTCTTTAACTGAACAAAAATTATCTTTTTTCATAGCTTCTGGTTTAGAAATTAAAAGATCTATTGGTATTGCTCGTGGAAAGGATGACCAAATTGATGCCAAACGCATTGCTCTATATGGGTATCGATTAAAAGAAGAACTTAAACCCAGTAAGCTACCTAAAAGAAGTATATTACAACTAAAAAGTCTCTTATCTTTAAGGACAAAACTTAACAAACAAAGAGCTGGTTTTAAAGTTACTTTGAAAGAACAAAAAAGAATTTATAAAGCAAAAGAGTATAAAATAATCTTTGACGTTCAACAAAAAATGATTGCAGAACTAACCAAACAAATACACAAGATTAATACTCAAATGCAAGCTATTATTGACCAAAATATAATGTTAAAAGAAACCTATAAACTTGTTACTAGTGTTAAAGGTATAGGAATGCAAACTGCTATAATGATGATTGTGTTTACTGACAATTTTTCAAAATTTGAAAACTGGAGAAAGTTTGCCTCTTATTGTGGTGTTGCTCCTTTTCCTTACCAATCTGGAACTAGTATTAAAGGACGTACAAAAGTCTCTCATTTGGCTAATAAAAAATTGAAAGCAATTATTAATATGTGCGCTATTTCTGCTATACAACATAACCCAGAAATGAAATTATACTATCATAAAAGAATAAAACAAGGCAAAAGTAAAATGAGTACCGTTAACATTATTAGAAACAAATTAATAGCAAGAGTGTTTGCCGTTGTCAAACGACAAACACCCTATGTAGATACTTTTAAATTTGCTGCATAAATTAGTAAAAATAATATCTCAACTTTTACTTGTTTTTATCATAGAATACAGGGAGTAGCCATTCAAAAACTGATTTCATTTTTACGAAAGTATAAATAGTAGTATCTTAGTCAGTATTGTAAGGCCTTCCATCCGAATAATGAGAGGTACTGCAGCATGTTATATTTTCAAAAATAACAAGAGTTTGAACATAACCAAATCGTATAAAAAGCAGTTTTTATTATTACTCGCACTGTTGATAGTTGTCGTTTTTATCAATATAAGTTTTGGCTCTGTTTCCATTCCTTTTAAAGATACTTTTTCTGTTTTAATTGGGGATGGGTCTTTAAAAAATAGCTGGAGAGTCATTATTCTTAACTTTAGGATTCCAAAAGCGATTACTGCAATATTAGTAGGTTCGGGACTTTCAATTTCAGGACTATTAATGCAAACGTTATTTCGCAATCCGTTGGCAGGGCCTTTTGTTTTAGGGATTTCATCAGGTGCGGGTTTAGGGGTAGCTATTTTAATCTTAGGAGGGAGTTTTTTCGGGGCTTTTTTTGATGATCTATTGATTTCTAACTGGATGTTGATGATTACCGCCAGCCTAGGAGCCGGTATGGTTTTATTTGCGGTTTTGTTAACTGCAAATAGAGTACGTAATACCATGTCTGTTTTAATTATCGGGTTAATGTTCGGCAGTTTATCTGCTGCATTGATAAGTGTGCTTTCTTATTTTAGCGAAGCTTCTAAAATTCAACAATATATTTTTTGGGGATTTGGAAGCTTGGGTAATTTAACCTGGGAGCAAATTTCTCTGTTTGTCTTTATTTTTATTATAAGTATTGGTGGAGTATTGTTTACAATCAAACCTCTAAATGGATTTCTATTAGGTGAAAATTACGCAAAAAGCGTAGGGATTCATATTAAAAAAAGCAGAACTGTTATTCTGGTAATTACAAGTATTCTTACAGGTGTGATTACTGCTTTTGCAGGCCCGATAGCATTTATTGGATTGGCTGTTCCCCATATCACCAAGTTACTATTCAAAACATCTAATCATAAAATATTGATTCCTGCGGTTGCTATTACCGGTGCTATTATTTTATTGGTTTGTGATCTTATAGCACAATTGCCAACCAGCGAATATACGTTGCCTATCAATGCCATTACTTCTTTATTTGGAGCACCTGTAGTTATCTGGCTGTTGATCAGAAAAAAAAGGATATATGTTTAGTAGTTAGAAAGTGTAAAAGTTGGAAAGTTTCAAACCGCTTACAGAATTAATACCATTTATCTCTTTCAAAAAAAGATGTTGTTTTCACAGTATTTTTATGGGAGCTTTTTGAACTTTTACATTTTCCAACTTTTCTACTGTTTCACCTTATACACAATCCCTTCTTGTTTGAATTTAGAGAATCCTATCTTCGCAGAAAAGTGATAAGAACTGTCAGTTACCTTGGTAATCCGAACATAAATAGGATCTTTGTCTAATGCTGTTTTAGGAGATTTCATTTTTAACGTATAGGAAAAGTTATTTTTCCAGGTTATATATAAGGTATCTATTCGTTTAACTGTTTTTTTTACAAGAGTACTATCTGTAGTGATAGTCATAAATTTGGTATATTCTTCAATTTGAATACTGTCTTTTCTCGTAACTATTGTTTTGCTATAATTCTCGCCCGCAGGAATCTCGAAAACACCATGTAAAAAAGGGTTGTTTTTTTTGTAACCCTGATCGTTTTTACACGATAAAAAGGAGAATATTACAAAAGAAAAGAATACTGTTTTTTTCATTTAAATTCCTGTATAATTTGAAGGTGTAATGGTTTTTAACTCCTCTTTGATAGCCGTAGAAACTTCTAATGTATCAATAAAGTCGGTAATTGATTGTCGGTTGATTTTTTCATTTGTTCTTGTCAACCCTTTTAAAGTTTCATATGGGTTTGAGTATCCTTCTCTTCTTAAAACTGTCTGGATGGCTTCGGCAACAACTGCCCAGTTATTTTCCAGGTCTGTTTTGATTTTTTCGTTGTTTAGCAATAATTTGCCCAAACCTTTTAAAGTAGCTAAAAACCCGATAAGCGTATGGGCAATCGGTACCCCAACATTTCTCAAAACCGTACTATCTGTTAAATCTCTTTGCAAACGAGATAGCGGAAGTTTGGCCGCCAAGTGCTCGAAAACAGCATTGGCCATTCCCAGATTCCCTTCTGAGTTTTCAAAATCTATAGGGTTTACTTTATGGGGCATCACAGAAGAACCTACTTCACCGGATTTTATTTTTTGTTTGAAATAATCCATAGAAATATACGTCCACATATCCCTGTCTAAGTCTATGATAATAGTGTTGATACGTTTTAGACAATCAAACAAAGAAGCCATATGATCATAGTGCTCTATCTGAGTGGTTGGAAATGAGTGATGTAAACCTAGCTGATGGTTGACAAAATGGTTGCCAAATACTTTCCAATCTATATCCGGATAGGCTACTTTATGTGCATTGTAATTTCCCGTAGCTCCACCAAATTTAGCTGCATTAGGAATGGTCTTTAAGGTTTTAAATTGCACTTCCAAACGTACTATAAATACCTCCATTTCTTTTCCTAATCTTGTAGGAGAAGCAGGTTGCCCGTGTGTTCTTGCAAGCATGGAAATCGATGACCATTTTGAAGCCAGTGATTTTAGTTTTGCTATGAGAGCCTTAAGAGCAGGTATATATACATTGACTACGGCATCTTTTACAGACAGAGGAATTGCTGTATTATTAATATCCTGAGAAGTCAGTCCGAAGTGTATAAATTCTTTATAAGACGACAAATTTAGCAGATCAAATTTCTCTTTGATAAAATATTCAACGGCTTTTACATCGTGGTTCGTTACTTTTTCAATATTTTTTATTTTTTGGGCATCTTCCGGTAAAAAATTCTTGTAAATGGCTCTTAAATCAGCGAATGTAGTATGATGAAAACCTTTTAATTGAGGAAGCGGAATTTCACATAGTGCAATAAAATATTCTATTTCAACATGTACTCTGTATTTTATGAGTGCTTCCTCGGAGAAATAGTCGGCTAACCCGGAAACTTTATCGCGATAACGGCCATCTAAGGGAGAGATGACATTTAGCTGTGAAATATTCATTTTTTTTACGGTTGTATTGAAAGTGCAAAAGTACAGAAATACAAAAATGATTCAATAGCAAATACGCAAATTTTACCTAAAAACTTTTCTTCGTATCATTTGAATCTCTTTTTTAGTGTTTAAATTTTTTTATAGCATATTGATATTCAAATTAGTCAAGCCAATAATACCTCTGCCGGTATTTTTAATTCCTTATACAAAGATTTTATCATTTTTAAAGTCAAGCTCCTTTTTCTATTCAGAATTTCGCTTACTCTACTTTGGCTACCTAAATATTGAACCATATCTGCTTTTGTCATTTCCATTTGTTCCATACGAAATTTTATTGCATCAATCGGATCAGGTGGCAAAATTGGATAATGCTTCATTTCATATGACTCAACTAAGGTAACCAGCAAATCCAACTCGTCTCCTTCCGGGGTATCTTTTTTAGCTCCCCATAATTCCTCAATTCTGCTAATAGCAGTATCATAATCTTGCGTTGTTTTAATTAATCGAATATCCATAATCAAATCGTTTTAGCATCAATTTTGTCATACTGTTTATGTGTTTCTATAAATCTTATGAAAATGATCTGAAATTCATAATCTATCGCAACTACCAATCTGTAATCATTACCTTTAATATTAAAAACTACCCTTCCATCTCCTACAATACTGGCGTTTTTAAATTGCTGTTTCAGTTCATTTGAGTTTTTCCATTCAGCTATTTTAACATCATGATACCAAGCCTTTAATGAAATCTCAGCATCCGAATATGCTGGTTTTTCAAAAAACCTTCTTAGCGTTTTAAATGCAATAACCCTCACACTGCAAATTTACAAAAAATAATTTGTATTTCCCCAATTGGGATATTTTGCGTTTACTCACTGTCATTGTTGCCCGATTAAAAAATGTCAGTCACTTCTTAAGTCTTTTTATGTAATGAACTCATTTAAACTTTTTGGATTTAAGCGAGAATTAGAAGTTTTTAGATATGTTGAAAGCTTTTTTGAGTTGCATAGTAGCGCTACGGAAGGAAAAAAAAGATAAAAACAGAGTTAAAAACAGCAATTTTTTAGCAAATTGAAAAAGTTTAAATGAGTTCAATGACTAATAAGGGATATCCGAAAATCAGCTCAATTTTTTTCTTTCATCTAAATTACCGGTATCTATTAACTCCAACACCTTTTTCCCCCTGGCTTTGCAACCTTTGCTTTCATGGATGATTTTTGTACGAATTAAATACGCTAATTCGGGATGAACCCAATCGTACTTTTTTCCTAACAAAAATAAACTACTCATTGTATAAGCCCTTACGGCAATTTTCTGATCCGTAATGAGCCAGTCAAATCCAACTTCAACTATCCTTTGCATATGTTCATCTGTTAGATTTTTAACAAAAAGTTCATCTTCTTTAAAATAAGCTATGGTAATATGTTCGCATATCTTGGCACAGGGACGGATAGCACTGTCAAACTTAAGATATTTTAAACCGGAAGTAAATTCATCCAGATAAGGAACAATTGCATGTAAATCATGATGCGAACAAATCCATTCCAGGATCCACGCTGCTTTGACAGATATTTTGTTTGAAACATCAAAAGTAATTTTTACCAGAGGTTCCAATAATTCTTTTTGCTTGCAAACAATATTTGCAACCCTTTGCCTGTTTTCTCTTTTAGCATTTTCTATGTTGAGAAGTTCGGATGTTAAATAATCAGCAGACATAGTAACGGTACGAAATATGTATATTTACTTAAAATTTTAATGATGTCAAAGATAAAAAGCCTTGTTTTTTATGTTGTGCTTTCTTTTTTTTCAGCGTATGCTGTAAGTGCACAAAAGATCAATCAATTTGATGAAAATAAGAAAAGAACCGGAATATGGAAAAAATTTTATAAAAATAAACGTATTCGCTATGTAGGAAAGTTTAAAAACGGCAAAGAAGTAGGAACATTTAAATATTACGATATCAGAACTTCCAAATTTCCTGTAATTATAAAGGAATTTAAACCGGAAACAGATTCTGCCTATGTAAAATTTTATACAATAAAAGAGAAACTGCGAAGTAAAGGGTGGATGGTATTGCGAAACAGGGTAGGGAAATGGGTATATTATTTTCCGAATGGGAAACTATTTTCCGAAGAATTATATAAAAACGGAAAATTGGAAGGCATTGTAAAAAATTATTACAGAAGTGGAAAATTATTAGAAAAAACTCATTATAAAAACGGAAAAAAGAACGGAAGTAGCAAACAATATTCGGACGAAGGAATTTTGATTGAAGAGGTATACTATAAAGAGGATGTACTGGACGGAGAAGCAAAATATTTTGAACTGAATGGAAAATTAAGAGAAAGAGGTGTTTATAAAGAAGGGAAGCGTTATGGTAAATGGGAGTTTTTTATAAATGGTGAAATCGTAGATGAGAAAAAACAACAGGAACTCAAAAAATTTAGTCCCGATAAAAGCAAGAAAAGGAATTAGCACTTTTTATATTAATGTAAAAATGTAGAAATGTGGAAAAGTGAAACAATCTTTAGTACATGACAAAAAATATAATTAATTGATTATCAGTAAATTAAATGTTAAATAATTAAAATAAAGCATTGATTTTCAGTATATTAGAAGAATAACATCACTCATTTTTCTAATGAAAAAAACCAATGCTTCCACTAAAAGTAGTGAATTAAATTCAGTTTTAAGTTCTCATTTCCAAGGTAAGATCAATTTGGCAAGAATCAAACTCATATCACATTTCATTATCGCCCTCTGTAAGGTACAGACAGTTACCTTTGAAAAGGTAGCCAACGCTTTTGAGACCTCAGTAGATTCGAAGTCATCACTCAGACGTATTCAAAGATTTATTGCTGATTATTCGTTGGATGGAGATTTGATCGCTCGTCTTATATTTAGTCTCCTTCCTAAGCAAGAGGGATTGATCTTGAGTATTGATAGGACCAATTGGAAGTTTGGTCAGACCAACATCAACATTTTTATGTTGGGAGTTGTCTATAAAGGTGTTGCCTTCCCATTGTTATTTACTATGTTAGATAAGCCAGGGAACTCTAACAGTCAGGAGCGTATTGATCTTGTGAATCGTTTCATAAGACTTTTTGGCAAAGATGTTATTAAATCCATTGTAGCCGATAGAGAGTTTGTAGGTAATCATTGGTTGGATTTCTTGAATACAAATGGAATCAAATATTATATCCGCATTCGAAACAACTTTAAGGTAGAGCTTCCTGATAAGAACAAAACCATCAAAGTATTTCACTTGTTTAATCCACATAAGATCAATGAGTTTGTGTATTATCCTAAAATTGTACGTGTTAATGGTCAGCTTTGTTTCCTTTCCGGATGCAAGTTGTACCCAAAAAATGGAAAGCCTGATTTCTTAATCATTGTATCGTTCAACGCTCCTGATAAGGCCTTTGAACAATACAAAGAACGATGGCAGATAGAGATGTGTTTTAAAGCAATGAAAGCCAGTGGCTTTGATATTGAAAACACACACCTGCAAGATATTAAGCGTATTGAAAAATTAGTACTGCTTGTAATGATGGCTTTCGTATGGTGTTACAAAGTTGGTATATATTTACATCAGATTAAGCCTATCAAAATAAAAAAGCATGGAAGAATGGCTAAAAGCATATTCAAATATGGATTAGATTATATCGCTTCTGTGCTATTAAACCCTGTAAATCAAAACAATATGAACTTGACTAAATTTTTGTCATGTACTTAGGAAACAATCTTAAAAAAAACCAGAAAAATAAAAGGTGAATAATATCGGATACATGAAAAGAGTAGTTGTCGGGCTTTCCGGCGGAGTTGATAGCAGTGTAGCTGCATACCTGCTGAAAGAACAAGGATATGAGGTGATCGGACTGTTTATGAAGAACTGGCACGACGATTCCGTAACCATTTCCAATGAATGCCCGTGGTTAGAAGACAGCAATGACGCCATGATTGTAGCAGAGAAATTAGGCATTCCTTTTCAGGTGGTGGATTTAAGCGAACAGTACAAAGAACGTATTGTAGATTATATGTTCAACGAGTATGAAAAAGGTAGAACACCTAATCCGGATATACTGTGCAACAGGGAAATTAAGTTTGATGTTTTTATGAATATTGCTGTGAATCTGGGAGCTGATTATGTAGCTACGGGCCACTATTGCCGTAAAGCCGAAGAAAACAGCAATGGTAAAGTAATCTACAAACTATTGTCGGGAAAAGATATCCGTAAAGATCAATCGTATTTTTTATGTCAATTGTCACAACAGCAGTTAGCAAAAGCATTATTTCCGATAGGAGTGCTTACAAAGCCGGAAGTACGTGAGATTGCCAAAAAAGCAAACCTGATTACGGCAGATAAAAAAGATTCTCAGGGTTTGTGCTTTATTGGAAAAGTAAGACTTCCTGAGTTTTTACAACAAAAACTGAAACCTAAAGAAGGAGTTATTATCCGGGTGAGTGATGATGCAAAGCTTTTTCAAAGAGAGCTGCCGGATTTTGCAAATAAGTATGAAGAGTTAGATTTTTTTGCAACCAAATATGAATATTTTCAAGAAGACGGGGAAGTAGTAGGAAAACACCGGGGAGCACATTATTTTACAAAAGGTCAACGGAAAGGTTTGGCTGTCGGGGGCACAAAAGAACCTTTGTTTGTTATAGAAACCGATGTGGATGAAAATGTGATCTATACGGGAGAAGGAAAACATCACAAAGGACTATATAGAAATGTATTATTTGTTTCGGAAGATGAATTGCACTGGATTCGCGAAGATATAGCTTTGCAACCTCACGAAAATATGAAAGTATTGGCAAGAATACGTTATCGGCAGACTCTGCAAGAAGCTACTTTATATAAAGTTGAAAACGGCATGTTTGTAGCATTTCGAAATGCACAATCTGCCATCCAGGAAGGGCAATTTGTCGCCTGGTATCAAGGGGAGGAATTACTAGGATCCGGAGTGATTTCTTAAATTGATTTGTATCTTAAAAATCAGAATCCCGACTATGAATATACGATAATTTTTTTAACTCGTTAAAAAAGAAACAATGAATAAAATAACGAATCTTTTTGGAATCCGTTACCCGATTATACAAGGAGGTATGATCTGGGTAAGTGGTTGGAAACTGGCCTCTTCGGTTAGTAATGCTGGTGGTTTAGGGCTTATCGGTTCCGGTTCTATGTACCCTGAAGTGTTGAAAATGCATATTCGGAAATGTAAAAAAGCAACTGATAAACCTTTTGGAGTGAACGTCCCGATGCTATATCCGCAAATAGAAGAAATCATGGATATTATTGTGGAAGAAGACATAAAAATTGTGTTTACTTCCGCAGGAAATCCCAATACATGGACTTCTTTTTTAAAAGAAAAAGATATTACGGTAGTGCATGTAGTGAGTTCTGTAAAATTTGCATTAAAATCACAGTTAGCCGGTGTAGATGCCGTAGTTTGCGAAGGGTTTGAAGCCGGAGGTCACAATGGGAGGGAAGAAACTACGACATTTACTTTAATTCCGACGGTAAAAGAACAATTGAATATTCCGATAATAGCAGCAGGAGGTATTGGTTCCGGTAGAAGTATGCTGGCAGCAATGGTTCTGGGAGCGGACGGAGTGCAAATCGGAAGTCGTTTTGCAGCGACGAAAGAATCTTCTGCTCACGATAATTTTAAGCAAATGATTGTCAATGTCAAAGAAGGAGATACGGATTTGACACTCAAAGAACTTGCCCCGGTTCGTTTGATAAAAAACCATTTTTATAACCAGGTACAAACCTTGTATCAAAAACATCCGACAGTAGAAGAAATTAAAGAATTACTGGGAAAAGCCAGGGCAAAAAAAGGAATGTTTGAAGGAGATTTGGATAATGGCGAGTTAGAAATTGGCCAGGTAGCTGGTTTGATACATGAAATAAAATCAGCAAAAGAAATATTGGAAGATATTATAGCTGAGTTTGAAAAAGTAAAAAGAGCACTATGATAGATAGCATTTTAATTTTAAGATTAATAATTTAAATATAAATAAAAGAAAATTAATCCTCTCTCATAAAATTAACGTACTTTTGCCATTTAATATAATGTTGCATCTAACCTAAACGTGTAACATCTTAAAACATTATTTATGAGTAAAGGCACCGTAAAATTTTTCAACGAATCCAAAGGATTCGGGTTTATTGTAGAAGAAGGAAGCAACAAAGAACATTTTGTACATGTATCAGGGTTACTTGATAGAATTCGTGAAAACGATGAGGTTGAATTTGACCTGCAAAATGGAAGAAAAGGATTAAACGCAGTAAATGTAAAAGTAATTTAATATATACTTCTGTTAATTTTTTAAGAGAGCCTTTCAATTTTTGAGAGGCTTTTTTTGTACACTTAAATAATGAACTCGTTTAGACTTTTTGAATTTGCTAAAAAATTGCTGTTTTTCGCTTAAATCCAAAAAGTCTAAACGAGTTTAATATAATCCAAAACAAAATGTCATCAAATACGGAATATATCCTATTTTGCAAAGGTTTTGTCAAATTATTTTGATTTAATTCTAACTGTATAGTATTCGTATAGGTCTGCTATTTTAAGATTGCTACAAATTATAATACCTTACGCCAAATTTCCGAATACATGCATATACCCAAAAAGATTAAGATAATATTTACGCTTTTTATAGTGCTGTTCATTCATTTTAACGGAGCTACCCAATATACAACTGTCGGGCAAGGAAGCTATACCAATGCATTTCCGGGAACCGATTCGGCAGGAAGAAATTCGTTTCCTTCGGGAACTCCGCAAATAAGCGGCAATGCTTTAGGAAAACCGGTACCTACAAATGACTGGTGGTCAGCTTTACTAAAAAATGACCACGCCAATAACTTATTTAATTACCCTATGGGATTGCGTACGGTTAATGAGGGTCTTGTAGTAAATTATGTGGTTCCTGCTTCCACACCTAATGGTAGTAGCCAACCTATGGGTCCGGAACTCCCTGTTGTTGTTGGAGTTTCAGGGTTAAATACGAACCGGGCTACTGTTTCCGATTATTCGGATTGGACAGTTACCATAAACTGGAATGATAACACGCACCATTTTGAAGCAATTGCAGGTATTGGAATGCCATTTATCTATTTTACAAAATCGTCTTCTGACGAAGCTAAAATAGTAGTTACCGACGGAAATGTTGTGATCGATAATGAAATGCTAATCATTACAGATTCAGCGCAAGGCTCTGATTATGCAGTGTATGCACCTGTAGGAAGCTCTTGGTCTCAAAGCGGAACTACCTATACTTCCGATTTAAACGGAAAAAATTATTGGTCAATGGCATTTCTTCCACCATCGGCAAGTGCTGTTACCACAGTTGCAAATGAGTATAAAAAACACGCCTATGTTTTTCCAGGTAATACAACTACTACCTGGAGTTATAATGAAAGTAATGCTAAGTTAACAACCACCTTTACAGTAACTACCGATGTAAAAGAAGGAACAGCATCTACCGTTTTATTAGGATTGCTGCCTCATCAGTGGGTGCATTTGGCTACTACATCTGCGCAACCCAATGGATATACTTATAGTTCTATCAGAGGCGAAATAAAAACATTAGATGGTAATACATTTATTGTGGAGAATACATTTAAAGGGATATTACCAACATTACCCTATCTGGACAATTATAGCTCCGGATTCAGTCCGGCAGCCTTAGACGATAAAATCTCCCAAATTGAAAATGAAGGGCTGGCTACATGGACAGATTCTTACAATGAAGGGCAGGTGATGAATCGAATGATACAAACAGCCCGGATAGCAGATGAAACAGGAGATATAGTGGCAAGAGATAAAATGATTCTCACCATAAAAGAACGATTGGAAGATTGGTTGAAAGCTGAACCCGGAGAGGTCGCTTTCCTATTCTACTATAATGATACTTGGTCCGCAATGCTAGGGTATCCGGCAGGCCATGGCCAAGATAATAATATCAATGACCACCACTTCCACTGGGGGTATTTTATTCATGCAGCGGCATTTATGGAACAATTTGAGCCCGGATGGGCAGACCAATGGGGAGAGATGATAAACCTACTCATTCGGGATGCGGCTTCGGACGACAGAAATGATACGCAGTTTCCTTTTTTAAGAAACTTTAGCCCCTATGCAGGACACAGTTGGGCAAATGGTTTTGCAACTTTTCCTTTTGGAAATGATCAGGAATCTACTTCGGAGAGTATGCAGTTCGCGTCCTCTTTAATTCATTGGGGCACTCTTACGGAAAATGATGCCATTCGGGATTTGGGAATTTACATATATACTACGGAACAAACAGCTATCGAAGAATATTGGTTTGACATGCACCAAAGAACCTTTAAACCGGGTTATGGATATAGCCTGGCATCGAGAATTTGGGGAAACGGATATGACAATCAAACGTTCTTTACTTCGGATATTGCCGCAGCATACGGAATAGAGATGTATCCCATTCACGGAGGGTCTTTATATTTAGGTCATAATACGACATACGCACAATCTTTATGGGCAGAAATTTCATCACATACAGGTATTTTAAGTAATGAGGCAAACCCTCATTTATGGCATGATACCTATTGGAAATATTTATCCTTTACCGATCCGCAGGCAGCCATTGATTTGTACGATTCTTATCCGGATCGCTCTTTGAAATTCGGAATATCAGATGCACAGACCTATCACTGGTTACACGCAATGAATGCACTGGGTACGGTAAATGCAACCATTACTGCTGATTATCCCATAGCAGCCTCATTTACTAAAAATGGTGAAATGACATATGTTGCTCATAATTATTCGGATGCGCCTATTACCGTTACATTTTCCGACGGTTATGCACTGGATGTTCCTGCCAATGAGATGGTCACCAGTAGAGATATAGATGTTACCGGAGTTTTATCGTCTGATTTTAATCAGGCTTACCCAGGCGGAAGTGTTCGCCTCACTGCTGCAATTACAGGAACGGGAGTTACCAAAATAGAATTCTTTGACGGGAGCACATCTATAAGAGAAGACACATCCGCACCCTATGAAATAGAAGCCGAAAATCTAACGCTTGGTATTCATGGAATGTATGCCAAAGTGTTTGTGAATGATGCATTTAATATAACAAATATTGTGAATGTACAAGTTGGAGAACAAGTCCCTTATTTGACAACGGCATATCAAATTCCGGGAATTATTGAAGCAGGTAATTATGATAGATTTGAAGGCGGAGTTGGGCAAAACATCGCTTATGTAGATACTTCACAGGATAACCAGGGAAATTATAGGACAGACGAATACGTTGATGCTGTTTCGGAGACAGTTGAAGGAAAAACAGTAGGATGGATCACAGCCGGAGAATGGTTGGAATATAGTATCGATGTGCAAACAGCAGGTTTTTATAATGTTATCATACGATATGCTTCAGGGAATTCCAACGGTGGCGGGCCTTTTCATTTTGAAATAGACGGAACTGTCATTAGCTCCGGTACAACATTGACTACCACTAATGATTGGAGCACTTGGGTCGATAAAGTGGTAACAAATGTTGAATTAACGGAGGGATCACATATATTGCGATTAGTAGTGACAAATGGTGAATTTAATATAGGAAAAATGGACTTTTCCTATGTAAGTTCTTTAAATTATGTACCGCCTATTGCGAATGCAGGCACTAATGTAGTAGTGATTTTGCCGGAAACTACAGCAAGTTTAGACGGTTCTTTGAGTAATGACCCGGAAGGTCAAACCATTACATACAATTGGGAACAGATTTACGGGCCTTCCATTATAAATTTTGATAATAATACGTCCGTATCGCCTGCCATTTCTAATTTGGAAGAAGGTGTATATAAATGTAAACTGACAGTAAGTGATGGTACATATTCAGCGAGTAGTTTTGTTCTGGTAATTGTACAGGCTAATGCCAATGCGAATCCCACCGCCACCATTACCGCTCCGGCAGACAATTCGTCATTTGCAGAGGGAACAGATATCATGCTATCTGCCACGGCAAGTGATTTGGACGGAACCGTTTCATTAGTTGAGTTTTACAATGGAGCGGTGAAAATAGGAGAAGATACCATAGCTCCTTTTAGTTTTACCTGGACAGGAGCAAGCCCCGGAACACACCAAATTACTGCGGTAGCTACAGATAACGAAGGTACTCAGGGAACTTCACAGATAATTCATATAACGGTAAACGAAGTAGTATCATGCAGTGAAACATCAAATGAGCATATAGACGGGAACCCGTTTTCAGTTGGATATACCGCAACTTTTGAAACGATAGGAAGTAACGTAACCATTACATTTGAATTATTAGATACGGACAGGACAGGGGTGGTTGCTTATTTGTGGCAGCAATCACCTTTTTCGGAAACACAGATGGATCATGTTTCGGGATTAACATTTTCAAAAATAATAGGAGGGCTGACCACCGGTGCTACGATCTCCTATGCTTGTAAGTTTGCATATGCAGGAGGGTTATCGGTAACGAAATATATAAGTTATGTGGTCGGCGATAATTGTAATGGCAACCCTGATGATACTGAAGCTCCAACGAATTTTTCGGCTGCTATTGGAACTATTACATCAAGATCAGTTGAACTTTTATTAACCGGGACCGATGATTCCGGAACTGTTATTTACGATATTTCTTATGGTTCGGAAACTATGTCAACAACCGGTGATTCGGGAGTTCAAAAATCATTCATCATTAATGGTTTAACTCCTGAAACAGTATACGATTTTAGTATTGAAGGAAGAGATATAACAGGCAATACGGCTGCAAATAATCCAATTGCCCTACAGGCAACCACTACAGAAGATACAAATACGGCATGTTCGGGAACCAGTTCGGAAGCTCAGCAGGGTACTTTTGATATAGGTTATACTTATCATTTTGAGACTAGTGGAAACGCTGTTACATTTACCTTTGAATTACTCGATAATAAAACCGGGGTCATTGCTTATTTGTGGCAGGAATCTCCTTTTACGGAAACACTGATGGATCATGTTTCAGGCTTGACTTTTTCTAAAACCATAAGCGGGCAAACTATTGGGTCAACCATAAGCTATGCTTGCAAATTTGCTTTTGCCGGTGGATTGGCAGTAACTAAGTACTTTTCTTATGAAGTTGGTAATAATTGTACTTTAAGTATAGCAGGTGAGTTGTGGAATCGAACCATTAAGGTATATCCCAATCCGGTAACAGATGTATTGTATACAACCTCCTTTCAATCAGACATCACAAAAATTGAACTGTTTTCTTTGCTGGGAACTAAAATAAAAGAAATGAGCAGAAACCTACATACAATCCATGTAGAAGAACTATCCAGCGGATTGTATTTCATCAAAATACATACGGCAAGAGGTTTTGTGACCAAAAAGATATTGAAAAGATGATATTATAAAGTGAGACCTTTGCAAAATCAATTCAAATATGGAATATATTCCTATTTTGCAAAGGTCTCAAAGTTTTAAAAGTTGAAAGTTCTAAGTTAAAAGTTCGTTCATTTTAAAGGGATTTTAACCTCATATAATTTCCGACTTTTATTATTCAGTTTATTTTCCCGTAACCAGGGGTTGTGTAATTTGAGTTCTTTATAATTTGTTCCGAAACGCTTTGCAAAAGCAGCAATATTTGTAATAACCGTATCTACTTTTACAACAGTGGTTTCGGGCAATATATACAAATCTTCTTGTGTGAACTCAAAACCATATTTTTTGGGGTTTGATATGATTTCTTTTAAAGCGACAATTCGAAATATATAGCGGGAGGTTTCCGAGTTTAGCAAAACATCGTAAAAATTAGAAACCTGCTGCACCTCCAGACGTTTTGCTATTCTTGCATTTCCCGCATTGTATGCAGCGGCGGCTAGTGTCCAACTGCCAAAGCGTTCTTTTGCTTTTTTCAAATAGTCGGCAGCTACTTTGGTGGCTTTTTCCAAATGGTATCGTTCATCCACATTTTTATTTACCTCCAAACCATATTCTCTTGCTGAATGTTTTAAAAAATGCCAGAAACCGGCAGCACCGGCAGGAGACGAATTGTTTTGCAAACCACTTTCCGCAACTGCTAAATATTTGAAATCGTCCGGGATTCCGTTGGCTTTTAAAATAGGCTCGATAATAGGAAAATATTTGTGTGCTCTTTTAATCATTAGCAAACCATTAGACTGCCAATAGGTATTTACCAACAACTCACGGTCCATACGTTCTCTGACATCATGCCGTTCCGTAGGAACTTTTTCACCGGCAAAATGTAATCCTTTTGGAATTTCCAATGCTTTTATAATGTAATTTTCCGCAGTATTTTTGGGATCAACATCAGCAATATACACACCATTAATAAAGAATATTACCACCAGTACAACCATTAAAAAGCGCATTGATTTTTTCATATATTTCTTCTTTGCTTTAAGAATTTCTTTAAAGATAACTCTAAAAGTAAAGAATTGTTATAGATTTTTCAAGTTAAAGCATTACAAATTATTAGTGAGATGACCTTTGCTTTCATCAAAATCATCACGTGTGTTCCATTTTTTACGGGAATGAAACCCTTGATATACCTTACGGGAAATACATTATCTTCCAAGCCTTGAATATGAGTAAGGTTTTCCGGAGGATGTTCTTGCTTCCAATGCAATACATTGTATATTGCCCATTCCATATATCGCTTATTTCTTACAGATAAATACATATGGTATAACTCGGCGCGTTTTTTCAGGAAATCTCCAAAGAAATATTTTGTATACTCTTCAAGGTTTTCCACAAGCCGTGTAGGAAATAATTTATATGCTTTTGTCACTTTTGCGAGTTTTAACCGGTTAGGAAGTTCGCGGTGTGTTTTGATACTGGAAATAATGATAACGTTTTTTGTATCGATAAGTTTACTCATTTCCTGTACTAACACCCCTCCAAAAGAAACGCCAATCAGTACAGGGCATTTATGAACGATGTCTTTACACATTCTTGCAGCATACTCTTGAATACTTTCATTTGTAGACAATGGAATTTTCCACGATAAAAGATGAATTTCAAATTGTGTTTCGGGCAATTTTACATGCTCAAAAATTCGGGGGCTTGCAGCTAAGCCAGGCATACAATAAATATGGATTTTTGACATCTATGCTAACATTTTTTCTTTTACAAAATCAAAACGCATTAGGCCATCTTCATCAATTTTTGTCATTATTATTTTATGTAAAGTATTTACTAATTCCGGATTCCAGGGCGTTTTTACTTTTACATAGTTTTCTGTAAATCCGTGAATATAACCTTCTTTATTTTCGCTTTCAAATAAAACTGTTGTGGTATTTCCTATTTGTGTTTCGTAAAATGCCCTACGTTTTTTAACCGATAAACCGCGTAGCATTTTACTACGCTTTGTACGAATATTTTTAGGAACTACATGATTCATAAAAGCAGCTTCCGTATTTGGACGTTCGGAATATGTAAATACATGCAAATAAGAAATATCCAACTCCTGCAAATAGTGATAGGTCTCTAAAAAAAGCGCGTCTGTTTCTCCCGGAAATCCAACAATAACATCCACGCCAATGCACGCATTAGGCAACACCTTTTTGATCTTTGCAACCCTTCTTGTATAAACCTCTCGCAAATAACGGCGTTTCATTTTCTTAAGCAAAATATCATTCCCGCTTTGCAAAGGGATATGAAAATGCGGTACAAATACATTTGATTTGGCTACAAAATCTATCATTTCGTCTGTCAAGAGATTAGGTTCTATGGAAGATATTCGCAAACGATCGATTCCGTTAACACTATCCAGGGCTTGTATCAATTCCAAAAAAGTATGTTCATGTTTTTTATTGCCAAACTCACCTTTTCCGTAATCCCCGATATTCACTCCTGTCAACACAATTTCTTTGATGCCTTTTTTAGAGATTTCCTCAGCATTTTGCAATATGTTTTTTAATGTATCACTCCTGGAAATACCACGCGCCAGAGGAATCGTACAGTAAGTACATTTATAATCGCAACCATCCTGAACTTTTAGAAATGCCCGGGTTCTGTCGTCAATAGAGTAAGAGCCTATATAAGAATTGGCGTGGGTAATTTCACAAGAATGTATTTGGGCAGTATCATTTTTAGTCAACTCATTGATATAACTGGTTACATTAAATTTTTCTGTTGCTCCCAAAACCAGATCAACACCGTCTATGGCTGCTAATTCTTCTGGTTTTAATTGGGCATAACAACCTATAGCAATTAAAAAAGCATTTTCATTTTTTCTCAATGCATTTCTAACAACGGTTTTAAATTTTTTGTCGGCATTGTCAGTTACGGAACAGGTATTGATTACATAAATATCCGCTTTATTGTCAAAAGGAACACGAATAAAACCTTCATTTGTAAAACTACGTGCAATAGTGGCCGTTTCGGAAAAATTAAGTTTACAACCTAAAGTATAAAAAGCTACTTTTTTATCTGTATTCATTCTTGTACATTTGAGCAAGACAAATTTACAATAATTATCAGGAAAGAAATGAGGAAGAAAACGACTTTTGAAACCGATAGATTATTAGTTAGAGGGCTTTTAATAAATGACTTATACCCTTTTCATGAAATGCAGAGTAACCCGTTGGTGATGCAATATGTAACAGGCATTATAAAACCTTTGGCGGAAAATAAAAAAGAATTAATTGATTTAATTGCCAAATATGACCATCCGGAAAATGACTTCTTTATTTATGCAATAGAAAGAAAATGTGATGCCGAATTTATTGGAAGTGTAGCGTTGATAAAAGACGATCAGAATGACGATGAATTAGGTTATCGCTTTTTACAAAAGTACTGGGGAAACGGATACGGTTTTGAAGTATGTAAAGGGTTGGTAAAGTACTGTCAGTCCTCAGGGTTTCCTAAATTAGTGGGATATGTAGTAGATGCTAATATAGCATCCGCTAGGATTTTAGAAAAATGTAATTTCAGGGTAGTGTCCAAAGGAATGGCGCCCGATCTACAGTTACCCGAAACCAAATACGAATTGATATTATGATTGTCAGTCATTTACAACCACCATATTATGCTGTAATTTTCACCACGCTACTGACTGATGATTTAGTTGATTATCAGGAAACTGCCGAAAGAATGGAAATACTGGCAAAACAACAAAAAGGATATTTAGGTATTGAATCGGCCAGAGATGAGGTAGGGATCACGGTTTCGTACTGGAAAGATTTGGATGCCATTTTACAATGGAAAACACATGTTGAGCATACGGAAGCCAGAAACAGGGGAAGAGCACAGTGGTACAAACAATATCAATTGCGTATTTGTAAGGTAGAACGTGAATATGGGTTTAAACGCTGATAGGTATTTATACGGTTTCAAGTTGGAAAGTGTAAAAGTTGAAAGTTCTTTTTTTTCATTCAAAAATGTCAATCAAACCGGAATAGCTCCGATAGAGAAATTCCGAAGGCATTTGCTATTTTTAATAACGTTTTTATGGTTGGAGACGTATGCCCGTTTTCAAGGCGTTGAATTTGACGTTCATCAATTTCGGATTTTACGGCCAGGTCGAGTTGAGTCATATTAGACTCTTTACGCAGATGATAAATCCGTTTACCTATTTTTTGTATCAGATCCTTAATACTTAAACTACTCATACATCTGTTTTCACAGGAAGGTAGAAGTAATAGGGTAAAAATAACACGACAAAATTGTCGTATTGTTAATTTTTTTACTATATTTGGGTTTAATTATTTAACATAATTTTTTATGAAAAAACCAGGTTCTTTAAAATTTATTCATATATTGGCAATGAAAATAGAATTAGTAGTAAAGAATTGCTGCCTGACGAAATTGCTGCTTAACGAAATTGTTACTCAATTTTTTTTCAAATGAATTAAAAGAATGAACATATTCTTTGCAAAGAAGAGTCATAGAACTATGAGTGACTTTAAGCAATTCATAGCATTGTTTACCCCGGTGATGCTCACTAAAATGAGAAAAAATTATAGTAATTTTAATGATCATTACCATAAAAAAGTTTTATTATTATGAAACAGTTAGAATTAAATCAGATGGAAAACATTTCAGGAGATGGCTGTGGTGCGTCGACAGCTTTTGCTCTTACGGGGGTGTATTTGTTGCAGCAGCGGCAGGTGGACCATTTACTTGGTGGCTAGCTGTTGGTTTAGCCGTGGACACCATATCTTGGGCGTATTCATGTGGAAATTCCACAGAATGGTAAAATTAATTTATAAGGGAAGTTCTTAAAACTAGAACCCTTTTTATAAATACTAGGGTTTTGAGGCCAAATTATCCCGAAATTTTCTCAAGATGGTTTTAAAAGTAATCCATTTTGAGCATTGAAACTTAATTTTCGATAGAGATTATGTATTACGGATACGGACACAGAAAAGAAATAAGTTTTGATTTTCGAATAATTAATATTTTTCAGTTTTCAAAATTTAGTGACCTTGAGACTTTTTCGAATTTCCCTTATAAAGCAGTGCCGATAATGTCATTATTAGTAATGCTTTCAAATATTAAATAATTAATAAAACTTTGATAATGAGAAAAACTATATCTTTAATATTAAGCATTATACTTATACTTATTTATTTTTTATTATATAGAAATGACAATATGTCTAGAGTTCAGGGCAAACGCATTAAACTTTCATAAGATTTAGCACTTTAATGAGGTAATGATTATCCCATCCAGCCTTTAATCTTCTACTTTTGACACCAACCTTAGATGCTTTTTCATTTTTAAGAAGATTAAGCGCAATTTTGTTTAGAATAGAAAAGTTTTGCGCAGCATTATCTTTTCTTTTTCTAGAAGCATCTTCTTCGAATGCAACATCTAAGGTCCAATGCAGTTTATTTTCAATACCCCAATGTGAACGTATGGTTTTTTGAAAATCTTTAGGCTTAGCCTTTGTGTTAGATATATAATAGCGTGTAGCTGTTTCTATTGGTTTATCAGAGTTTTTAAATTCACGCTTGCTTTCTATTTTAACAATAGCAGTAAGACTATCCCATTTATTATCCGGTGTAATACATTGAAAGTTTGTCATAACACTGCATTTTCGGGTTTCTATCCTTCCATGGTCTAGTTCTTCACTTATAGAGGTTGCTATATTTTCACCAAATCTAAATTCATCTTCAATATTTTGATATAATTGTGCTTGATTTTGTTTTACAGCTAAAATATAGTCCGCTTGTTTGTCAACAATGGCAGTAGCTATATCTGTCTGACATCCCATAGCATCAATAGTTACAATAGTATCTTTAATGATAACACTTTTAGTAATTCTGGAATTGCAGTAATTTCATTAGATTTTTCATGGGTCTTTACCTGCCCTAAAACTAAGTTGTTTTCATTTGCCCAAGCGCTTACCATATGTACAGGGGATTTTTTACCAGATGCCTTAGCCCCTCTAATGGTTTTACCATCAATAGCAATTACTTCTTTGGGTTGCAGTTCAGCTAGCGTACTAACCCATTGTATAAAACATGTTTCAAATTCTACACTATCAATATTAGAGAATACACGATTAAAAGTGTCGTGAGAAGGTATGCCATTGGGTAGATCTAAAAAAGAGCGTAAAAAATCTTCTTTTGAATAGGCATAGTCTTCCTTTTCATTCCATGAATTTGCACCACAAATAACTGAAATTATCCCGATAAGAAGGATGCTCTCTAAATCGTAAAGTTGCTTGTGGGTGCGTCTAAAATCAGGAATTTGACCGAATATGGTCTTTAGTTTGTTTGTTGTTTTCAAAACTATTAAATTATTGATTATCAGTATAATATACAAACAATCAATAACATAAACAACTAATAACTAACTGAATCTCAATGAATTAAGAACATTACATATCAATAGGGTTTTTAAAAAGTTTAATGCGTTTGCCCTGAGCTCAGTGCAATTAATGAGCCGATTTTGAAAATAATACTGTATTTTTGATTTTAAACAATCGTCAATTTGACGAGTAAGATATAGATTTAAATTTATGAATTATGAACAAAGACATTGAACTATGGAAACCAATCAGATTTGATGATGAATGGAATAAAACAGACACTTCAAAATTAGATGACATTCTTCCTTCTTGGTATCGAAAAAGGGAAATATTACAATCAGGTTCTAAAGAATATGAAGATTTCTTAAATAGATTAAAAAGACAACACGCAATTGAAACTGGAATTGTTGAGCGACTTTATGATTTAAAAGAAGGAATCACTGAAACTTTTATCAAGGAAGGATTTGTAGAATCATATTTACAGCATGGTGATACAAATATCTCCCCAAATAAACTTATTGGCTATTTATCTGACCACTTTGAAGCAATTGACTTTATCTTCGATGTAGTTAAAAATGAAAGACCTATATCGAAAAACTTTATTTTACAGTTGCACCAATTGATAACTAAAAATCAAGACTTTTCAGAGGCAATTGACACATTAGGCAGACAAGTTAGAGTGCCATTGCTTAAAGGAAAATTTAAAGAACATGAGAATAACCCTCGCAGGAGTGATGGTACAAAGTTTATCTATTGTCCCCCGATACATGTTGAGAACGAAATTGATAAGTTAATCAATATATACGAAGGATTAGAAGACGGAGAAGCTTCTCCTATTGTTATATCGGCTTGGTTTCATCATGCATTTTCAATTATTCATCCATTTCAAGATGGAAATGGAAGACTTGCGCGATTACTTGCAAGTCTGATACTAATTAAGCATGGCTTGTTTCCTTTTACAGTTAAACGAACTGAAAAGAAAAGATACATAGAAGCTCTTGAAAATGCAGATACTGAAAAGCCTAATGAACTGGTTGTTTTCTTTAGTGAAGTACAAAAAAGAAATATTGAGGTTGTATTAAATTTAAAACTGGAAACCGTTTCAACAACATCTATTTCGGATATTGCATCAGCACTTTCGAAAAAAGTAAACACATGGAAAGACTCTCTTAAGGAAGCAAGAATTAAACAAATTAGTGATAACCGAAATCTAATTTTTAATTATTGCAATGAAATTACTGAGAAAGTATATGAGGAATTACGAGGACAGATTCCAGAAGAAACTGCGGGGATTTATTTAGAAGTTGCCAATACCTCAAATGATAAGTATTATTATTTTACGCACCAGATAGTTGAGTATGCTAAGGAGCATGATTATTTTTTCAATAGGTCATTACCGAGAGATTGGTTTAAATTGTCAGTTGTTCTATCAGAAAAAAGACAATATCAGATAATACTTTCAATGCACCATTATGGATATGACGACACAACTATGGCAGTTGGAGCATTTCTTGAGTTTATTGAGCCAAAAACATTGAATCCAAAGAATAGAATCAAAGGATATAAAAGGACGGGGAACAAGGATAATATCATTACAAGTTTGCCTCTTAATATTAAACCTCATACTATTTCATTAGAAGGGAATGTTGAACGTGTTAAGCATAACCTTCAAACTTTTGTAAGAGATACACTCGCAATTTCCTTAGCCCAGATAATGAATGAGATAAATTAACGGCTTACAACATTTTGTATAAATAATGGCAGGCAAAGTGCATAATTTCAAGGTTTGTAGCCAGCTCTAGCGGCGTAGCAGTTTGATAAAGAAGAGCTACGCAGTCTGCCACTACTCATACAATTTACCGTTATCAGCACACGTGACCCGTCCTGAAATATGTATACAAAAAACAACAAGTATATGTATAAAAATGATGGATATGTAAGACGTTATAGTGAGAGTTTTAAACTCAAAGTATTAGCAGAACTTACCAAAGGAAACCATTCCAAAAGACAAATTGCCTTAACTTACGGCATACAATCTAGTACGATAAACGTATGGATTAAAAAATATGACCGTAAAGATTTAATGAACACCCGTGTAACCGTGCAAACAGACGACGAATTATCCCGTATTAAAGCCCTTCAAAAAGAGCTAAAACAACTCAAAGATCTTCTTATTAAAAAGGATCTAGATAAACTTGTGAATGATAGTTATCTTGAAGTAGCTGCTGAAAATCTTGGCTATAAAAATGTTGAAGAATTAAAAAAAAACTTAAACATAAAGCCTTAATGAAAATAGCACCGATTAATAGAAAAAAAAGAAGGTACGCCATCGCTACTATTTGTAATGCTTTCGAGTTAAAAAGAGATGCTTATTACAAATATCAAAAAAGGTTTGTTCTTAAAAAACAAATAGAACAAAATGTAATAATGCTTGTTAAAAAAAGCAGGAAAACATTACCCAGAGAAGGTACTAGAAAGCTAATGAAATCCTTACATAATGATTTTAGGAAACAGAATATAAATATAGGTAGAGACCAGTTATTTAGAATCTTAAAAGAAAATAATTTGTTAATTAGAAGGAAAAAATATTCTTCTAAAACAACCAACTCTTACCATCGTTTTTATAAATATAAAAATATCATAAAAGACCTGATCATTAATAGACCTAACCAAGTTTGGGCTTCGGATATTACCTATATAAGAACTATAAATGGATTTTGTTATTTAGCACTTATTACTGATATGTATTCAAGAAAAATAGTAGGCTATGATATTAGTGATAGTTTAGAACTTAAAGGCTGTGTTAGAGCTTTAAATAAAGCTATTTATCAAACTAAAAATACCGAAGAAATCATACATCATTCTGATAGAGGAATACAATATTGTAGCAATGTTTATACTCAAATTTTGAAAAGAAAAAAGATACAAATCAGTATGACCCAAGAAAATCACCGCTACCGCTAGCATTTGCTAGTGGCGTTTGTGAGTAAAACAACGAAAAAAAGGAGTTTAAGAAATTAAGATATTTTTTTCGTTGTTTTTAGCAAATTACAGTTTACAAAAACGCTTGCAATACCTGTTCTAAAGCGGTTATTTTATTTTGGTTTTAAAACCTGCTCCGTTCACACCCCAAAATTTACCGAAAACAAAAAAGTTATTAACATTCCTTTTTTTCTTCTCTACCCCTTTATACGCCTATCTTTCTTCCGTTTTTTCTTTGTTTTTGTTTTCCGCCCCATTCCGCCCTCATTTCAGGGGTTTTTGTGGGGCTTTTTTGTGTTTTTCGTTTGGGTTTTTAGGTTTTTTTGGTGGTGGTTTTTCTTGGGCTTTTTTTCGTTTCGTTTTTGGTCTTTTAAAACGTTTTTTATCTTAAATTTCATTTTTTTATTGCCGTAAGGCAAAAGGGCTTTTTTTTGACTGAAACAGTCATTTATTTGTTATTTTTTTGAGCCGATTATTCGGCTTCATCACGCCAAAGACAAACTGTTTTTTTGGGCTTTTTTTACCGCTTTGCGGTGGGGCTTTTTGTGGTAATCAACCACAAACATTTTTTTTGTTTTTTCTTCTTCTTTTACACTGCTTTGCAGGGCAATTTTTGAACTTTTTTAGTGAGCCGACACAGGTTTTTTTTGCGATTTTCCGCAATTATTTTGACAAATCTTGCGCCTAATTTAAGATTTTATGACCTAAATTTTTGTTCTTATTTTAAGGCTGAATTATTTTTTGGTTTTAGGCGTTTTACTTCTCATTTCTCTCTAAATATTGACTGTTTTTTGACTTTGAGTTATTAACAATTACGCCATTTTGTCGGTGTTGGTTGGTTGTGGTTCTGCAACCCATTTTATAAGCTGATTTTTGTCAATTTATTAGCAAAATTGATTTTTATGCTCCGAAAATCGGAGTATTTTTTTGGGCTTTTTTTCCGCCAAAGGCGGTGGGGCTTTTTTTATTACTGCCGTAGGTAGTAAAGGATTTTTTATTTTTCTTTTTTTGCTCTGCTCCGCAGTGCAATTTTTGGGGCTTTTTTTTTGGGTTTTCAACCCATTTTTTTAGTTTTTAAACAAACTATTTTTGATATTTTGGCAAACTCAATACAAGTTTTAGGCGGTTCTTATTTGTTCACTTTTTTGTCAATTTAGTATTTGATTTTTAAAAGCAATTTTAAGCCTGTTTTTTGCTCTTTTTTAGCCGTTTTTCGGCTCTCAGATTTAGGGTTTTGTTTCTGTTCTTTTTTGTACTTTTTCTTCTCTTTTTTGCTTTGGTTTTGAGCTGTTTTTGGTTTCGTTTTTCTGTGTTTTTCGCCCCCACAAAAACCCCTGAAATGAGGGCGGAATGGGGCGGAAAACAAAAACAAAGAAAAAACGGAAGAAAGATAGGCGTATAAAGGGGTAGAGAAGAAAAAAAGGAATGTTAATAACTTTTTTGTTTTCGGTAAATTTTGGGGTGTGAACGGAGCAGGTTTTAAAACCAAAATAAAATAACCGCTTTAGAACAGGTATTGCAAGCGTTTTTGTAAACTGTAATTTGCTAAAAACAACGAAAAAAATATCTTAATTTCTTAAACTCCTTTTTTTCGTTGTTTTACTCACAAACGCCACTAGCAAATGCTAGCGGTAGCGGTTGCGTGACATACTAGGACGAGCCTTTAGATTAGCAAATAGAAATAATTACTTAAAATAAAAACATAATAGTTATGATGAAATTTCTTTTTTTGCTTCTTTTTTTCTTTGTTAATAACTCTTATTTTGTTGATAACCAAAAACACAAAAGAACGGAGTGAACTTTAGCGGCCAGCTAGCTTTTTAGAGCCATCCCCCGTATTAGTCTCCGTTCTTTTTAAAAGTTACTTAGAACCATATAGAATTTCAGTTTCTGCCCTTATTAAAGGTCTTAGTTTAAGTAACTATTATTAATATCTAATTACAAAATTATGAAAACAAATGAAATTATCGGAATCGATGTCAGTAAATTATTAATTGATGTTTGTATCTATTCTAAACAAATTGTTCAACAGTTTGAGAACAGTAAATCTGGATTTAAATTAATGCTAAAGTGGAGTTTTAAAAATTCGTCTTTCTCTAAAGAAGAAACCATGTTTGTATTTGAACATACAGGAATGTACTCTCATTTATTATCTGTGTCTTTAACTGAACAAAAATTATCTTTTTTCATAGCTTCTGGTTTAGAAATTAAAAGATCTATTGGTATTGCTCGTGGAAAGGATGACCAAATTGATGCCAAACGCATTGCTCTATATGGGTATCGATTAAAAGAAGAACTTAAACCCAGTAAGCTACCTAAAAGAAGTATATTACAACTAAAAAGTCTCTTATCTTTAAGGACAAAACTTAACAAACAAAGAGCTGGTTTTAAAGTTACTTTGAAAGAACAAAAAAGAATTTATAAAGCAAAAGAGTATAAAATAATCTTTGACGTTCAACAAAAAATGATTGCAGAACTAACCAAACAAATACACAAGATTAATACTCAAATGCAAGCTATTATTGACCAAAATATAATGTTAAAAGAAACCTATAAACTTGTTACTAGTGTTAAAGGTATAGGAATGCAAACTGCTATAATGATGATTGTGTTTACTGACAATTTTTCAAAATTTGAAAACTGGAGAAAGTTTGCCTCTTATTGTGGTGTTGCTCCTTTTCCTTACCAATCTGGAACTAGTATTAAAGGACGTACAAAAGTCTCTCATTTGGCTAATAAAAAATTGAAAGCAATTATTAATATGTGCGCTATTTCTGCTATACAACATAACCCAGAAATGAAATTATACTATCATAAAAGAATAAAACAAGGCAAAAGTAAAATGAGTACCGTTAACATTATTAGAAACAAATTAATAGCAAGAGTGTTTGCCGTTGTCAAACGACAAAAACCCTATGTAGATACTTTTAAATTTGCTGCATAAATTAGTAAAAATAATATCTCAACTTTTACTTGTTTTTATCATAGAATACGGGGGAGATAAAATAATCGTATTCGGGGGAGATAAAATAATCGTATTCAAACAGGTATTCATCTGTTTTTTCAATGGCGTTATTTAAAGTGATTCTGCGAAGTTTTACGCCTCCCTGGATTCTTCTCTGGGAATATTTTGAAAATCTACCGTAAAGGTATCAGAACTGATATGGCTTATCTTTTTTGCATATAATTTGTAGTTTGTTTTTGCACCGCTCGTATTGTTCAGTACATCTTTGTATGCCCACTGATCTTCACTTACATTACTATCTTCACATTGTTCAGTATCGCATATTTTTCCCATTACGGCATTCCGAATTTCGTATGTAAGCGTTTCATCCTGATACTGAAAATGCATTGTTCTGCTATTGGGTGCGGTAACAGATGTGAGATGCCACGAAGAAGAATAATCAATTTCTCTTTGTCTTAATGATCTGCTGTTGATGTAGCTCCAGGCAATTCCTCCTTCATATTCTGTCTCAGAGTATTCTCGTTCAGAAAAAACATATTGGACTCCCTGAGTATCTGTAATAGTGAATGATAATAGGGTATCATCATCGCTATCCAACGAGTAACTGTACTTGAAGTTATCATTATTTAAACTGACAATCTTTTTGCTTTTGTCAAATACAAATTTTCCTTGAATTCCAAAAACATTGAAATAGAAAATATCCGGCTGTGTATCATTTCTTGTACCGTCCTGTAAGGATTCGTTTACCTTTGTTTTAAAAAAATTACTTGAAACATCTTCATTATAGCCTTCTGAAGTAATACTTTGTTCCAAAAGCTCAATATCTTGTAGCATATCATTATGGAGAATCCCATTTCCATGAAGGTCACTCACCATGTCATCGGGTAAATTAATCACAGAACGAGTGATAACGCCTCCGGCGGATAAATTCCACCCTAAACCTACATAGGATGGTAACTCCTCAACCTTTATCCCCGAAGAGCTGTAGAAAAGTTGAATAGGGAAGTTATAACTTCCGAGATTAAGATGTAACAACGGAATACTTTGGGCAATCCGTCGGAGTTATTTACCGAATCTTTTTCTACTGTTACAAGAGAGGCCACCGTTGGCTCAGGGGGTATTCCTTCATTCTCTTGAGCATATATGCAATTGATAAAAAGACAAACCAATAAAAGAGCAGTGTTTGACAATACATTTTTCATACGAATAATTTATGTTTAAAGTTTTTATTATCAATGTTTTAGGTTAAACTGTTAAGAATACCATTTAGGTAAAATTTTCATACACATGCTCTATGGCAATACTCTTTTGTGCTTAACAGTTTGAGGTCAGTTTCATGTCCGTGGTTTTCTCAACAGTAAAAATCGACCTTTATTTGTTTTTAGGCTACTTGAATAACTTCTTCACCAAGATTAGCCAATTGTTTTTTGTAATAGGCTACAAGTTTGTCTCTTCTAAAATTGTTGAGATGGTCTGGGCCTAATTCTTTGAACTCTGCTTTCTCTTTTATGATATGGTAGGCGGAAATGAGGATCTTATGTCCTAAAGCGATTATGGTTTTCTTTTTGCCTCGTCTACCCAACATGGATTTGAATTTGGATTCAAAGTAGGTGTTCTTTGTTCTTGATGCTACCCAACCTAATTCTACTAAAGTTGAACGCAGATATTTATTACCATAGGTAATTCTACCACTTTTGTTTTTTCCTGCACTTTGATACTGCCTGGACACATTCCTGCCCAAGAGGCCAAATGCTTATGGTCTGGAAACTGAATCATATCTGCACCTATTTCTGAGATGATACCGATAGCACCTTTTTTTACCTACACCTGGGATTTGTTCTAATAAATCTAGCTCAATCTGTAAAGATTTTATGGCTTTTTCTATAGAACGATCTACTTCTGATAGTGTGGTTTCTAATCGGTGCATATTTTTCCATATCTTTTTTAGCATTAAGCGATGATGAGCAGTAACATATCCTGTTAAAGATTCTTCTATGGCTTTTCGATTTGCTTTTACGCATCCATGTACCATACTTAACAATTGCTTGGGATTATAAATCGGTTTCCAATAAACCCCTGTACTCTCCATAGCTATATGGGTAATCTTATGCTTTTTTAACCAATCTCTCAATTTTATCAAAGAACTTGTATAGGTATGAAAACTCTTTGTCATGGTTTTTATACCTTTACCTTGGATGGTTACTACTACAATCTCTTTGTGGACGTCCAGCCCACATCCACGAGATACTAATTGCTCAAAGGCAACGGTGTCTTTTTTCATCATCCGTCTGTTTTTAATTGTTAATTGTTAAAAAACAAATAGACGGATTTTTTTTATATCTACTTATTCATCCCCTTTTGTGACGGATTCCTCTAAAATTATTTTGCGCCGTAATCAAGGTTTCATATGGGTAAATTTTTAGGCTAGCAATTTGCTAGGGGTTAATTACTTTGTAAATGTGGAAAATAGAGCAACTTTTGCTTCTTTTTTCATAACTATGTCCGGTAAAGGTAGAAAAAAATTTATTAGTAACGTATTGTTAATCAAAATTTAACAATATATAGCTTTTAGCTATTAGAACTCATTTAAACTTTTTGGATGTAAGCGAAAATTAGAAGTTTTTAGATATGTTGAAAGCTTTTTTGAGTTGCATAGCGCTACGGAAGGAAAAAAAGATAAAAACAGAGCTAAAAACAGCAATTTTTTAGCAAATTGAAAAAGTTTAAATGAGTTCAGTTTAAAGCTTTTAAAACGATAGGAAAACAGCATTCTTTTTTTGAGAAAAATAAAAGTTTACATGAGTTCAATAAAAAACAATTAATCTTTAGGCAGATACCCGTGAATTTTTTCAAAAAGAGCATCAAAATTTTTACGCAAGTAGGCATTTAATTTTTTGTGATAATCCTCTTTTAACCAGGTCAAGAAATTATGAGTACTCTTACTAATGCACTTGGCGTATTTTTGGATTCTGTGATCAATATCATCATTTAATAATTTAGTGAGTGCTAAGGCATCATAGACATCCTCACTGTTTTCGGTACATATTTTTGCGTGTTGTTCAATAGATTTTTCCAGCACTGTTTTTGAGGATTCCCCTTTTGCAATGGCTGCTTTATATGTAGCAATAACGTCAAAATAGACTTCTTCGGATTTTTTAAATTGTACACGTACTGCATCAGGCATTTGATACTTAAAATTCCTTTCCAGCGCTTCGTCATCCAACAGGCGATCTATGTAAAAATCGGGCGATCTAAAAATCATTTGCCAGTCTAAATTGGCTCCCCAAGGGCCAAATCTGTGTACGTTATTTCCCAAATCTACTACAGTAAATGTCGATTTATTATTCAGAATCCTGGAACCGCGTCCTACCATTTGATAATATAATGTTAACGACCGGGTAGCCCTGTTCAAGATAATAGCATCTATGGTAGGTTCGTCAAATCCCGTCGTCAGAATACTTACCGAAGTAAGAATAGCATCCGGAGTTTCCTTAAACCATTTCAAGATATCTCTCCGTTGTTTTTTACTGGTTGTATTATCCAAATGCGCTATGGGGTATCCGACAGTTTTAAAGGTATGATAGACCTGAATTGAAGTATTGATACCATTATTAAAGATCAATGTTTTTTTACCCTTGACACAACTTGTATATGCATTTAACAATTGATCTAACATACCATTTGTCGTATAGAGCTCTTCAGATGATTTTACGGTATAGTCTCCGTTAGACCCCACCTCCAGGGAAGTTAAACTCATATCGTACCGAAAGATCTCAGCACGTGCTAAAAATTCATTTTTAATCAATTCCTCGATAGATTCCCCAATAATAAGCTCATCATAATTATCTTTCATAGGCAAGTTCCTATTCGAACTTAACGGAGTGGCGGTAACCCCCAGTATAAAAGATTTTTCGAAAAATTTAAATAATTTGGTAAACGAATTATAATGTGCCTCATCAATAATGACCAATCCGATATCGGAAATATCCAACTTATTGTCATTCAGACGGTTATTTAAAGTTTCTACCATTGCCACAAAGCAGCTATAATTTGCCTGGTCGTCCAGATTGGCTGTGCTATTGACCACTTTATTACGTACATCAAAACTGGTAAGCATTTCGGATGTCTGCCTGCATAGCTCGACCCTGTGTGTCATTACCAGTACTTTCCTGAAATGATGCTTTAAATATTGACGTACAATTTCAGAGAAAATAACCGTTTTACCACCGCCTGTTGGTAATTGATATAACAAATGATAGTCTTTCGGAGCATTTTCAAATTTTTCAAATATTTGCCCTATTGCTCCTTTCTGATAACTATATAATTCTTTACCTGTTTTCTTTTCCTGGATTTCTAATGCAATTTCAGCCATGTAATTATTTTTAATAAATTGCAAAAGTACTTTCTTTTTACACTTAATCTGTTTTTTATTGTATAAAATTTTACCAAATATTAAAATTTACTGTCTTATAGCACAGAATATTTCATTCCATACCTTTGCCTTCCAAAAATCCGGCTAAAAGTTGCTATATTTTTAGACATCATACAGTTTAAAGTTTGAAAGTTCCAAGTTTAAAGTTTCATGGCCAAAGAGCATCGCTGACCCGAAGTGAAACTTTGAGTTTTTAATTATTATTAGGCAACATTTTTATTTTCAAATTTCTCTATTCCTTCTAACTCTGCTTTTTTCTCCATCTGTTCTTGTTCAATATCATAGTCATTTTGAAGTCCTAGCCAAAACTTTGCCTAATTTCCAAAATACTTACTCAACCGAAGAGCTGTGTCTGCTGTGATCCTACGCTTACCTTTTATGATCTCCGAAATCCTTGTTTGAGGTATTCTCAAAGCTTTTGAAAGTCGGTAGGCCGTGATTTCAAGAGGTTCAAGAAATTCATAATAAAGAATTTCTCCCGGATGTACATTTGATAGCTTTTTCATTTTATATATTTTTCATTTTATATATTTTTCAATGATAATCTAGTATTTTAACTTCGCTCGCGTTTCCGTTGTTCCATTTAAAAATAATTCGCCATTGTTTATTAATTTGAATACTATAAAACTCCTTTATAGTGCCAGTGAGCTTTTCAAGCCGGTTTGAAAGCGGTATTCTTAAGTCCAGTAAATCTTGTGAGTTATTCAAAACTCTCAATTTCCGTCGTCCTATAGTCTGAATCTCAATCGGCATTTTCCTGACTCGGATATCCTTCCAAATCATTTCGGTTTGTTTCGAACCAAAGGAAACGATCATATGTCTATCTTGCGTTATTAACGCCAAAGGTATGTAATACTTTTGCTTTTTCCAAATGTTACTTAACTTGTTTTTCAGTATATCTATTATCTTTGCCCTGTAGTGAACTGATCTTATCTCAAAAATTCCGGGTATCGGTCTACATTTAAACAATGGACATTTATGAACATTATTTGTTTGCTTTTCTTAAGTTTACACAAATTTTTTTATGAGAAACTTATACTTTTTGCTTTTTATACCGGTGTTTTTATTTGCTGTCAAAGGGAATACGCAACACAGTGTGGCCAGAGATTGGAATGAACAGTTATTGGAAGCGATAAGAAAGGATTTTGCCCGTCCTACTATCCATGCCAGAAACTTATTTCACAGTGCAGCAATCATGTATGATTCCTGGGCAGTTTTCAACGATGCAGCCGAAACGGTTTTTTTAGGCAAAACTTTTGGAGGTTTCACCATAAACTTTGACGGCATTGCAACTTCCGGTAATCCCGATGCAGCCATTCATGAAATCATGAGTTATGCCATGTATCGCTTACTGAATCACCGATTTGCAAACTCCCCTAATGCTACTACTACTTTAGCTTCTTTTACTGCATTATTTGAATCGTATAATTACGATATGCATTTTACATCAACCGATTATTCGTCGGGTTCTTATGCCGCCCTGGGAAATTATATTGCTGAAAAAATGATTGCATACGGCCTTCAAGACGGAGCTAACGAACATAACGGGTATGATAATTTGTATTATACTGCATCTAACAACCCATTGATATTAGAGCTTTATCAGAATAATACGGATATAGACCCTGACAAGTGGCAACCTTTGGCTTTTGATCTGTACATAGATCAAAGTGGAAATATATACCCTCAGAATACCCCGGAGTTTTTAAGTCCGGAATGGGGTCAGGTAACCCCTTTCGCTCTAAAAAATGATGATTTGAATATTTTAAATAATGGATTTGATAGCTATATATATAATGATCCGGGGCATCCGGTGTTTATACAAAATTCCATAGGTAACGGAATTGACGACCCCTATAAATGGCATTTTGCAATGGTAATAGCCTGGTCTGCTCATTTAGATCCGGCAAATGATACTATGACGGATATCTCACCCGGAGGGATTGGCAATGTGGCTTTTAGTAGTTTCCCTACTACCTTTTCCGAGTACAAATCTTTCTACAATTTTACGGAAGGTGGTGATATGGGAACCGGCCACGCTATCAACCCGTTTACAAACGCTCCGTATACTCCTCAGATGGTTAAAAGGGCTGACTACGCAAGAGTTTTAGCAGAGTTTTGGGCAGATGGACCCGATTCCGAAACCCCACCCGGACACTGGTTTACCCTATTGAACTATGTAAGTGATCATCCTGAAACTGTTAAAAAAATGGGTGGACAAGGTGCAATTTTGAGCGATTTGGAATGGGATGTAAAATCGTACCTGATTTTGGGAGGAGCCATGCACGATGCTGCTGTAAACACCTGGGGAGTTAAAGGATATTACGACTATATCCGCCCTATTTCCGCAATACGATATATGGCAGGAAAAGGACAAAGTACGTATGCGAATCTTCCAAGTTTCGATCCTCATGGTTTACCGATAATACCGGGTATTATTGAAATCATAAAACCCGGAGACCCGCTGGCAGGGAATAGCGGCCAAAACCTGGGAAAAATAAAAGTAATGTCATGGAAAGGCCCCGACTATATTACGGACCCCGACGAGGATGTTGCCGGTGTTGATTGGATTTTGGGAACCAGGTGGTGGCCCTACCAACGACCAACATTTGTGACACCTCCGTTTGCAGGATATGTTTCCGGACATTCCGCTTTTTCCAGAGCAGCGGCCGAGGTACTGACATTGCTTACGGGAGATGCGTTTTTCCCCGGAGGAATGGGTACTTTTGATATCACTCAAAATCAATTTCTGGTTTTTGAAGAAGGTCCTTCAGAGAGCTTTACTTTGCAATGGGCAACGTACAGAGATGCTTCCGATCAAACAAGCTTATCCAGAATTTGGGGAGGTATCCACCCTCCTATTGATGATATTCCCGGAAGGATTATCGGCGATAAAATCGGAAAAGAAGTTTTTGCCTTGGCGGAGCAGTATTTCGCAGGAACACTGAGTATAGATGAAGTTACTATTTCTGATGAAACAACCATCTACCCTATTCCTGTTAATACTAACATACTTACGATTCAGACGACGTACCCGGAAGAAATAGATATTCAATTGTTTTCATTGACCGGTAGCATGATTTTTTCTCAAAAGAGATCACCTCAAAACGGACAAATACGTATTGAAACAGAAAACATGACAAACGGAATCTATATCCTGAAAGGAGTTTCCAAAGGAAACCGGGTTTTATTTCGGAAAAAGCTTATCAAAAGCTGATTAAATATCCATGTTTAAAAGTTACAAAGTTTGCTCAATTCTTTTAAAACACTATGAAAGCAGTACTGTTTTTTTGACAAAAAAATGAATATTAATCTTCATTTTCCAATTCAAAAAAATCATTTACGGGGATTTCAAAAACTTTGGAAAGTTTTAACGCCAAAACTGTTGAAGGTACATACCTGTTTTTTTCTATCGAGTTGATAGTTTGACGCGACACTCCTATCTTTTTTGCCAAATCTTCTTGTGTCAAATCCTTGATGGCACGTTGTACTTTTATACTATTTTTCATCTACTTGTTCCATCTTTTCAATTGATTAAAAAAGAGCAATTGTACAATGAGCATAAAGAATAATACTTGAAAATAACTGAACTCATTTGCTCCTGTTTCTTTTCCTAAAAGAACAGTTACCACATAATTTATTCCGGGCTGAATTAGGGAATATATGATGGCAAATACAAATGCCAGTCGATAAGACTGTGAGCGTAAACTATCTATATACTCATCCTCTATTTTTTCTTTAGAAACCGATATGATAAGCATTCCCAGTAACAGGATATTAGATAAGATGGGCTTTATCCACAGTGGCTCATCAACAAATTTTTTAGCTATCATTAGTAAAAAAGCAAAAATGGCAATTGTGATACCAACCTTCTTATATTTATGTGCCAGTTGAAATTTGTGGAGTTTTTCTAGTCTGTTTCGTTCTTTTTCACAATAAGATTTTCTCATGATTCTATATTTTGACAAGTTTACTTATTATAATAACAAATATACTTTACATTTTGTAAACTACAGAATATTTTTTAAAAAATATTTTATACATTAGAAATCTATTAATCAAAACTATATTTTATGATGTCTAGAGATTCCGGTAAACCAAACGTTGCTTTTTGGATAATAGTGGACTTGCTACATTTAGAGTGACAAAGAGTTAAGCTAATTTTATCTAAAATAACTTAACCATATGAAACGAAGAAAATACAGTAAAGAGTTTAAAATTAAAGCAGTAGAATTAAGCAATGTACGAGGTAACACAAAGCAGATTGCCATGGAATTGGGAATCAGTGCAGATCTTATTTACAGATGGCGTAGAGAATTAGAACAGCGTCCTGATTTAGCTTTTAGCGGTAATGGCGTCAAACAACTCACAGAAGATCAGAAAGAGTTAGAGCGATTACGTAAACAGCTCAAGGATGTTACCATGGAGCGGGATATCTTAAAAAAGGCCGTGAGCATCTTCTCCAAGAGCGATCGGAAGTATTGAAATTTATCAAAGATTACAGTAGAGAATATCCGGTTGGGAAGATGTGTAAAATTTTTAAAATTAGTAGAAACAGTTATTACAGGAGTAAGAATTATGTTCCATCAGATAGAGATGGAAAAAATCGTATGCTACTCTCTGAGATTCACCGTATCTGTGAGCGAAGTAAATCTACTTATGGAAGTCCTAGAATTACAGAGGAACTCAAAGCTAAAGGGTTTAAAGTATATAGGTCTAGGGTAGCACGATTGATGAAAAAACACGGGATTAAAGCAGTTCGTAAAAAGAAATTTGTTGTCACGACAGATTCTAAGCATCAATATCCAGTAGCTGATAATGTATTGGATAGAGATTTTAAAGCTACCGCTGCTGCACAGAAATGGGTTTCTGATATTACCTATTTAAAGACTGCACAAGGATGGCTGTACTTAACGGTAATTATTGACCTGTTTGATCGTAAAGTCATTGGTTGGTCTTTGAGCAATGGACTCAAAGCAAGACAAACTATCATTGCTGCATGGAGAATGGCTGTAAACAACAGAATGCCTTGTGAAGGTATGATTTTTCATTCTGATCGAGGTGTACAATACGCATCTCATGCGTTTGTTAATATCCTTAAAAGTTATCATGTAACACCCAGTATGAGTAGAAAAGGAAACTGTTGGGATAATGCAGTAGCTGAATCTTTTTTTAAAACAATCAAAACAGAACTAATGATAGACAATAAGTTTATATCCAACAAAAGTCTTCAAATTAAAGTCTTTGAATACATAGAAACTTGGTACAACAGATACAGAAGACATTCTGCTCTTGGTTACAAAAATATCATCGAATTTGAAAAATTATATCAAATCAAAAATGTAGCTTAACTTTTTGTACCATTTTTTGTTGCATATCCATAGGTATTATTGCTCTTATTTGGAACGGAATAGGAGTAAATGCTTATATACAGCAAGCATATCAAACAGATTCTTTTAAAGCTACATACACGGAAGAACAACTTGAAACCATATACAACATGCCTGCCTGGGCAACTGCTGCTTTTGCAATAGCTGTATTTGGAGGATTTTTGGGAGCCTTACTATTATTGCTCAAACGAAAACTAGCTACACCTATCTTTATATTATCTTTTGTAGGGATTATAGTACAAATGATTTATAACCTTTTCATAGCTAAGGCAATAGAGGTATATGGCCCGGGTGCTATTGTCATGCTTATATTGGTTGTTTTGATTGGGGTATTTTTAATTTGGTACTCTAAAAAAGCAACTGCTAATGGGTGGTTGTCTTAATTAATTAACCTAAAAGCTATTAAATAAGATTTGTAGATACACTTTAAAATAAGATCGCTACGCTACCAGAATTAAGAATCAAGACAGTCATGATGCTTGGCTCTGGAGTCAATAGGGCTTTAAATGATGATATTTTATATTGTTCCGGCTATATTTTAGCTTTATTTTATTCAAAAAATAGTGCTACTTTTTCGACGTTTTAAGAAAAAAATCGCTAATAATTCCGATCATACTTTAATTGTACAAGATTTATAGATATCTTCATATACCGGTAAGATATTCTTTAGCGAAAATTGTCTTGCGTGTTCTTTTGCATTTGCTTTAAACCTGTTCAGAGTATGGTCATCTTTTAAAATTGTAAGTGCATTAGCAGCCATATCTTCTACATCTCCGATAGTGCTCAAAAACCCTGTTTTTCCATGAATGTTCACTTCAGGTAAACCGCCCGTATTTGTAGATATCACCGCTGTATCTGCTGCCATAGCTTCCAAAGCGGCCAATCCGAAACTCTCACTGACAGACGGCAATAAAAAAACATCCGAATAGCATAGAATCTTAGCTATTTCATAACTATTGCCCAGGAAAATAACTTTGCCCGAAAGTTGCAATTCCTCTACTAATGCTTCTGCTTTTATCCTATCCGGCCCCTCTCCTACCATAAGCAGTTTTGATGGTACTTCTTTCTGAATTAAATCAAATACTTTAATAACATCGGTTATTCTCTTTACAGGCCTGAAGTTGCTTACATGTGTCAGAATTCTTTCATCGGGTTTTGCCAGCGCAATTCGTTTACATTCATTTTGATGTTCCTTATCATATTTATCTATATCTATAAAATTATAGACTACTTCTATAGGATTCGTAATCGTAAATAATCGCTGTGTATCTTTTTTTAAACTCTTAGAAACTGCCGTTACCACGTCTGAGTTATTAATGCTAAATGCTACTGCTGTTTTATAGGTAGGATGGCTTCCTACCAGGGTAATATCCGTTCCGTGTAATGTAGTGACTACTTTTACGGTAATGCCTTTTTGTTTCAACATTTGTTTTGCCATATAAGCAGCATAAGCATGCGGAATAGCATAATGTACGTGTAACACTTCCAGTCGATGCTTTTCAACAATTTCCACCATTTTACTCGACAATGCCAATTCGTAAGGTTGGTGTTGAAAGAGCGGATATTCTTCTAGCAATACTTCATGAAAATGTAAATTACGAGAAATGAAATCCAGGCGGACAGGCTGATTATAAGTAATAAAATGTACTTCATATCCTTTGTTGGCAAGAGCCATTCCTAACTCGGTTGCCACCACTCCGCTTCCTCCAAATGTAGGATAACATACAATACCTATCTTCATATTTTTTGTTGAAGTATTAAATAATACGGTCTCAAATTTAAAAGTTTTAAGTTTGAAAGTCAATGAACTTTAAATACTCGGAAAATAAGCTTCATTTTTTGAGTAAATACCATTCAATATAACATTATTTCAACTTGCAGATACAAAGATAATAGTATTTCCAAGCAATTTTTCTAAACAAAAGCATAAAAAATTGTCTCAACTCTAATAGTCTCCCAAAGTAACAGGGTTTTGAGCCAAAGCCATTTCCAATTGCTCATCATTGGGTGCTTTTCCGTGCCAAGCATGTGTATACATCATAAAATCAACACCGTTTCCCATTTCCGTATGTAATAATACACAAATAGGTTTTCCTTTTCCTAATTTCAATTTTGCTTCTGTTAACCCATTTTTGATAGCATCAATATCATTTCCTTGTTTTATTTCCAGCACTTCCCAATCAAAAGCATCAAATTTTGCTTTAATATCTCCCATAGGCAATACATCATCTGTAGCACCATCTATTTGTTTTCCGTTTACATCTATAGTAACTATAAGGTTATCTGTCTTTCTTGCCGCAGCATACATAACTGATTCCCAAATCTGGCCTTCCTGTAGTTCTCCGTCTCCGTGTAAGCTATATACCGTTTTATTGTCTCTATTTAATTTTTTGGATTCGGCTGCTCCAATAGCTACAGACATCCCCTGTCCTAAAGACCCGGAAGCAATTCTAACGCCTGGTAAGCCTTCATGTGTTGTGGGGTGTCCCTGCAAGCGAGAGTTTAATTTTCTAAATGTTGCTAACTCTGCTACGGGAAAAAAGCTACTACGCGCCAAAACACTGTAAAAAACAGGAGAGATATGACCGTTAGATAAAAAGAAAATATCCTCATCTTTACCATCCATGGTAAAATCTTTACGATAGTCCATTACTCCCCGGTACAAAACCGTAAAAAATTCCGCACATCCCAAAGAGCCTCCCGGATGACCGGAATTTACAGCATGCACCATTCGTAAAATGTCTCTTCTTACCTGTTGTGTAAAGTCTTGCAGATACTGTGTAGTAGCCATAAATAAAATTGTTTGAGCAAAAGTAATTTTTTTAGTTTCAACGGACAAGATTATTTATGTCATATATTTTCAGATTTTAATTTTTTAACTATATAACAATTCATTACGTTTTTTGTTTTTTCTTTTTGGCTGCGGGGAATAGTACATTGTTTAGTATCAATCTGTAGCCCGGCGAATTGAGGTGCAGGTCTAATTCCGTTTTGGGATCTCCTACCCTGTGTGAATAATCCTCAGGATCATGCCCTCCGTAAAATGTAAACATGCCCTTTCCTTTGATTCCATGAATATAGCGCGCTTCTCTATTGACTTTATTTTCTCCCATGACCAATACATTTGGCTTTACCGTATTTCTGTCAAAAGACGTTGTTTGCCCCATAAAGCCCTTTACCAACTGTGTGTGATTTTGGCATAACATGGTGGGTACCTGATCCCATTTTGCTGAAAATTCTGTTAATGTAAAATAATCGGATGTTTTTGGGATTCTCCTTTTGCTAGTCATATCTATAGAAGAAAATTCATAAATTATCGGGTTTTTGACTAATGTAAAATCTTTAAATGCAAACGTTCTGTTATAATCTATTTTCGACTGATATCCGGGCTCCGACGGATCTCCGTCAAACATCGATTCTGCTATATCTACTCCTTCGGCAGCCAAGGCAATATCAAAACTATCCGTAGCCGAACACATGGCAAACATAAATCCACCACCAATTACATAATCTCTGATTTTTTTACTTACTGCTAATTTTAATTCCGACACTTTGCCGTATCCTAATGATTTAGATAGTTTTTCGGCATTTTGTTTCCCTTCTATATACCAGGGAGCGGTTCTGAAAGCTCCGTAAAAGCGCCCATATTGGCCTGTAAAATCTTCATGGTGCAAATGCAACCATTCGTATAACAGTAATTTGTCATTTAACACTTCTTCATCGTATACGACATCAAACGGAATTTCCGCATAGGTCAGAACCAGTGTAACGGCGTCATCCCACGGCATTTTATCTTTTGGGGAATACACCGCAATTTTAGGAGCTTTTTCCAGTGTAACGGCTTCCTGATTTTTTGAGGGCGATCCTATTTCCTGTAAAATCAATTGCGATTTTGTATCGGAAATGACCTGATAAGAAACTCCCCGGATCTTACACTCATTCTCCACAATACTGCTATTTTCAATTAAGAAAGCACCGCCGTCATAGTTGAGCAACCATTTTGATTTTAATCCGTTTTCCAGAGAAAAGTAAACAATTCCATAGGCTTTTAAATGGTTTTTCTGATTGTCATGGCTCATAGGAATATAGATGAAAGACGCCGAGGTTATACTTGAAATTAAGAAGAATATGGATAGTAGTATGGTTTTTTTCAAAAAAAATTAAAGTTTAGAAAACTAAGGTACAATTTTTGTTTGGCGTTCGCTTGTCAATTTACTTTTTTATGAATTGTTTAAGAATTAGAAACTCTTTTTTGGAGTTTGTTCACGCATTTTAAAATTTAAAAGTTTCAACCTCTCGACTCTTTTAAACACCGGAAAAATGACATTGTTTTTTTCTAAAAAGGCATATCGTCTTCTTCACTCGAACCAAAAGCATTTTTAGGCTCTATACGCTGATCGGGGGAAATACCTTCTCCAAAATCGTTATTCATACTGGAGTGAAATTCGCTGCTAAACCCTTCTTCCAAATCTGAGAATTGCGCCAAATGTCCCGTAAATTTTAATCGAATCGTATCCAGGCCTCCATTTCTGTGTTTGGCAACAATAAACTCTCCTTGCCCTTCACAGGGAGTATGCTCTTCATCGTCCCACTCGGTAATTCCATAATATTCCGGACGGTAAATAAACGAAACGATATCTGCGTCTTGCTCTATGGCGCCGGATTCACGTAAGTCCGATAATAAGGGACGCTTGCTTCCTCCTCTTGTTTCTACGGCTCGTGATAATTGAGACAGGGCAATTACAGGAATATTCAATTCTTTGGCCAGTGCCTTTAAATTCCTGGAAATAGTGGAAATCTCCTGCTCTCTGTTTCCAATACTTTTACCGGTATTTCCAGTCGTCATTAACTGCAAATAGTCAATCACAATGATTTTTACATTATGTTGAGATACCAACCGCCTTGCTTTTGCCCGCAAATCAAAAATAGACAGAGAAGGAGTATCGTCTATAAAAATAGGAGCATTGGATAATTTCTTTACTTTGACATTCAGCTGCTCCCATTCGTGCGGTTCCAGGTTTCCTTTACGCAATTTCTCCGAGGTCAGTCCGGTTTCAGAAGAAATCATTCTGGTAATAAGTTGTACCGATGACATTTCCAGCGAGAATATGGCTACGGGATACTCAAAATCAATCGCCATATTTTTAGCCATGGAAATCACAAAAGCTGTTTTACCCATACCCGGCCGTGCTGCAATAATCACCAGATCGGAAGGTTGCCACCCGGAAGTTAGCGCATCCAGTCTGTCAAACCCGGTAGCTAAGCCACTCATACCCTCCTGATTGGAAATATCCTGAATTTTTTTTAACGCTTGTTTTACCAGATCTCCTGCATCTTCGGAGCTTTTTTTAAGATTCCCTTGAGTTACCTCAAAAAGTTTTGCTTCCGCACTGTCCAGCAAGTCAAACACGTCAGTAGTTTCATCGTATGCATTTTCAATAATATCATTTGATATGGTAATAAGTTTGCGCTGAATATACTTTTGCAAAATAATACGGGCATGAAACTCAATATGTGCCGAAGAGGCTACTTTTTGAGTCAGTCGGATTAGATAAAAATCACCGCCTATAATATCTAACTTTCCGTCTTTTTTTAATTGATTGGAAACCGTAAGTAAATCAATCGGTTTTGATTCCCGGAATAAATCAAAAATTGCCCGATAGATTTCCTGATGCTTTATTTCATAAAAAGCATCGGGGTGTAAAATATCAATCACATCATCAATGCCTTTTTTATCAATCATCATAGCACCAATTACAGCCTCTTCCAAATCAACAGCTTGTGGTGGAATCTTCCCTTTTTCAAGGCTGATGATTCTCGATTTTTCTATTTTTTTTCCTGTAATCGGGTTTGCTTTTTCCATAAGGGGCAAAGGTAGTTTTTTAATTGGTAAACTTTAAAACGTTCCTCCTTTTTATTGTGCACAAATTTTGTTAACCAAGTTGTTATTATCTTGTTAATAACCCCTAAAAATGTGAATTATGATGCCATTCAAAACCGGTATAACGTTACTCAAAAAATGAAGCTGATTTTCCCTATATACAGTTTGCGAACTTTTTATTTGAGACCTTTGCAAAATAGTGATATATTCTGTATTGAAATTGATTTGACTTCAAATTTCTTCCTTCTCGAAAATTTTAAATCCTCAAAAACCAATAGGTTATTCCGGTTCAAAATTTTCTTCGGGCGTCGAACTTTTTTGCCAAATCAATTCTGCAGAGGTCTCTATTTATTACTTTCAACTTTTAAACTTTCCAACTTTAAACAGTATTAGTACATTTATGCTAATGAAAAATAAAAAAATTAATTTATACCTGACACTATTTTTGGTGATTCAAATACTATTTATACAAATAGTTTCAAATACTCCCGAATTTATAGAGAGATATTATGCTAATGGCATTTATCCCATTATTAGTTCTTTTTTTAGAATTATTTTTGGCTGGATTCCTTTTTCCGTAGGAGATATATTGATTTTTTATTTTTTTTATATCGCTTTGCGATTTATTTATTTCCTTTTTAGAACTAAGTTTAAAAATCTAAGATTCAGATGTTTGCAAATTACGGCTTTCTGTTCTGTCGTTTATTTTTGTTTTTATCTTTTTTGGGGGCTGAATTATTACCGTCAGCCGTTATCAAAAAGCCTGGATTTAGAGCAATCCGGTTATACTACAAAACAATTACTTTCTTTATCCCGACGGATGATTTCGGAATTGAATGCTATACATTTGACGATTACTAAGAATGATTCCGTAAAAATAGTTGTCCCTTATTCACAAAAAGAAATGTATTCGATAGCTACAAACGGATATGACGACCTTTCTAAAAATTATCCTCAATTCTCTTATTCTTTTCGTTCGGTAAAAAGTTCTTTGATGAGTTTATTGCAATCTTATAACGGTACATCCGGGTATATGAACCCTATTACCGGTGAAGCACAGGTAAACCGTTTCATTCCAAAAACAGGATACCCTACTACCACCTGTCATGAAATGGCTCATCAAATAGGTTTTGCAGCGGAGAACGAAGCAAATTTTATAGGTTTTTTGGCGGCTATACATAATGAGGATACGTATTTTAAATATGCGGGTTACCGAATGGCAACACGTTATCTCATTTTTGAAATATACAAAAGAGATAAAAAGCAGTATAAAGAAATACTGCAAACCATCCATAAAGGAGTTCTAGCAGACTTTGAAGAAAGTGCAACATTTTGGGAGTCTTATAAAAACCCTTTTGAACCGATACTAAAAAAAGGGTATCATGCTTATTTAAAAGCGAACAAACAAGATAAAGGCATTCAGTCCTATAATTATGTAGTAGATTTATTGATTTGCTATTTTGAAAAAAAGCTATAAATTATATCCTATGGAAAACATAATTATTCTTGGTAGTATATACGTTTTTGTATCTGAGATCAGGTAATCTGAAAAACGATTACTTTGCTTAAAATTAGCATTAAAAAGGTTCTGTACACTAATTTTATAACTCCAGGAGCTGTTTTCATTTTTGTATGATAAAGTGGTATTGGCAATTTCATAAACATTTTTTTGTTGTAAAGTTTCATTTTGGTATGTATTTCCGGTATAATCAAAATTAAAAACAAATCCTTTCAAAAAATCATAATCTACAGTTACAAAAGGTTGATCTGTAATAAACTTAGATGTATTGCCGGATGAAATAAACCTTCCTACTTCTCTTTTAAAGCCGATTTCTATGGTTGGAAAATTATCAAATAAAGTTTCGAGGCCAATTGTATAATCGTAATTATTATTTTTATTGATTTGTATGTCTGTATCTGCTTCCTGGATGTATTTTGAATTGTTAAAACCTACATCAAATTTATATTTTATTTTCTTAATGCGTTTTTCCAGATGTATATTTCCTCTAATGCTTTCATACGGGTTGCCAAATAACTTTACTGTTATAAATTGATTGATACCATTAAAATCAACTGTATTCCTAACTCCTTTCACTTGTTTGTTATAATTTACACTTGCAAATAATAACAAACCCCTGTATAAACTAAATCTGCTATAATAAACTCTTGCATTATGAAATAAGTTATTTTCCAAATTTTCATTTCCTTTAAAAACCGAATTATAAGATTGTAAATAAAAGCGGCTGGCAAATTTGTTTGCATCGGAAAAAGAAGTTCTTAGGCTATAATTCAACTGTAGCTTTTTTGCTTTGTTAAACTCAATTTTTGCTAAAAAATCGGGTAATACAACCCATTTATTTTTATTTATACGGATTTGCCTGTTTAGTTTCCATTGATATTGGCGTAGATACATTCCTTGCTTAAAAGTAAAAATACCTGTCCTGAATTTATAATGTATGCCTACAAACAAATCATTGAGTGTAAAGTTGAAATTATTCCCAAATCCATCGGATGAAAAATTATTGATGGTACCATTATCTAATTCCTGACTGTCATCCGTTAGAAAATCTTCTTTTAAAAACTTGTTCCCAATGGTTGTATAGATATGATTGTTATGATTGAGTTCCCAAAAGTGTTTAAAAACAGCATCTGTATTTTGTTCTTTACTATTCTTTAGCTGATTTATTTTATAAAGGTTTTGTTGTCTTTCTACCGGAATTAATCCGTTAAAAACAGTGTCTTGTGTCTGCCAAAAATGGGTACTGTTGTTTTTATCAAAAATATAACTAAATACGGCAGAAAATGTATGTTTGTCTGACTGCCTTTTATGCCATTCCATATTCTGGTTTATATAAGTTGCCTTTAAGTTTCTGTCAGTTATAATAGTATTAGTATGGGTGTTAATTAAAGAAGTAATCATATTACCCTTGTCATTGTGGGTTCTTTTTACCTGGGTTCTTACATACCATTTTTCTTGTGTATCGGGTGTATATTCTGCAGTGAAGTTCCCTATGCCCAATAGATTATCTGCTTGTGTTGTATTCGTTTTCTGCTCTGTAAAACCGGCCCCCGTATAGTCATTAAAAGTTTCTAAAAAACTACCGGTATTTGTATTTGAAAAAATAGCATATCCGGAAACATCCAGTTTAGAAGTAGCTGTTTTGGTAATGTTTAGAGCCCCAAATTTTTGTTCGCTCCTTAGCAGATCTACGGTTTCCAAAAACTGAGAGAAATTTCCGCTTTGAAAATTAAAATTACCACTAAAAACAGCATTTATGCCTCCTGAAAAAGACAGATAATCTTTAAAAGTAAATGTTTTTTCGCCAATATTATTACTGTTTCCTATGAAATTCACATTGGTTTTGGGTGAATAGTAAAACAAATTCGCATTGGTTTTATAAAAATCCCGGTTTCCTCTTCCAGCCTCAACATCACCAAAAACAAAACGTTTTTTGTCTTCTTTTAATTGAATGTTCATTGCCATTTCTTCGGAATCTGACACGTTTTTTAAAAAAGCCACTTCATTATAATTGTCTATTACTTCCACATTGCCCACAGCGTCCGCAGGAATGTTCTCTACTGCTAATTTTGTACCGCCGTTAAAAAACTTTTTACCATCTACCAGCATTTTAGTAACTTTTTTGCCCTGTACGGTTACTTTACCATTTTTATCAACTTCAACCCCCGGCAGTTTTTTGAGAACATTTTTTAGTTTTCTTTCCGTACCATCTGTAAATTTTTCTGTTCTATAGATGGTGGTATCTCCTCTGACAGTTACAGGCATTTCTATAACTACTTCATCTAGTTGTTCTTCTGATTGTTGTAAAATGAAGTTCTTTTGTGTGTCTTTTGAAGCTATAAATTGATAGCTGATAGGTTTAAAACCCAAATAAGAAACAGTAATAGTTAGGGTATCTCCTTTTTTTAAAACTAATTTATAAAAACCTTCATTATCTGTAATAGCAAATAGTAGGTTTTTGGAAATATTTTTAGGTTTAGCAATTACATTTGCATAAGATAGAGCAGTTCCTAAACTATCTTTTACCTTTCCTTTTAATACTATTTTTTGAGTATAAATATTGTGTGAAAAAAGAAAAATTAATAAACATATTTTTTTCAAGTTGAATATTATTTTTTAGTAGATATATTTATTTCAAAATTATTAAAATCCAATACTTTCTCCAATTTCTAATGCCTTTTTGTAGTATTCTATTTCATTAATTTTTATACCACCACTAGGCTTTTTTAGTACAATTTTTTTTGTGGGGTTTAATATAATTTTAGTTACTTTAAAAACTATTTTTCCAAAATTTACTTCCAATACCAAACCTGGTAATCCATTATATAAATTAGGTCCATAAGGAACTGGAATCTGCAAAGTAAACCATGCTGAAATTCTTTTGCTATTTTTAGCACTTAGTTTAGAGTCCTTTTTTTCGTAATCTTTATATTTTCTAATAGCCTTATAGCAAGTGTATTCTCCAATTTTTTTTGTCTCTTGTGTAATTTCCCATTCAGCTATTTTATGAGTAATCAAAAATTCTTCGCCATAAGCTTCTTTCTTTAAAATTAACTCTCTACTGTTTCTATTTGTATAGAAAATACCGGAGCCACCACCAGTAAGGTCTAAAAAACTGATTTTAATCTTATTTTCATTTTCAATTTTCATACTTTTATTTTGTTTTTGATATAATGATTCATTTTCTGTAAATTTTAAAACAAAATTAGCAGGTATTGAAAAGAAAATAGGGAGGTTCTTTTTACCTTTATTAGACTGAAAGGTTTCATCTGCTTTTACAGTATATTCAATAATGCCTGAAAATTTCTGCTGTGAAAAGATAAAACTTGAGTAAAGTAATAGTATAATTTGTAATTTTTTCATTTCTAATTTATTTTTGTTATCGGTTTGTAAATTAATTTTTTTGTTACAAATAAATAACCAATTATCAAAACTCTAATTTTAAAAGTTTGATAATTGGTTAAAAAACAAGTCTATTAATTATAATAGCAATCAGCGTATATTGCATGATAAGCTTCCATCATCAATTCATAATGTGCTCCACCACGACTAATATCTAAATTATATTCTGCAGCTGCATTAAGTATTATTCCTCTTGCATAACTCGCACAATTAACAATCTCAGTAACCTTAATAGTTTCAGTTGCTTTTAAATTAGAAGAGTTTACATTCATCATGATTCCTGCTGTGAAAACAAAAGCAATAGATAAAAATAATTTTTTCATAATTTTTAGGTTTTATGAAATTAACCAACTTTCAAAAGTTGGGTTGGGAACTATTTCCCTTTTGATAACCATTTAACTTTCACATTTTGTTTACTCCTCTGAGTTCAATCTCTATTAAGTGAGTGACTTTGGTCATTTCATATTATGACTCTTTCTTTTCTGAACTTCTTATTTTTAACGTAATGTTTCTCTCAAATAGCTACCAACGATTGAATTTACCACTTTCAAACTTATCGTATCTTTTGGATAGTACCAAAAAAACAAATGGCTTTTTTGGACTAACGGTTTTCAGTGAAGGGAAGCCACTACCTGAAAACCGTTAGTCTTAAAAGTGTAAGCTTTATTTTCATTATTTCACTTAATATAACTGGTTAATTTTATAGTTTGATTATGGCCTGCTTCACAAAACATAAAAACAAACGACAAAAACTTAGCAAACCTTATTATTTTATACCCTTTTATATTATCTTTTATGATAGTTATGGATCATTTCTTTTGCAATATCATTATACTGTTCCAGCGTTACTTTCTTCCCTTTGGTTGGCTTTTGAATTTGAATATTTTTCTTGAGTGATATATTTATTTCAGACGCTCTGTAAAGTAAAGGCCCCTCTCTTAATTCTATTATCAATCCGGGTAATCCAAAATAGTCTTTCGGGCCGTAATTGACAGGCAGTTCAGGGGTATACCAGGCAGTAATTTTCTTAACAAACGTACCCCTCTTGTTTTCACCTTCTTTTTCCGTATTGGCTTTATAACAAATATAATTGCCTATCTTTTTGGTTTCTTGAGTTAAATTCCATTTTACTTTTGGAACATCAATGAGAAATAACTCACCAAAAGCTTCTTTTTGATGCACTATTTTTTTAGCATTTTTATCTGTATAAAATACTCCTTTACCAATCATTATTTTAATTAAATTAATTTTCCTTTCATTTATTTTAAGTTTTTTATCTTCTTTAAAAACAGATGCATTCTTATTAAAACGTAGTTTAAAATTAGCTTTCCCTTGATTTTTAATAGTAGAAATTGCCATGTCCTTGGCATATTTTGAACCATCAACCTTTTTACTGACTGCTTTTAATTTATCTTCATCAACTTTCATTGTTATTTCATAATTTATTTCACCACCGGAAACTTGTTTCTGGGAGAATACATTCATACTCAGGAAAAGGAAGGTGTAAATAATTTTTTTTGTAATCATTTTTAATTTTTATAAAAACCCGGAAATGCTTTCTTTTGCATCTTTTTAAATTCTTCCTGATTCACTTTTTTTACATCTTCAGGCTCTTTTATTACCATTTTTTTTGGTGGATTAATTTGAATTTTAATAGCTGTAATTAGAATAGTATTTCTACTGATTTCTAAAATCATTCCGGGTAAACCATAATAATCCATTATTCCATATCCGTATGGAATTTTTGGGGCATACCATGCCTGTACTGTTTTTTTACCGGTTCTCTTATTTCTTAAAATTGCTTTATAACACAAATAACCACTAATAAATTTTGTTTCTTGAGTCAGCTCCCATTCAGGCAATAAACTTTCAATTAAAAAACACTCTCCGAGTAGCTCACAATTTAATGTGCTGTTTTTATAGCCAGTATCTGATTTTTTCGTATAATATTTATTTTTTCCGCCGGACATGATATGAGTAAGGTTAAAGTTTTCTTGTGAAGAAGTAACCATTCTATCTACTGCCGTATATTCGGAAATTTTATTATTAAACTTTAGAAAAGCTTTAATATCCTTTGCATTTTTATAAAGATTGTTAACTTCTCTCTTTATTATTTTTTTGTCTTTATCCGATTCTTTTTCCTCTTTGACATATTTTATAGCCTTTTTCGAAGATGCTTTATAAGTAATTACTCCTTCTATATTTTGTGAATAAAATACAATTATATTAAAAAAAGCAAAAAAGAATATGTTTATATGTTTATTACTCATTTATATTAACAAGCTCTATAACAATCTGTAAAACCTAATATCTTACTTTTATATTTATTAATACTACTCTCTTTGAAAGGAGAATTTCTTCGTATTAAATCTTTATAATCTTCATCTGTTAATTTCTTTACCCCTTTAGGTTTAGTTAGTTTACTGTTTTTTATATTTAGCTTAATTTTAGAGATTGTAAAGGTATATCTAATGTATACCAAGCTTCTGTTTTTTGGTTTTTAGAATTTATATCAATTGCTTTATAACACAAGTATTTATCTATTTTTTTTGGTTTGCTGTGTTAATCTCCATTTTGTTGGTAGCATTTCAATTAATATTGGTTCTCCTAAAATTTCTGACTTATATCAGTTTTTATACTTATACCACCTTTTTGTCATTTTTCTATTTATCTCATTAAACTCCTCAAGTGTAACTAATTTACCTTTGCTCGGTTTATTTATTTCAATCCTTTTTGATGGATTTAAAATAATTTTTTTAACATAATACTGTATTTTACCTTCATTTAACTCTAGTATTAGACCAGGCAAGCCTCCATAGCCTTTTGGCCCAAAATTATATGGTAAACTAGGAGCATACCAAGCAACAATCTTCTTTCTAAATGTTCCTCTTCTACTTTTTATAATTTCAAAACTCATCGCTTTATAACAAATATAGCTCTCAATTTTTTTTGTTTCATTTATCAATGTCCATTCTTCATCAACAAGATTACTAGTAATATTAAATTCTTCTCCGTAAGCATTTAGCTTTTTAATTTTTGTTTTCTTGAGTAAATCTTGATAATATTCATCATCTCCTCCTGTTAGCATTATTGCAAATTTATCTATGTCCTTTTCAATACTAATCTCTCTTTTATAATAGGATTTGTTATCTTTAAATATCAAACTATATTCGAATTTATTAGAGTTTTTTTTCAAAACTTTATTGAACATTTCAATGTTTTCTCTAACCTTTCCCTCTTTAACACTATTACTACTAAATACTTTATTTGAAACCAGGCGTTGTTTATAAGTCACTATGCCTGTCTTATTTTGAGAGTATAATGAAAAATTGCAAAGACAAACAATTAAAAAATAATATTTAAAATTTCTCATATTTATTATTTTAAAGCAAAGGGTTTGTTATAACAAACCCTTTGCTTTTTTAATTATTAAGTTAATATATTACACACTAATTCAATAGCTTTAGCTATATCATTTGCCTGATTTGGATGAATACCATTATCAACTAAAAAGAAAAATATCTGACCACCTAACTGAAAACACGCATCTGGGTCTGATTCAATTTCTACTTGTTGAACTTCAACTTGTTTTATTAAATTAGAATTACTATCGATACTTCCCATAGTCGTAATTGTCATTCCCATAACGAAAACTAGGGTTAAAATTATTTTTTTCATCGTGTAAAAATTTAAATTGTTATTTATTTAATTTGAATTTTATCTGATTGAACAAGTTCAAAATTCCTAAAACTTGTAGAAAAAGGTTTATCTTTGCAAAACTTTCTCTGTTTGGTATTGTGTATTTACATAGGCAGTGGTTTTAAGCAATATTTCTATTTTCAGTTTTTGTATTCTTAAAATTTACAAGCGGAGAAAGCACGTAGCATTTTTTTAGCTATTGAATATATCACTTTCAAACTTATCGTATCTTTTGGATAGTACCAAAAAAGCAAATGGCTTTTTTGGACTAACGGTTTTCAGTAAGGAGAAATTACTACCTGAGAACCGTTAATCTTAGAAGTACAAACTTCATTCTTATACCAAAAAAGAATAAATAAACTAAGAATTATTTTTTTCATAGGTTATATTTAGAAGACTCACTTTTCAAAAAGTTTTTTATTTATTCTTTTTTTTAAAATAGCTAGGAAACATCTCTTTTGCTTTTTTCTTAACAAATTCATCAAACTCTTTTCTTGTTAGTTTAATTCCTTTCTTAAGGGGTTTGATATTTTTCTTTTTAGATTTCGAAAAATGAATTTTTGTAGCACGGAGAGTCATTTTACCATTATCTAACTCTAATATTAACCCCGGTAATCCGAAATAGCCGGCAGGGCCAAAAAAACCGGGCAATTCAGGGCAAAACCACGCAATAACTTTAAATCTGAAAGTTCCTTTGATATTAGTTACTATATCTTCTGAAATGGCTTTATAGCATTTAAAATCACTGATGAATTTGAATTCATCAGTGATTTTCCATTTTTTAACCTCTATTTCAGTCAGAAAATCTTCACCTAAAAAATGATATTCGTTAAGGTAAATAGCATCTTTTTTATTCACATAAAATTTTCCGTCTGTTCCTCCAATTGAGCCTGCTATCTCTTTAAGGCCATAATCGGATTTACCCATTTTAAGTTCATTTATAGTGAACAAAGAATGATCATTTTCTACAAGTAATTGATAAGAAACTTGTTTGGAGTACTTAGCAAGTAATGAGTTTAATTTACTGATCTCTTTCTTATAAGATTTAACTTTACTGGTGTCAAGTTTAGAGCGAAAATCTTTAACGTAAGTAATGCTTAAAAGTTTATCTTTCTGTGCAAAAGCATTTTCGGATTTACCTATAAGCACTAATAATATAGCAGGTAAAAGAAATTTCATAATCTAAAATAGAGGTTAATGATTATTTAAAGTATACTAATTGTTCAATGCAACTCCTAATACAAGTAAATATCTACACGCTTCCGTCGCAGCAATTCCTAATGCTATTGCTCTATTCCCTGGGTGCCCTGCTTCGTGTGCAGCTATAAAGACGGCTGCTCCAATTTCAACACAAATCTGTGGTATAAAAGTAGTTACTGTAGATTCTTTAGTATTTGTTGTAGTCTCTGACAAATTAATACAATTACTATAATCTGTTGTGACAATTAACTCTTCATTAGAAGAATCAGTATCATTGATTTTTAGTTCATTCGGATTCGTTCCATAACTTAATCCAAAAGTTAACAATAAAGTTAAAGTTAATACTATTTGTTTCATTTTATAAAAATTTAAATTGTTATTCATTTAATTTGAATTTTATCTGATTGAACAAGTTCAAAATTCCTAAAACTTGTAGAAAAAGGCTTATCTTTGTAATACTTTCTCTGTTTGGTATTGTGTATTTACATAGGCAATGGTTTTAACCGATATTTCTATTTTTAGTTTTTGTATTCTTAAAATTTACAAGCGGAGAAAGCACGTAGCATTTTTTTAGCTATTAATTTACCACTTTCAAACTTATCGTATCTTTTGGATAGTACCAAAAAAACAAATGGCTTTTTTGGACTAACGGTTTTCAGTGAAGGGAAGCCACTACCTGAAAACCGTTAGTCTTAAAAGTGTAAGCTTTATTTTCATTATTTCACTTAATATAACTGGTTAATTTTATAGTTTGATTATGGCCTGCTTCACAAAACATAAAAACAAACGACAAAAACTTAGCAAACCTTATTATTTTATACCCTTTTATATTATCTTTTATGATAGTTATGGATCATTTCTTTTGCAATATCATTATACTGTTCCAGCGTTACTTTCTTCCCTTTGGTTGGCTTTTGAATTTGAATATTTTTCTTGAGTGATATATTTATTTCAGACGCTCTGTAAAGTAAAGGCCCCTCTCTTAATTCTATTATCAATCCGGGTAATCCAAAATAGTCTTTCGGGCCGTAATTGACAGGCAGTTCAGGGGTATACCAGGCAGTAATTTTCTTAACAAACGTACCCCTCTTGTTTTCACCTTCTTTTTCCGTATTGGCTTTATAACAAATATAATTGCCTATCTTTTTGGTTTCTTGAGTTAAATTCCATTTTACTTTTGGAACATCAATGAGAAATAACTCACCAAAAGCTTCTTTTTGATGCACTATTTTTTTAGCATTTTTATCTGTATAAAATACTCCTTTACCAATCATTATTTTAATTAAATTAATTTTCCTTTCATTTATTTTAAGTTTTTTATCTTCTTTAAAAACAGATGCATTCTTATTAAAACGTAGTTTAAAATTAGCTTTCCCTTGATTTTTAATAGTAGAAATTGCCATGTCCTTGGCATATTTTGAACCATCAACCTTTTTACTGACTGCTTTTAATTTATCTTCATCAACTTTCATTGTTATTTCATAATTTATTTCACCACCGGAAACTTGTTTCTGGGAGAATACATTCATACTCAGGAAAAGGAAGGTGTAAATAATTTTTTTTGTAATCATTTTTAATTTTTATAAAAACCCGGAAATGCTTTCTTTTGCATCTTTTTAAATTCTTCCTGATTCACTTTTTTTACATCTTCAGGCTCTTTTATTACCATTTTTTTTGGTGGATTAATTTGAATTTTAATAGCTGTAATTAGAATAGTATTTCTACTGATTTCTAAAATCATTCCGGGTAAACCATAATAATCCATTATTCCATATCCGTATGGAATTTTTGGGGCATACCATGCCTGTACTGTTTTTTTACCGGTTCTCTTATTTCTTAAAATTGCTTTATAACACAAATAACCACTAATAAATTTTGTTTCTTGAGTCAGCTCCCATTCAGGCAATAAACTTTCAATTAAAAAACACTCTCCGAGTAGCTCACAATTTAATGTGCTGTTTTTATAGCCAGTATCTGATTTTTTCGTATAATATTTATTTTTTCCGCCGGACATGATATGAGTAAGGTTAAAGTTTTCTTGTGAAGAAGTAACCATTCTATCTACTGCCGTATATTCGGAAATTTTATTATTAAACTTTAGAAAAGCTTTAATATCCTTTGCATTTTTATAAAGATTGTTAACTTCTCTCTTTATTATTTTTTTGTCTTTATCCGATTCTTTTTCCTCTTTGACATATTTTATAGCCTTTTTCGAAGATGCTTTATAAGTAATTACTCCTTCTATATTTTGTGAATAAAATACAATTATATTAAAAAAAGCAAAAAAGAATATGTTTATATGTTTATTACTCATTTATATTAACAAGCTCTATAACAATCTGTAAAACCTAATATCTTACTTTTATATTTATTAATACTACTCTCTTTGAAAGGAGAATTTCTTCGTATTAAATCTTTATAATCTTCATCTGTTAATTTCTTTACCCCTTTAGGTTTAGTTAGTTTACTGTTTTTTATATTTAGCTTAATTTTAGAGATTGTAAAGGTATATCTAATGTATACCAAGCTTCTGTTTTTTGGTTTTTAGAATTTATATCAATTGCTTTATAACACAAGTATTTATCTATTTTTTTTGGTTTGCTGTGTTAATCTCCATTTTGTTGGTAGCATTTCAATTAATATTGGTTCTCCTAAAATTTCTGACTTATAAAAGAATTCTTTAGTTTCAGAATTTGTGTAAAATTTTCTATTACTACCTGCAAAAATTTTAGTAAAATTCATTCTTTTATTTGATTCGTTTTGCATCTTTTCTTTTACGCTATATAAAGATTCTTTTTCATTAAATAATAATACGGCTTCTATATCTTTTGAAAGTTTAATTAGTTTTTTAACATCTTCTTTACGTTTTTTTGATATTTTGGTATTTTTCTCTAACCTAGAGAGATCAGGTTTATTTATACTAACTTTGAACTCGTTTAAACTTTTTCAATTTGCTAAAAAATGGGTGTTTTTCACTCTGTTTTGTCTTTTTTTCCTTCCGTATTGCTGCTATGCAACTCAAAAAAGCCTTCAACAGAACTAAAAACTTCTAATTTTCGCTTAAATTCAAAAAGTTTAAACGAGTTCATTGCTAAGATTCAGATTTTTATAGCATTCGAATTATATATTATTTCTTTAGTATTAAACAGATGTCATACAATTTAGTTTTTCTTTTCAGTTTTTATACTACTTATACCACCTTTTTGTCATTTTTCTATTTATCTCATTAAACTCCTCAAGTGTAACTAATTTACCTTTGCTCGGTTTATTTATTTCAATCCTTTTTGATGGATTTAAAATAATTTTTTTAACATAATACTGTATTTTACCTTCATTTAACTCTAGTATTAGACCAGGCAAGCCTCCATAGCCTTTTGGCCCAAAATTATATGGTAAACTAGGAGCATACCAAGCAACAATCTTCTTTCTAAATGTTCCTCTTCTACTTTTTATAATTTCAAAACTCATCGCTTTATAACAAATATAGCTCTCAATTTTTTTTGTTTCATTTATCAATGTCCATTCTTCATCAACAAGATTACTAGTAATATTAAATTCTTCTCCGTAAGCATTTAGCTTTTTAATTTTTGTTTTCTTGAGTAAATCTTGATAATATTCATCATCTCCTCCTGTTAGCATTATTGCAAATTTATCTATGTCCTTTTCAATACTAATCTCTCTTTTATAATAGGATTTGTTATCTTTAAATATCAAACTATATTCGAATTTATTAGAGTTTTTTTTCAAAACTTTATTGAACATTTCAATGTTTTCTCTAACCTTTCCCTCTTTAACACTATTACTACTAAATACTTTATTTGAAACCAGGCGTTGTTTATAAGTCACTATGCCTGTCTTATTTTGAGAGTATAATGAAAAATTGCAAAGACAAACAATTAAAAAATAATATTTAAAATTTCTCATATTTATTATTTTAAAGCAAAGGGTTTGTTATAACAAACCCTTTGCTTTTTTAATTATTAAGTTAATATATTACACACTAATTCAATAGCTTTAGCTATATCATTTGCCTGATTTGGATGAATACCATTATCAACTAAAAAGAAAAATATCTGACCACCTAACTGAAAACACGCATCTGGGTCTGATTCAATTTCTACTTGTTGAACTTCAACTTGTTTTATTAAATTAGAATTACTATCGATACTTCCCATAGTCGTAATTGTCATTCCCATAACGAAAACTAGGGTTAAAATTATTTTTTTCATCGTGTAAAAATTTAAATTGTTATTTATTTAATTTGAATTTTATCTGATTGAACAAGTTCAAAATTCCTAAAACTTGTAGAAAAAGGTTTATCTTTGCAAAACTTTCTCTGTTTGGTATTGTGTATTTACATAGGCAGTGGTTTTAAGCAATATTTCTATTTTCAGTTTTTGTATTCTTAAAATTTACAAGCGGAGAAAGCACGTAGCATTTTTTTAGCTATTGAATATATCACTTTCAAACTTATCGTATCTTTTGGATAGTACCAAAAAAGCAAATGGCTTTTTTGGACTAACGGTTTTCAGTAAGGAGAAATTACTACCTGAGAACCGTTAATCTTAGAAGTACAAACTTCATTCTTATACCAAAAAAGAATAAATAAACTAAGAATTATTTTTTTCATAGGTTATATTTAGAAGACTCACTTTTCAAAAAGTTTTTTATTTATTCTTTTTTTTAAAATAGCTAGGAAACATCTCTTTTGCTTTTTTCTTAACAAATTCATCAAACTCTTTTCTTGTTAGTTTAATTCCTTTCTTAAGGGGTTTGATATTTTTCTTTTTAGATTTCGAAAAATGAATTTTTGTAGCACGGAGAGTCATTTTACCATTATCTAACTCTAATATTAACCCCGGTAATCCGAAATAGCCGGCAGGGCCAAAAAAACCGGGCAATTCAGGGCAAAACCACGCAATAACTTTAAATCTGAAAGTTCCTTTGATATTAGTTACTATATCTTCTGAAATGGCTTTATAGCATTTAAAATCACTGATGAATTTGAATTCATCAGTGATTTTCCATTTTTTAACCTCTATTTCAGTCAGAAAATCTTCACCTAAAAAATGATATTCGTTAAGGTAAATAGCATCTTTTTTATTCACATAAAATTTTCCGTCTGTTCCTCCAATTGAGCCTGCTATCTCTTTAAGGCCATAATCGGATTTACCCATTTTAAGTTCATTTATAGTGAACAAAGAATGATCATTTTCTACAAGTAATTGATAAGAAACTTGTTTGGAGTACTTAGCAAGTAATGAGTTTAATTTACTGATCTCTTTCTTATAAGATTTAACTTTACTGGTGTCAAGTTTAGAGCGAAAATCTTTAACGTAAGTAATGCTTAAAAGTTTATCTTTCTGTGCAAAAGCATTTTCGGATTTACCTATAAGCACTAATAATATAGCAGGTAAAAGAAATTTCATAATCTAAAATAGAGGTTAATGTGGACTTGCTACATTTAGAGTGACAAAGAGTTAAGCTAATTTTATCTAAAATAACTTAACCATATGAAACGAAGAAAATACAGTAAAGAGTTTAAAATTAAAGCAGTAGAATTAAGCAATGTACGAGGTAACACAAAGCAGATTGCCATGGAATTGGGAATCAGTGCAGATCTTATTTACAGATGGCGTAGAGAATTAGAACAGCGTCCTGATTTAGCTTTTAGCGGTAATGGCGTCAAACAACTCACAGAAGATCAGAAAGAGTTAGAGCGATTACGTAAACAGCTCAAGGATGTTACCATGGAGCGGGATATCTTAAAAAAGGCCGTGAGCATCTTCTCCAAGAGCGATCGGAAGTATTGAAATTTATCAAAGATTACAGTAGAGAATATCCGGTTGGGAAGATGTGTAAAATTTTTAAAATTAGTAGAAACAGTTATTACAGGAGTAAGAATTATGTTCCATCAGATAGAGATGGAAAAAATCGTATGCTACTCTCTGAGATTCACCGTATCTGTGAGCGAAGTAAATCTACTTATGGAAGTCCTAGAATTACAGAGGAACTCAAAGCTAAAGGGTTTAAAGTATCTAGGTCTAGGGTAGCACGATTGATGAAAAAACACGGGATTAAAGCAGTTCGTAAAAAGAAATTTGTTGTCACGACAGATTCTAAGCATCAATATCCAGTAGCTGATAATGTATTGGATAGAGATTTTAAAGCTACCGCTGCTGCACAGAAATGGGTTTCTGATATTACCTATTTAAAGACTGCACAAGGATGGCTGTACTTAACGGTAATTATTGACCTGTTTGATCGTAAAGTCATTGGTTGGTCTTTGAGCAATGGACTCAAAGCAAGACAAACTATCATTGCTGCATGGAGAATGGCTGTAAACAACAGAATGCCTTGTGAAGGTATGATTTTTCATTCTGATCGAGGTGTACAATACGCATCTCATGCGTTTGTTAATATCCTTAAAAGTTATCATGTAACACCCAGTATGAGTAGAAAAGGAAACTGTTGGGATAATGCAGTAGCTGAATCTTTTTTTAAAACAATCAAAACAGAACTAATGATAGACAATAAGTTTATATCCAACAAAAGTCTTCAAATTAAAGTCTTTGAATACATAGAAACTTGGTACAACAGATACAGAAGACATTCTGCTCTTGGTTACAAAAATATCATCGAATTTGAAAAATTATATCAAATCAAAAATGTAGCTTAACTTTTTGTACCATTTTTTGTTGCATATCCAAAACTACCAATACTATTAACTTTGAACCCTTATTATGCTTATACGTTGTTGGTAGCCGTTTTCATTCAAACGCAATTTCTATTATTTTAAAAATTCCATGTTAAATTTACTAAAAAATACATTGGTAATAGATTACTTCTAAATATTGCTGTCGATATGTCAGAAGTTTGAAATTGTTCAAAGTTCTTTTCATTAGTCAGGTTTCTAATAATAAAACTTGTTTCCCATTTTTTGTTTTTAGGTTTATGCCTTAAAGTTGCATCTAAAAAGAAAAACTGTTCATCTGATTTTTCAGTATTAGGTAAGTAATAATCAGACGAAACTATAAAAGACCATTTTTTATTAGTTTTTAAAATGACTTTGAAAGTGTTTTGCCAAGATTTATTTGTAAATGCTGCTTGATTTTCGTTTTTTGAATTGGAATATTGGTAAGTAAATGTATTTTTAAAATTAATAAAAATATCAAACGCTGTTTTCCAAAAAAATGAATTGCTTAAAAATTGATTTTTATTTTGTCTTAAATCAGAATTATTTACCACATTTCTAAAGTTTGAAATAGAATAATTGCTTGTTAACTTTAAAGTAGATTCAATAAAAGGAATATATTTTGAAACTTGTATATTCATATTCCAATTGCTATTCTCTTGTGGTAGAAAGAAGTATTCTATTTGCGTGGTATTTTCTGTGATGTTTTGATTGGTAAAAAAGTTTCCTGTTGACTTTAGGTAACTTACATTTACATTAAGTTGAAACTGATTATATAAATCATTATTAAAATATAACAAACTATATCTTTGACTGTTCTGTAATTCTAAACTTGGTATATTATTTATGGTAGTTCTGTTATTAATTAAGACTTTATTTAAGAAAAAATATTGTTCTTCGTTGGTGTTTTGATTATAACCTAAACTGACAGATAAAAAGGAAATCGAATTCAATTTATATTTTAAGTTTAAAGCAGGTTCAAAAATAAAATCGTTTTTAGCTTCTTCTACATTTTCTATATTTTGTTTCAATTTTTGATTTAAAACACGAATAGAGTATGAAGGCGAAATTTGCCAATTTCCTCTATTAAAATTATACACACCCCTTTTGAAAATATTAGTTTGAGTATAAGAAAAATTGTTTTCAGAAATCGTTTGCACTGAATTAAATAATTTAGAAGCAAAAGGTGAGGAATTCAAATTTGCACCTACAGAAAAAATATATTTATCTCTTTTTCCTGAACCGAGATAAGTTGCTTTTCCTTCAAGGAATGTTTTTTGAAAATAGCTTTCTTGTGTGTCATTTAAAGCATTGCTATCAAATAGCGATGGTGTTACTAAAATTCTGTGGTAAATCATTAAACGAATGAAACAAAGAAACTTGTAAAGCTTTTTTATCAGATAGCTTTTTTGTCCAAAGTAAATCTTGCTTTAGATAAAAATCTTCTGTATTTAAAAATGTTGAAAACGTATCTGTTTGATTTTGAACAACTGTAGATGGTGTTTCAATGTTCTCTTGCCTTAATCTTAATTTGTATTCTAAAAGAGAGGTTTTAGATGTATTGTATTTTACTTTAACATCACCACGATATTGTTGAGGTTTTTTAGTTATAAAAGTATTGTCTGATGTTATAAAATTTTGATTATTTATTTCAAATTGATTTTCAAATAATTGATTAGTACTGATTCTATCTTTTAGATAGTAAAGATTAGTTTTGATACTCAAATTTGGTTTAAGTTTAAAAATAGCATTGTAATTCCCAAAGAACTGATTGTTAATATTAACTCTTTTATCATCTAACAAATTAGAGAATTGTGTTTCAGGAATTATTTTTTTTGTAGTGTAATTTGATTCTAAAAGTTGTTCAGTATTTAGGTTAAAACTGAAATAATCAAATGGAGAATGATTAATTCCAATATTATTTCTTGATATAGTTGAAAATGATTTTACTATTCTATTTATCAATAAAATGTTAGAATTTATATTTAATACGCCTTTATTTTCATTTTGCATACCTAAACCAACGTCAAAACTACCTGATAAATCAGTTTTTCCTTTTTTTAATTTTAAATTTAGAGAAACCTTACCACCTTGCTCTATACCTTTTAAAAGATGATTTTCTGAATAATTGTCTATTGCTTCTATTTGTTCTACCATATCTACATTGATATTTTTTGTACCTAATGTATAATTAAAACCAAAAAGATTATCTCCGTCTAACGTAACTGTTTCAATAGATTTTCCTTTATATTTTATTTCACCTGATTGTTCATTAACTTGAATGCCTGGTAGTTTTTTAATGACTTCTTCTATCTTACGTTCACTATCATCTGTATACTCTTTGACCCGTCCTGAAATATGTATACAAAAAACAACAAGTATATGTATAAAAATGATGGATATGTAAGACGTTATAGTGAGAGTTTTAAACTCAAAGTATTAGCAGAACTTACCAAAGGAAACCATTCCAAAAGACAAATTGCCTTAACTTACGGCATACAATCTAGTACGATAAACGTATGGATTAAAAAATATGACCGTAAAGATTTAATGAACACCCGTGTAACCGTGCAAACAGACGACGAATTATCCCGTATTAAAGCCCTTCAAAAAGAGCTAAAACAACTCAAAGATCTTCTTATTAAAAAGGATCTAGATAAACTTGTGAATGATAGTTATCTTGAAGTAGCTGCTGAAAATCTTGGCTATAAAAATGTTGAAGAATTAAAAAAAAACTTAAACATAAAGCCTTAATGAAAATAGCACCGATTAATAGAAAAAAAAGAAGGTACGCCATCGCTACTATTTGTAATGCTTTCGAGTTAAAAAGAGATGCTTATTACAAATATCAAAAAAGGTTTGTTCTTAAAAAACAAATAGAACAAAATGTAATAATGCTTGTTAAAAAAAGCAGGAAAACATTACCCAGAGAAGGTACTAGAAAGCTAATGAAATCCTTACATAATGATTTTAGGAAACAGAATATAAATATAGGTAGAGACCAGTTATTTAGAATCTTAAAAGAAAATAATTTGTTAATTAGAAGGAAAAAATATTCTTCTAAAACAACCAACTCTTACCATCGTTTTTATAAATATAAAAATATCATAAAAGACCTGATCATTAATAGACCTAACCAAGTTTGGGCTTCGGATATTACCTATATAAGAACTATAAATGGATTTTGTTATTTAGCACTTATTACTGATATGTATTCAAGAAAAATAGTAGGCTATGATATTAGTGATAGTTTAGAACTTAAAGGCTGTGTTAGAGCTTTAAATAAAGCTATTTATCAAACTAAAAATACCGAAGAAATCATACATCATTCTGATAGAGGAATACAATATTGTAGCAATGTTTATACTCAAATTTTGAAAAGAAAAAAGATACAAATCAGTATGACCCAAGAAAATCATTGCTACGAAAACGCAATGGCCGAAAGAGTTAACGGAATTTTAAAAGATGAATTCTTCCTCGACCAAACATTTACAAATATCAATCACGCCAAAAAAGCAACAAAAAATGCAATCAAATTATATAATAATAAAAGATTACATTTATCTTTAGATTATAAAACACCTAATTACGTGCACAAAAATGTAGCATAAATTTTAATAATTAACTGTAGCCCTATTTTAGGACGAGACACTTTTACACTATATCTTATAGTGTCCTTTTTTATTGTAAAGGGTCTTTTTTTAGATGTAATAAAAACTTCGTCTAAAAAGATCGTTCTTTCTATTAATTCAAATTTTAAATTGATAGTTTTCACATCTAATTTTTTTAATAAAAGAACTTCTTCCTCATAACCTAAAGTTTGAATAGTGATATAAAGACTATCATATTTTCTCTTTAAAATATGCTCAAAGTACCCATTTTTAGCAATGGTGAATTCTTCAAAAGTATTTGATTGTTTTTTTTTGTTAAAAAATACATTTGCTTGAGAGATATTATTTCCATAGCTGTCCTTTATTGTACCTTTAACTACTAGTTGACCTATCGTAGTTTCTGAAAAAAAAATAAAAAAAACGAATAATATTTTTTTCACTTTAAAACTTTAGTTTTTTAATGCCTAAATCCTCTATTCTGTCAGTAATTTCTATGCTTCCTGACTCACCTTCTCCTGATAGTGATTTCATTCGTTTTAATGCATTTAACAAAGTATTCCTGTATTGCTCTTTAAATTTTTCCCAGCTTATATTTTTTGTTTTTTTAAAAGGATTGCTAATTTTTAAATCCTTATTTTGTATGGAAAGTTTAAGTGCTTCAAATGATACATAACCATCCTCGCTTTTAACTGATAATATAACACCAGGTAAACCATCGAATTTCCACGGACCAGTGCTAATACCTTCAATCTCTGTTGTGAAGAAAGCGGTATATTCTCTACCGCGAAAGTCAGTTTTAGCAGAAATACAATTTTTTCCTAAAATCACTTTTTTTATATCACTATCAATTGTCCATTCTATTTTATTTATTTTCTCACCTATACATATCATTTTATTCATAATCAAATCATTAAGAAAAAGTGTATCTTTAAAATAATCCTTGTATAACATTTCATTAAATGAATAGTCGTAAGTGTTATCATCCATTTTAACAAGTCTTACAGCTCCGATTTTTTTCACATTTTCGATGAATTTTTTGTATTCATATTTAGTAGAATCATTTGAAATTCCATAAAAAATAGATTTATTTTTATTAAAAATCATTCTAAAAACCTCTGTTTTAGACAATAATGCTTCTTTAGTGTTTATTTTCTTTTCATATTCAACTGTTAATGTTTGAGCGTAAAAAAAAAACGTTTGTGAATAGAATAATTAAGGTTATATATGTTTTCATGAGACGTAGATTTATGTTAAATTTATAAACAGCACAATTAGGTTAAGAAATTTTTAAACTAATTGTACTGTCATAAAAATCAAAACTATTAGGTATAATATGGCATATTATTACCTCCACCAGAGGGTGCTCTCATAAATTGTGCAACCGCTCCTGCAAGTTTTTCGGCACATCTTCTCCCTGCTCTTTCGCATGAGCTTAGAAAGTTACCTGCACTAGCACTAAATTCAACACCTCCTATGTTTACAGAACATGAAACTCTACAGAATGATGATTTTGTATTATCATTGGTTGACAATTCTACATTATCTTTAGTAGATGATTTAGAAAATGTAATCCCATTAATATTGATAATTGATGAATTTTGGACTTTTGTGTTGTTTGCAAAAGCAAACGTTCCTACTAGCATAAACGCTAGTGCAAAAAATACATTTTTCATATTTAGTTTGTATTTAATGGTTAACCAACTTATTAAAGTTGGGGCGGGAAAAATTCCCTATGATCTTAATTCAACTCCAATATTTTGTTTATTCTCAAGGTTCTATCTCTATTAAGTGAATGGCTTTTGTTGTTTCAATTTACAGCTTTTTCTTTTTTCAGAACCTCTAATTTTTAACGCAATTGTCATCAAATGGCTACCAACTATTGAATTTACCACTTTCAAACCTATCGTATCTTTTGAATAGTACCAAAAAAACAAATGGCTTTTTTGGACTAACGGTTTTCAGTAAGGAGAAGCTACTACCTGAAAACCGTTAGTCTTAAAAGTACAAACTTCATTCTTATTTTTTTCCTTATCTTTGCGTAAATAAATTTTCAAATGAAAAGAAAACACCGCTCCCAAAATACTCAAGATAAGGTTGCTGTAATTTTAGAAAAAATTATAACTCGCAGAAAAAAATTAAAAATCACGCAAGCAGATTTAGCAAGTCAATTAAACATATCTCTTAGTGGATATTTCAAAATTGAAAAAGGGAACAACAAATTAGACATTTATCGCCTCATTGAAATTACAGAGATTTTACAAATTGATTTAGGCTCTTTTTTTAAAGGCCGGGACAAGCAATGAATTTCTTAAAATTATGTTAAAATTAAATTAAAAATTTAATACCAATCGAGTTCTCAATACATTTATAAATCAGAACCTGTTTAAGCGAGTTCTTAGTTAAATAACCAACCTTACATGAAAAAACCAATTTTAATATTCTTATTATTCGCTATTTCAATGGTGAATGCACAGGATTATTTTCCCTCCAATACCGGTGTAAAAACGACAGATAATAGTACAGTTGCATTTATCAACGCAAAAATTTATGTTTCTTCAACCGAAAGTATCAAAAAAGGAAGGTTACTGGTGAAAGACGGAAAGGTAGTCGACGTCGGTAGGTCTGTCGAAATCCCCAAAGGAACCAAAACAGTGGATCTTTCGGGAAAAACCATATACCCTTCTTTTGTAGAAGTTTATTCGGGTTTCGGGATAAAAAAGCCCTCCCGACCCAAAAACCCGAACAGAAAGCCGCAGTATGATGCCGGTAGAACAGGGTATTATTGGAATGACCATATTCGGCCGGAGATCGATGCTGCCACATTATTTAAATTCGATGATAAAAAAGCCAAGGAGTTACTGAATATCGGTTTTGGTGTTGTAAATACACACCTGCACGACGGCATTATAAGAGGTAATGGCATATTGGTTGCCCTCAACAGGCAATCTAATGATGCTTACAGAATTCTGGACAAACATTCCGCACAGTACCTGTCTTTTAGAAAGAGTGTGCAATCCGGGCAATCCTACCCTACCTCAAGAATGGGTGCAATGGCTTTATTGCGACAAACATATCTGGATGCGGATTGGTATGCCGGCGGAAATGCAAAAAACAAAGATGCATCCCTGGCAGCACTAAATAAAAATAAAGGGATGGTACAGATTTTTGATGCCGGCGGGTATTTAGATGCTTTAAGAGCTGATAAAGTAGGCGATGCATTTGGAATCCAGTATACCATTGTTGGAGCAGGTGATGAATACCAAAGGGTGAAAAACATCAAAGCAACTAATGCCACTTTTGTGATCCCGATCAACTTTAGAAAAGCCTATGATGTGAGCGACCCGTTTTTAGCAAATCAAATTGCGTTGAGTGATATGAGAAAATGGAATCAGGAACCTGCAAATCCGGCTATTTTAAGTAAAAACGGAGTGAATTTTTCCCTGACTACTCACGATTTGAAATCTCTGAGCTCTTTTCACAAAAACCTACGAAAAGCAATTGCACACGGATATGACAAACAAAAAGCGCTAGCTGCTTTAACAACCATTCCTGCTCAAATTTTAGGAAACCAAAAGATTGGAAACCTGAAAAACGGTTCTCATGCCAATTTCTTAATTACTTCGGGAGATATTTTTGATAAAGAAACGATCATCTATGAAAATTGGGTACAAGGAAATCAACATGTTGTGAACTCCATGAACAGCAAAAATATTTCAGGAGAATACACATTGGTTTTAGATGACAAAACATTCGACTTAACGGTTCACCGCACTGCTGCCAAACAAACAGGAAGTTTAAAAAAGGACGGTAAAAAAGTCAAATCTGCATTTTCTTTTAAAGATCAATGGATTCAGCTAACCATAAATGACAATGGAAAGTTTACAAGGCTCATCGGTAATGTTGCTGCTAATGGTAGTTTACAAGGAACTTATTATGATAACAAGGGGAATGAATCTACCTGGATAGCTACTAAGAAAAACACGGGCAAAAAAAAGAAGAAGGAAAAAAAGAAGAAAAAATCTGCTGTTCCCGAAGTAATTCCCGTAAGTTACCCGAACATGGGTTTAGGGAACTTTACGCAACCGCAACAAGAAACCATTTTAATTAAAAATACTACTGTCTGGACCAGCGAGAAAGAAGGCATATTAGAAAACACGGATGTATTATTAAAAAATGGCAAGATTGCAGAAATTGGTAAAAACATCAAAGCAAGAAGAGCAAGAGTGATTGACGGTACGGGAAAACATTTGACAGCGGGGATTATTGATGAGCATTCACATATAGCGGCATCGGCTATTAATGAAAGCGGCCATAATTCTTCAGCAGAAGTAACCATAGAAGATGTTGTAAATCCGGACGATATTAATATTTACAGAAACCTGACCGGTGGCGTTACCTCTATTCAAATTTTACATGGTTATGCAAATCCTATAGGCGGGCAATCGGCTATCATCAAACTAAAATGGGGTGAAAATGCAGATCATTTAATTTATAAAGATGCTCCCAAATTTATCAAATTTGCTTTGGGAGAAAATGTAAAACAATCCCGTTCCACAACAAGTTTCCGTTTTCCGCAAACAAGAATGGGTGTAGAGCAAGTATTTACAGATTATTTCCAAAGGGCAAAAGAATACGACAAACGAAAGAAAAGCGGAAAGCCCTATAGGAAAGATATTGAACTGGAAACGTTAGCCGAAATTTTAAACAAAGAGCGTTTTATTTCCTGTCATTCTTACGTTCAAAGTGAAATCAATATGCTGATGAAAGTTGCAGAAAAGTTTGATTTCAATATTAACACATTTACACATATTCTGGAAGGTTATAAAGTAGCAGACAAAATGCAAAAACACGGTGTAGGCGGTTCCACTTTTTCGGATTGGTGGGCCTACAAATATGAAGTGAATGATGCGATTCCATACAATGCTTCCGTCATGCATAATGCGGGAGTTATCGTAGCCATTAATTCCGATGACCGGGAAATGTCCAGAAGATTGAATCAGGAAGCAGCCAAGACTATCAAATACGGTGGTATGACTGAAACAGATGCCTGGAATATGGTAACTATCAACCCGGCAAAATTATTACATATAGATCACAGGGTTGGAAGTATTAAAGCGGGTAAAGATGCAGATGTTGTATTGTGGAGTGATCACCCGTTGTCTGTCTATACCAAAACGGAAAAGACCATTATAGAAGGGAAAGTATTTTTTGATATTGAAGAAGATATGAAAAAACGCAGAGCGATAAAAGAAGAGAGGAATAAGCTCATAAATATGATGCTAAAAGAAAAAATGAATGGAGGAAAAATGCAAACTCCCGGGAAGAAAACCAGTAGGAATTTTCATTGCGATACAGAAGAAATACAAAACTAAGAATCATGAAAAAACAATATATATACCACTTACTATTTTTCTTTTTAACCGTAAGTATAGTTGCGCAGCAGACTCCTGCTCCAAAACAGAGTACTGCTTATAGTATTGAAGGTGCTACCGCACATATAGGAAATGGGCAGGTGGTAGAAAATGCACTTATCATATTTGATAAAGGCAAAATTGCATTTATAGGGAATGCTAACACAAAAATCGCTCGTAAGGGTACCATTATAAATGCAAAAGGCAAGCACGTATATCCCGGTTTTATTGTTGCAAATACGTCTTTGGGCTTGGCAGAAATAGATGCGGTAAAAGCAACCAGAGATTTTCAGGAAACAGGCTCTATGCTACCCCATATAAGAAGTTTAATCGCTTATAATGCGGAAAGTAAAGTTGTAGAATCCATGAGGCCTAACGGCGTTTTAATTGCCCAGGTAACACCGAGAGGAGCTACTATTTCAGGAACTTCCTCCATAGTGCAATTAGATGCCTGGAATTGGGAAGATGCAGCGCTAAAAACAGATGACGGTATCCATATCAACTGGCCCGGTAGTTTTAAGAGAGGCAGATGGTGGCTGGGAGAAGATCCTGCATTAAAACCGGATCCAAAGTATGCGGAAAATAAACAATCTGTTAGTGATTTTTTTACGAATGCCAAATTGTATTTGGCCGGAAACCGTAAACAAAAGCACTTGCCATATGCTGCTACAAAAGGGTTGTTTAACGGAAATCAACAGTTATTTATTCATGTTAACAGGCAGCGGGAAATTGCTGATGCTGTCAATATGTTTAAAGAACTGGGAATAAAAAAAATGGTTATTGTTCGCGGTAATGAGGCGCATAAAGTAGCCGATTTGCTCGTAAAAAATAACATTCCTGTCATTCTGGACAGACCTCACAGAGTCCCTGCCAATGAAGATGACGACTATGATTTCCTTATAGAAATGCTAAAATACTGGTAGATAAAGGAATTACCGTTGCGATTGGCATGGAAGGGCAAATGGAAAGAATGAATACCAGAAATATACCCTTTTATGCAGGTACCTGTGCTGCTTATGGCCTTGGCAAAGAAGAAGCATTAAAATTGATTTCGGGAAATGCTGCTAAAATTTTAGGAATTGATGAAACTACAGGAACATTAGCCGTAGGAAAAGATGCCACCTTATTTATTTCCGAAGGAGATGCTTTGGATATGAGAACAAATATGGTAACAGCTGCATTTATACAGGGAAGAAAAATTAGTTTGGAAACACATCAAACGAAACTTTGGAAACGATACGATACAAAAGTCAAATTTGAAAGATTGAAAGATTGAAAGATTGAAAGATTGAAAGATTGAAAGATTGAAAGATTGAAAGATTGAAAGATTGAAAGATTGAAAGATTGAAAAATAATGATTTTTTTGACTCAAAAAAAGCAGTATAATCTTGATTTTGCCATCTCTGATAAAGGCAAGGTGGTAACACTTCACGCCAAAGATTGTTAAATCTCTGAGTATTGTACTTGTAATAACAGTACATATAATGGTCATTGCCATATTATACTATGCTGTTATTAACTAATTCCTGTTAAAGAATGAAAAAAGATTGGTATTCAAAAACAAAATGGGGAAATTAAACCAACAGCTAGCAATGGTAATCCTTGTATAATTTCGCAGGGATAAAATTTTCTGATTAAAAAAACACTTTCAAGGTGTTTTTCTATCAAACATTTTTTTGTTAAATACGAGTCAAGTCAACTTTTAACACGGAACTTTCTAACCTGAAACTTCTTAATTTGAAACCGTATGCCCTATGTGTATTTTAGCTATTCCTTTTTTATTGGAAATTTTCACATAATTATAACCCTGGTTTTTGAATGTTAATTCAAACCCGTCAGTTATTTCTTTTCTATTGATAATTTTAGAAGGGGTTGTCAATTTATAAATCAGGTCCTCATGGCCGGGTTTATCTTTAAGATTAGTAGCCAATTCTTTTTTAAACTTTTGTAAAACACTTTGTTCGTGTGCTGATAACTGGGGCGATGATTGCCCGAACAAAGTAAGCGGCGTGCTTGCCACTAGTGCAATTCCTGTTAAACTTGCGGTTGATAAAAATGAACGACGTTTCATATATAAGAGGTTTATTTATTAAAATTAATTCAAATAACTCCGGAAAAATCCCCAAGGTATGCTAACAAATATACAATTATTTCTGTTGAACTCATTTAAACTTTTTGGATTTAAGTGAAAATTAGAAGTTTTTAGCAATTCAAATACGGAATATATCGCTATTTTGACAAAGGTCTCACCATTCTATTTCACTTTTATGAATACTCTTTAAATATTGATTTGTTTTGGAGAAATGCTTATTTCCAAACCAATAGCCTTTGTTTGCACTGAGCGGTGACGGGTGCCCGAAAGACAAGACATAATGTTTTTGGGTATTGATTTTTTCTCCTTTTTTCTTTGCAAATCCGCCCCATAACAAAAAAACTACCTGTTTTTTCCGAGTTGAAATTTGTTCGATAACAGCATCTGTAAATTGCTCCCAGCCTTTCCTCTGGTGGCTTCCGGGTTGACGAGCCTTGACAGTCAGTGTGGCATTCAATAATAAAATTCCTTGTTTTGCCCAAAACGATAAATCTCCGGAAACAGGATATGGCTTCCGAATATCTGCTTCTATTTCTTTAAATATATTGACTAATGACGGCGGGTGCTGAACTCCGTCTGCTACTGAAAAGCACAGGCCGTTAGCTTGTCCAAAGCCATGATACGGATCCTGGCCGATAATAACTACTTTTACCTGATCAAAAGGACAGTGATTAAATGCCGCAAAAATAGCACTCCCCTTTGGGTAGCATCGATGATTTGTATATTCGTACTTTACAAAAGAAACCAATTCCCTAAAATAATTTTTTTCAAATTCCGGTTGAAGAATATTTTTCCAACTTTCATCAATATGGACTTGCATTGTTTATTATTTTTGTAAATAATCAAAGATAAAGGTTTTGAAAAATACCATCTCAAAAAAAGTATTATTAGATTTAGAATTTGAGACCGTCTTAGAACAAGTTGCTAATTTTGCTATTTCAGAACCGGGCAAACAGGAAATTAAACAAATTGTTCCCATCACTGAGAAAAAGTATTTATTGCAAGAGTTAGCATTGGTAAATGAGTACCTGGCTTCTTTTGAAAATGAAAACAGAATTTCAAACCACTATTTTGAAACTATTACTGTCGAAATTCAAAAATTAGGTATTGAGAACAGTTTTTTAGAGCCCCAACAGTATTTAAAATTAGCAACCATCTCGGAAACCGTCAATGAGCAAAAGAAATTTTTAAAAAAATTCAGTACGTATTATCCAACATTGTATGAGTTGAGCGAACATATTGAATTTACAAACCATATTATTGCATCTGTAAAACAAATCATTACTTCTTACGGAGAAGTTGTAAATTCGGCATCGCCTGTATTAAAACAGATTCGAAAAGAAATTGGTCTTGTCAGGAGTAAAATTGCGGCTAGTTTTAACAAAGAATTAAGTAAAGCCATCGCTGCCGGGTATTTAGCCGATATTAAGGAAACCATTATGGGCAGTCAGCGTGTTTTGGCAGTACAGGCCATGTACAGGCGAAAAATTAACGGTAGTATTCTAGGGTCATCAAAATCCGGAAGCATCGTATATATGGCTCCGCAATCGACTTTGAGTTTCAGCAGAGAGTTGCAAAATTTGGAATATGAGGAAAAGCAGGAAATTATAAAAATACTAAAAGATTTATCCGATGAGTTACGCCCTTTTCAAGATCTTTTTAAAAAATACTTTGCTTTTTTAACCCGTCTGGATGTGATAAGCGCAAAAGCCAAATATGCAGATTCAATTCATGCATTGCTACCTACCATTGTCAATGAAAAAAAAATATATTTTAAAAATGCCTTCCACCCTATTCTTTGGCTAAAAAACAAAGCACAAAAAATCGCCACTATTCCACAAACTATTGAATTGCATGATCAACAACAAATCATAGTGGTTTCCGGGCCCAATGCAGGAGGCAAAAGCATTACGTTAAAAACCGTGGGGCTCTTGCAGCTAATGCTGCAAAGCGGTTTGTTAATCCCTGTCGATGAACGTAGCGAAACCTGTGTTTTCGATACCATTTTGACAGATATTGGAGATAATCAATCTATTGAAAATCAGCTAAGTACATATAGTTATCGTTTAAAGAACATGCGTCATTTCCTGCGAAATTGTAATGAAAACACCTTGTTTTTAATCGATGAATTCGGTACCGGATCTGACCCCGAATTAGGGGGTGCTTTGGCAGAAATTTTTTTGGAAGAGTTTTATCATAAAAATGCCTTAGGTATTATTACTACTCACTATGCCAATTTAAAAATATTGGCAAATGAATTGGAAAATGTCGCAAATGCAAACATGCAGTTTAATGAACGTACGCTTGAGCCTTTGTATATCCTGGATATCGGGCAGCCCGGGAGTTCTTTTACTTTTGAAGTGGCTCAAAAAAACGGAATACCGTTTCGCTTGATTAACCGGGCAAAAAAGCGAATTGAGAGTGAAAAAATCCGATTAGATAAAACCATCTCGAAGCTGCAAAAAGAACGCAATAAATTGCAAAAGACCTCTCAAGGTTTGGAAAAGCAAAAATCAAAAGGACAAGAGCATATAGAAAATTTACAGGAGAAAGAGCAAAAAATTCAGGAAAAATTAGCCGGTTTTCAGGAATTATATGATAACAATCAGCGGATGTTATCTTTGGGAAGAAAAATTAATGAATTGCTAAATACATATTTCCAGACAAATAATAAAAAAGAATTGACTGTTAATTTCAATAAATGGGTTGCTGCCGAAAAAACAAAATATATAAAGAAAAACCCCGGAAAATCCGGTAAAACTCAAAAAAAAGAGATCAAAGCCCGAGAAAAAAAAGCAAAAGAGACGATTAAAAAAATAGAAAAAGAAGTCTTGCAAAAAGTAGTTAAAGTTCGTGCTGAAAAGAAAAAAGAAGCACTTAAAATTCAAAAAGCCAAAGAAAACTATATTTTTAATATCCATGACAGAGTGCGTTTGCCGGACGGAAACGCCGTAGGAACCATTGAAAAAATTGAAAAGAAAAAAGCATTTATCAACTATGGGATGTTTACTACCGAAGTATCTTTAAGTAAATTAGAGCTCGTTGAAAAAAGTAGCTGATACAGTGGAAAGTATAAAAGTTATAAAGTGTAAAAGTTTAAAAAAGCTTACGGGTTTTGAGGGAAAAAGTAAATTCGTTAATGCATGATCCTGAACAGTAGTTCTTTTAAAATATCTCCTTGACTTAGATGATATGCTCCCACTCCCTTACTTTTCATATCTGCTTCACGTAACCATGTGGTCACCTGTGCTACTTTACGCATCGGATAGTTTTTTGCCGCAATAACATATTCATCTGCAAAATAAGGGTTTATCCCCAGTGATTTGGCTACCGAGTGCTTCGATTTGTCTTTTAGTCCATGAAATGATAACAACTGTGTAAAAAATGTATTGAGCAAAGAAATGGTCATCACTATCGAATTTTTTCCAGGATTTTCAGAAAAATAATTGATAATTCTATTAGCCTTTACAATATTCTTTTTTCCAATGGCTTTTCTCAATTCGAAATTATTAAAATCTTTGGAAATCCCTATATTTTCTTCAATATGTTGCGAGTTAATGGTAGTTCCTGTCGGTAGTGTTAGCATCAGCTTATCCAGTTCATTACTGATCTTGCTTAAATCGGTTCCTAAAAACTCAACCAGCATTTGAGCTGCTTTGGGTGCTATCTGGTAATTTTTTTCGCTTAGCAAGCGACTGACCCAATCAGGTATTTGATATTCATACCATTTTTTACTTTCATAAATCAAACCGGACGCGGTGATAGCTTTATATAGTTTTTTACGTTTATCAAGTGTCTTATATTTGTAGTTGAGAACTAAAATAGTGGTGATTTGGGGATTCTCGGCATAACTTGTTAATTTTTCGATATGCCTGCTCAGATCTTGTGCTTCTTTTACAATCACCACCTGATATGGTGCCATCATAGGAAATCGCTTTGCAGAAGATACAATATCCTCTATGGTAACCTCTCTCCCGTATACTATTTGCTGATTAAATTCTTTTTCCGTTTCATTTAAGACCGTTTTTTCAATATAATCTGAAATTTTATCAATATAGTAAGGTTCATCGCCCATTAAAAAATAAATAGGTTTGACAGCACCTTTTTTAATTGTTGAAATGATTTCACTTATTTTATCCATATAAAATTATTACCTCGGTTTCAATGAACTCAAAAATTCAAGGGTTTAAAAAATGTTTTAATTACTCTTTTTATATCATTTTAACTTTCTTTCTCAAGAGAATAATTGTTGTTTTTTGTAATATTTTAAAAAAGTTGAGGAAACTTTTAACTTGATACTTTATAACTTTTTAACTTTATAGCTTTTAAACCATGCAGCCATTACATTTTCCGTCTTATACTTTTAAAATCAAAAATAGCGAAAATAAGGCGCTGATTTTTGATAATTTTAGAAAAAAATACATCATTTTGACTCCTGAAGAGTGGGTACGTCAACATGTGGCCCGATTTTTAACAGAAGCTAAAAAATACCCTGTTTCTCATATCGCTATTGAAAAACAGCTAATATTTAACAGGCTGAAAAAAAGAACAGATATTGTTGTTTATAATAAAGCAGGAAACCCGGAAATTATAGTGGAGTGCAAATCACCTGCTGTTTCCATAAAGCAGGAAATTTTTGATCAAATAGCGAGGTATAATCTAAAATTGAAAGCAAAATATTTAATGGTTACCAATGGATTGGAACATTATTTTTGTAAAATAGATACCAAAAACGAGTCTTATATTTTTTTAGAGGATATTCCCGAATATCAATTTTAGCGAATCTTTACCATTTTAAGTAACATTTAAAATGTAAGTTTGCATTCTTGAAAATAGCCATTGTCATATTAAATTGGAATGGTAAAAAATTGTTAAAACAGTTTTTACCATCTATCGTAAACTTTAGCTCGAATGCGGCTAAGATATACGTAGTAGATAATGCCTCTACGGATACTTCTGTTTCCTTTGTAAAAAAATATTTTCCGACGGTTTCTATCATTCAGAATACACAAAACGGGGGTTATGCAAAAGGGTATAATGATGCCCTGCATATTATTGATGCGGATATTTTTTGTTTGATAAATTCTGATGTAGTGGTAACCCGCAATTGGTTAGCTCCCGTTATAAACATTTTTAAAGAGAACAAAAATACGGCCATTGTACAGCCTAAAATTTTAGATAATAAAAACAAATCGTTTTTTGAGTATGCAGGTGCAGGTGGGGGCTTTATTGATTTATTTGGATATCCTTATTGCAGAGGAAGGGTCTTTAATACCTTAGAAGAGGATAAAGGTCAGTTTAATGATATTGTATCCATTTTTTGGGCTTCCGGTGCGTGTTTTTTTATTCGAGCTGAAGTATATCAACGCCTGAGAGGTTTTGACGAAGATTATTTTGCTCACCAGGAGGAAATTGATTTGTGTTGGCGTGTTCAGAATGAGGGCTATGATATAAAATACGTGGGAGGTGCTACGGTATATCACGTTGGTGGAGCTACACTAACAGAAACCAATCCCAGAAAAACTTTTTTGAACTTTAGGAACAGTTTATTAAATGTAGTAAAAAATGTACCTGAGCAGCGGTTTCTGTTTGTTGTTTTGTCTCGTTTAATTCTGGACGGGATTGCCGGGTTGAAATTTTTACTGGAATTAAGACCTATTCATACGTTTGCTATTATACAAGCGCATGTCAGTTTTTATAAAAACTGTTATCGGTTTTTAAAAAAGAGAAAAAAACTACAAAAAAAACCGAATTACCATTCGCATATAAGTGTTGTTTGGCAGTATTTTGTTTTGGGTAGAAGGAAATTTAAGGATTTAAAATAATGAGACCTTTGCAGCATTGATTTGACATAAATTGTTTATCATTCCTATTTTAAAAGTGCTTTTAACTCGCTTATATAAAAAGTGTAACAAATTCATCATAAAACCTCTAAACCTCCCTTTCCTTCTCTGATTATTTTTGGATCATTGTCTGTTAAATCTATAACTGTTGATGCCTGGTTATCTCCATACCCTCCATCAATTACAATATCAACAATAGTATTCCATTTCTCATAAATCAATTCAGGATCTGTGGTATATTCCAAGACATCGTCTTCATCGTGAATTGAAGTAGATACAATAGGATTCCCTAATGCTACAACTAAAGCTCTGGCAATATTATTGTCCGGTACGCGAATACCTACGGTTTTCCGCTTCTTAAATATTTTAGGTAATGAATTACTTCCCGGTAATACAAATGTATAAGGACCCGGTAAGGCTCTCTTTAAGATCTTATATGTAGAAGTATTTATTTGCTTAACATAATCGGATAAATGGCTCAGATCATTGCATACGAAAGAAAAATTAGCTTTGTCCAACTTAACTCCTTTTATTTTTGCAATTTTTTCCAATGCCCTGATATTGGTAATATCGCAGCCCAAACCATATACGGTATCAGTCGGATAAATAACCAGTCCACCGTTTTGCAATACTTTTACAACCTTATTAATTTCTTTTTGATTTGGGTTTTCATTATATATTTTAATGAGTGCTGCCATGACATAAAAACTGAAAAGCTTAGATTTATATTCGATCTAAACTTTATTTTGCATAGTTTGAGAAGTATATTTTCAGGACTTATCTACCATTCTAAATCCTTCTCCATGAATATTTAAAATTTCTACACTATCATCATCTTTCAAATATTTCCGAAGCTTTGCAATATAGACATCCATACTTCGGGAAGTAAAATAATTATCATCTCTCCATATTTTAGTCAATGCTAATTCTCTTGGCATTAAATCGTTTTTATGAACAGCAAGCATTTTAAGAAGCTTACTTTCTTTAGGCGATAATTTTTGAGGTTCACCATTCTTTCCTACTGACAAATGTCTCAGTTTAGAATTGAAAAAAAATTTACCTATAGAAAACTCAAATTGTTCGTTTTCCGTGGATTTATCAGATTCTTTACGTTGTAAAATAGCTTTGATTTTGAATAGTAATACTTCAGAATCAAATGGTTTATTCAAATAATCATCAGCTCCTACTTGATATCCTTTTAAAACATCTTCTTTAAGTGTTTTGGCTGTCAAAAAAATAATAGGTATTTCTTTGTTAGTAGCACGGATATCTTGTGCCAGAGAAAAACCATCTTTACGGGGCATCATCACATCCAAAATACACAAGTCATAATCGCTGTTTTTGAACATAATCAGCCCTTCTATTCCGTCTTTTGCATATGTGACGTTATAATCATTTAGTATTAAATAATCTTTTAAAACCGTTCCAAAATTCGGATCATCTTCTACTAATAAAATTTTTGTACTTCCCATAATTATTATATTTAAATTAACGGTAGTTTAATTGTGAAGATACTACCTACTCCCTTTTCGCTTTCAACAAAAACTGTTCCATGATGATTTGTTACAATTTCTTTTACATAGGCCAATCCTAATCCGTGCCCCTTAACGTTATGTATATTCCCTTTTTGCTCCCTGTAAAACTTATCAAAAACATATTTCTGTGCATTTTTGGTCATACCAATACCTTCATCCTTAATTTTAATAATGAAAAATTTATTGGTACTCTCTGTATATACATCAATTTTAGGAGGATCTACGGAATATTTTAATGCATTTTCCAACATATTTACCAATACATTTGTCAGATGAAACTGATTCGCAAAAACTTCGGTTTGCATTGCTTGAAAATGTGTAGAAATCGTTCCTTTTTTATCTAATACCAATAATTTTACATGTGTAATTGCATCTTCTATCAGGTCGTGAATATCTACTTCCTCTTTTGCAATTTCAATTTGATTTTTTTCTAACTTTGATATTCTCAATACATTTTCTACCTGACCATGCATTCTCTTATTCTCGTCTCTTATCATTTTCACGTAATGCATTACTTTATCGCTGTTACTGATAATTTTTGGATTTTTAATAGAGTCTAAAGCCAGGTTGATAGTTGCAATCGGGGTTTTAAATTCATGCGTCATATTATTTATGAAATCCGTCTTTATTTCCGATATTTTTTTTTGTTTTACCAGTTGATATAGCGAGCTTGAAAACGCCAGTATAATGATAAAAATGAAAAATAAGGACAGTAATAAGATATATGAAATTTCAGACAGAATATGTTTGTTTTTTGTTGGAAAAGTCACAAAAAGTTTATAATCACTCAACCCTTCCTCATTAATAAATAACGGGTAGCTATAACTTTCTTTTGTATCAATCGTATAATATCCCGATTTTAATTTGGTGGCCAACCCTTCATAATTATAAACCCCGTATTTAAAATCGATGTCTATATTTCTTTTTCCAAGTTCTTCTTTTAATGTTGTTTTTATTTCTTTATTGCTAATTCTTTGATGTATGGGTTTGTATTTTTTGTAATCACTCAAGTAATTGATAACGTCTTTTCCTCCCAACAGATCAAATTGTTTTGTTGTGGAAAACCTGCTTTCGCTTATTTGTTTTTTAAAGTCATTTGTTCCGCCAAGTAATTGTGCCTGAAAAAAATCTTTTTTGATGTTTATTCTTTTATAGATCACCGTATCACTGTCCAGAAAACCGAGTGGCATTTTAAAATCTTCCTCCAAAATAGTAGCACCAAAAGTGAATTTTTGTTTTTTGACAGTGTCTATTTGTTGTAAAAAAATATTTTTTATGCCTGCTTTATCTGCTAACTTTATATTCCTGAAAATAGGTTCGTATTCTCTTATAAATTGATCTTTTTCTCTTTCTGCTATTCTTTCCGATGTGCTTGCCAGAGATTTAATTACATCATTGTCAAGTTCCCTGTCTTTACTTTTTACGGCATTATCTATCCAATAAAGCTGCACAGAGATGATTCCTATCAAAGAAACACTCATAAGAACAACGATAAGAATAAACATTCTTTTCCCCATATATCAAAAATAGAAGATAATTTTTCGCAGCCGGGTAATTTAACTTAGATTAACAAAAAATATATTCTTCTTAAGAATATTTTAACAAAAATATTGGATTATTTTCAAATTAAGATTGCTTTTTTGTTAAAATATTATGAATTTTATCAACTTGAAGTGTTAATGAGTTTTTATAATTATTTGCAATCATATAATTAGATAACATTATTTTTTTTTCATCTCTCCATTGATTCTTTATTCTGGCAAGCACCTCTTTTTTAGAAACTCCATCTCTTTTCATGACCCGATAAATTCTTTCATCTATTTCGGTACAGACGGTGATTACAAAATCACAAAACCGATCGTTTCCTATTTCAAAGAGAATAGCATTTTCATATAAAATTAATTTGTCTTTATGAGTTTCTGAAAACTTTAAAAAATGAGTACGTACTTCCAGGTGTACAATAGCATTTAATTGATCTAGCTTATCTTTATTATTAAAAACTTGTATAGAAAGGTAGTTTCTGTTCAGCTCCCCATTATCATATGCTTTTTCACCAAAGTGCTTTTTAATCTTCTCAATAATGGTCAGGGAAGTATTAATTAATTTTTTAGCTTCTTCATCAGCTGTATAGATCACAACATTATCAAATTTCTTAAAGAGGTGTGCAACCGTAGACTTACCGCTTCCAATCCCGCCTGTAATTCCAACAACCATAAAGTCAGTTATTTTTGAATTAAAAAATCTATTTTATTGGGTGCAATCTTTACATTCTCAACCAAATCGGATTTCATCAATAATTTAGGAATCAAATAGGTTAAATTATTTTGTTGCGAAAATTCATAATCACAATGTATGCCAAATGAACTTGCGTGTATCCTATTAAAATTGGATAACCCTACTTTAAAAGAAACTTTAACTGTTTTAGGAAATGTATTAATCACAACATCTTTTGGTAAATTGTCTATGACAAAAGGGATATTCAAACTACCTTCCGTAAATTTATCTACTGCTGCATTTATTTTTATTTCTTTGAGGTTATCTGTGAATTTTATCGCTCCTGTTGGCAGTAATAATGAAACTTTTTGGTCAATAGAAGTATTTACATCACTCAGAAGTATTTTTTCGGTTTTAACATGTGTAATAGTATCTACTATTCCTTCCGGACCCGAAATCGTAATTGAGTCAGGTTTTGATATCAGTTTATCAGAAAAATCATATCCCGGCATAAAGGATATAGTAGCATCTACATATACAGGCACTTTTTTAGTTCCCAAATACCCCAAATCGAAAAATATGGAATCCTGTACAATATAATCGATACTCAACTCAGAGTTTAGTTGTTTTTTTATCTTGAGTTCCTGTAAACTTGCTAATAAAAAATATTTAGTTCCTTTTAACTTGGTTAACCCGGCAGCGTCAATAGTAAGCCGTTTACCAGATAGTTTTGCAGTAATCAACCTGAAACCTGTTCCTTTTACATGGATTGGGATTTCTTGTAAAGGTGGTGATTGAAGTATTCTACTCTCAGGTAAATTTTTATACTTTACTTTGAATAGCATGGTAGTCTCATATTCTTTGGAAAATTTAGTCAACATCCAAAAAACAAAAGCCAACGCTACAAATAGAAAAAAATTTTTGGGTAATGATCTTTTGAATAGCATAATTCACATGCGAGATATATTTAGCTACTAATTAAATACGAAAATAATCTAAGATGTCCAATGTCAAGTCAATAAAAATAACTACGATACCTTGCCAAATTCTTTTAAATTGAAATAAAGTTCCTCATTTTGACGATTTTTTGGAATTGTTATCGTTATTTTTTATTAATTGCAGACTGATACTTTTTGCTTAGTTCCAGTGATATAGCGGCTCTTTCAAATTTAATTCTTCCTGCCCCTGTTTCTATAGTAACAGTACCATCCTTATCATTCAATTCGGTTATTTTACCATGAATACCACTAGTAGTAATTACCTTGGCTCCTGTTTTAATATTATTCTGAAATTTCTTTTCTTTTTTTTGTTTGGATATTTGCGGTCTGATCATAAAAAAATACAAGACCAAAATCATTGCTATAAAAGGGAGCATACTAGTAAAACCGGATCCCTCTGAACTTGCTTGTAAAAAAATGGCTACATACATTACTTTTTTGTTTTAGGAATTACATTTCCAAAAATTCGAACTACTTCCCGACCTGTTGCCGTATTTGTATACAGAGTAATATCTTTACTCTGCCTGTTTGGTTTTCCCGCAGTATTAAATGTTACCTGAATTTCTCCGGATGTTCCGGATTTTATAGGTTCTTTAGGCCAGGCAGCAACAGTACATCCGCATGTTGCCTGTGCATCGGTAATAACCAAATCAGTTTTACCGGTATTTGTAATAACAAAAGTGGTTTCAATAACTTCCCCTTCGATAACAGTTCCAAAATCGTATGATGTTTTATCAAATTCAGCCGCCGCCGCTCCTTTTTTAATCGTATTATCTCTCTCTTTAGCTGTTACTAAATTTTGCTCTTTTACTTTACCTGATCCTTTTTTCTCTTTACAAGAAATACAAATAACAGTTGCCAGTGCAATGATTAATAAAAATGATATTTTTTTCATAATAGTATTAAATTTCCGTAAAAATACTAAATTATAGCAATCCTCTGCCCACTTTTACCAATCTTTTATCTTCGGTATATTCTCTGCACAATTTATCTAATACTCCATTGATAAAATAGCTACTTTTTTTAGTAGAATAGTCTTTGGATATTTCTATATACTCATTGATGGTTACTTTTGTCGGGATAGACGGGAAATTTAAAAATTCACAAATCCCCATCTTAATTAAAATCATATCTATATCTGCAATTCTATCACTCTCCCAGTTTGGAGTCTTACGCTCAATATCTTTTTCGTATTTTTTATGGTTTAGTATTGTTTTTCTAAAAATAGCCGAAACAAATTCCTCATCATCTTTGTCTTTATACAAACTTCCAATAAAAAATGGAGATACAGGGTTTAATTTATGTAGTGTTTTCACTATCCATGTATTTACAAAAGGTAGGTCATCTATCCAACTAATAGTAGTATCTCCAAAGTATTCAAAAAGTTTTTCATTAGGTGCTATGATTTCTTTAAAAAAATCTACTATAAAATTTCTATCTGACTTAAAAGAGCTTTCTTTGGTTTTTAAATAAGTGTCAAAAAGCCTGCTTTTTGCGAGGTTATCCCAGATAATTTTTACATATTCATCATCTTTTTTCCAATGGTCTAATGCGTGTTCTTTTGTATATTTTTTAATTACACTGCTTTCCGAAAGTATCTTAATTGCCGCATTTTCTATAAACTTGGTATTGGGGGCCAAATCTTCCCGGGTAGCTAAAAATTTTTTCTTAGAGATTTCCAGTTTTTGTTGTGCTAAGTTTTTAACTTCTACTAATAACTGCAAATACAGAACATATAAATCGAGCATTTTTTTTATACTGTGTTTTAAGAATTTTTCTTCTTTAACCACATCCGTATTTTCCGAATGGAGCATTGCATATACAGATTGCATTACTTTTATTCTAATATGTCTTCTGTTAATCATGTTAAAGAACTCAATTTAAAAAAAGAGCGAAAGAAAATCTAACGCTCTGTAAAAATAGAATTATTAAATGAGTTCATTATCTTATTCGGACTTTTTTTTAGTAGTGTCAATTCTTTTTTGAGCAATATTAAAAGCTGCCTTATATGTTGTTATATTTTCTACTTCCGATAATTGAAATATTTCTAAAGTCGTATTGAATATATTTTCTGTTTTTCGAATACTTTCTTCTTTATTATATCCTTCTAATTCTGCATATACATTGATAATGCCTCCGGCATTTATCAGGAAATCAGGAGCATAAGCAATTCCTCTTTCTCTTAATAATTTACCGTGTCTGATCTCATCTGCTAACTGATTATTTGCAGCACCTGCAATCACTTTAGCCTTTAATTGATCTATGGTACTGTCGTTGATAGTTGCTCCTAAAGCACAGGGCGCATATATATCCACATCCAATCCGTAAATATCATTTCCCAATACTACATTGGTGTTATATTTTTTACTCAGTTCTTCCAGTCTTTTCTCATTTATATCATTTATAATTACCTGAGCTCCTTCACCGGTAATGTGTTTTACAAGTATTTCGCCAACATGACCCATACCTTGTACCAGGATTTTTTTACCTTCTAATTTTTCAGTTCCGAATTTATATTTGGAAGCGGCTTTCATTCCCATATACACTCCGTAAGCAGTAACCGGGGAAGGGTTGCCTGATCCTCCGTTAGTTTTGGAAATGCCGGTTACATATGGAGTTACCTCTCTGATAATATCCATATCTCTCGTTTCCATTCCGACATCTTCGGCTGTAATATATTTTCCGCTTAAAGTGTTGATAAACGCTCCAAATCTACGCATTAGGTCGTCGTTTTTTTGAGTTTTAGCATCTCCTATAATAACGGCCTTGCCTCCACCAAGGTTTAAACCGGTAATCGCTGATTTATAAGTCATCCCTCTGGACAAACGCAATACATCATTTAATGCATCCCATTCGGAAGCATATGACCACATTCTAGTGCCTCCCAATGCAGGGCCTAAAGTTGTATTATGTATTCCGATAATTGCTTTTAAACCTATATCTTCGTCATTGCAAAAAACAACTTGTTCATGTCCTTCAAAAGAAGCCTGACCAAAGACCGGATTATTTTTTATGTCACTGATATTTATGATTTCTGATGTCATTCGTAGTAGTTTTTGATAAATTAAATATTTCTCAAAAATTGATATGCAAAAATAAGATTTTGTTAAATAGCAGCAAATAAAACAACATTTATTTATATATTTTTAAACAAGAATATATTAACAATTTTTTATAAATGAAAGCATTACGATACTTAAATACCTATTTTCTAAAATACAAATACAGGCTGCTTTTAGGTATCTTTATTACAGTGCTGTCTAAGCTTCTGGCATTAGAAATTCCGCAAATCATCCGAAAATCCTTAAATACGGTAGAAGATTATCAAAAAGGGATGGTTACTGATATAAAAGTAGTTGAATATGATTTATTTGTGAATGTCATCATCATCATTGGTATTGCCATACTCTCCGGCTTTTTTACTTTTCTAATGCGGCAAACAATTATCGTTACATCCAGGTTAATTGAATTTGATTTAAAAAACGAAATTTATCAGCAATACCAGAGGTTATCTCCTAACTTTTATAAAAAAAACAGAACAGGTGATTTAATGAACCGTATTAGTGAAGATGTTTCTAAAGTCAGAATGTATGCCGGGCCTGCTATCATGTATTCTATGAATATGATTGTGCTGTTTGTAGTGGGTTTCACCAATATGTTTAGAATTGATGCAAAACTAACTTTATATACCTTAATTCCTTTTCCAATATTGTCGATTTCCATTTTTATACTTAGTAAGAATATTAATAAAAGAAGTACTGTTGTACAACAATATTTATCTAAACTTACTGCTTTTAACCAAGAATTTTTCTCGGGTATCAATGTGGTAAAATCATATGGGATTAAAAATATGGTCATTTCAAATTTTGATACACTTGCCGACGAGAGTAAAGAAAAAAACATTCATTTATATAAAATAAACGCATTGTTTTTTCCGCTAATGGTGTTGCTCATTGGGTTTAGCAATTTGTTGGTCATCTATATTGGCGGAAAGCAATATATCTCAGGTGAGATTCAAATAGGTGTCATTGCAGAGTTTATCATTTATGTAAACATGCTTACATGGCCTGTTGCCGTTGTTGGGTGGGTTACGTCCATGGTACAACAAGCTGAAGTCTCTCAGCAAAGAATCAATGAGTTTTTACAACAAGAGCCCGAAATTAAAAATGAAAATACAGATGCTGTTGATATAAAGGGAGATATTGAGTTTAGGAATGTTACTTTAACCTATGACGATACCCATATTACCGCTTTAAAGCATGTGAGTTTTAAGGTAAATGCAGGAGAAACGATTGCCATTATGGGAAAAACAGGTTCCGGAAAATCCAGTATTGTACACTTGGTTTCCAGGCAGTACGATACCACAGAAGGTGCTGTATTGATTGACAACAGGGATGTTAAAAACTGGAATTTAAATACTATAAGAGCGCAAATGGGCGTTGTTCCCCAAGATCCGTTCTTGTTTTCAGAAACCATAGAAGATAATATTAAGTTTGGTAAAGCAGGCGCCACAACCGAAGTCATTATAACAGCGGCTAAAAATGCTGTTGTACATGATAATATTATAGATTTCAAAGAGGGCTACCGTACCGTTTTAGGAGAACGAGGAGTAACATTATCCGGGGGTCAGAAACAACGTGTTTCCATAGCCAGGGCAATTATTAAAGATCCTAAAATTCTAATTTTTGATGACTGTTTATCTGCTGTTGACACGGAAACAGAAGAAAAAATACTGGACAATCTGGCAAAAGTTTCTAAAAATAAAACCACATTTATCATCAGTCACCGTGTTTCTTCAGCAAAATATGCGGATAAAATTTTGATTTTAGATAAAGGGGAAATTATTCAGCAAGGCACTCATAACCAGCTAGTAACGAAAGAAGGGTACTATAAAGAATTGTACGATCAACAACTTTTGTAAAAAGAAATGTAACCTTGTTTTTGCTACCTGAAATATTTTGTTAGTTTTGTTTAAATAATTAATATATTATAACAATTATGGCAGAGAGAGTAGAACAAGAAGAAATCTTTTCACAAGTTTTAAGAGCAGGGAGAAGAACTTATTTTTTTGACGTTAGATCAACGAAAGCGGACGATTACTATTTAACTATCACGGAAAGTAAGAAGTTTACTCATGATGATGGTTCTTTCCATTATCAAAAACACAAGATCTATTTATACAAAGAAGATTTCTCTGATTTTCACGAAATGCTTACCAAAGCAACAGAATATATTATTGACAAAAAGGGGACTGAAGTAATTAGTGAACGTCATAAAAAAGATTTTAAAAAAGAAAGTACTTCGGAAAGTAAAACAGATAACAAACCCACAGAAAGTTTTACAGATGTTAGCTTTGAAGATATCTAGATTTTCTTAAAGCTGCTACAGTACATTTTTTAAAGTAGTTATCTTTAACTGTGTTTCTTCCCATTCTTTTTCGGGACTGCTGTGTAGGGTAATTCCTCCACCTACATAGAGGTTTGCCGTTTTTTCTTCGATTTCCATACAGCGGAGATTTACAAAGAATGAAGAAGTGTTCTCTAAATTCATTTCTCCCAGAAAACCTGTGTAGAATTTTCGATCATACCCTTCTTTTGTTAGAATAAACATTTTAGCTACCTCTCTGGGCAAGCCACAAACTGCCGGTGTTGGATGTAATCTTTTCAGTAGCGTTTGTAAACTTGCTTTCTGCACATCAAACTTCCCTGATATAAGCGTTCTTAAATGCAGTACATTGCCCGCCCGTATACTTTCTCTTTCTTGTATCTTTATGTCCTTAACAATAGGTGTCAATTGGTCTTGTATAAATGTGGTTACTAATTGTTGCTCTTCTAATTCTTTGGCCCCCCAAGATAAGGTATTAGCATTAAATACTTGTGTACCTGCCAATGACATAGTCAAGAAAGAAGAATTTTTTACCTGCAATAATGTTTCCGGGGTAGCTCCCATCCACATTCCTATTTTCGGATGATACCACATATATACCATAGCTCCTTTATAAGTAGCAAGCAGTTTTAAAAAGGTATTTATACAATTCCAATTCTCTATCCGTAATACTTCTTTTCTGGAAACTACAATTTTTTTTATGGTGCTTTTTTTGATATCTTCAATGGTCTTTTTAACCAAATTGATATAACTTCCCTTAGCACTTTGAATTGTTCTATATCCTGATTTTTCGTGGTGTTCAATAGTATCATCAGCAAGTTCAGATACAAAATTCGATGCCTGCATTGGAATTAAAACTGTCTTCTGAACAGCATCAAAAGGAGCAAAAACAAATCCGGATTCCCTGTATTTTGATGTGTGAAAAAGCATATCATTTTTTTGAAAGAAACCACAAACGTTTTTTGAATCGGGCTTTCTGTAAACCACAAAAGGAAGTTGTTTTTCCAATGCTTTTTCTATATGATTTACAATATTCAATCCAGCAGTTTTAAAAGTTCTTTTTTTATCAACTCTTTATGTGACCATACTAACTCATGACCGGCATCATCTACAGTAATTAATTTAAATTGCTTCCCGGGGAATTGTCTTTGTAAAAAAAGCGAATTTTCGTAGGGCACTATCCAATCCGTATTGCCGTGAATACTTAAAATTTGATTTTTATTTTGATTCCAATGATCTTCAAATTTAGATAAATCCTCCCGATGCGACATTTTTTCTTTAGCAGCTTGTTTCCATACGTGTGGCACTGTCCATCGAGTGAATCTCCACTTATAGATGTTCAACAAAAAAGGCATGGGTTCTACTTTACCATACACTGCCGGTGCAATTAATATTATATTTTTTATTCTAGTTTTAGCAGCCAAAGCTATAGGGCCTCCGTAAGAGTATCCGACAACAATAGTATTTGGATCATTGTCTATGATGCTATCTAACATTTCTGCTTCAAAAGCAATAGATTCCTGAACTTGATATTTGTCTTTATAATTATATCCAATCCTGTCATAAGAGATCAAATTTGCTTTTTGTAAAAGTGAGTTATCGATTAAATATTCTTTGAAATTCATAGCAGAGCCTATGGTTCCGTGAACAAAAATAATGGTGGGCAATGCGGTATCTTTTCGAATACTAACTTTTCTGTATTCAAAATTTTTAAAATGTCCTCTTGTCAGAGATACATCTGCAAAACCGGTTTTGAGTTCTTTGACAACTGTCTCATCAGATTCTGGTTTACTAAGCTGATAAAAAGCTATATACAAGCCTATAAAAGTAATGCATAGTATACCAAAAAAAAAATTTAACATTTTTTTTAACCGCTTCATTTCTGCCTTTTCTCTAATACAATATTTGTCATTTTGCAAACAGATATGAGCTGATTTTCTTCATCTACCACTTTCACTTCCCATAAGTGCGTTGAACGGCCTTTATGAATATTTTTAGCCGTTGCAAAAACAACTCCTTCTGTTTTGGATTTAAGATGATTGATGGTGAGTTCAATTCCATTGACAAATTGTGAAGAAGTGTCAATAAAAAAATTCGAGGCGACACTTCCAACACTTTCCGCCAGGGCGGCGGTAGCTCCTCCGTGCAATTTCCCATAAGGTTGATGAACCTTAGAGTTTACCGGCATTTTTGCCGTTAAAAAATCATCTCCGACAGCTATAAACTCAATTGCTAATGTCTCCATCAATGTATTTTTACAGCGGTCATTAAATTTTTGAAGTAGTTCTTTTTTATTCATTATAAAAACATGTAAAATGTAAAAATACACATAATACCATTTCTGATTTAAATTTATCCGCTAAAAATGGCACTTTTCGCTTACGGTTCAAAATAATAGCGTTTAAAGCTTGAAAGTTCCAAGTTAAAAGTAGTCAAGTTCACTCAAAGTTCACATTTAACTGAAAAAAAGCACTTTTAAAATACGGATGATGAGTATTTATAATAGATTTTATTCATAGTAATATTGATAAAATCTATTACACATCCAAAAGTTGGTATTAAAGTTCTCAAAGTTAAAAAATATAGGCTTTCATACTTTTCAACTTTTACACTTTCTAACTTTTCATAAATCAAAAATGGTATAAAAACCGTAATTTTGTAATTTGAAACCGAACTGAAGTATGTATAAAATCCGTATAGTTTTAGATACGCAGGAAGATGTTATCAGGACTCTATTGGTAAATGATACCATTACCCTGGAAGAGCTCCATTTTGCCATAGTAGATGCTTTCGGCTTCAACGATAAGGAAATGGCTTCTTTTTATTTGACAGATGACAACTGGAGTCAGGGAGAAGAAATTCCCTTATTCAATATGTCCGATAATCCTGCAACTCCGGCTATGGGTACATGCATTCTAAATGAAGTGCTACCCAATATTTCGGACAAACTCATTTACGTATACGATTTTCTAAAAATGTGGGTGTTTTACGTAGAAATTATTGACATACTGCCTGCTAAAAGTACAGATGCTCCTAAAACCATATTAGCTGTAGGCGAAATTCCAAAAGAAAAACCTCTAAAAGAATTTAATACGGAGTCATACGAAGAGAGTATTGATGATGATATCAGCGATGAGTTTGGAGAGTTGAGGGGTTTTGATTTGGATAATTATTAAATATTGTTGAAAGTTGAAAAGTGTAAAAGTTGAGTCGGATAATGAACTACCAGATTACTAAAATTTTTGCTAGCCTCAGTTTTTTTATTGCAAACTACTCCAATTCGTTGTAACAATTTTATATTTTATTCGTCATAGCTATACATTAATCAACAACAATTGTATCCTTGAAAACCATTCTATCTCTTAAAAATATCGATAAAAAATACGGGCAGATTCATGCGGTAAACAATTTGTCTTTTGATATACATAAGGGGAATGTTTATGGAATTTTAGGACCTAATGGCAGCGGAAAGTCCACCACTTTGGGAATCATCCTAAATGTTGTCAATAAAACTTCAGGAGCGTTTAGTTGGTTTAACGGAAACCTTTCTACACATGATGCACTAAAAAAAGTAGGAGCAATTATAGAAAGACCAAACTTCTATCCTTATATGACGGCCTGGCAGAATTTAGCATTGATCTGTATCATAAAAGGTATTTCTACGGAAAACATTGATGAAAAGCTGAAAACGGTAAATCTGTATGAAAGAAGGTTTAGTAAATTTAAAACCTTTTCACTGGGAATGAAACAACGTTTAGCCATTGCTTCCGCTTTACTGAACGATCCTGAAATTTTAATTTTAGATGAGCCTACCAATGGTCTGGACCCACAGGGAATCCACGAAATCAGAAGTATCATAAAACATATTGCGGGTACGGGAACTACCATTTTACTAGCCTCTCATCTGTTAGATGAAGTAGAAAAAGTATGCAGTCATGTCGTTGTTTTGGAAAAAGGAGTCAAACTATACAGCGGCTTAGTGGAAGAAATGACCGCTTCCAAAGGTTTATTGGAAGTAAAAGTTGACGGAGATGATACCGCGCTTATATCTCTCCTGGAAAACCACACCGGTATAGCCTCCGTAAAAAAAGAAGAAGCTATCATTATAGCTACTTTAAAAGATACGATTTCTGCTTCCGAAATAAATTCGTTTTTATTTGCCAATGGTATTGCAGTATCGCATCTCGTAAAACGCAAACCCAGTTTGGAACAACAATTTTTAAATCTGACCGGCAAGTAATCAATTAAAGTTCGGCATATAAAAAAATAACCTCATGATAAGACTGCTCACCATAGAATTTCATAAGTTAAAATACAATAAAGCCAGTAAAATACTATCCATTATCTATTTTGGCCTGCTGACTTCCATTGCATTAATTGCAGCCATCAAATTTGATATTGGCGTTATTCAATTTCACCTGGCAGATGCGGGGATTTTTAATTTTCCCTATATATGGCATTTTAACACCTATATGGCTGCCGTCTTAAAATTCTTTTTGCTTTTGGTGATTGTATCTATGATGTCAAATGAATATAGTTATAAAACGCTGAAGCAAAACCTTATTGACGGTTTGAGTAAAAAAGAATTTATTCTCTCTAAGTTTTATACGGTGATTGTTTTTGCAGCCATTTCTACCCTATTTATTTTAGTAGTGTCTTTAATTCTTGGGCTCATCTATTCCGATTACACTGAAATAAGCATTATCTTTTCCGATTTGGAATATTTATTCGCATTCTTTGTAAAGTTAGTTGGCTTTTTCTCTTTTGGATTGTTCTTCGGAATATTAATAAAAAGATCTGCCTTTGCCGTAGGTGCTATGGTGATTTGGTTTATTATAGAAAATATCATACGAGGGGTCTTATTCTGGAATTTTAGAGAGCTGGAACACAGAGTGGAAAATGTCAATGCTATTATGCAATTTCTGCCTTTTGAATCTATGGCTAATCTAATAAAAGAACCTTTTACAAGACTAGGTGCCGTAAAAACAGTAGCTAATCAGGTAGGAGAAACCTTTAACAAAAGTTATGATGTTAGTTTTTCCAGTATTGCCATTGTATCGGCTTGGACTTTTCTGTTTATCTATTGGTCTTATATTTTACTGAAAAAGAGAGATTTATAATATTTCTACCCATATAGAAATTCAAAAATTATAGTACGGATCAACTGAGTACTAATTAGAGATTTATGATTAGTACTCATACAAACAAGAGCCCTTTGCAAAATAGAACTACTGTTAAAAAATAAGGAAATACCGTACTTTTTAGATATATTTGACGTTTATAGTCTCAAACCTTAATTAGTATGAAGAAGGTAGTATTACTCCCCTTTATATTTTTTTCTTTACATTTTTATGCACAGAAAGAAGCCAATTTTTGGTATTTTGGGCAAAATGCGGCGTTGGATTTTAATTCCGGAACGCCTGTTCCTGTTACGGGAAGCCAACTGAATACGGTAGAAGGCTGTTCTTCTTTTTCAGATGCTAACGGCAATTTATTGTTTTATGTAGGAGCACCTAATACAAATGCCCGCGATTTAACTATTTGGAACAGGAATAATCAACCCATGCCAAGAGGTACCGGACTAAGAGGCGATTCTTCAAGTTCTCAATCGGCGCTTACCATTCCGGCTTCGGGCAGACCTAATATTTATTACTTATTTACCGTAGGAACTTCCTTAACCGGTAGTGCCGGTACAGGTATTCCGGGTTTTTTTTACTATGAAATTGATATGACAGCCGACGGAGGGCTGGGAGACGTTACTGTTGGCCCTGTCAATTTATCTAATGGTTTGGATGCCAATTGGACGGAAAAGGTAACTGCTGTCAGAGCAGATGCCTGCAATACTTTTTGGGCAATATCACTGATAGGAAATACTTTTTATGCATACAGATTAGATACAAGTGGTGTGGATGTTGCCAATCCGGTAACAAGTACCTTACCGGGATTTAGTGCCAATGACATAAGAGGGTATTTAAAAGTGTCTCCGGACGGCAGTACATTGGTAGCTGCAAACATGAATTCTGGAACCTATATCTTTCGGTTTGATGATGTAACAGGCAGGGTTACAAATTTTGAGAATCCGGCAGCGGCAAGCCAATTAAGTGTGCTAGGGCAAAGTGGTTATGGAGTTGAATTTTCCCCAACAAGCAGAGTATTATATGTTTCTACAGGGAATTTTACTCCCGGATCAACAGAGCATCTATATCAATTTGATTTAACTCAAACAAACATAGCCGATATTAACGCTTCAAGATATGAAGTTCACACCTATAATAACTCAAGAGGAGCTTTGCAATTGGGTCCGGATGGTAAAATTTACTGGACTAGTCATAATTCACGTAATATTAGTGTAGTCAATGCTCCTGATCAATTAGGTAGAGATTGCAATTATTCTCATCAAACTGTAAATCTTGGAACAACCATGGCAAGTCAGGGGCTACCTCCTTTTTTATCGTCCTTATTATTGCCGGTAGATATTACGGATGATGCTACCGGACAAACCGTTAATAACCAAACATTGCAATATTGTATTGGTGATACTAAAACATTGCTTCCCGGAACCGTTACCGGAACTAATATTTCCTATGAGTGGGCTTTTGATAATGGCACTTCTTCATCTGTCATATCTACAGATCCTTCATTAACACTCGCAGATATTGCACTTACAGATGCCGGTGACTATTCACTAACTATAAGACTCACTGATGATTGTAGTAATCTTGTGGAATTAAACGGAGTGTTTACTATTGATGTTTTTGAACCTCCTGTAGCTATTGATTCCAGTTTGATTAATGACATTCAGTTTTGCGATACGGATGGAGATGGCCTCCATATTTTTGATTTGTCTTCGATGAATACTACTATTTTAAACGGACAAGATCCTACGGTTTTTGAAGTCGTTTATTCAACTGTTTCTGATTTTTCCACATTGGTTTCTGATGCAGCTGCATATCAAAATTCAGCTCCTTTCAGCACTGATACCATATATATAAGATTGAGAAATAGCCGCGCTCCTAATGCTTGTTATGACGATGATTCTTTCACTCTTCAGGTTACCAGCGAACCGACCCCTGTTTCTCCTTCGGATTATGTGGTTTGTGATGTTGTCAATTCAGGGAGCAGTGATACTGACGGGATTTATCAAAGTTTTGATTTTTCGTCTAAAGATTCGGAAATCTTAGGCTCCTTGAGCAATACTTTATATTCGGTGAGCTATCACCTCAGCCAGTCAGACGCACAAACAAACACCAATCCTATAGACAAAACAACACCCTATACCAATACCACCGCTTTTTCTCAGGAGATATTTGTTCGGGTAGATAATAACAACAATACCAATTGTAATGCTTTTACCCTTGCAGACCAAACAGCGAGCTTTAATTCGTTTTTTCTGGTGGTGGTACCACAACCCAAGGCGACCCTACCTGCCGATATTCCGGAATGCTCCACCACTGGCAGAGTGAACTTTGACCTGAATAGTTTAAAAGACAACGAAGTGTTAAACGGACAAGACCCCGGTGTTTTCAATGTTGTCTATTTCCCTACCCGGCAAGATGCCATTGACAATACCAATCCGCTACCTAACCCCTATCAAAACCGTTCGGATTACAGTACTGAAACTATTTGGGTCAGAGTATTTCACACGATGTATCCAACCACTTGTAGTGATACAAACCAGACCATTACCAGCTTTCAATTATTCGTTACACAAAACCCTGACGGGCTCATACAAACCCTTGCTGATGTAAGCCGGTGTGATACTGCCTCAGCAGGAGGCACCGATACCGACGGTATTATCAATGATTTTATTACCCTGTCTTCCAAAGATGCTGAAATACTGGGAACGGATTTTTTTAACAGTGCCCTCTATACCGTATCCTATCATCTGACAGCTACGGATGCTACCAATGACACAAACCCTATTGATAAAATCAATCCCTATACCAATACGACTCCAAACGGTCAAACCATCTATGTACGAGTGGGGCACAATGACAACCCCACAGCTTGTGTTGCCTATACCAATTTTGATCTGATAGTCCATCCTTTACCTGTAATCACCACTCCTGTGGACTTACGACAATGTGATGATGACACCGATGGCTTTTCTGCTTTTAACCTTACAGAGGCCAACAGACTGCTATCTGCCGATTTTGCAAATGAAACCTTTGTGTACTATCCCACTATGGCAGATGCTCAGGCTAACACCAATGCCATTAACAATCCCACCGCTTTTACCAACAGAACCACCCCTACCGATACCCTATGGGTACGTATTAGCAATACTAACAACTGTCATCGAATTGCTCAACTCAACTTAATAGTTTCCACAACAGGTATTCCTAACACCTTTGCACGAACATTTAACACCTGTGATGATTTCCTGCCTACCGATGGAATCAACGGTACTAATGACGATACCGACGGGGTGAGTGCTTTTGACTTTAGCTCGGTCAACAGTCAGGTAAGGGCCCTATTCCCTCCTACTCAACAGTTGACCATTACCTACTACAGAAATGCTACAGATGCTTTGGCTGAAAATAATGCCGTCAGCGACATCAGCAACTATAGAAATATCGGCTATCCCAACTCCCAACAAATATATATCAGGGTCGATAGTCAGTTAGACAATGCCTGTTTGGGATTTGGGCCTTATATCACCCTTACCGTAGACCCCATACCTGTGGCCAACACCATATCCGATTATGAACTGTGTGAAACACTCGATGACGGAGACGGTACCAATGGTATCATTCAAACTTTTGATCTGCAAAGTCAAACTCCCGGTATTCTCGCCTCACAAGACCCTGCCCGGTTCTCGGTAACCTATCATCAGAGTGCCGGCGATGCACGAACAGGCAGCAACCCTCTTGCCTCTCCTTATACCAACACCACAAGAGACAGACAAACCATATATGTCAGAGTAACTAATAACAACACAGGATGTTATAACCATCATTCCACTTTTGATATTGTCGTTACTCCCCTTCCCATAGCTAATTTTGTCAATGACCTGGAAATATGTGATGATAATACCGACGGTTCTGCAAGAAACGGTTTCTCACAATCAATCAATCTGGAAAGCCAAACGCCCGGTATTCTCGCCTCACAAGACCCTGCCCGGTTCTCGGTAACCTATCACAGAAATCTCGCCGAAGCTCAAAGTGGCAGCAACCCGCAGATAAGTCCCTTTAGCAATACCACTCCACATAGACAAACCATATATGTCAGAGTAGTGAGTTCCGTAACCGGATGTGCCAATGGAATCTCTAACTTTGATGTGGTGGTCAATCCCGAACCGGTATTTACTCCCGTGTCCAATATCAGTATCTGTGATGATAATGCAGATGGTGATGATACCAACGGGTTTGTTCAGAATATTGACCTGCAAAGTGTTATCCCCATGTTGTTGCTACATCCTACTGACCCGTCGGTCATACAAGACCCCGATGATTTTAATGTAACCTTTCATGCTTCTCAGGCACAGGCAAGTGCTGCAAGCAACCCGCTGCCAAATCCTTTTGCCAACACCGTAGCCAATATGCAAACCATATATGTGAGAATTGAAAATAAAACAACAGGGTGTATCAATGACGATGCTTCTTTCAATGTCATTATAAACCCCTTACCTGACTTTAGGGTAAACTCTCCCCGGATTGTCTGTTTAAACGGCCCTCCCTTAACCCTCAGAGCAGAAAACCCTGCTGATACATATGACTATACGTGGACAGACCCTGTGGGAAATACCTCTTCGGGTAGTACTTTAACTGTAACCGCAGGAGGACACTATACCATAACAGCAACCACTACTAACGGTACGAACTGCTCCAGAGTCAGAACCATACAGGTCAATGAATCCATCATCCCTACCATTACTCAAAATGACCTGACCATTGTAGATGATTCCGACAATAATTCCATTACCGTAAACCCTGACAATTTAGGAATTGGAGATTATCAGTATGCACTGGCTGACCAAAATAATCTTATCATTCGTGATTTCAAGGATGAGCCTTTTTTTGACAGGCTGCAAGGAGGGTTCTATAACCTGATAGTCAGAGATAAAAACGGCTGTGGACAGGCAGCAATATCACTATCCATTATTGAGTTCCCTAAGTTCTTTACTCCTAATAATGACGGAATTAATGATACCTGGAGAGTAAAGGGAATCAATGCTGCGCTATTCCCTACAAATGCCATGTATATATTTAACAGGTATGGGAAAGTGGTCGCAACCATTTCAATAGACTCTCAGGGATGGAATGGAAATTATGGAGGAAAACCGCTCCCCTCAGACGATTATTGGTTCTCTGTCAATCTTACGGATTCCAATGGAAATACCAGATTGAGAAAAGGAAATTTCTCCCTGATTAGAAAATAAGGAAGTGTTAGTGTTTTTGTAAGGTTTTTATTATGGTATCCGTATTTTTGCTACATGCATTTTGAATTAGTATCAACATTTTCCCCGACCGGTGATCAGCCTCAAGCTATACAACAGTTATCAGAAGGTATTTTTAACGATGATAAGTTTCAGACTTTATTAGGAGTTACCGGATCAGGAAAAACATTTACTATTGCCAATGTGGTTGAGAAAGTCAACCGCCCTACTTTGGTTTTGGCACACAATAAAACATTAGCTGCACAATTATATTCGGAGTTCAAACAGTTCTTTCCAAATAATGCCATTGAGTACTTTGTTTCTTACTATGATTATTACCAGCCGGAAGCGTATATTCCTGTTACAGGAACTTATATAGAGAAAGACTTATCTATTAATGATGATATTGAACGACTTCGGTTAAGTACCACTTCTTCTCTACTCTCAGGTAGAAGAGATGTATTGGTTGTTGCCTCTGTTTCGTGTTTATATGGTATTGGAAACCCGGTAGAATTTAAAAAGAATGTCATTCCAATTGAAGTTGGGCAGCAAATTTCAAGGACAAAATTTCTTCATCAACTGGTAACCGGCTTGTATTCCAGAACAGATTTAGAAATAAAAAGCGGAAGTTTTAAAGTAAAAGGAGATGTCATTACCATCTTTCCTTCTTATGGTGAAAATGGATATCGAGTACATTTTTTTGGTGATGAAATTGAAGAGATAGAGTCTTTTGATATAGTTAATAATCAAATTATTGAAAAATTTAAAACCCTCACCATATACCCTGCAAATCTATTTGTAACCTCTCCGGATGTATTACAAAATGCTATCCATTCGATTCAAAACGATTTGGTAAAACAATATGATTATTTCAAAGAAATCGGAAAACATTTGGAAGCAAAACGTTTAAAAGAACGAACGGAGTTTGATTTGGAAATGATCCGCGAATTAGGTTATTGTTCGGGGATAGAAAATTATTCCAGGTATTTGGATGGCCGGGAAGCTGGTACAAGGCCTTTCTGCTTATTAGATTATTTTCCGGATGATTATTTAATGGTCATTGATGAAAGTCATGTAACCATTCCGCAAACACATGCGATGTATGGTGGAGACAGAAGCCGAAAAGAGAATTTGGTAGCATATGGATTTCGATTGCCTGCAGCCATGGATAACCGTCCATTGAAATTTGAAGAATTTGAAGCGTTGCAAAACCAAATCATATATGTAAGTGCGACTCCGGCAGATTATGAATTAAAAAATACCGAAGGCCTTTTCGTAGAACAAGTTATACGTCCTACCGGCTTACTGGATCCTGAAATTGAGGTTCGACCCAGTCTAAATCAAATCGACGATCTAGTTGAAGAAATTCAAATCAGAGTGGAGAAAGATGAACGAACCTTAGTAACTACTTTAACAAAAAGAATGGCAGAAGAGTTGACAAAGTATCTGACAAGAGTAGCTGTTCGTTGCAGGTATATTCATTCGGATGTAGATACCTTAGAACGTGTGGAGATTATGCAGGGTTTGCGTAAAGGTCTTTTTGATGTACTTATAGGTGTTAATTTATTAAGAGAAGGTTTAGATCTACCGGAGGTTTCTTTAGTGGCCATATTAGATGCTGACAAAGAAGGGTTTTTAAGAAGTCATCGTTCTTTGACACAGACTGTAGGAAGAGCAGCCAGAAATATAAATGGGTTAGCCATTATGTATGCCGATAATATTACAAAAAGTATGCAGTTGACGATTGATGAGACTCATCGTAGAAGGGAGAAGCAAATTGCTTATAATATTCAAAACAATATCACACCCAAGCCCATCCATAAAAAAATAGGTGAAACGTTGACCGGTAAAGCAGTGTCTTCTTATCAGTATAACAATGCAATACAAAAAGCAGCAGAACAAGATGTAGTATATCTTTCTAAGATTGAAATAGAAAAATGCATTCGAGAAAAACGGAAGCAGATGGAAGCCGCAGCTAAAGATTTGGATTTTATTATTGCAGCAAAACTAAGAGATGAGATAAAAGCTTTAAAAGAACACATATAATTTAGTATATTATCAATACGATCCCGGGTAGTTTAATAAATTACTTTTAATTTGAACTCGTTTAAACTTTTTGAATTTAAGCGAACATTAGAAGTTTTTAAGGCTGTTGAAGGCTTTTTTGAGTTGCATAGCAGCGCTACGGAAAGAAAAAAAGACAAAAACAGAGTGGAAAACAACAATTTTTCAGCAAATTGAAAAAGTTTAAATGAGTTCTTTATATCATTTTGAATTTTTCACCAAATAATATTGTCAAAAGTTGAGTTCCTTTATTGAAATAATTCCCTTACTAGATGCCTTTTTTTCAGGGGGTAATGTTTTTGTGATAGCTTACGTACTCATTACAGGGATTCAAAAAAAGGCTCTTTTCAATATTATAATTGCTATCACTTTGTTTACCTTTTTACTTGAGTTTATTTTTTCCTTTCTACATGTAAGCTCAGATTTTGATATAAACCTCAATTTTTATGCTATAGGGATTTTAATATTATTTAGTTATTCTCATTTTTTGATTTACAGGAAAGTGACATTAAAGTTCATATCTATATTGGTATTAAGTGTCGTAATACAACTTATTTTTCTAATCCGTATTGAAACCATTTTCCACGAAAAAGAATTAACTATTGTAGTTCTTAACTCCGCTATTAGTATACTTATTTTGGTACTTACTCTTTTCAACCTTAGAGTGTATCAAAAGAAATTAAAAAATTGTTATTCCTCTGTCAAACAAAAAAACCTATACGGATTACGATTAATTGTATTTCTATTACTATTTTTTAATATACTATGGTTAATTGATGATACTACCTTTTTACTTATTGGAGAAAACAGTGTTTCCGATGTATTAGCAATTTTATCTTTATTCTATTCTTATTTCTCGGTACTATTTCTGTCTATATATGCGATTAAAAACCAATATGTACTGGATGAAATAAAAAAAGCATCGAAGGAGATAAAAGAATTAATTGTAAAAGAGAAAAATTTGCAAACACTACAAAACAAAGAGTTGTTCGAAAAACTTAAACAGCTTTTATTAAAGGAAAAGTTATATTTGAATCCAGACTTATCTTTGAATTATCTAAGTAAAAAATTAGACTCTAAAGACAAAATAATTTCACATAACATTCATCATTTTTCGAATACTAATTTTTATAGTTTCATCAACCAGTACCGAATTGAACATTTTAAAAAACTAATTTTTGATGATAAAAACATAAAAATGAGTATTGATGGGATTATTGAACTCTGTGGTTTCAAATCAAAATCTACTTTTTACAGTCATTTTAGAAAAATTGAAAATACAACTCCTTTGGAATTCATTAAAAAATTAAAATACTGAATATTAATATTTTAATTATAGCAATAGTTTGTTTAGAAGCAAATGAACTAATATATCGGTAAAATTATTCCATTTTGAAATTACTTCAATTATAATTACAAAATCTAAAAACAATTATAATGAAATCTAATTATTTTTTAATACTATTTCTATTCGCATTATGTAACAGCAGTTATAGCCAAAATAGAACAATGGCAGAAGAATTAAGTTTTATTACTTCAAAAGCTAACTCTCTAACTCAAAATTCTCTTGGTTATTGGGAAGCGGATTTTGGTAATGGTATTGTACTGATATATATTCCGCAAGGCTCTTTTACTATGGGGAATAATATGCTTTCATCCATTGTAGTAACAAGCGGATATGCTTCGGCACCGGAACATACTGTAAATTTAAGTCATTACTGGATTTCAAAAAATCCAATAACCATAGGGCAATTTCGAACATTCGTACAGGCAACCAATTATGTAACTGATGTTGAAAGAGCCGGGAGTCAGGGATGCTATGTATACGATACCACACAAGAAGCTTTTGTGCCAAAAACAGGACGTAAATGGGACAATGCTTATCAGGATATCCTAGCTGCTTTTCCGGCAATTACGATAAACGATAATCATCCTGTAGCCTGTGTAAGCTGGAATGATGCCATTGCTTATACTAATTGGCTACGTCAACAAAAACAAGTGCAATTCACCATACCTACCGAAGCTGAATATGAATATGCATGTAGAGGTACAGATGGTAGAATCTACCCGTGGGGTAATAATGTGTCAGATGGAACAAGAGCAAATTATGCTGATGAAACTATGAATACTTATTTTCCAAATCTGAATCAAGCTCTGGTACATACGGGAGTAACTGATGGTTTTGCAATTACTTCTCCTGTGGGAAGTTTCCCTAATGGAGCTTCACCTATAGGAGCATTAGATATGGTAGGTAATGTAAATCAATGGGTTTATGATGCCGAGTATGATTATACTTCTGCTTCACAAACGAATCCGATTCATTTGACTGATAATGGCGTTCGAATGCAAAAGGCAGGAGATTGGTCCAGTTCAGCCGGCCGCACGGGTCAAACTCCAGATGAATTAGCTGAAGGCCATAATATTAGAGCTGAAGGTCGTTCAGGAGATGTGCCAAATAGTGCCGATGACCATTTAGGGTTCAGAATAGCCATCTCCTATGTTCAAAGGTTAGAGTCTTTATTATCTTTACATGATACAGCATTACATGCATCCAAAATTACATTACACCAAAACCCTGTTAAAAACGACAAATTAATTCTTAACAATGCTATATTTGACAGCTCATATGAGATTTATAATCTAAACGGTCAATTATTAAAAGCTGGCGATATTGGTACCGGAAATATTTTACTTAGCCATATTGGAAGTGGATTATATTTTATTAAAATTACCTCTAAAAGCGGAAAGTCAAATACTCATCTTAAGTTCATTATTGAATAACATCATAATTAAATCAAAATAACTTGACATAAAATAAGATCGCTTCGCTACTAGAATTAAGAATCAAGATGGTTATAGTTCTTGGCTCCAGGGTCAATAAATCTTTAAATGATGGCATTTTATATTGGTTCAGCTATATTTACAGAACTTATACCAGTAATTTCAAGTGATAAATGGTATTACTATTGACAATCTTTGTAAGCATTTTATGAACTCGTTTAAACTTTTTGAATTTGCTAAAAAATTGCTGTTTTTAGCTCTGTTTTTATCTTTTTTTCTTTCCGTAGTGCTGCTATGCAACTCAAAAAAGCTTTCAACATATCTAAAAACTTCTAATGTTCGCTTAAATTCAAAAAGTTTAAACGAGTTCATTAAATTGAGCCACAAAAATAAAATATTTAAACAATTTTCATAGTAATAATGAGCTCCAATTTTTAAAGTGTAGAATTGTAAATACATTCAATTTAAGGTTGTTCATAGGTTAGTAAAAATCTCTAAAATTAACACTATTTTTATTTATATTTACTTTTATGAATTTCCTCGCCCATCTATATCTCTCGGAAGATAATACCCATATGATTATCGGAAACTTTATAGCCGATAGTATTCACGGCAACCGATTTACCCATTTTGATAAAGAGATTCAACAAGGAATAAGACTACATCGGGAAATCGATACATTTACAGACGCGCATCCGATTACTAAAAAAAGTAAACGCAGGCTCAATAAACGTTACGGACTATATGCAGGAGTTATCATTGATATTTTTTACGACCATTATCTGGCTAAAAACTGGAAAAATTATTCTGCTATCCCCTTACACCTGTACGTAGATTCAATTTATCAGTTACTCCAAAAAAACTACGGTATATTACCAGAGAAAACACAGCATATGTTACCAATTATGATAGCATACAACTGGTTGTATAACTATCAATACAAGGAAGGTATCGAAAGTGTTCTGAAAGGAATGAATCGCCGTACTAAAAACAGGTCTCAAATGCATTTGGCAATTGAAGAGCTATATCGGTTAGATGATGCGTTTCAAAAAGATTTTACGGATTTCTTTAAAGAATTGTGTATCTTTTCGCATCGGAAATTGAACTCGTTTAAAGGAGTTCATTAATAAAGAAATAACATCCTTATAACTATCATGAAAATAATAATACTACTTTTTTCAGTCTCTTTTATACTATTCGATTGTACTCCGAAATCACCTCAAAAAATCACAGGTACAACTGCCGAAAAAGCCATGGTGGTTTCTGCTCGTAAAGAAGCTTCCGAAATAGGAGTCCAAATATTGCAAAAAGGAGGTAATGCCTTTGATGCTATGATGGCTACGGGATTTGCTTTAGCGGTAGCTTACCCGGTAGCAGGCAATATTGGTGGTGGTGGTTTTATGGTATACAGAATGGCCGATGGAAGTACAGGAGCCCTTGATTATAGAGAAAAAGCTCCTTTAGCTGCTATGAGAGATATGTATTTGGATTCCGAAGGCAATGTGATAAAAGGAAAAAGTACCGTTGGGTCAACGGCCGTAGGAGTACCCGGTGCTGTTGCAGGCCTGTTTGAAGCGCAGCGAAAGTATGGAAAATTATCCGTGGAAGAAATTTTAACACCCGTAATTGCCCTAGCCAAAAACGGAGTAATTGTTACCAAAAAGCAAGAAAAAAGAATCGGAAAATACCAGTCTGTTTTTCGTGAGGTAAATCCGGATTTTAACGTGTTTAAAGAAGGTATCTCAGAAAATGATACCATAAAATATCCCGCTCTGGCCACTACCTTAGAGCGTATCGCTAAAAATGGGAGAGATGAGTTTTACAAAGGTGAAACGGCACAAAAATTTATACAATTTATGCAGAAAAGCGGCGGTATTATTACGCTGGAAGACTTAGAGAGGTACCGTGCAAAATGGAGAACTCCTGTGAATTTCACCTATGATGACTTAAATATCATTTCCATGTCGCCCCCTTCGAGCGGCGGAGTTTGTCTGGCGCAAATTATGAATGGAATTGAACCTTATGATTTGCATTCATATGGGCATAACACCACCAAAGCAATTCAACTCATTGTAGAAGCAGAAAGAAGAGCCTATGCAGACAGAAGTTTTTATTTGGGAGATCCTGATTTTGTTACGATTCCTTTGGACATTCTGCTGAGTAAGGATTACACTAAAAACAGAATGACCGATTTTTCTTTTGATAAAGCCACGTTATCTCATGAGGTGTCTCACGGAACTATAGAAATAGTAGAGAGTAGTGAAACTACGCATTATTCTATCGTAGACCCGTATGGGAATGCAGTTTCGGTAACTACTACACTAAACGGTGCTTTTGGTTCTAAACTCTATTGTACGGAATTAGGTTTTTTCTTAAATAATGAAATGGATGATTTTAGCAGCAAGCCGGGAGTTCCGAATATGTTTGGCTTGATCGGTGCCAAAGCAAATGAAATAGTACCTGAGAAGAGAATGTTAAGCTCTATGACTCCTACTATTGTAGAAAAAAACGGAAAACTATTTATGGTGCTAGGTACTCCGGGAGGTTCTACCATTATCACTTCGGTACTGCAGACCATTTTAAATGTTCATGAATATGGTATGGGTATGCAGGAAGCTGTAAATCAGCCCAGGTTTCACCATCAATGGCTACCGGATGTCGTAGTTATTGAACCTAATAAATTTGACACTATTGTAAAACAAAATCTGAAAAAATTAGGATATGCAATAGATGAGCGCAATTCCAGAATTATAGGAAAAGTAGATGCCATTTTGGTATTAAAAAACGGGAAACTGGAAGGTGGGGCAGACCCTAGAGGAGATGATACGGCTGTTGGTTTTTAAATTGAAATAGTGAAATTAACGAGCTGTAAACATCCGGGTAATTGCCTTTATTTCTTGAATAAACAATAAAATAATAAACAATTATTACATCAGAACTCACACCTGAAGAATTTGATACGTATTATTCGAAATATATCGATAAACTTGGAAAAAATATTCGTCTTCGAGATAGATTTGACAGTGGTAAACAAAAAGTAATTGATTTTTTTAAATCGATACCGGAAGAAAAATTAACATACCGCTATCAGTCGGAAAAATGGAGTATAAAAGAAATACTACAACACCTTATAGATACCGAAAGGATATTTATGTATCGATGTTTTAGGATTGCCAGAAAAGATATGACCTCACTGGCGGGATTCGATCAAAATTCATACATAGAACCTTCCGGAGCAGATGATAAAACCATCGATGAATTGCTAAACGAGTTTATTGCCAATAGGAATAACTCCATTGCCCTGTTACAAGAGTTGTCTGATGAAAATTTAGCTTTTATTGGAAATGCTAACGGAGCAAAAATATCTGCCAGAGCAGCTGCATTTACTATTATTGGTCATGATATATGGCATATGGAAATTATAAAAGAACGTTATTTATAAAATGTTAGAAATTAGGCCCAACTGCGAACATTGTGGCAAAGGTTTACCCAATACTTCTACAGAAGCTATGATTTGCAGTTTCGAATGTACTTATTGTAAAGATTGTGCGATTGGTATTTTTGAAAATGTATGTCCAAGTTGTACGGGTAATTTTGTAGAGAGACCCATTCGACCGGGTAAAATGCTCGAAAAATATCCGGCATCAAAAAAGAGGATTTTAAATCGTAAAAATGTAGAAAAAGTGAAACTAATTACCGAACAATTTAAGCGCATTCTGCCTGAAAAAAGATGAATAGAAGAAATAATTGAATACTTCAAAGATAAAAATATGAAAGAATATCAAAAATCATCGTTAAACAGAATCAAAAGAGGGCAAAACAGGGCTACATATGATATAGAGAAAATCTACGCTATTTTAGATGCCGGCTTCATCGGTTTTGTAAACTATATTTATGAAAGAAAGCCCATTTCAATCCCTATGGGATACGGAAGAAAAGATGATAAGATATACCTGCATGGCTCACAGGCGAACAGGATGTTAACTTTCCTGTTAAAGACAAAAGAAATCAGCATGACCGTTATGCATCTGGACGGGTTGGTGTTGGCAAGATCCGGATTGCATCATTCTGTTAATTACCGTTCGGCAACACTCTTTGGTACTGTAAGAAATATAGAAAATGATGCAGAAAAAGAAACTGGTTTAAAATGTTTTATGGATCACATGATGAAAGGGCGTTGGGATGAAATTCGCCCGATGCATCAAAAGGAATTAGACAGAACCTTAGTTGTGGAAATGACTATAAAAACGGCATCTGCAAAAATCAGAGATGTAGGCGTAAATGATGAACCCGAAGATTATGATTTGGATGTTTGGGCAGGAGTTGTTCCTTTAAAGCAAGTTGCCGAATACCCAATTACAGATAAGTGTTTGAAAAAAGAAATAGAAACCCCAAAACATGTGTTAGACTATTACAATACATACAAATAATGGATGTTTTTTTTAGGAAAAAAATAAATTTTTTTGCGAACCGAAAAGCAATTAAAAACCCGTGTCTCCCTATAATTCATATTTAAGATTATTGCATAATTCAAAAATAAGGATCACTTTTATAAACGATTATAATTAGCGCCTGCAAGAAAACTTTTAACATATTGTTTTTCAATAAATTATATTTAAGAGCTTTCATGAATCTCTAAGAATAATTGAGTGTCATTTTCTCTAAAATGCTTATATTTAATCAATTAATCTATTTAGATTCGCCTTGATTATCAATGAGGTTTTAAAGATTCAGAACTATGCGCAATCGATTCGATCAACAAATTGTATTAGGAGTAAAACTTATTGAAGATACCCCTGTTTTGCAAAAAAGCAGAGATGATGTTCCTGCTTTGTTACAAGCATTATTAGAAATTTACAAAACACCAGAGTACAACGAACAGATTTTTGCGATTCTAGAAGATTCGATTGTCAAGGGTAAAAAGAGAACGGGTCGTAAAGGACTCACACTATGGCAAATTTTTGTATTGGTTCAGTTTCGTTTGGCTTTGAATTTAGATTATGATCGCCTTCACTACATGGTATATTCAGATTCGGTCTTACGTCAGCTATTGCAACCGAGATAGGTTTTGACAGGATAGAGATCGGTTATCAACGCATTATTGATAATCTACATTTACCGGATAATACTACTTTACTAAAGATCAATGATGTGGCGGTGAGTTTTGGGATCAGTCACAAAAGTTGTGTGTGAGTTCAGATGAAGATTAATTGTTAATTGAAGATTGAATGAAGTGTGTCTTTGCGAGTGAAACGAAGCAATTAGGGATCAGGGTCAAAAGTTTTGTGTGGATTGAATTAAAGTTTTGATCTTTGTAAAAAAAAACAGAGATTGGAATTATCCTTAGACCTTTTAAAATTCATCTTACCTGAGATGCTCGTAGAACATTTTGATTTGGTAAGACACACTCATCGAAATGAGGAACTTCATTTGTATTTTGAAGAGCGTAATGTTGTTCCTAAAGAAGTCATAAATCCTAATGTAATTGCTCATGGTTTCCACAAAGAGATTACTATTGAAGACTTTCCTTTGCGTGGAAACACTGTGTATCTTCACGTAAGGCGACGTAGATGGTTAGATAAAGAGACTAGGCAAATCATTCAAAGAGATTGGAATCTAGTAGCTCAGGGAACTCGCATGACAGGTGAGTTTGCTGCTTTTTTAAAAGAGATTAGTCGATACTGAGAAGAGTGATTGCAAAACCATTGCAAGAATCTATGGCGTGAATGGGAAGAAGTTCCAAAGGCAGTATCGAGATTATTTGAGTGAGTTTAAACAGTGGAAGGAAAAGTCTCATGCCAAAGAGTGGTTGATCTTCCCTGAGAATATAGGAACTCGATTATCTATCGACGAAGTAGCCTTATCAAAAGGAGAACTCTACACCATCGTTACCAATAAAAAAGCTAAAGGAAAGAAAGGAAGTATTGTGGCGATCATAGCTACTACCAAAGCAGAACCTATTATCAAACACCTATTTAAAATCTCATCTGCGAAAAGAAACAAGGTCAGAGAAATTACCCTAGATATGGCGAACTCCATGAAGCTGATTGCCAAACGGTGTTTCCCCAAAGCCATACAAGTAACCGATAGATTCCATGTACAGAAACTAGCTCTAGAAGCACTTCAAGAAATTAGGATCAAACATCGATGGGAAGCCATAGATACAGAAAATGAACGGATCAAACTTGCCAAAACCAATAACAAAGAATATTACCCTGAAATATTAGAAAATGGAGATACCATAAAGCAACTCTTGGCTAGAAGCAGATACTTACTCTACAAAGCACCAAGTAATTGGACAGAAGATCAAAGAGTAAGAGCTAACATCCTCTTTAAAAGATATCCTGATATCAAAACAGCTTTTAAGCTCGTACAAGGACTTAGAAATATCTTCAACACAGCAAACTCAATACAAGTCGCTTATACAAAACTAGCGCATTGGTATAAAGATGTAGAACAAACAGCATACAAGGCTTTTAATACCATAGCAAACTCTATCAGGCTTAACTATAGATCAATATTGAATTACTTCATTAATAGAAGTACTAATGCAGCGGCAGAATCTTTCAATGCCAAAATCAAAGCCTTTAGATTACAATTTAGAGGGGTCAAAAACACAGAATTCTTCCTCTATAGATTAACTACAATTTTTGCATAAACACAACAATTAGTCTTGATCCGTGATTATGTGGAAGTACACATTACTGAAAAATCAAATAAAGAAACCACTATTACCACACTAAAATCGGTGCATATAGCCATAAGTAATGCAAAACGCACTCTGTTAGGTATTTACCATAAAATTAAAGGAAAATATTTGCAGAATTATCTTGACGAGTTCTGCTATAAACTCAACAGACACTATTTCGCTGAAAGACTATTTGATAGACTGGTAGTAGCTGTCACTCATCAATACTGGTATAAAAGTGGGTAATCAATAAAATTTTCTACTATTTCCTATTTCAAAAATAGCTACTATATTTGGAGCCTCAAAAAAGGCCTCGTAGCATAACTGAATAGTGCACTTGATTACGGCTCAAGAGGTTGCAGGTTTGAATCCTGCCGAGGTCACCAAGAATAAATGCAACTGATTAAATAATAGTTAGTTGCATTTTATTATGCTACTTTAAGAAACATATCTGCTGCCATTTTGACAATCATTTACCATAATATCTGTCAAAAATTCATTAACTCATAGAGAATTATATCAATTATGCCATATAAATGTCTAATTTTAAATTTTTTAATTATGAGTAACTTAGTAACATTACCGAAAAATGGAAGTTTGGCAAAGACAAAGACAAACTTTCCAACCCTATCAACTTGGTTTGATGACCTATTTATGAGCGATTTACCTTCGTTCTTTTCTTCAAATTTTAACAATGGGATGTCGCTACCTAAAGTAAATATTAAGAAAAACGCAGATACCTACATAGTTGAAATGGCAGTTCCGGGGATGAAGAAATCAGACTTCAATATTAATTTAGATAATAATGTCTTTGTTATTTCAACAGAGCGTGAAGAAAGTAATGAAGAAAAGAATGAAAATTATACTCGCAGAGAGTTTGGATATTCTTCTTTTAAGAGGACTTTTACACTACCTGATACTATTAAGAAAGTAAAATTAAAGCCAGTTACAATGATGGTATTTTAAGTGTGCAACTTCCTAAAAGAGAAAAGGCAAAACAAAATCCAGCTAGAACCCAGGGCAAACGCATTAAACTTTTATGAATATATCAGTAAAACTAATTTTTCATTAAAGAATTGACATTTAATAATGGATTTTATTCGTAATTTTTTAAACTTATCTTTAATGATTATTCATTTTTTTGAAAATAATTACAGGTTAACTTGGATCAAAAAATCATAAAGTATTGATTAAAAACATGTTAACTTTAATGCGTTTACCCTGAGCTAGAACCATTAAAATTTTTTAGTGATTGAAAATTTATTTAGGGCGTGTTAACACTAAACGAGAATCATGGATTTTTTAGCTATTTTTTTTGGATTTTGAGGCAGTTTTTGCAGAACATAGCCGAGCTACGTTTAAAAAAACTAACGAAAAAAGGCAGAAAAAGAGCAAAAAAGACAATTTTTTGCTTAGTGTTAACACGCCCTAGTAAAAGGAAAGGGTTAAATATTTAATTTAGCCCTTTCTATAAAAAGTTTAAATGAGTTCAAAAAATAAAAATTATGAAGCAGTTAATTTTTGCATTTATTTTTACAATTAGCATTACGCAAGCGAATGCTCAAAAAATAGTAGTATCTGATTCACAAGGTGTAAAAGTTGGTGATGTTTTTGAGATAAATAAGCCTAAACACTCGCAAACATTTAAATATATTTATTTTCCCAGACCTAATTTTATTATTAAAAGAGGAGGGATAATCGATTATAAAAGAATTTATGGTAATAAAGTAGTTGTTACATCAATAAAGAAAAAAGATAATGTTTTAAAAGTAAGAATAAAAAAATATGATGGAGGTAAGTTCTTTAATAGTTATGATACTGTATTGGTAGATATAAAAGGTGCTTTAAAAGCAGGTGAACTTCAACGGATATGATTAGTTTAAAAATTCAAAAAAGGAGCAATTACGGATACTTTAAAATTAAACATTTTACGAAAGTGAATTTCAAGCAAAAAATACTATGATGAAGAAAGCATATTTAATTTCCGCATTAATGTAGTTGGTAATTAGTGAACTTCACCTCAAATGTAGTACAAAAAATAAACGTTTTAAACCACAAGTTTTTTATTCGGAGACCTTTGTAGCGTTGATTTGGCTTCAAATACAAAATATATCCCTATTCGGCAAATGTCTCTCGTTAAATTTTCCTCTTCTAAAATAGCTAATTCATTTAAAAAGGAATGTCTTCCTTATCTATTATCCCATGTTTCAATATATTCAAATTCCTCTTGGTGGAAAAATGAAAAGATTACCGTTGAATATTTTGTATTTTGCGGAACGTACTATCAAGTTCATTATGAATAAAAAAGAAATCATTACTATACTAGAAAACAAACATCTGGAATTATTCGATTGGCTGGAAAAGCAGTCCATAGAAAAATGGGAACAAGCAGTTGAGGGAAAATGGACAAGTGGGCAACATATTTTGCATCTGACAAACAGTATCAAATTATTGAATACGACTTTGAAAACTCCTAAATTCGTTCTAAAACGCAAATTTGGTATTTGTAACAGAAAAGTCAGATCTTACGAAGAAGTAGCTAAAAGGTATGATGAACGATTAGCAGAAAGCCGGGATAAAGCTGCTCTTTTTAATAAGAATTTGAAAATTCCTTCTAAAAAAGAGAAAGACCGCCTAATTATTACCTTACAAATTCAAAATAAAAAGCTGCAATACAAAACAAATAAGTGGTCAGATATACACTTGGATACGTTACTGATACCACACCCTCTGATGGGTAGAATGACCGTAAGAGAAATAATAATGTGGACAGCATGTCATACGGCACACCACACTCATATTCTAAAAGAAAAGTACTAAATGAAAAAAATTAGCAACACTCCGTATATGTTCTTTTTCGGGTTGGTTTTCTTCTTCTTAATCATCTCATTTTTTGTAGGAAATAAAACTTTTGATATACATATCTACAATACCTATTTTACTATTTCAAATACCCGTTTTTGTTATTTTTCATCTGTATTTTTCGGACTGATAGGAGTCAACTACTTTTCATTACATTGGGTACAAAAACCACCTAATAAATGGCTGACAGGCGTACATATTACTCTTCAAACAATTGCCATTCTGTTTTATATTTTATTCTTATTAGTACCTGACAAAGCACCTGAATCAGTCGGGCCGACACCCAATTCAGATACTATTTTATGGATTGGCTTTTTGGTTTTTTTAATAGCAACTTTAGTACATTTGATTACCTTTTTAATAGCTATAATGAAAAAGCAATAATCATGTGGTACGTTTTTATAAGCGGTGAGTAATTTTTATATTTACACCTTCTAAAAAGTTACATATATGTTTAATAATTTAAGCGAAAAATTAGATAAGGCCTTACATACGTTAAAAGGTCATGGCAGAATTACGGAAGTAAATGTTGCAGAAACATTAAAAGAGGTTCGCAGGGCATTATTAGATGCAGATGTAAACTTTAAAATTGCCAAAGAATTTACCAAAAGAGTTCAGCAAAAAGCACTGGGGCAAAATGTATTAACGACTTTGCACCCGGGACAATTAATGGTAAAGTTAGTAAAAGACGAACTCACGGAGCTTATGGGAAGTGATGCCGTAGGTATTCATTTGGATGGAAACTTTACGGTTATTTTAATGTCCGGTTTGCAGGGTTCGGGTAAGACTACTTTTTCGGGTAAACTGGCCAATTACTTACAGACAAAAAAGGGTAAACAGGTTCTTTTGGCGGGTTGTGATGTGTATCGTCCTGCAGCTATCAATCAATTACAGGTGATTGGAGAGCAAATAGGGGTGGAAGTATACGCTGAAGTTGAGAATCAAAATCCGGTGGAAATTTCTCAAAATGCAATCAAGCGCGCTAAATCAAATGGTAAAAATGTGGTTATTATTGATACTGCGGGCCGTTTAGCAATTGATGAGGAAATGATGACTGAAATTTCCAATATCCATAAAGCTGTTCATCCTAAAGAGACACTATTTGTAGTAGATGCTATGACAGGGCAGGATGCTGTAAACACGGCAAAAGCTTTTCATGATATCTTACATTTTGAAGGAGTAGTACTTACAAAATTAGATGGAGATACCAGAGGAGGTGCTGCTTTGTCTATTAAATCTGTTGTTGAGAAACCCATTAAATTTATTGGGACAGGCGAAAAAATGGATGCCATAGATGTGTTCTATCCGGATAGGATGGCCGATCGTATTCTTGGGATGGGAGACGTGGTTTCTTTGGTTGAAAGAGCACAAGAACAATATGATGAAGAGGAAGCGAGAAAATTACAAAAGAAAATTGCCAAGAATCAATTTGGTTTTGATGATTTTTTGAATCAGATTCAGCAAATTAAAAAAATGGGAAATATGAAAGATTTAATGGGGATGATTCCGGGAGCAGGCAAAGCCCTAAAAAATGTTGATATTGACGATAATTCTTTTAAGAGCATTGAGGCCATTATACACTCGATGACTCCATCCGAGAGAAGCATTCCCACAAGTATTAATACCAGTAGAAAAAAGCGAATTGCTAAGGGTTCCGGAACTTCAATTCAGGAAGTAAATCAGTTAATGAAACAATTTAATCAAATGAGTAAGATGATGCAAATGATGCAGGGCAAAGGGCTTGGAAAAATGATGCAAATGGTGCGGGGAATACAGTAAAATAGAAGCAGTTGTATGGTTATTTTAGACGGTAAAAAAACATCGTTAGACATTCAGAACGAAATAGCAATTGAAGTTGTTCAAATCAAGAAACAAGGTGGCAAAGTGCCTCATTTGGCTGCTGTTATTGTTGGCAATGACGGTGCTAGTATCACTTATGTAAATGCAAAGGTAAAAGCATGTGAAAAAGTGGGTTTTGAGTCTACATTGATCCGTTTGCCGGAACACACCTCGGAAGCCGAATTACTTTCTCAGATAACTGCTTTAAATACAGATGAGGTTATTGATGGTTTCATTGTTCAGCTTCCATTGCCCAAGCATATCAATGAGCAAAACATAATCATGGCCATAGATCCTGATAAAGATGTCGATGGATTCCACCCGAGGAATGTGGGTAAAATGACTCTAAACCTTCCTACCTTTATCTCTGCTACCCCGTTTGGAATCTTAGAATTGTTAGATCGTTATCATGTTGAAACCTCCGGAAAGCATGTAGTGGTCATTGGCAGAAGTCATATTGTGGGAAGCCCGATGAGTATCTTACTGGCTCAAAAAAGAAAAATTGGAAACGCTACAGTGACTATTACACACAGCAGAACAAAAAATTTAAAAGAAATTACCTTACAAGCTGACATTATTATTGCTGCACTTGGAATACCGGAGTTTTTAACGGCAGATATGGTAAAAGAGCACGTAACGGTTATTGATGTTGGTATTACCAGAGTAAAAGATGCTTCTAAAAAAAGCGGTTACCGCTTACTTGGAGATGTTGCCTTTGATGAGGTTTCCAAAAAATCAGATTTTATTACTCCCGTACCCGGAGGGGTCGGCCCGATGACCATTGCCATGTTATTAAAAAATACATTGCTGGCCAGACAAAGAAAACATTAATGAAACCAAACGATAAAAGATTTCATTTTTGCCAGATCAGGGATTTGATCTACACTTATTTTCTGTGTCGTAAATTGTCTTAAGCCCAACTGCTCTTTATCTATATCTATGGTAACATTTAAATCATCTATAAAGAGAGTTGCCGAATTGAGTGAGGTTTCAATTTTAGTAATTGTATTGTGCAAATTGATTTCTGAAAATGTAGAATTTATATTAATTCCCGTATCTGTTTCAAATCTTTCGTCAAATATTAGAAATTTAAACAGTTCTAATTAGGGGAAGCTTACATAAGTATTATAAGTGCAATATTAATGCGTATGCAGAATTATTTATTAGACATTACGAAAGATTTTATTCTATGTGTTTTCGCAAAAATATACAGCTAGCTGATGCAAAAAATATAATAATTGAGAGTTATCTTTCACTACACGAAAAATTTAATGTTTCTAAAAAGAAAAAGAACGAAATAAGAGATATTATAGGATATACAACAAGGGTAGTCCAAAATGAAATAAATTATTTTTTTAGGATAAAAAATTCCAATCTTCAACTTACCAATTCTTTTGAGTTTTTTGAGATAGTGAACGGAACTGATAACAGGTTAACAAAAGAAGAAAGAAATTTATTTTTACAGAAAGTTAAATAAGTTTTAGGGGAATTGGATTCTATATGAGTATCTAAAGATAAATAGGGATTAAAAGAATTGTTCACCTCAAGTTTTGTAAAAAAACACCTCCTTATTAATCAAAATTGCTTTTTCATAGAGTGCCATCATATCTTAAGTGTCTAAATCTTTTTGCAAGTGTAATGTGTTTTATTTTAAAAAAAATGTTGTACATATATTGTACAGGAAATAAAAAAGAGATTACATTTTCAATGTAATCTCCTGATAATCAAGTATCGGTAGCTGGACTCGAACCATCGACCTTCGGGTTATGAACCCGAAATGAATTACCTTAAAAAACATTAAAATAACTGATTATCAATATTTCAAAAATTTACAACTATCAGATAAAACCGTTTAAAACCATATAAAAACACAAAATGTTTAACCATTGTTTAACCAATTTTTATGATTTTTTTGTACCTTTATCTTTCAAAAAACTCAGTATTTATAGCTTCGGTAAAGGTAGTACTTCGAAAGGAAAAACAAAAAAAAGATGGCAGGCTGTACTACACAATGCATAAAAATGAAAGGCTCTAGTGTCAAGTCAATCATTTAATGTCGGATAAAGTTTTTTTAGTTTGATTCTAGAATCTTTGGTTGTAAACTGCTAATTTATTTTTGCCTTTTTTTGATTTCTATACTTTACCCAAGCATTGACTTCTGTTTTGACCGTTTCAATATTGTCTATTCTTCTATTTAAACATTGTCCACCTAGTACGTTGAGTTCTATTTCCGCCATATTGAGCCAACTACCGTGTTTAGGTGTATATACAAACTCAAACCTATCCCATAACTTTTTTGCTTGTTCTGGGTTTAAAACGTTCATATAAGGAAGATGGCTTGTGTGTATTTAAATTATCCATAACGAGTGTTATTTTATTCGCATTAGAATAACTTTGAGCGATATCATTCAAAAAATCAGCCCAATCTAATTTTGTTTTTCGTTCTGTGACTTTGACTATTCGTTTTCCTGAAAGCGGTTCATTAGCCATAAAGATATTACAAACTCCATTACGTTTATATTCATAGTCAACAACCTTACTGCCATCTTTCAACCTTATTGGATGTTTGATCTCTCCAATGAGTTGTTTGAGTGATTCATCCATGCAAACTACCGGATTCCCTGAACAATAAGGGCGTTTATAAACATCTAACACATTTTCCATATTGGCAGCAAAATCAGCATTTTGATTTGGAGGAATCACCCAACCCTTAACTTTCCAGGGTTTCAACTCGTTTTTTTAAAACTCGACGAACCGTTTCATAAGACAGACTCTCTACATAATTTAATTCCACCATTTTGTCTGCTAGAAGTCGAAGAGACCACTTTGCCATCCCTTTGGGGGGTTCACTACAGGCTATCGATATAAGCTTTGCTTCTTTGCCTCCATCAATCTTCCTTTCATAAACACGAGTAGTCGATTTACGTTGCAAACAAGATTCAAAGCCTTCCTCTACAAAACGTCTCTTTACTCTGTCAATAGTTCGCATCGATATTTGTAGAACTTTTGATACTTCTTCATTGGTGACTAATCCCTCTGAATGAACTCCCTCATCTTTGTTTAAAAGAATATAAGCACTGCGATAAGTTTGACTACTATGCTTCCCCTTTGAAATGATTTGAGATAACTCTTCTCGCTCTTGCTTGGTTAAGGTTATTGTATATTTTTTTGCCATGGTTTCTTTCAAAGATACTAAAAATATACGACTTTTTATTCATGACTTGACACTAGTTAATAACAGCTATTATTTGTATATTTAATACATGAGTTTACAAGAAATAAAGCGAGGAATTTCCATGCTTTCCCAATCTGAAAGGCAGGAATTGTTAAAAGAATTGTCAACATCACCAAAAGATTCAGTTCCAACGGTAAGAAGCCAAGAATCTAGGCGTTTTTTATTAGACAATAAGTTAGGTTGTTGCGCCCATTGCTGGCATCCAAAGTATGTAAAATTTGGTATTGACAAAGGCTCTCAGCGCTATAAGTGTAAATCCTGCAAACGCAGTTTTACAGAATACACAGGTACTTGGATGGCAGGTTTGCAACATAAGGACAAGATTGATGACTACCTTGAATTAATGCTAGAAGAAAAGAGCTTAGATAAGATAAAAGTAGCCTTATCGATAAACAAGAAAACGGCTTTTGACTGGCCTCATAAGATATTAGTCCCATTATCAGAAAACGATAAAGATGATTTTACAGGCATTACAGAAAGTGATGAGACCTTCTTTTTAAATTCAGAAAAAGGGCGACCAGTAAATCATCGGGAATCAAGAAAACGTGGTGGTAGCTCTAAAACCAAAGGCATCAGTAATGATCAAGTAGCTGTTATTGTAACCCAAGATAGAACATCTAATCCAGATATTACTGTAGCCACTATGGGAAGATTAAAGAAAATAGATATTGTAAATGCTATTGGCAGCAGAATAAAGGCAAGTAAAGCCATTTTATGTAGGGACACACATCTAAGCTACAAAGGATTTGCAATAGACAATAAAATAGAGCATCACACTCTAAAAGGCGTCATAAAACAACGTGTCAAAAACAAAGTGTATCATATACAACATGTCAACTCAACTCATAACAGAGTTAAGAAATGGATAGATAACAAGTTTTGGGGAGTATCTACCAAATACTTGCAACAATATTTGAACTGGTATCGCATCAAAGAAAAATTAAAATATAGAAACGATAAACTCAATGCCTTTGTAAATAAAGTGTCAGAACATATTAATGCGTATCAAAAATATCAAAATATTGGATTGAAGTATCAAAAATTAATATCAACGCAATTTTAAACTAGAGCCAAATGAAAAACCGATTTCTCTAAAAGTTCCAGAAAAAGCACAGATAATATTGGATTTCTACAAAATATCCAAAATTCGTAAAAAGGATTTTGTGTTTCTGTATCTTAAAAAAGCCAATCAAAACGATTCACACGATGTTTTTATAAAAACCCGCAACGCAACCAGTCTGCTAAACAAATACCTAAAACGCATTGCAAAGCATTGTCAGATAGACAAAAATTTATCCAATCATATTGCTCGTCATTCCTTTGGAAATATTGCCGGAGATAAAATTCATCCGTTGATGTTACAAAAACTCTATCGTCATAGTGATTTGAAAACGACTATTAACTACCAAGCGAATTTTATTCATAAGGAGGCTGATGATGCTTTGGATGCAGTCATAAATTTCTAAATATTTACGAATTAAATCAGTAACTCGTGAATTGAGGGATAAAAAAGATACTTCTTCACGAGTTAGAAAAGAGAATTTGATTTTTAAACCCCAATTTTCCACACTCCTTTTTCTAAAAATGCTTCAATGGTTTGACGATTTGCCTTGTTGAGTAAGTTTGAATGAGAAATCTTTTCTTGCTTCGCATAATCAGAAAGAGCGATTATTTTTTTACCTTCCAGGTATGCTAATCGCTTATGAAAACTTTGGCACAAAGCTTTTCCAACAATTTCTTCCATTATCGTAGTGGTCTTTTGTTGGTCAAACTCTTGAAAAGCATCGTAATACTCTTTTCGATTGATAAACTTTATATTAATAGGCACATAATTATCACGAAGTAAGGCATAATTATTAATCACACGTCCAATTCTTCCATTCCCGTCTACAAAAGGATGTATATGTTCAAAAGTAAGATGAAGTCTGGCAATACGCCGAATAATGTTATCCGCATCTTTTGTTTGGTACTGAACCAACATTTCTTTCAACAGTCCTAAAATTTCTATGGGATTAGGAGCAATATAATTGCCTACACGCACCCATTCATCTTCATTTCTAAATCGTCCAGCAATATCATCCCGAATATTACTGATAAGCATTTTATGCAGCAAAAGTATCGTATCTAAGGCGAGCCCTTTTTCGGTCGCTTTTTGATTGATATATTCTACAACACGTGCAAGATTTTTTGCTTCAAAGAGTTCTCGTTCGTTGATAAAACGGTCTAGGTCAATCCGCATCAGAATTTTTTCCGTTTCATCCAATGTCAAAGTGCTATTCTCGATAGCATTAGAATTATACACTTGTTCTGCTATTTCTGTTTCATTAATCAGCTTGATTAACGACTGTTTATCGGGAGCAAGACGACAATAACGCTCTTTGAGCAATTGTATTTGTTTGAGCATACGAGAAGATTGTTTCATACGTCAAAAATACTTATTTTCACGAAAAAATCAAATAATTCGTGAAATTAATCTGATAATCTCTCTTTATTCACGAGTTAAGCTCTTTTTATATCTTTATTTTAAGTTGGCAAATAAAGTTAAAATATATCAAATTATATTTTAAACTGCGGGTAAGTATCAGATATTTAGTACTTCTGTTTGTATAAGGAAACAGTGAATTTACCAAAATACCCACTTAGTGCAGAAAAATCATTAACCGTTTTCGAATTTGTGAGTATTGGAAAAAAAGGGCAAATTCCAAAACTTATTAAGTTCAGTGAAACTCATTTAAAAGATTTTTACAATCTTGGGTTTGGAGATAAAAAGGCAAATACAAACTAAATTAATGATTTGGTTATCTCAAATAATGACGATAGTGAAAAAATATTAGCCACTGTAGCAGCAGCAGTATATTGCCTTCACCGACAAAAATAGAAACGCTTGGGTGTATGCCACTGGAAGTACCGAGACAAGGATTCGGCTTTACCGAATAGGAATTACCAAGTATTATGAAGAAGCAAAAGAAGATTTTGAGGTATATGGTTTATATGAAAATCAATGGATTGTATTTGAAAAAGGCACAAATTTTGATGCGTTTTTAGTACGAAGAAAATAATTTAGAACAATATGAAATCAATAGAGGAATTAAATCAACGAAAAATACCTATTGTAAAAATTGACAATACCTTGAATAAATACAAACAAGATAGTTCCCTTTTTCAAGATAAGGTAGAAAAAGCCAATCAGGTATTAAAAGCCATTGGTCTCCCTTCAAAAGACAATATGGTGGTCAATAAATAAAAGTAAAAAGTATTTTTTCTTAAAAAAATGTTTGTAGCGAACTGATTTTTTCCATAAATACTTGCCCGCTCTAACGCCAAAAAACAAAAGCCTTCTGTTTCTTCAGAGGGCTTTTTTGTGGTGGATTCTTTTTTTTATTCGCAAAAACAAATACACATAGTTTCAAGCCTTACTTTTTTCTGGTGAATATGGAAAGGGGAAATACTGCTGCTTTTTGGTTGGACATTTTTCCTAACCCATTTTTTGATGAAAAAATCACCTGCTTTTATGGTCAAAACCAAAGAGCCTATTCATAATTTCTACAATGCAATTTACCTTGGAAAAGGTGCTTCTATCTGTTTGCTTCTGGCTTCCAGACCAATGATATTGGCACTTAGAAAAAAATATTTGCAAAACAAACATTCCTTGCAGATATCCAAGCGTAGCAAACGCTTCTTGTTTAGCTACAACGGATTTATCTCATGTAATGATTCTTTTTACTAAATACCTCTGCTCTTTTTTCTTCTTTCTAACTCCTTTTTAAATGAATTCTTCTTCTGAATCACAAACACAGTCGTTTTGTGAGCAGTCCTCACGCCTAAAATTGCATTCCCATATTGATAATTACAAATCCAAATTGCTCAAACAAATTCCTATTTCAAAGATTCAACTCAGTTACCAACCTGAGATTCCAGTCAAAGACCGCATTAAAATTTTGGATAGTGGGCAATCAGCTGAAACGCTCCGTTCTTTATGGAATCCCGACACACTGGAATTACAGGAACAGTTTATGGTTTTGTATCTCAACAACCGCAATCAGATTATTGGATATTACCCACATAGTTCTGGAACTATGACCCAGGCAATGATTGATATGCGTCTGATTTTAGCCACGGCTTTAGGTTGTGGGGCAGTATCGATGATACTATCACACAATCACCCGAGTTCGAATCCAAAACCCTCAAAAGCTGACCATATTCTTACCCAAAAAATTTCTAAGGCTTCTAAAACTATAGATATTACACTACTCGACCACATTATTTTAACCAAAGACAGTCATTATTCTTTTGCAGACAATGGAGAAATTGATTTTTGAAACCAAGCTAATTTCTCAAACTCAGCCTGAACTCACCTTTACACATTTCAAACAGGAATTACTCGATCATTGTGGAAAAAATCTGCAAAAGGTCAATTTTTCTGATGAAGAGTTAGAGTCTTTTCTCTTGCTAACGTATCTGCTTGGTGATATTGTTTCCGAACACGTTCTTCATCTCTCTTTCGATGAATAAAACTATCTACAAAGCTTGGATCGACTGCCGTGTTTCCTCCTATGACAGGGACAAGGATATCTTAAAGATGGACGACTTATGTATGTAATGAATAAAAACCAGAAACCATTGAGTCTAAAAGTTCCTGACAAAGCAGAACGAATTCTAGAAAAATATAAAGCGAATAAGAAGCAAAATAATGGCTATGTATTTCCTTTTCTTGCAAATGCTAATCAGAAAGACCCCAAAGATATTTTTATGAAATCCCGTAATGCCTCACGTTTATTTAACAAGTACCTAAAACGTATTGCAAAGCGTTGTGAGATAGACAAAAATTTATCCAATCATATTGCTCGTCATTCTTTTGGAAATATTGCAGGAGATAAGATTCATCCATTGATGCTCCAAAAATTGTATCGCCATAGTGATCTAAAGACGACCGTCAATTATCAAGCGAATTTTATTCACAAGGAAGCGGATGATGCTTTAGACACAGTGATTAATTTTTAAATATTGATATTCCATTCCAAATTCTCTAGTCGTTTTGCTATTAGTTTAAGAGTGTTCAAAATATCTGCCTCGTTCGGTAATTCTCCATATACCATTGCTTTAAAGCTCGATTGGTAGGTCTGTTCTAATTGATTCCACGTTTGCACTGGCTCGGCAAATAATAAGGCATCTTTTGGATGGTATTTCAGCCAATGGTTATCATTTTTGAAACTCACAACATCGTCATTCGCTACTTTTAAGAGCATTTTTTCAAACTCATCGGCGTTAAAAAATGTTGTTAATTCTTCGTTTTCCAATATTTTATGAATATCATACACATGACGGATTTTGTTGTTTAAAGTGATGATTGGATTTTCTGCATGAGAGAATCGTACCAAACTCATAATTTTTTCGCACAAAGTTCTTTTGGGGTCGAGTACTTTTACCAAAAAAGGCAACAAATTGTATTCTTGTATCAATTCATTTTGTTCAGTTCCAATCATCATATCGTAAATATACGATGATACTTCGGCAGTAGTATGAGGCTCAAAACTCCCCAACCAAGAAGATTCAATAATGATAGTATCTCGAACTTGTCCAAAATCACCTTTTAAAAAATGAGGATAGGTGTGTGCTGTTTTTCGAATCATTCCCATTTTATTCGTGATTCCGTCCAACTGAATTTCTGGTAAATTATTTGCAATAACGATTGTTATTTGTTTTAATTTTTTCTTTAATTGATGATCTGTATCGTTTTCGTAACGCAAAACAGTCAAATCAATATCTTCGGAAAAACGTTCAATCAACCCAAAACATTTCACCAAAGACGTACCTCCTTTAAAAATGACACTTCCTCCTATCTTGTTGGTAAAAATAGTGCGCAAGGCAAATGTTACCCAATAATCTTTCTCAAGATAAATATCTTTGATCCCCAAGCGTTCGGCGGTAATTTTTATAGCCTCTTTAAATAGCTCTGTGTTTTTGTGTAATCTCATCTGATATTCCAGTTTTTAGTAGTGGGTAAAATTTTCTCGGAAACCAATAGTTTGTAGGCTGTGATAGGATTTAGGGATCTTTTTAAATTTCCTAAATCCTGTGAGATTTTTAATTGTTCTAACAAAGCCCCCAGTAAAGCTCTGGTCATCGGAGGGTATTTTAACGCTAATTTTATCAATAATCTTCTTTCTTTTTCTCCTAATTCTTTGAGTAAAACCAGTAAGCGATAACAAGAAGTATCGATTGGGGCATCCGGGATTCTTTTTATATACCGAATGGTATCCAGTAAGCGTAATAAAGGAATATTTTGTTTGGTAATCGTATTTTTCTGTTTGATAAAAGAAATTTTAAAACGTCCTCTTTTCAAAGCTAGGCGTACTTCATTTTTTCCAATTTGGATGATATTACTCACTTGGGTGGTCAATCCGATAGAATTGTAATATCCATAGCCTGTGAGATAGCCAATAGTTTTTCCATTTTTCTCCAATAAATCTTTTACTATTTGATATTGTTCTACTGGCAAGTCACCAAATACGCTCTTTTCTGCTTTATAGTATTTGCCTTTGGAAAGCTTATTGATTTCTCCTGAAGCAACCATCCTATTGAGATATTTAATAACTGCCTCTCGCCTATTCACATCAGTAATAAAGTCAATATAGGTAAATACATAGCCTTTTGGAAGCCTATCTATCTTATCTCTTATATAATATGATGTTTTCATTACTTTAAGTTTATCACAAAGATATATAAATGTCCAGTTTATTTATAAATAAACTGGACATTTTTAATCAGTAAAAATCCTGTCAGAGATTAAAAACAGTTGGTCTCTCTTCCAAAAACAATATAATGCTTGATAAATAAAGTCTAAAAAAACAGCCGTCAGGCAAAATTTATGAACTCAACCTTAAAAACGCTCTTGAGCTGAGATAGGGTTCTGAGGTAAACCGCCCCTCGCTTTATCGCCAAAAGAAATGAGTGAACTTGCAACAAAAAAGTGGACAATTATTTAAGAGACTATGCTGCTAACTTTTGGTTATACATATTTAATTCAAATTCGTTAATAGTTTAAAATTGTTTCTTTAAACGAGCTATTTCTTTTTCCTCGTCTGTTTGCTTGGGATTACCCTTTCCCGGAAAACTATTTTTGCCATACTTTTTTTCTTCTCTACGCCAACGAAATAGAACCGAATAAGGAATATCTAATTCCTGGCAAACCTGTTTTACATTGCCGCGGGCATAACCTAATTCTACAGCTTTTTGTTTAAATGTGGGACTGTAATTACGTTTTTGTTTTTTCATAATTCAAAGTTAATTACGTTAACTCTAAATCTCGCTCCTTTATGTCCAGGCTAATGTAGTAAGTTCACTGTTCTATACGATGAATAAGAACGAAAAGCCTGTCAGCCTTAAAATTCCAGACAAAATAAAAAGCATTTTGGCTCAATACGAAGAAATAAAGAACTCAAAAAACGCTTATGTATTTCTGTTTTTGAGTAAAGCCAACAAAAAGGATCCCTATGATATTTTTGTCAAAACCCGTAACGCAACCAGTTTGTTTAATAAATACTTGAAACGTATCGCCGGACAATGTGAGATTGATAAAAACTTATCTAATCATATCGCTCGCCATTCATTTGAAAATATTGCAGGAGATGCGATACATCCATTAATGCTCCAAAAACTCTATCGTCATAGTGATTTAAAAACGACCATCAATTACCAAGCAAACTTTATTCATAAAGAAGCAGATGATGCACTTGATACGGTGATAAATTTCTAGGTTATTTCTGAAAACAAAGCCCATCCAATAAAGGCAGACATTATTTATTAGTAATTCAAAATATTATTTAATAATATTTTTGCTTTAGTAGTTTTTCAACAACATGTCCTGGATTGGGTTTTCAAATTTTGTTTCTTTCAAGAAAAATTACGTCCTTATACCATTTATCACTTGAAATTACCGTAATAAAATGCTCTTTTTTCCTTTTTTGTTCGCTATAAAAAGAAACCGTAACGAAGGCCTTTATTTTTCTAACTCCAATAAAGAAAAAAATCATCATTTTCTTTTGCAGTAATTTCAAATAATAACTGGTATTAGTTTCTCATAGCAATTAGTGAATCTTTTCAAATAGTCTTCTCTTTTTCACTCACTTCATATATTTGAAGTGGTTTTTTTAGAATTTTAACTTCTTTTTAAACCATAAAACTTTCTAAAAGAATTTGTTAGCCTAATTTTCTCTAATTTTATCATACATTTTTGATTGGTTTTAAAATAATAAAAATGTATCAAAAAGATTATTAATTGTATGTATTGTCCAATAATTTTTAAGAATCTTAATTATATATTTGTATCTAAAATTAATTAGACAAATAGAACATTTATTATACATATTAAGATGAAATTATTAATTGTAGGAGCACATGCTGCGGACTTTGTTTGGAGAGCAGGTGGAACAATAGCTAAAGTAGTTGAACAAGGAGGAGAGGTATTAAATCTCTCACTATCATATGGGGAAAGAGGCGAATCCGGTGTCTTATGGAAAGAAAACCCAAATCAAACTGTTGAAGAGGTAAAAAAATTACGTCATAAAATGTCCTCTAAAGCATCAGAAATTTTAGGATGCGAATACAAATGTTTAGATTGGGGAGATTACCCTATGATAGTAAATGAAGATCGAATAGATCAATTAGCAGAAATTATTCGAAATTTTGCGCCACAAGTAATTATTACGCATACTGAAAAAGACCCTTTTAATCCCGACCATCCTTTAACATTCCGTACAGTACAACAAGCAAGGTTGTTATCTGCAGGAGCTGGAGTTGCTGCCGCTTTTAAGAGAATATATCCGCCAAGATGGTTTTCTTTTGAGCCACACCAACCGGAATTATCCGGTTTCGTTCCAGATACATATATTGATATTACAAGTGTTTTTGATAAAAAAATTGCTGCAATGCAATGTATGAAAGCACAAGGTTATCTTGTAAATTATTATACAGAATTAGGATCAAGAAGAGGCAATCATGCAAGAAGAATTTCAGGAAAACAAGACATAAAATATGCAGAATCCCATCAAGCCATGGTGCCAGTAGTAGGAGGATTAGATAAATTATCAAAATTTGGAACTGCTACTATACATGAAGCACTTGGGCGCATAGGTAACTTACCATATCAAATTAAACCTTTACATAAAAAGCAACGTCTTTGTGGGTTAGCATATCCTGTTAAATTAAAACCTGGGAACAACGTACTTTTACATAGAGCTTATGCGTATGCAAAATCAGGAGATGTAATTATTGTTGACTGTCAAGGCGGATTTGAATATGGGTATTGGGGCGATTTATTGACCTCTGGAGCTATGCAACATGGTGTTAAAGGATTAGTAATAGACGGTTGTATTAGAGATGCAGATGAAATAGAAGAACTAGGTTTTCCAGTATTTTCACGTGGTTATTGTATAAAAGGAACAACTAAAGACCCAGAAGGAACCTTAAATAAATCCATTACTATTGGGGATTGTGTTATTAATCCGGGAGATATCATCGTTGGTGATAGAGATGGAGTTGTTGTAGTTCCAAAAGACCGAATTGATGAAGCTATTGAAAAATCTGAAGCCAGAGAAGAAAAAGAAGCTAGTGTTAGAGCACAACTATTAGAAGGCAAAACATCTTTACAAATTTATGAATGGGATAAAAAATTTGGATACTAAAAATAGAATTAGACCATGACATTTGAAGAAAAGAAAGCATTAAGAGAAGCATTCAATGACATACCAGGCACCTATGTCTTAACACCAGAGCATTCTAAAAAAGGATACCATCTAAACATGTTTTGCATGTCTTTGAACAAACAAGAGAATAGAGCTGAATTTAGAGAAAATGAAGTTGAGTATTTAAAACAATTTCCAATGTCTGATGAACAAAAACAAGCAGTTTTAAATCGTGAGTGGCTGAAATTATTACAATTAGGAGGAAACATTTATTACACTTTTAAGATCGCAATTTTCGATAAAAGATCCATGCAATATGTAGGAGGTAAAATGTCTAATATAACAGAAGAAGAATTTAGAGATATGATGCTAAGTGGCGGAAGATCAATAATAGGTAATAGGAGTAAAAAATCATTAAAAAAATAGTATGGCAAAAATAGTTGGCGGAATAGGTTGTAGTCACGTGCCTCCGGTTGGAGCTGCTTCAGACAATGATAAAACGCAAGAGGGTTATTGGACACCGCTTTTTAATGCTTTGCCTCCTGCAAGAAAATGGCTAGCAGACTTAAAACCAGATGTTATTGTTTTGGTTTATAACGATCACGCTTCTGCTTTTTCTTTAGAGTTAATACCAACTTTTGCCATAGGCACTGCAGATGTATTTAAACCTGCAGATGAAGGTTATGGGCCAAGAAAAGTTCCGGATGCAATTGGACATTCTGAATTAGCCTGGCATATTGCTGAATCTTGCATATTAGATGAATTTGATTTAACTATTGCCAATAAAATGGATGTTGATCACGGATGCACAGTTCCTTTAACTGTTTTCTTTGGTAAAGTAGACAAATGGCCAGTTAAGGTAATTCCAATTTGTGTTAATGTAATTCAATTTCCCCCACCAACTGCAAATAGATGTTTTAATCTTGGCAAAGCAATTAAAAAAGCAGTAGAAGAATTTCCTGAAGATTTAAATGTTGTTATTGCAGGAACAGGAGGAATGTCTCATCAGTTACAAGGAGAACGTGCAGGTGTTGTAAATACAGAATTTGACATAAACTACTTAAATAATTTAGGTGGTGATAATGATTTGAATAGATATAAACCACATTTAGATTATATAAGAGAAGCAGGATCTGAAGGAATAGAATTAGTCATGTGGCAAATTATGAGAGGTGCAATGGAAGACAAAGTAGTAGAAAAATTTAGAAAATATCATGTGGCAAGTAGTAATACTGCATTTGGTATTATTTGCTTCGAAAACGAAAATCAAAATGAATCTTAAAACACAAGTAGGTATAATAGGTGCTGGACCTGCTGGTTTAACATTGCAAAGATTGTTACATAATGCAGGAATAGAATCAATTATTTTAGAAAACAGAAATGAAGAATATTTGCGTAGAAGATTACGTGCCGGAGTAATGGAACAAGGCACAGTCGATACTTTTGTAAATGCTGGAGTTGGTGAAAAATTGCAAGCTAACAAAATGATTCATAATGGTATAGGCTTGCACTTTAATGGAGTCGCTCAAAGGTTAGATGTTAAAGGTTTAACTGGTGGAAAAGTTGTATCAGTTTATGGTCAAAAAAATATAACCAATGATATGATTGACCGTGCAAATAAAGATGGTCTTCAAATAATTTGGGAAGCAAAAGGTCAAAGATTGGAAGGATTTGATGATGAAACAAAAGATACAATTATCCATTATTCATTACACGGAAAAATGTACACCTTACAATGTGATTACATAATTGGTTGCGATGGATTTCATGGTATTTCGAGACCTTCACTTCCAATAACTGAAAAAAATATTTTCACTTATGAATTTCCATATTCTTGGTATGGTGTTTTAGCTGAAGCAAAACCAATTTCTCATGAAGTAATATATGCACATCATCCTGATGGATTTGCTTTGCAAAGTATGCGCGGATCTGAATTGTCAAGATTATATATTCAATGTCCGAATGGAACTGACCCTGATACTTATGAAGAAGAATGGGTTTGGGACGAATTAGACAAAAGGTTAGGAGTAAAACTTAACAGAGGAAATATAATAAACAGTGGAGTAGCTCCAATGCGATCATTTGTTTGCGATAAAATGCAACACGGAAAATTATTTATTGCTGGCGATGCTGCACACATTGTTCCACCAACCGGAGCAAAAGGAATGAACTTAGCTATTGCAGATATAAATGTATTATCAAAAGGATTAATAAATCATTACAACGAAAAAGATGACGATATTTTAAATAGATATACAGAAATTTGTTTGCGTCGTATTTGGAAAGTTGAACGCTTTTCTTGGTGGGTTACAACCACTTTTCATATCGATCCAAATCAAGATGAATTTAAAACTAAAATGCAAGAAGCCACTATTTCTTATCTCTTAGATTCTGAAGTAGGTGGACATTCTTTTGCAGAAAATTATGTAGGACTTCCTATTCTTTGGAATAAAAAATAAAAAAAATGAAAATTATTTTAGCAGGCTCAGGATCAATAGCCTTAAAACATATAAGTGCTATTCAAAATATTGAAGACGTAGAAATAACAACATTATTAGGAGCAGATGAAGAAGAATTAAAAGAAGTGTCTTCTAAATATAACATTCCAAACTGGTCTACCAATTTCGAAGAAACCATTGCTAATCCAAATGAAGCAGCCGTAATATTAGCAACGCCTACACCATTACATGCTAGCCAAGCAATCGCTTGTATGAAAGCTAGAAAGCACGTACTCATTGAAATACCAATGGCAGATAATCTCAATGATTCAAGAGAAATAGTACGTACACAGAAAGAAACTGGTAAAGTTGCAATGGTAGCGCATACCAGACGCTTTAACCCACCACATCAATGGATACATGATAAAATTAATAAAGGAGAGTTGCATCTTCATCATTTAGATGTACAGACATTTTTCCACAGAAGAGAAAATAAAAGTGCTTTAGGTAAATCAAGAAATTGGTCAGACCATCTTTTATGGCATCATGCCTGCCACAGTGTAGATTTATTTAGATATCAAACAGGTGAACCAGAAGTAAAACGTTGGGCAATGGAAGGTCCTGTTAGCCCAATAATAAAGGTTCCGTTAGATATGAATATTGGAATGAAAAGTACTTCAGGCAAATTACTAACAGTTGCTTTATCATTTAATAATGAGGGTCCATTGGGTTCTTGGTTCAGGTACATCTGTGAAGAAGGTACTTTTAAAGTAAGGTATAATGATATGACAGACGGATGGGATAAGAAGGTAGATTATGATTGGAGCGGTATCTCAGACAGTGGTATTGAACTTCAGGATAGAGAATTTTTTGAAGCCATTAGAACGGGTGAAGAACCAAATGCAAGTGCTTCGCAATGTTATGATACTATGGGAATTTTGCATAAACTTGAATATCTAGCAAAAAACTAAAATAAAGCTTATTAAAAATGAGTCAAACAGCTATTTCTTTCATGCAAATAAGAGCAGGAAGTTCCAAAGGAATATTCTTGAATTTTTCAGATTTACCAAAAGATATAGAATTAAGAAATAAAGTTATTTTGGCAATCATGGAAGGTGTTGGTAATGGAGACCTAAGGCAGATTGATGGCCTTGGAGGAGGCGATTCTTTAACAAGCAAAGTGGCCATTGTCGGACCGTCTAAAAAAGAAGGTGTCGTTCTAGAATACCTTTTTTTACAAGTGGTAATTGGAAAAGGAATTGTTATAGATGCTCAAAATTGCGGAAACATTCTTTCGGGAGTTCTCCCTTTTGCAATAGAAAAAGGAATGGTTGAAACTACACAAATGGATACTACAGCCGTTATTCACATGTTAAATAGTGACTCTTTTTGTGAGGTGACAGTCTTTCCTCATTGGGAAATAACTTATGAAGGTGATGCTAAAGTTGATGGTGTGCCGGGAACAGGATCTCCTATTTTTTGCAATTATTTAGATGTAGAAGGTGCCAGTACAGGAGATTTACTACCTACAGGAAACCTAATTGACCTAATAGATGGAATTGAAGTTACCTGTATAGACAACGGAATGCCAGTGGTTAATATAAGAGCAACAGATGTAGGAATTACAGGCTACGAAACAAAAGACGAATTAAATGATAATATAAAATTAAAAGAGAAGTTAGAAAAAATTAGACTTCAGGCAGGTATAAAAATGAATTTAGGTGATGTTTTAAATAAGACCGTTCCAAAAATGACACTCATATCAAAAGCCAAAAACGGAGGGCTTATTAATACAAGAACCTTTATCCCACACGTATGCCATACGGCAATAGGTGTATTGGGTGCAGTTTCTGTAGCAAGTGCTTGTATTCTTAAAGGCTCAGTAGCAGATAGAATTGCAAATATCGCAAAAGACATAAAAAAACAAATGTCTGTAGAGCATCCTTCAGGTGAATTTACAGTAAAGTTTGAATTAGAACAGCAAGATAATGTGATAAAATTTAATAAATCAGGAGTGTTAAGAACAGCACGTCCAATTAGTAAAGGAGTAGTTTATATTCCTGAATCTATCTGGAAAAATAAGAAAAAGAAAGATTTTCAATAATAATCTTGATGATTCAAAAAAATGAAATTTTTAATACATTAATTTTAGAAAAGTAAAAGAAAATGAAAAAAACCTGTATGGCTCCCAATGCCAAACCAAAGAAACCAAATTATACATTACCTAAAAATGCTACAGATGCACATTGCCATGTATTTGGTCCACGAGATAAATTCCCATACCGTCCAGATGCTACCTATTGGCCTCCGGATAATGGAAAAAATGAATTAAAAAAATTACATGACTTTTTAGGAATAGAACGTGCTGTTATAGTACAGGCTAGCTGTCATGACATAGATAACAGTGCTATGATTGATGCTATTGCATCCAGTAATGGTGCTTATAAAGGAGTTTGTATTGCTAATAAAAATTTTACAGACAAACAATTTGAAGAACTAAATAAAGGTGGAGTTCGCAGGGTTCGATTCAATTTTGTAAAACATTTAGGTGGTGCGCCAGATTTAGTGGGAATGAAAAATGTTTTAGAACGTGTAAAACAATACGGTTGGCATTTGGTAATTCATGTAAATGCAGAAGATATTATTGAGTACGAAAGTTTTTTTAATCAATTTAAAGACTTGCAAATTATTGTAGATCATATGGGAAGAGTTCCTACAGGTGGAGGCATAGAACAACCTGCATTTAAAGTGTTATTAGATTTTATGCAACGAGATAACTGGTGGGTAAAAGTAAGCGGTAGCGAACGTATTTCCAAAGCAGGACCTCCATTTTATGATGCCATTCCGTATGCTCAAAAATTAATTCAAACAGCACCTGATAGAATTCTTTGGGGAACAGATTTTCCGCACCCAAATATCAAAGAACACATGCCAAATGATGGGCATTTGGTTGATTTGGTAGCATTATTTACTTACGATAAAGATTTACAGAAAAAAATATTAGTTGATAATCCAGAACGCTTATATGGTTGGAGTTGATTTGGTATGGGAAAATTTCAAAAATTTAATATAGGTTCCTTAGAGTGTATAGCCCTCTATGACAGTGAAATAGAATTACCTTTTCATAAGGTGTTCCCCACAGCAAAATCATCAATATTAAAAAAAGTAGCACCTACAATACAGATGGGCTTTAATTATCTTTTTATAAAATCTGATAAATACAATGTGCTTATTGATACAGGAAGAGGAAACGGTGAATTATTAAATAGCATAGAAGAAGCAGGTGTTTTTCTATCAAGTATAGATTATATTATTTTAACACATTGTGATGCAGATCATGTAAGTGGTTTACAACAATATGCAATGGAAGATAGAAGGCTAAAGGCTTTTAGACAAACAAAAGTAATCATGCCAAAGCGCATGTGGAATCTATGGACAAAAAGAGCCTCTAAACAGAAATTAATAAAAGAGTTTGAAAATACACCCTTTATTAAAAATTCATCAGAAGAAAAAAAAGAAGTTTCTATTGTAGCAAGAAAAAGATGGGCAAATGAGCATTTGCCAAACTTAAAAAATAAGATTTCATTAGAAGAGGAAGAAAAAACATTTTTAGGAATCTTTAAATTTATATATGCTCCTGGGCATCGGTCTGATCATTTTGCAATACTCATTGAATCTGAAGGAGAACATCTATTACATATAGCAGATGCTTTTAGACATTCTTCTCAAATAACAGTTCCAAAATTGCATTCAATGTATGATTCATATCCTCAGACACTATACAAAACCATTCAGGAATTATACAATTTAGCAAAAACGAAAAAAGCAGTCATCTTTGGAACTCATTTTCCTTTTCCAGGTTTGTTTGAAATTAAAGAAAATGAAGTTTTATATAACAAGAATTTTTAGTGTAGCTAATTACTAAGAAAGTTATAAAATACATGCTCATAAGCGCTGCGAGTTTCTCGTTATTGAGTGCATTTGTAAAATACCTGACATATTTTAATGCCTATCAGCTTGTTTTTTTTCGTTCATTAGGTACACTAATTTTAACTTCAATATATCTTAGGTATTTTAGGATTCCTTATTTCGGCAAAAAGAAAGTACTACTTATTATTAGAGGTTTTGTAGGAGTAATATCTATGACCCTCTTTTTTATGGCACTAAAATATTTGACTTTAGGGTCTGCCATTACCTTGCGCTATTTGGCACCTATTTTTGCGACTATATTTGCTGCCTTTTTACTAAAAGAAAAGAGTAAGCCAGCACAATGGTTATTTTTTATAATTGCCTTTTCTGGTGTATTGGTTTTAAAGGGGTTTGACTCATTAATAAGCAATTTCGGATTGTTATTAGCTTTAGCTTCAGCAATTTTTAGTGGTTCGGTATATGTGATTATTCGTAAGATTGGAAAAACTGAACATCCAGTTGTAATAATAAACTACTTTATGGGAATTGCTACTATATTTGGAGGTCTTTTATGCATTCCGTATTGGAAAACGCCTATTCATACAGAATGGTTAGTACTTTGTAGTCTAGGGATTTTTGGTTTTTTTGGACAGCTGTTTATGACAAAAGCTTTTCAAATTGCGAAAACAAACAGAGTAGCTCCGCTAAAATATATAGAAGTTATTTTTACTGCTTTGCTAGGAATTTTTTGGCTTGGAGAAATTTACACAATAGGGAATATTGTGGGTATTCTTTTAATTTTAGTAGGATTAACGTTTAATTTCTTCTATAAACCTAGATGATACTGTAATTTATACTATTTTCAGATTTAAAAAAGTTCACTTTATTGTAAGTAATTTTAAGCTAAAAATGCTATTATTTATTCGAAGCCTCATCTTGAGATTGTCTATAAGCTTTTGGAGTTTTTCCTGTATGTTTTTTAAAAAATCGACAAAAATAACCCAAATCATTAAAATTTAATATATGAGATATCTCAGAAATGGTATGAGAAGTATAATTTAAATTACGTTTTGCTTCTAGTAAAATAAAATTTTGAATGACTTGAGAAGCGGCTAAACCCACATTCGATTTACAAATTCTATTAAGGTGTGTGGGTGTAATTCTAAGGTTATCTGCATATTCAGAAATTGTTTTAGAAATAGAATGCGTTTCTTTTATATTTTGCTGAAATTTCCTAAAATATAAATAACTTTTATTTTTTATTTTCTTTTGTACAACTGTACTTAAATTATCGTATTCCAATAACTTTAAAAATAATAAACTTAAGTAAGAATTAGCAGCTATCCTTCCTCTGGAGCTATTGATAGGTAAATAAGAATTAATTTTTTTTATAAAATAATTATTTTTACTATAATCTCCTATTTCGTTTACAAAATTAATACTGTCAGTAAGTTTCAATAAACCATTTGGCAACTCATTTAACAGTTGATCCAATAAATAATTTGCCAACGTAATTACTTTTCCGTCATATTCAGTATCTTCATTAAAATAGAGTTCATGAAGTGTGTATTCTGGAACGGTTATAATGCAAGGGCCATTAACCTCAATATAAGTTTGATCAGATTTAAAAAACCCCTTTCCCGATTTAATATACAGCACTTGGAATAAGTTTGAATGTACATGAGGTTTTATATGTCCATGAAATGCTTTCGCTGTTTTTTTAATAGATTCTACATTAATAAAATAAGAAGGTAAGGTATAATCTTCTTTTCCATAAACTACATAGTTTTTAATATTAAAATCCGGATTCATTATAAAAAAATATAAATGTTCTATTTGTCTTACAAAAGTACTAATTATTTATATGTCTTGATACTTATGTCTTGTATTTGAATTTTTTTCATAATTTATTGTATAAATCGCACATTTTTTCAAATTGCTAAATATATTTAGTTTATTTACAGAAATATGGAATTTTTTTAATAAAAAATGTAAATGATTAAACCAATTAAATAAACTAAAAAAATGAAAACTATTGCAAAAAAACACATTTTAATGCTCATTACCCTATTATTTTTCGGAATTACTTTAAGTGCACAAAACACTGTAAAAGGAACTGTAAAGGATGAAGGTTTTTGGAAGGCTTATAGTCGTTTACGTAATCAAGGCAAACCATGGAATCATAAACGATTGTATAGGGTTTACAAAGCATTAGGACTTCCTCTACGTGGTAAAGTAAAAAAACGATTACCATCTAGAGTGAAAGAACCATTAGAGGTTCCGGAAAATCTTAATGATACATGGAGTATGGATTTTGTTACCGATACCCTTGAGAACAAAAGACGTTTTAGAGCCTTTACTATTATCGATGACTGTAATAGAGAGGCATTACATATAGAAGTAGATTTTTCTTTACCAAGTAATCGTGTGTTTTGGGTACTTAACGATCTTGTTAATAGAAGAGGAAAGCCCAATAAGATACGTATGGATAATGGCCCGGAGTTCATTGCTAATATCACCGCTGTATGGAGCCAAATGCATGACATAGAGTTTACCTATATTCACCCTGTCAAACCAACTCAAAATGCATTTGTAGAGAGATTTAATGGAACTTATAGGCGAGGAGTTATTGATAAATATATTTTTGAGAACATTAACCAAGTAAGAGAACAAACCCAAGATTGGATGTATGATTATAATCATCATCGACCCCATGACGGGCTTGGTAGATTATCGCCAATAAAATACGCAGAAATTAATTCTCTTGGGGCTAGCTCCAAGAGAATTAAAACAATAAATTTATCAAATATTAGAAATTTAAACAGTTCTAATTAGGGGAAGCTTACAAGTACAGTAAGCGTACTTTTACCAAAGTAAAATCAGAAGTAATAAAGAAAAAGAAGGTAATATAGTTCTATTTAAGCATGTGCTGCCAACTATTTAATGTTCTTTTATAGCGGTCACTTATAGGGAGTTGCTTTCCTGATTGAAGATATACTGTGTTTTCAGTAAGGTTAAATTCTTTAATCTTATCTCCATTTACCAAGTATTTTCTATGTGTTTGTTCAAAGTTTTTGGTGCGTAGTATTTCTTTAATTTTTTTTAAAGATAAACGTATAAGGTGTTTGGACTTGCTACATTTAGAGTGACAAAGAGTTAAGCTAATTTTATCTAAAATAACTTAACCATATGAAACGAAGAAAATACAGTAAAGAGTTTAAAATTAAAGCAGTAGAATTAAGCAATGTACGAGGTAACACAAAGCAGATTGCCATGGAATTGGGAATCAGTGCAGATCTTATTTACAGATGGCGTAGAGAATTAGAACAGCGTCCTGATTTAGCTTTTAGCGGTAATGGCGTCAAACAACTCACAGAAGATCAGAAAGAGTTAGAGCGATTACGTAAACAGCTCAAGGATGTTAACATGGAGCGGGATATCTTAAAAAAGGCCGTGAGCATCTTCTCCAAGAGCGATCGGAAGTATTGAAATTTATCAAAGATTACAGTAGAGAATATCCGGTTGGGAAGATGTGTAAAATTTTTAAAATTAGTAGAAACAGTTATTACAGGAGTAAGAATTATGTTCCATCAGATAGAGATGGAAAAAATCGTATGCTACTCTCTGAGATTCACCGTATCTGTGAGCGAAGTAAATCTACTTATGGAAGTCCTAGAATTACAGAGGAACTCAAAGCTAAAGGGTTTAAAGTATCTAGGTCTAGGGTAGCACGATTGATGAAAAAACACGGGATTAAAGCAGTTCGTAAAAAGAAATTTGTTGTCACGACAGATTCTAAGCATCAATATCCAGTAGCTGATAATGTATTGGATAGAGATTTTAAAGCTACCGCTGCTGCACAGAAATGGGTTTCTGATATTACCTATTTAAAGACTGCACAAGGATGGCTGTACTTAACGGTAATTATTGACCTGTTTGATCGTAAAGTCATTGGTTGGTCTTTGAGCAATGGACTCAAAGCAAGACAAACTATCATTGCTGCATGGAGAATGGCTGTAAACAACAGAATGCCTTGTGAAGGTATGATTTTTCATTCTGATCGAGGTGTACAATACGCATCTCATGCGTTTGTTAATATCCTTAAAAGTTATCATGTAACACCCAGTATGAGTAGAAAAGGAAACTGTTGGGATAATGCAGTAGCTGAATCTTTTTTTAAAACAATCAAAACAGAACTAATGATAGACAATAAGTTTATATCCAACAAAAGTCTTCAAATTAAAGTCTTTGAATACATAGAAACTTGGTACAACAGATACAGAAGACATTCTGCTCTTGGTTACAAAAATATCATCGAATTTGAAAAATTATATCAAATCAAAAATGTAGCTTAACTTTTTGTACCATTTTTTGTTGCATATCCAGTTTTTTGTAACTAGTATAGATAGTACTATAAATATCATCAACAGAGAAATACTCAATATCATTTATGCTTATCTTGAATATTCTATTTTGTTCTTTTACAAAGAAATAATTAGCATTAAGAATAGCTTCAGATTTTTTAGGTAAAAACGCATCATCTTGAAAATGATATTTTTTAATGATCAGTTCTATTGTATACTGGAGCTCAAAACTATTGAAAGGTTTTAATAAATACGTATAAGGATTGGTTAGCTTGGCTTTTTCAAAAATAGCCCTTCCATGCATAGCCGTAAGAAAGATAAAGGGTAATGAAAGTTTATTTTTTACTAAATATTCTACAAACTCAATACCACTTGTTTTCTTTTCTAGACTGATATCTATAATTGCTATGTCGAATACGGTTTTATCAATCTCCTCTTTAGCACTTTTTACATCATAAAATGTAAAAACATTGTAATCCTCTTGAAGAGTTTCTTGAACTTTTTTGGCATCATTCCATTAAAAGGGAAATCTTATCTCTGTTCCAAATAGAATCTTTCCACATCATGCTCTTTTCAAAATAAGTCATACTATTCTTAAAGTTTCCTCTATTTTTCTCTACAATAGCCAAGTTTTCTGAAGTAACTTGCCTTACATTAAAATCAGAGATTAATGTTGATAGATTATATGCTTCTTCAAAAAAACCAATAGCGATGTCATCTTTATATTGTTCGTAGTATATATTTCCAAAGTCAAGTTTTGCGTATATAACACCTATAGTATCCTTATCTTGCTTACTAACTTCTATTTCTTTTTTCAAAAAACCTTTGGCTTTATTAAATTGCTTTAAATGCAAATGACATATTCCGATATTATGATAAATGATTTTAAGCTTTGCATTGCTTTTTATCTGCTGTGAAGCAATAGCTTTATTATAAAAAGATAATGCCTTTTGAAATTCTTCATTTTCTAAAGAGATACCTCCAAGATTATAATTTAAAAGATAATAATATGGAAAATTAAAACTGATGTCACTAAACTTATTTTGGGCAATTAAATCAAATTTCTTGCTATAAGCACACACTCCATAAATGAAGTTTAAATAATCATTTATTTCTTGTTTTTTGCTTGAAATAGACGCTTTACTGCAGTACAGATATGCGGAATCTATTTTATGTTCAAAATAAAATGAGTGGGCTTTATGGAAATAAGGATACTTTCCTTGACATATTTGCTCAATAGAATATTTAAGCTTCTCATCATCAATATTATTTTGAGAGTAAAGAAGTGTTGGAATTAATAATATAATAAACCATCTCATCTTTTTTCTCTTCTGACAGTCGTAACTGTTCCTCTTGAGGTTCTTGGGTCTATGTTTTCATTTCTAACTAAAATAGCTTCTGCATTAACACTATTATTCGGATTTTTTACAGAGTAATTAAATGAGGTTCTTACTAGATTAAAATCTTGAATATTTCTTTTAGCATTAAAAAGAACTTCGAAACTCCTGCAATGCACTCTTTTATTGTCTCTATCTGAATTAATCCAAGTTGATATAGCAACTAACCCATTATATTTTAAGTATAATATTGCCATTTCACTTCTTTTTTTTGTTTTGGATTCTTTATTGTCTGTATTATATTCTGACTCAAAATTCCCGTAATTTAATAACACTGAACTATCTAAATTTGACGTTTCTATAAGTAACTCATGATTAGGAATATTAGTAAAAATATTTACCCAATATTGATTATATGTACCTCCTTCTATAATATTATATACTGGCTCTGAAATAATTTCAGCAACAGGAATTTTCTCTTTTAATATCTCAACAGAAGTTGAATTTATTATAATGCCTCCAATTTGTGTGATTCTTTGCATGGTAGTTTAATTTTTGGTTATACAAGTTTAATATACAGTGTTTTAATCTTATTTTTAGCCATTTTAAGGGCTTTTAATGAGTTTTCTTCTCCTTGCACTTCATTACTCTATCTCTTAACCAAAGTGTTAAAAGCAAATCTACGTCTAATTCTAACACATCTGCTAGTTTGAGTATTTGAGGTCTTGTAGGGTTTCTATCTCCTTTTTCAAATTTACTAACAGCAATGGTATGACGCCCATTTGTAATATACGTTTGTGTGCTGAAAAACCTCATAGACTTCCCTTACCTGACCCACAAGATATGAGTTTAGGAGCAGAACTCAAAAGAGAACGACTGAAACGTGAATGGAGTCAAAAAGATACTGCCAAGTATTTCGGAGTACTTAAAGATTCGTATCAAAATTGGGAGTGGAATAAGTACATTCCCCATGTTAAGTATAGAAAAAAGGTTGTTGAATTTTTGGGATATAACTATTGGGAAGATGGGACTAATTCCCTATCAAATAAATGTTTATTATATCGCATTGAATATGGATTAACCATGAATGAATTAGCATTGCAAATTAATGTAAGTACACGGACTATTGAACGGATTGAGAATATGGAGAAAAATATTTCCTCAGAAATGAAAAATAGAATTATGAACTTATTATATAATAAAACAATTTTGCCTTAACTTATATTACATCAAGGGAAAAATACATATCCTAATTTAGAGTTAAGTTTTTATTGACTACAATTTCCATCAATTATATCTTGACGAGTTGGATTATATGCATTATTTTCAACTTGATATTTACTTCCGGTTGCTCCACCATTATTAATTAAACTTGTGATAGCACATAAATTTGAAAGAGAACTATTTGTCTTAATCTGTAAATTACCAGTTAATGTCATTAGGTTACTTATACCAGATATATTAGTTAATACTGTATTGTTTTGTATTGCTAAATAATGAAAAGAATTTAAACCAATTGAGTTAAGTGAATTTAAACCTGTTATTTCAATCAAATTACTATTATTATTTATTGCGCTAATACCTTCAATCGTAGTCAAGCTGTTAAAACCACTTATAGAAGTCAAAGACGAATTATTTTCAATATCAAATAAAGAGGCTACATAGATTAAATTATTTAATCCATCGATAGATGTTAAGGAATCATTACCAACGATAGTAAATACGTCACCAATTGTGGTGATCTCATTTAGACCATTAATATCTACTAAACTATTGTTAGAATTAATAGTTATGCTTTTTTGAGAGGCATTTAAATTACTCAAACCATCAACATTTAAGAGGTTAGAGTTATTTGTAATCCTTACAGTATATCTGTTAGGTCCACTACTGTAATAACCAATTGAGTTTAAACTATTAAGACCATTAATATTTGAAAGTATAGAATTATTATGAATTTTTAAGCCTCCTCCTAAAATACTTATAGAATTTAATGCATCTAATTGTTGAATATCAGTTGAATTTTCTATGAATAAATTACCAGTAATTTCAGTGTAACAATTAGCACCAAAATCATCAACTTGTTGTTGTGTCGTTAAGGTTATATTACCATTATATGTACTAGGGCTACATTCTGTTGTAAAAGAAGCCTCATTGTTACTATATACATATTGATTGTTATATTTTACATAGGCTCTTACATAATAAGTTGTGCTTGGAGAAAGACCTGTTAATTGAATAGAATATTCGCCAACTTCGTTATTATTGCTTGTTAAAAAATTGTTATTTATAGTAGGAGTTGTTACAGTACTCCAACATACACCTTTTTCGGTTACGATTGAGCTACATTCACTAGTTAAATTGCTTTCTACTTGGGCAGTGGTTGAAGTTATATTATCTACTTCATCTGCTACAACTGTGGGTTCATTAAATTCAATATAAATTATAAAAGCGGGGTCTATAAAATATTCTGGAAAAACAGGAACCCCTGAACACTCACAATTACCTTGATAAGCTGGCAAATGACCCCTAAAATAGGTTCATTTACAAGTATTACAGGATATAGATGAACCTTTCTGTTTAAATTTAATCCCTCATCATTTATATAATGTTTATAGGTGTGAAAATTTTTCATGGTATCAAGCATCTGTGTTAAGCCAAAGCTTTTATAGAACTTTTCCATATCCAAAGCTTTAAATTCTTCGATAGTTGGTAATAGCGACCAGAAGCCAACTTTGATTTAATACTTTCAGTTAATTGTAATGTTATTTTATACTTCTTATTCTTATCCCTCAATTCATCGTAATAACAAGCACCATATAGCTTTCTTTGATTATCAAAATAGAATCCTTCAAGAGTAATAAGTTGAGCATCTAAACTCGATGAAAGACTTTGAGAATATAAAGAAGTAAGTGTTGAGACTGAATATATGTTGGTGTTTTTCATACACGGTATTTTGATATAAATGTAATCTTTTTGATTAAATAAAACCTCAGATTTTCACATCTCCTATTACTCCAAATACTGATGCGTAAGCATTAATGCAAAGGCATCAAATACTCCCATTTGATAATGTTCCGCTGAAGAATTTTTTCTCAGGTCAGGCATGCGAGCTTGTAACTCTGGATACCACGAAGAAATTGTTTTAGAAATTTCATATTTAGAATTCCCTCCAAATTGTTTAAAAACAGTTTTAATATCTTCTCTTGAATAAGTGTGTATGGGTAAATCTAATTTTTCAGCTTCCTTTTTAAAAGCATCAATAACTTTTACGATACGTTTGCTAATACGATTATCTGCACCTGTATAATCCCTAAGAATGATTAACTGTGGCCTGTAGAGTTTTACAAAATGAAGAAGACGTTTTACATATCTATCTTTTGTTAAGGGTCTAATTTTTGCCACTCCATAATTGATGATTTCTTTTGGTGATTCGCTAATCAAATATCCCATTCCAAAAGCATTGGGGTACAGCGTTATGGTAATTGGATTAGTTGACATACTCCTTATCAAGAATTACAAGTCGGTCAATGATGGTGTCAATTTGTGTAATACGTTTTTTGATATGGGGTTTTTGTACCTCAGGAATTAACTCATCCTTTAGTGCCAAACTATTTCGTAAACAGCTTTTAATAGTTTCTGGATATTGATATTTGAAAAGTTTTTCAATGGGTATTTTTAAAATGAGGTGATAGGAAAGTATGACGAGAATATTAGGTTCTAACTTTCCATGTTCTATTTTTGATAGGTTTCCAGTATCAATGCCGATAAGGGTTGCCATGTCTTGCAGTGCAACGCCTGTGAGTTCACGATAGCTTTTAAGTAAGTGTATTGTATTGTTTATCATATTAAATTAAGGTGCGTGATTATTTTAAAGAACACCTGAGAACAATGATAAACGAACTGATTACAACACGATAGATTTGCCTTTTTGTAAATATTACAAAAAAAATCCGCTCTCTCTTTATTTTTAGTGGAAAGGCTGTGTACAAGTGGTATTTATGGGATATTGCTCTTTGGAAATTGTATTTTTTGAAATCCTTGTGAATTTACTTCACGGTACTTATTTGTATGTTTAATTATTGTAGTGTGAAGTTTCTTCACTGGTGTACTGCTGTTAAGTTCACTGGTCTTTAATTTCAAGGTACAAGAGAAATATAATTTTGATGCACGTTGACGCTCTGTTTTATTAAGCATAAGTCTTCCCTTTTTGTTTTAACTTCTATTAATCGCTTATATATTAATTTGGAAATGGCGGTCGAAACAGCTCTGTTTGAGAGTCCTGTTTTTCTCACGAAAAACTGTTGCGATATCCAATCCCAATGTTTATATGTTCCTGTTCGTTTGTCCTTCCATCCGTAGGTTTGACGTATGACCACTAGGAGTACTTTTAACTCAGCATAGCCTAAATTTTTAAGATAAGTATCAAATAGATTGTTTGGGACGTTTGTGTGGTAGATATAGCTCATTACTACAGTATATCTTCTGTCTTTGTTGAGCTATAGATATGCTTATTTGTAATTTTTCATTCTAAATTTAGAGGATGTTTAACTACTTGTGAACGCAAGTGTTCCGCTGTTGCAGAAAGATAGATAGTTGTCGTTTTAATATCGCTATGTCCCATCATTTTTGATAAGCTAAAAATATCACATCCACCCTCAAGCATAAGGGTTGCGAATGTATGACGTAGGGTATGAATAGTAAAATAAATTCCTGATGCTTGACGTAATTGATTAACAAGAAGTTTTAATCCATTTTCTGAATATCCTTTATTTCGATTTGATGAGGTGAAAAATTCTGAACAAGTCTTGCGTTGCTTTTTACGTTCTAAGAGGTATCTTTTTAAAGATTGAGCCAAAGTGTAACTCATAGGCACAATACGGTCTTTATTCCCCTTTCCTTGCCTTACAAAGACCGTTAAATTCTCTAAGTCAACATCAGTTAGCTTTAAATTTAATAATTCACTCTTTCGAAGCCCTGTTAATAAAAACATTGAAAATATAGCGTGATTTCTATATTTCAAAAATTGATGTGTGTATGGATAATTATAAGCCACTTCTAATAACAATAATGCCTCCTTCCTCTTAATTGCTTTCGGTAATGACTTCTCTAGTTTTGGGACTTCAATAGTTTCAGCAAAATTAGTTTCTAAATACCCCTTTTTAATGCACCAACGAAAAAAGACAATAAGCGTCATATAATAAGTTCTTTATGTTGCGGTTTTCCATTGTCTTTTTACTCTTCCGTGTAAAAAGAAGTTTTGAGTTATCTGCTCACTCACTTCTTCTATATCTTGAATATTCATAACCTTATAAAATGTTTTAATTTTCTCACGATAACGTTTTACCGTCATTGGAGAAACACCCCTTATATAACTTGAATAATGACAAAAATCCTCTAGTAATAATTCAATATTCATACTTGTTTCTAAGTAGATATATTACTATTTCTAAAGGATTCTTGAACCACCTAAGTTGGGCAGGTGGTTGCAAACGACTATTTTTTAAGCCCTCAATCTTCCTAAAACGGGAAAATATAAGGGCGATTTGTGGACCTGACAGGACTCGAACCTGCCACCTCGTCAGTGCAAGATTTGGAATACCGACCTAACCCCTCTAAAACGTTATTTTATAAGGGTTTTAGAGGGTTTGTTGTAGTATTTACAAGGTGCTTTTCTGCACCACCTATCTGCATAAATTTTATCCAAGAAATAGTAATACATCTACTATATGTTTACTTTTTTATTGGAATAAAAAAGTGCTAATTTATAAATGTATCGACTGTATGATTATACCATCATTTGATAGTTTTAAAAAGTCATATTTTGAATAAATACCCTTGAATTTTCAGCTTTGATAGAACGAAGATATTGTTCTGTCATTCTTGTTGTTGAGTGCCCCATTACATTCATTATGCTTACAATATCAGCATTTTGTTTTGCTAATTTACAAGCAAAAGTGTGCCTAAATCGATGTAAATGGAATCGAACACTTGAGAGTTCCGCATATTTTTTAACCCAAGATTTTAAACCGTGAACAGTATATGGAGTGTCAAATTGAGAAGAAACGATTAACATTTCACATTGTGTTTTTCTTTTTTCTCGTTCTTTTAGATATAGTTTTAATTGAGTTAATAAAGAAAAGTGAATAGGTATATATCTACTTTTTTTTGATTTTGATGTTTTTCCATTGATGAACAAAGTATTTGTTTGAAAATCAATATCACTAATGCGAAGCCCTAAAAGTTCTCCTCTTCGGATTCCAGTATATATAAGTAAACTAATGATAACTAAATCACGAGCGTATAAAAAATCATCTCTTCTTGAATATAGTGTTATTGATGCAATTATTTTAGAAACTTCATCATCTGTTAAAGCTCTTTCATCTTCATATTTTGGAATTGGAGGTTTTGTCATTTTTGAGCTTAATTTTCCTTCAATGTGATTATAATACTCAAGCCAACGAATGAATGCGACAATTTTATTATAATATGTTCGGATAGTTGAGGGTCTTATACCTCTGTTATCTATCTCAATGGGAATATATTCTGATTCATCTTTTTTAAGATATTTAATTAAAATAGCAGATATAACTATAATAATTCCAAGTAAGTAGTTTTTAAAAACTATAGATCCTACAAGAATACAACCCGTAATAAAAGCTAACCCAATTTGTAATTGAATATTATTTGTTTCATTTTCATATCGCAATGCTGTCCATGAAATTTTAGTTTTTTCTTTCATAAAAACATCATACCATTATTCAAGTTTTTAAAAACAAAAACCACTCCAAGTGATTTTTATTTCCCATCATTTTCATCATCAAGAACTAGATCACCCTCCTTAATAGCTTTCTTCAATACATCTTCAATTTTTCCTCCTTTTGCCTTTTGCCCTTTTAGAATTTTGTCAGTCACATCAGCAGTACTTGCTTTTGCAGCCGAAGTAGCCCTAGATTCATTTGCAGCTGCTTCACCAGCTGATTTTTGCTCTGCTCGTTTTTGATTAGCAGCAGCTTGTTTGTTATTGTAATCTGTAGAAATATTTTGAATATAGGTATCAGCAGATTGTTTGCTATTTTGAGAAACAGTGATTTTTGCTTCAATTTCTTTTATTTGTTTATCTTTTTCATCATGCTTTGAATTATCAGAATTAAACCCAGAACTTCTATCTCCTAAGTCCTTTCGTTCTTTTTGAAGCCCTTTGAGTGTTTTATTAAGATCTCCAAGTGTCTTGTTTTCATTATCACTTTGTGATTTTGCTTCTTTATAACCTCCGTTTTTTCCATCATTATCTATAAATCCATCTTTTTTCTCATTACGTTTTTTACGTGCTAATTCAGCATCAAATCGCTTTTGATAAAGTTCAGACTCATGTTTTGCCTCTGCTTTTCTTTGAGCAGCTTTTGCAGCATCATTTGCATCTTTTAACTCCTTATTTTCTTTATCAGAAGTTAACTTATCGTATTCACTACCAAAAGCTGTTTTAAGTCCACTTTTCTTTTTTGCATGGTCAATATGTCCTAATGCTGAACGTCCTGTAACCTTTCCAATCATATTTGTCGCTTTTTTACCAACTACTGTTTTGAAACCTGGCAATTTTGTAATATCTGCTTTTAAAGACATCGCCCGCTTTCCAAAAGAGCTTAACGATTTTGCAGCTCCTTTTTTACCAGCCATTGACGCAACACCACCTGCTGCACGTGCACCCATTCCAACGGCAGCAGCCCCTCCTGTTGCTGCAACAGCACCAACAGCGACCACAGCACCAACAGAGCCCATTACAGCCTTACTCAACATACCACCTAATTCTCCAGCCATATCTTTTGCTATTTTTTTAGAAAAATATAACAAGCCTCCAATCATAAAGAACAACATAAATACACTCATAATACCTCCGAAAAAGCTTTGATTACCTGAATTTAAACTCCCTAATATTGCTTTGTTGTTTATAAATGTAACAACGATATACATAAAGAATAAAAATATCGGAGCCATAAATGCTAGAGAAAACATCTGTTTAAACCAATTGCCTAACCCTATGTATTTATTATTCTCTAACCCAGGTATCAAAATACTAACAAAGGCGACAGGACCTAAAATTGCATACATTATTAATGCTAATGTTCTTCCTACAAAGAGAAACATAATAGACCCAAACAGATATATCAATAATATATTCATCAATCCAGACATAGTAACTATTATGAATGCTTGCCCAAAACTAAACGTTCCATTTTGATTGTTGTTAGGAGTAGAATTAATGATTTTTTGCGGATTAATATTTCCTGCAATTGCTAAAGAAACAGAACGTGTATCAGCGCCTACTCCTTCTAAAAACTGTTTTGTTATGTCAACCACATCAGAGCCTGATTCACTAATAGTAGTTCCCTCAACTTCAACTCCATCTTGAATTTGACTATTATAATCTTGAGCTTGTGAAGCATCAATTTTATTATAAAAAACATGAGCAAGAATATTAGAACTGTCAATAATAGCATATGATACAAAGAGGCTGAAATTTACGACTAATGCAACTAGAATTACCTTGACCAATTTATTTCGTGCTTTGGAAATATTTACTCCCAATACCATTTGAAATGCTTGGACAAGAAGAGCAAAGATAAACGCAATATTGGTGAAATCCCGTAATATTTCCCAACCAGCCTCAATCATACCAGTTCGATAAAATTGACTATCTATTGAAAAGAACAAAAAGGCGTCAAACATCAGTCCAACCAATACGACTAATATTTGGGTGGTATAAAACCAAATCAACTCAAAATATGTCAAAACAAAGTTTCCAATTCCACAAGCTGCAGTATCAATAAAATTAAACCACCCATCTTCACAAGGAACGCTTAGGGCATGTGCTGAGTTTTCAACTATTGAAATTGTAGGTAGTTCAGCATTCGTATTTGTAGTTGTATTAAATTGAAGACTCAAAGGGCTGAGAAAAACAATTAGAAGTAATAGTGAAGTAATAAATTTCTTTCCTATAATAAACATGAACATATTATAGAATAAAACAAAAAAAAGAGCACCTGTTTAAAGTGCTCTCGGTATTTTATTTCAATATCAATTATTTTTGATAAATAGCAAATTCTTTATCACTACTTTTTATTAATGCTGTTGTGCCTTTTGAAATTATTAATGTGCCAGCTTTAGATTTACGACCAACCCCCATTTTTCCAGAAAATGAAAAATAAGCTTTAATTGTACCTCTACGATCGCTTATTAATATAATCTCTAATGAACGTGGAACTGCTAAACCATTGTCTAAAAAATATTTTTGCTTAATTTCTTTTAAAAACTCAGCTTTCAATTTCTGTATTTCTGGTGAAACATTATCGTCTTTTGAAGATATTTTTTCAATTGCTGCAATGTCATTAATAGTTTTACTATTATCAACCATTGCAATGTCTTGTGCATTTACATTCATTCCGAAAGTAAACACAATTACTGCAAATAAATAAATTATTTTTTTCATTTTAAATTGTATTTGTGTTCCTTTTCAGGAACGATTGTGTGGCATCATTGCCATGTTTTTTATCATTATCGCCCATTTTTTAAGACCTGTAAAGTCAGTTCACGTTAACTTATCCACACTTTTTAACTTATATAGACCAATTAAAAACGCTTTACAGAACAAATATAATCTATTTTTTACAAACAGAACTTATATGTTCTGAATATTTTTCTCATAATCTAATAGATTGAGCGTTAATGGATCAAGACTAATTGTTGTGTTTTAGGCAAAAATTTGTGTTAATCTGAACAGGAAGAATTCTACATTTTTAACACCTCTAAACTGCGCTCTAAAGGCTTTAATCTTAGCATTAAAAGATTCAGCAGAAGCATTTGTACTCCGATTGATAAAATAATTGAGTATTGACCGATAATTTATAGAAATTGTATTTGCTATTGTATTAAAAGCTTTAAAACCAGATTTTTCTACATCATTATACCAATGTGCTAGTTTTGTATATGCAATTTGTATTGATTTAGCTGTATTGAATATATTTCTAAGGCTCTGATTTAAGTTAAAAGCCTTTTGAATATCAGGATATTTTTCAAAAAGTATTTTGCTTCTTAGATATTGATTTTGTGTCCATTTTTCAGGAGATTTATAGAGTAAATATCTACTTCTAGCTAAGAGTTGTTTTCTAGTGTCCCCATTGTCAAATATCTCAGGTTGATACTCTTTACCTTTTGTTTTTGCTAACTTGATTAGGTCATTTTCTAGGTCTATTGCATTCCATCGATGTTTTATTCTAATATCTTGTAGCGCTTCTAGAGCTAGTTTTTGCACATGGAATCTATCAGTTACTTGTATGGCCTTAGGGAAACATGTTTTGGCTATATTTTTCATAGAGTTCGCCATATCTAGTGTAATTTCTTTGACTTTGTTTCTTTTTTTAGAGGATATTTTAAGTAACTGTTCTATAATGGGTTCTATCTTAGTGCCTGCAAAAACCCCTACAATAGCTCCTTTTTTACCTTTGGCTTTTTTATTGGTAATAATGGTGTAGAGTTCTCCTTTAGACAATGCTGTTTCATCAATAGATAAATAAGCACCTATATTTTCAGGAAAAACATGCCACTCTTTAGCATGTTTTTTTTGTTTCCATTGTTTAAACTCACTTAAATAATCACGATATTGACGTCCAAGTTTTTTACCATCAACTCCGTAAAATCTACCTATAGTTCTACAATCACTGGTTTCTCTATCTACTAATTTCTTTTAAAAAAGCAGCGAACTGCTCTGTCATTCGAGTCCCCTGTGCTACTAAATTCCAATCTCTTTGTACAATTTGTTTGGTCTTCCTATCTAACCATCTACGACGTTTAATGTGAAGATATACTGTGTTGCCTCGTAATGGAAAGTCTTGAATGGTAAGCTCTTTATGAAATCCGTGAGCTATCAAGATACGTTCTGATTCTTCTTTGGGAACTATGTTACGTTCTTCAAAATACAAATGCATCACTTCATTTTCAACACTATGTTTTGACAAATCAAAATGTTCAACTAACAACTCTGGTAAAATTAATTTTAGTAAATCTATATAAGTATCCAACCTCCTTTTTTTACAAAGATCACAATACTATTTTAAATTCACACACAACTTTTGAGATTGATCCGGAATCTCCCTGATATCCAATAATATCTCCTGCATTAATTGTACCCGATACTCTGTTATTTTCCTGTAAGTGAAAATAAACCATTCTAACTGTTTGTCCATTCACATTTGATACTATTGCTACATAATGACCCGCACCACTTATTTCTCCATCTTTATATTGCGTGTATTTTGTTGCAGTTCCCCCATAAATGGCAAAAATAGGAGCACCGTAAGGGTTTTTTATATCTACACCATTATGCATTTTCTTCCTCTTATCTCTTTGCAGATATATTTTAAATTTTTTCTTGCGCAAGTATCATGTAGCCCTCCCTCAATACCGGAATTGGTCTGCGGTGCAATTTCAGGATTAGGAACCGGATATCCTTCACAAGGTTTATCTACACATACCCCCTGATAGTTTTCTATCTTGCCTTCCGGACATACACAATTTCCTCCGGCACCCTCTACTTTATTGGTATGTGGCGGACATACACAAACACCGTCTATCATCATCTTTCCGCTTCCCTCAGGACATCTTGGGGTCTGCGAACTCAACAGGAGCCGTAAGTGTTGGTTATGACCTCCATTACCAAAGTTTATAAAATCTATAATAGCGGCATTGTGTTTATTGCTTAGTATAAATAAATAATTTACCAATTCTCATCTCTCTCATAGATAAAGTCCTATTATTATCTGCATTAGCTCCATAAACTTCATAACATGCTTGATCTAAATACTCTTGATGAATTGTTTTTAAAAACCAGGCTTTTTCATCTGATTCCGAACCACACTGATGCGAAAAAGAATAAGTGTAAGTACCGGTTAGTTCATTGTCATAATAAGTTTTATATGTTCCGTCAGAATTAAAAACTAATTTTACATTTGGATCATCTTCTGCAAGCCAGGTTCCAATGATTGCTGTTTGTATATCAGGTTGCGGAGCTTGTGCTTTACAACTTATTGGTGTTAAAGCCATTATCATAAATATTGTTAAATACAAAAATTTTATTTTTTTCATTTTATTTTAATTTATACAAGTTATTGAATCTTTTGCTTTGTTAAAAATTTCTTTTCTATAGGGTAAACCATTCTCACCTCTGTTCACTCTATATGTGATTTTTTTCACAGTGGTTAATGAATCTATTCCGGGACTGATCCTATCCATTACTTCAGTTTTATAAAACCACAAGGCACTCATAACGGCTATAGTATCATTGCTGGTAATTAAACTCGGATTAGCAACAAAATCTTTATCAGGGTCATATTTGTTATTATACCAGGTTTTAAAAGCCGTATAATTATTTTTTCCGGTTAATTGAAAAATACCACGGCCTATGAATTTATAACCGTCTCCACTGGTTTTCTCTCCATTACCCATAGCTTTCTAGATTTGTTATAAAGTAAAAAAACTTATTTCAATAATTTTATCTGTAGTTTCATCAATTTTAAAATATAGGGAAGTACTTCTAGTATCTTGATCTGTAAAAACATAACTTTTAGAGTTTGTGTTAAAGGGTAAACTGCCAAATTTACTTCTGTCATCACCTAATCTTAATTCAATTCCTTTTACTTTTACTATAATCGATGAATCATAAATATTAATGAAAGTTGGAAAATAATTAGTTCCCTCGTCACTATCAAAATTAATATCAAAATCATCATTCCAAAATTGCTTTGAAATTAAAATATCATTTTTGAATTCATATGATAAATCATTTCCAAACAATGCTTTCATCTGAGTGAAATCTGCGTTCGTGTCATAAATTTCTTGAAAAGTAACTTCGTTAATTTTAATTCCATAATATTCTGACTGCGTTAACTCATTCATTTGTGCTCTGCAAGAATAAGCACTGAGTAATAAGATTGTTACAAGTAAATATGTTTTTTTCATAATTTCTAAAATTTTTAAATTTATTGACATGGGTTTGTTATTTGTCCTGTTACAGGGTCTATAGCCGTTGTTAGATAATCCAAAGGATTTGCCTTTGCACTATTTACCCTAGCTTTGATATGAACATGAGATTCTGTATGATTTTGGTGTATAGCTCTTCCTAAATTTCCGGATATTCCTTGATAGCCAATAATATCTCCTGCACTGACAGGCCCTGACTTTCGATTGTTTTGTTGTAGGTGAAAATAAACCAACCTGACGGTTTGACCGTTAACAGTTGAGGTTATTGATACATGATAACCTGCTCCATCAACATTTCCTTTACTATTATACTGAGTTGCTAATGTAGCAGTTCCGTCATACATAGCAAAAACAGGAGCTCCATATGGGTTTTTTATATCTACACCGTCATGAGCTTTTCTACTAGGATTTCCTGAGCAATTTGATCCCGAACGAGTACAGGTATTATGTAGCCCTCCCTCAATACCGGAATTGGTCTGCGGTGCAATTTCAGGATTAGGAACCGGGTCCCCTTCACAAGGTATATCCACACATACTCCCTGATAGGTTTCTATCTTGCCTTCCGGGCATACACAATTTCCGTCCGCATCTTCTACTTTGTTGGTGTCGGGAGGACATACGCATACTTCATTTATCATCACCTTTCCACTTCCCTCAGGACATCTGGGGTCTGCCAACTCAACAGGAGCCGTAAGCGTTGTATCTCCATCACCACCGGAGCTTCCTCCTCCGCTACCGCCTCCAATAAGCTGATCTCCTCCGGAGCCATCATCTCCTCCCAACGGGCCTCCCACAGGACTGTCCGGAACACCGTAGTTCTCACAATGTGAAAAATCTATATATAACAGCGGACTACCGCTACAATAGGTAAACCCATCGTTTTGCAAAACCGGCCAGTGTCCGTCCGCATTGCCTCCCAAATTACACCGGTCATATACCAAAATACCGTCACAAGGACCGCTACCCGTACCACCACCGTCATTCGGAAAAACCCAATCAAAAGCATCTCTGGAAGACAGGTTGAGGCCTTCCAGGCTTAGGTATTCTTCGGAAATCACATACGAAGTGGCTTTTTCATACAATGTTTCGGAATCGGTAAGGTCAGTGAACTCATAGGAAACCAAAAAATAGGTAAACACACCATTGTGTTTTTTTACCAAAAAGTTTTCAAAATCAGAAGTTTCCAAAACAGGGCTTTCTGTCTGAAATGTCCAGGTAATGACATCGTCTATGACAATTCTGTTAATCTCATCGGTAAAAATGGTGAGGCCTGCTGCAACCTCAGTAGCACTTCTGCTGTAGATGCTTTGTAGCGAGTGCTTAGAAAATCGTCTTTCAATCAGAGGTAAAGAGGGTTTTATTTCCTTGTCTGCAAGTAGTTCCCGGTAAGTTATTTTCGTTAAGGAATACTTGAGCTTGTTAGAGGTAACGGTGTTTTGAGGATTCATAAAGTCTTCTCGGATACAGTTCCATAAGAACAAAGATAGACTAAAGACGAAGACCCCGATTTTGATACATGAAGTTTTTTTCATTTTCATGATTTAAAATTGTTTAAATTAGTTAATACGCACCGGTTTTGCTGTGTTTCATATAAACCACAACTACCGGATATTTTTTTACAGACATTTCTTAGTATGCCTCTGTTTCATACCGGAACAATAAATATTTATGTACTGCCCGGTTTATGCCTTTTTGTTTTATTCAAAAAAAGGCGGTGTTAAAAATCGTACAACAAAACAAGACGTCTGAAAAGGTATGGGGGTTATTAAAATTTAACTGCTTTCAATTTTTTTAAGCCATAGCCCTTTTATTTCGTTTATCAAGTCAAACCTATAAAAATAATTCTTAATATCCAAATATATGAGGATATTTTTTTTCAAAGTCGGAAAATTATAAGATCATTTAGTTAAATTTCAATCATTTTTTAGAAAACTGAAAAAGTTAAGATGAGTTCTTTATGCTTGTTGATATTCAATGAATTTAAAAATTCAAAGATTTAAAAAATATTCCAATGATTCTGTTTAGGTATCTAAACAAATATCTAAAAAAACCTAAGTAACAGGTATATATTCCTTCTTATCAATAATTATTTTTGCGATAATTTCTTTTAAAATTTCAGAGGTACCACCTCCAATCGGGCCTAGCCTGCTGTCTCTGAGAAGTCGTGCCAGGGGGTATTCTTCCATATATCCATATCCTCCTAACATCTGTAATGCATCATAAATCACCTGATCTGCTACTTTAGTAGAAATCAATTTAGACATGCTTGCTTCTTTAACCACATACGCTCCTTCGCCTAATTTTTTAGCTACGGAATAGTTAAATTCCCTACACATCGCTACCTCACTCGCCATTTCGGCAATCTTATGCCGTAAGGCCTGAAATGTGTCAATGCTTTTTCCAAATGCCTGCCGTTCAGACATATATTCTAATGTATAATCGATTGCATATGCTGCTCTGGCATGTGCGTTGATTCCCATTAATAATCTTTCCAAAGCAAAATGTTGCATAATATAAGAAAAGCCTTTCCCCTCTTCGCCCAGTAAATTTTCAGCAGGAATTTTAACATTGTCAAACGAAATTTCACCTGTGTCCGAAGCTCTCCAACCCAACTTATCCAATTTAGTTGCAGAAATTCCCGGAGTATCTCTATCTATCACAAAGATACTCATACCGTTGTATTTTTCTTTCGGGTTTGTTCTTGCGGCAACAATTAAATAATCCGAATATACTCCGTTTGTTATAAATGTTTTTGATCCGTTTAAGATATATGTTTCTCCTTTCTTTATGGCTGTTGATCTCATTCCTGCCACGTCGGATCCTCCGGAAGGTTCCGTAATGCATAAACAGCCCACCTTGCTTCCTTCAATACTTGGAGTTAGGTATTTCTTTTTAATGGTATCGTTTCCTTCTTTGTTTAAATGTGTCATAGCCAAATAAACATGCGCCCAGATAGCTGCAGCAAATCCTCCCGAATTTATTTTCTGTAGCTCCTCTAAAAAAATAACCATATAGAAAATATCCAAATCTAATCCTCCGTATGCTTCGGGGTAGCTCAAACCAAAATATCCCATTTCTCCAAACTTAGCCCAGATAAATCTTTCTATGGTTCCTGTTTTTTCCCATTTCTCTATATGTGGTACTACTTCCTTTTGTAAAAAATCACGAAAACTCTTTCTAAACGCTTCATGTTCTTCTGTAAAATATACACCCTCCATTTATGAATTTAACATTTGTTTATTGTGCTAGCAAATATAAAACTATTCTATGGTATTTTTCTACAGGAAGCCCTTCTATATTTTTCAATTCCTCAATATCTTGAAGTTCTGCAACTTCATCTCTAAATTCGAATATTTTTTTACATAAGTCATAATTGATATAAGGAATAGAAAGTACTTCTTTAAAAGTAGCGGTATTGACATTTATTTTACGAATTACAGGTTTTTCATTTATGTTAAAAACCGTGAGTATTTGTTTAGCGAGCTTTTTATCTAATCCCCACACTTCAAATAACTGATCTTCATATGTAAAACCTTGTAGTTTATTTCTATACTTGATTATTCTCTCTGATAATTTTTCTCCAATCCCTTTAATAGTTTGAAAATCCAATGCTATGGCTTTATTAATATCCGTAGTAGTTATTTTGTATTTTTCTTTGTAATGGGCAACTTCTGTTTTACCGGTAACTTGTTTCTTTCTCTCATGGTGCAGTTTCTGATTCCTTTTCATTACCCATTCCGGGAATTTAAAATACGGTGCTATTTTTTTTAATAGAGAATCCGATATTTTAGTAATTTGTTGAAACTCTCTTGCTGAGTTAATGAATTTACCTGATTGTCTATAAGCTAATAATTTGTCAATTTCAGAAACGGTCATACCCAATTGATAGCCTTTATAATCATTTATATAGTTGGGATTAAAAGGGTATATTTTGGGGGTTGAGGTTTTAGTATTCAATGCTTTTAGGCTATCAAATTGTTTTTCAAAAAATGCCAAATCATCTGATGTATGGCTTGTTTCTTTAGAAAAATCAACAGTAATGTATACAACCTGAAAGATAACAATAAGCAAGAACAAATAAAAAATCCCATTTCGTTGACGCTTATTGTATCGGAAACGGGATTTTTTTCTTTTCATTTTCTCTTAGCAATTATTAAATATAGTATAAATCATTTCCCTTTAATAGCTGATAAATAGTTGACCAGCTCTTTTTTAACTTTTGGAAATAAGAAAAATAACCCAATCATATTCGGGAATACCAGTGCTAATATCATTGCATCCGAAAACTTAATTACTGCATCTAAAGTTGCTGCCGCACCAATAATGACAAACAATAAGAACAATAACTTATAAACCAAATCGGCTTTTCTTCCCTTGCCAAATAAAAATTTCCATGATTGCAATCCGTAATAAGACCAGGAAACCATCGTACTAAAAGCAAATAATACAATGGCAATGGTCAATACATATGAAAATCCGGGGATAACCGAATCGAATGCCCTGGAAGTTAAATCGACTCCTCCTAAGCTTTCTCCGGTTCCATTTAAGATCACATTGCTCCCTTGTACCGAACCATAGTCAAAAACGCTTTGTAAGTTTGTTCCGTCTATATTAAAAAAGATGATAACCAGAGCTGTCATTGTACAGATAACTACCGTATCAATAAAAGGCTCCAATAATGCTACAACTCCTTCTGAGGCAGGGTATTTGGTTTTCACTGCAGAATGAGCAATTGCTGCAGATCCTGCGCCCGCTTCATTAGAAAACGCAGCTCTTTGAAAACCCACTATTAAAACCCCTATGAAACCACCAAGTCCTGCCATCGGAGTAAACGCTCCTTTAAAAATTAAACCAAAGGCATCGTCTATATAGCTAAAATTAGCAAATATTATGATTACTGCAGCCAGTACATATATTCCTGCCATAAAAGGAACTATTTTTTCAGTGATACTGGCAATTCTTTTAATTCCTCCAATGATAACTATTGCAACTATAGCAGCTAAAATAAATCCAATAATAAACCCGGAAGCACTTCCTTGAATACCTAATAGTGAGGACAACTGGACAGCCGCCTGGTTGGATTGGAATGCATTACCCCCTCCAAATGAAGCTCCAATGCAAAGGATTGCAAATAAAATTGCCAATACTCTACCTATTCCTGCAAAACCTCTTTCTTTTAATCCTTTTGAAAGATAGTACATAGGGCCACCGTATACCGTTCCGTCAGGGCCAACATCTCTATATTTTACTCCTAATGTACATTCCACAAATTTTGTGGCCATTCCTATCAATCCGCAAACAATCATCCAAAAAGTAGCTCCGGGACCTCCTAAAGCAATGGCAACTGCAACCCCTGCAATATTGCCTAGTCCGACTGTACCGGATACGGCAGTTGCTAACGCTTGAAAATGAGAAACTTCGCCATCTTTACTTTCATCTTTAATGGTTCCTTTAATATCTCCGTCAATAGCCAATTCGGGATTACCGGAAGAATGATGATCCAACTCGTCATACTTTCCTCTAACAACATTAATTGCTAATCCAAATCTGACAACACTGGGGAATTTAAAATATATGGTAAAAAAAGTAGCTCCCGTAACCAATAAGATGACAACAATCGGCACCTGAATACCGGCAATTGAAACAGGGTATAATACAAAATTTTCCCAACCGGAAGCTATAGGCATAAACCAGTCATTTATTTTTTCATCTATTCCTTTATCTTTTGCGAATGTCAACATTGGCACTACTAACAGTAACAATGTAAGAAGTTTTTTCTTCATAAGAAATGGTTGTTTTTTTAATTAGTGATTTGCAATATCTTAAAAAAAATGCATTTTAAATAACTTTTTGAATATTAAAATCCATTTATTTAGAATAATCGCTCTTTAAATCGCTGTAAATCTTCTTTAAAACTCTTAGGATAAAACTCCAATTCAGTAGTTGTTTTGGTTAGATTAAAACCTGTTTTAAATGGCCTTTGCGCTGTTTGATTTAAAGTAGCCGTAGAAATGGGCTTAATTAGTTTGCTATCTAGGCCAAAAGCAGCTGCAATTTCCAATGCTATTTCGTATATGCTTACTAGTGTGTTACTGGAAATATTAAAAATTCCTTCGGCTTTTTTATCCATAGAAATTTTGCATGCAAGTGCCAAATCTTCAACATAAGTCGGCATTCTGTATTGATCTTTTACAATGGTAATTTCTTTATTATTTTCCAACATTTCTTTTATCCATAGTACAATATTATTTCTGGTTATATTTTTTACAAAGCCATATACTAAAATAGTTCTCAAAATGGTGAAGTTCGCCCGCGAGTTCTCTAAAATTTTTTCGGATTTTAATTTGGAATGCCCGTAATGACTTAATGGATTTGGAGTGTCTGTTTCTTTGTAATAACCACTTTTCCCATCAAAAATAAAATCCGTAGAAATATGTATGAGATGTGCGTTCACTATTTCCGATATACCTGCCAAATTTGAAACTACATTTATATTTAATACATCGCAAGCATCTTTATTTATTTCGCAAGCATCTACATTTGTCATAGCTGCCGTATGAATAATAACATCAGGGGCTATTTTGTAGAGTACCTTTTCTAATTTTTTAGTATTGGTTATATCAATAGGGTAATAGTGAAAATCATCTCTTTCCGCTCTGTTTTTTCCTCTGGATAAACCATATATGTCATATTGATTTTTCTCTTTCATCAATAGTTCTATGAGTGTTTGACCCAAAAGCCCGTTAGAACCGGTAATAACCACTTTTTTCATTAGAAGAATTCTTTCAGTTTATAAATCTGTTCCGGCTTCCCCAATACTATTAAGCTTGACCCTTCAACTAATACTGTGGATTCTTCGGGGTTAATTACGTATTCTTTTTGAGGTGTTTTATACCCGATTACAGTACACCCGGTTTTATTTTTCATATCCAGGTCTACAATCGTTTTACGGATGTACTTATGAGGCAAGTCATCAATCGAAATCTCTTTTAAATGGGTTGTTGTTTCTCCTGCAATAGTCAGCCTGTCTACAAAATCAATCACATCCGGGGTTACTACCAGTGAAGCCATATGATCTCCTCCAAGCTTATCAGGCATGATGACATTTTCAGCTCCGGCTATTTTTAATTTATTATAAGAACTTTCATCTGAAGCCCTGCTAATAATTGTACATTTTTTGTTGAGTTGACTTGCACTTAACACCACAAAGAGATTATCGGCATCGGAGGGTAAGGTAGTAATCAGGTTTTTTGCATTTTTAATTCCTGCTCTGACTAATACACTGTCAATAGTAGCATCTCCTTTAATAATGAAAATATCTTTGTCTTCATTGGCATCTGCAATACTTTCATTCTTCTCAATAATTACAAACTGTTCGTTATAATTTTTCAATTTTAACGCTGCTTGCTTTCCATTTCTGCCTAAACCACAAATTATGGTGTGATTTTGCAACTGTTCAATTTTCTTTTGCACTTTTTTCAATTTAAGTCGTTTAAACAATTCTCCACTCACAATATATTCCGTAAATGCAGAAACTATATATCCAAAAATAAAAATACTTGTAGATATTAAAAAAATTGTAAATATTTTATCTCCTTCTCTCAGTGGCCGTATTTCTGAAAATCCAACTGTAGAAATAGTAATTACAGTCATATACAAAGCATCTACAAAAGAATAATCAGACAGGAATACATATCCAAAAATTCCTATTCCTACTAATACCAGTAATAAGAAAATTGCTTTTTGTAATTTGGATTTAAATAGATTCATTATAAATCAAAAACCGAATTCCTTTTAGTGTATATCAAATCTTTTAGTTTTAACAAAAATGCTAAGACCAGGTAAAAACTAAAAGATAAACCAACAGTTATAAAGGAAATATAGATAAAAAACAATCGAACATTTACAGTCCTCACTCCTAACCTGTCTGCTAATCTGGAAGAAACGTGAAAACCATTTCTTTCAAAAAAATAACGTACGGAATGTATGAATTTCATATTAGATATTTACAGCTTGCAAGTTACTATTTTATAATGAGGTTATCCATCATTCTTAGTGAAACCTAAAATTGAAGAGATATTAAAAATTTTAAAGATTCAAAGATTTAAAAATGTACTAACGGTTCCATATTACATCCCTTTTACCTTTCTCAAAAAATAAAGTAGAAAAGTCAGAAAGTTGAAAAGTGCAAAAGTCTATATTGCATTAGCCACCCCCGAAAATTTGAATTTCATTTTTGCGAAGTATTGATTTCACTGAAGGCTTCAGAGGGTTTTTAATTTGGAAAACTTTTTTTGAGTTCAGGAAAATCAAATTTTTAAAATACTATAAATGAGTAGATTAATCATATTTATTTTATCTAAATTAGACTTTTTTCAAAAAAACGGGGGATGCCCAATTTTTTTAAAGTCGTAAAGTAGAAATAATTAATAATTTAATTTCCAAACCATTCCAAAATAAAATGTTCTATTAGAATAGTTGTCAAAGTGTCTGAGAGAGTAATCCTTATTGTATTGTACAACTCGTTGATTTTTTTGATTGAATATATTATTTACAGAAGCATAAAAGACAAAGGAGTTATTTTTTAAAGGTAAGAATTTACTGATATTAAAATTGAAAGTTGAATAACTTTTATATCGCTCACTGTACAAATTCTCCGCAAAAACAGGTTCGTAAAATTGGATTTCAGAATGATAATTACTTCCATTTATAGGGGTATAATAACCTCCCGGTCTGCCTATATAACCCAATGCAATAGTTAAGAATTTAAGACTGGTATATTGTAAATTTGTTTTAAAAAAATAATTCAAATCATAATTTCCGGGATAAGCAGTATCGTTAATTATTTGCTCTTGATTGATAAAGGAATTAGCGAATGTAAATTTAAAATACTTTAAAAATTGTTGTTCAATAAAAAATTCTACTCCAAAAGTAGTGGCTTTATCAAAGCTTGAAAAAACGTCTCTATTTTGTTCCCCTGTTTCTTTTTTAAAATAGGCAGCTATTTTTAAAAGTGTGTTTTTATAGTCAAAATGATAATCAAACGCCAACTGAAAGCTCTTTAGTAAATTATAGGAAGTTGCAAGGGAATTTGGCACACTATAACTGTGATATTCCCCTCCACTCAGCAAAAAATAATGCTTTTCACTGGGTTTGAATTTAAAACTCGTTTGAGAACTCATATAAGATTCTTGGTTATTTGTAGGAATATTACGTCGTATCGCCGAAGAAAAACTCCATTGATTATTTAGTTTCCAAAGCATATAAACATACCCTTCTACAATAGTATTTTCAATAGTTGTTTCTCTATAAAAACTGGGAGATTCTGGCGAAATTGCATAATAATAAGTAGGGATTGTATCTTTAAAAATATGACTGTGGTGATCGTGTGAAATACCAAATTGAATATCCGTATTGTCTAAAAGAAACCATTTGTAATGGATAGCCGTAAAAATATTTTTATAATTAGCCTTGTAATTTGAATTTCCATGTTCAAAACTTGTCTTGTCAATACTTATCCCGTTATTAATTTGCCAAGTACCTTTTTTGGTGTAAAATTTTACACTATTGACAGTAAAAAAACGCTTTCTACTGTTTTCTGAATCGCCTATATAAGTAAATGTTTCTATATTTTTTCCACTAAAATCTTCATCTATAAAATAACCAAACGAGTTGAATTCTACTTTTTCACTCAAATTACTGTGAAAATTAAGTCCAAAATCTTTAGTACTGAAACTTCTTATAGCAGGCAAATATTTTTCTTGTATGCCAATATAAGCCTCTGAAAATTGATAATTTCCATATACCTGAACAAACGATTTTTTCTTTATTTGTTGATGTAACATAAAACCAGTTCCCGCTAAGCCTGTCGATAATTGTAAGCTGTTGTTTTTCAATATTCTTTTGGTTTCTATCTCTACCAAACCTGCGGAAGTATTACCAAAAGTAAGCGAAGGGTTGCTGGCGTACACATATTGTTTTTCAATAATTTCAGGATTCAAAAGACTAAAAAAACCTTGGTTTTCAAGATTGGAGGCTCGTACAGGATTGATGATCGGCACACCGTTAAAAACAACCCTTGAACGATCACCACTACTACCTCTCAGTGAAGGGTTCGCCGTTTCGTCTGTATTAGTAGAAAAAGGTTGTATGGTAATGGCTTTTAGTGGGTCGCCCTGAGCAACAGGATTAAGATATACATCTTTTAGCATATCCATTTTTACTACTGAAAACTGCTCAGAAATGGGATCCGTATATTTTATAACAATTTCTTCTAAGGTGTTTTTAGCCTCTAAAAGTGTGATTTCTAAAACTTTTTCTGTGTCAATAACATTTAATAGAATCTCTAAAGTTTGAAAACCCACATAAGAAACTACCAACGTGTCTTCTTTGTGAATTGGCAAACTAAATTTTCCATCAAAATCAGTAACTGTACCTTTTTCCGGAGCAGATTTTACATATACATTTGCAGCAAAAACAGGGCTTCCTTGCTTCTCTTTTACAATGCCTTTTAGCAGGGTTTGTGAAAAGCAATGAAAGGAAGCAAAAAGAAAAATCTTGAAAAATAGAAATCTCATCGAACCTTAAAAAAATCACTTGCCTTTCAATCTATTAGCCAACGCTTTTATATTATAAGAATTTGGATAAAGTTTTATTCCTTCTTGAAAATATTGTACGGCTTCTTTCCAACGCTCTTCTCTGATATAAAATCGAATTAAATATTCATAAGCATCGTCTTTTCCCCAGGAAGGCAAATAAGGGTTTTTAATTTTTTGATTGGGCAATGAAATCGCTTTTTTAAAATACCCCTCTGCTTTTTTACCTCCTCCATACATTTTAGGGGTAAAAAAATCATTAGACCCTAAAGCATAGTAAGCCCTTAAATTGTCAGGATCCAAAGCAATTGCCTTTTTTCCATTTTTTTTAACACTATTAGAAATAAAAATAACTTTCATCCCTTTAAACTGTATGGAAAAATTTTGTGAGGTCGCTAACAGTGCATAGTCCTCAGAATTTTTATTTTCAATACCTTTTAAAATTTCAACGCCTTTATCAATTTCTTTTTCCGCCAGTTTTTTATCTTGTTCAATGGTATAAAAAAGAGATAAATAATATTGCAAATACGATTGCCAGTATAATATCAGATTTTGTTCTTTTTTTCGATACAAATCCTCCAATTTTCCTCTGAGCACTAAAAGTTCTGCATTTTTTTTGGTTCTAATTCCTAATACAAAAGCGTCAGTTATTTTGCTTTGAATGTTTACGAGCAAAGTATCGGATACTACGGTTTTCTGTATTTGCAAGGGGTTGTTTTTAGACCTGTCCGTTACGGAAGCATTTCCCGGAAAAGAGGCTAGCAATAATGAAATCAATAATAAGCGTGTCATACTATAAAATTGTTTTTAAGGGTTATCAATACATAAATGAAAGTTATCCATATACTAAAATGAACATACCAACCAAGACCGAATGCATATTTCGTATAAACTTTTTGATAATAATTTTCATCGATGGCAATTTTTTGTTTTTCTGCAATATTTGTAACTATAGCAATGGTAAAGTCTGAAAAAAAGGGATTGGTTTCAAAAATAAGTTGAATGATAAAAGCATAAAGAAGATGCTGTAATTCAAAAAAATCGAAGGCAAAAGAAATAGAAAACAATGTTAGGGTAACTGTAATCCCTGAAAATAAATAAATAAATCTCTTTAATTTTTCTCTTGTCCATTCTACGGCTACAAAAACGTGAGGATAAGGTTTTAAACTTATTCCTATTTTTTTTATTTCTAACCTCATTATTTTGGCAGCTATTATATGCCCGATCTCGTGTAAAATGAGTAGACCGATAACGAAAAGAAATACTGATAATGCTGCTATCATTACTAGCGATTTGTTTTTATATTATGAAATATAAAATAGAATAGTACAGGAGGAATTACAAGCCAGGGCAGAAGATTCCAATAATATCCTTCATCCCTTAGAATATGTAATATTGGGTTTAAAGGCAAACTATTACCGATACCGGCAATAAAATCATTAGCACTACTCGCAGGATAAAAGGCATCACTTGTAAACAACATTATAAAATAAAATAAGTTGGTAATACCATTGGCAGATTTATATTTAATTCCTATAAAGTTAAAAACCAATCCTATAAAAGAAAAAGCAAAAAGACCGATTAAAGTACCTAGCATATAATTGGTGAATTCTACTATACTAACCCTATGATCAAACACCAATTTTGAAACAATACAAAGTAGTATAATAATAAATACCAAAGAGAGCACTCTACTTATAATCAAGCCTAAAAAGTGTAAAATAATATTAAAAGGTAACTTTCTTAAATATTTAAGTAACCCGCTGGAATAATAATCTTTTATTACAGGACCAATCGCATTTAAACCGTCACTTGCAACGGTCATTCCTATAATTCCTGACAAAAGAAAAGAAAAGAAAAGTATTCACTGTCACTCCCTCCCCAAATATTTCCAAATACCACAAAAAGCACAACGGGGAAAACAAACGTAAAAAAAACAGCGATTTTTATTCTTAAAAAAATTACAGTTTGGTAATATATAGATGAAAATAAAATTCGTAACATTTTTTATGATTTTTTAATCAAACTTATAAAATATAAATAGGCATCTTTTAAGCCTGCATTTTGAATGGAGTAGTTGCTTGTTGTTTTGCTAATTTCAGTTAGCAAATTACTGTTTTCATCATAAAAGAAATGCACTGTTTTGTCGTGAATAAAATAGTCGTAATTTTTAAACCTGTCTACTATTGTAAGATCGTTTTCTATAGCTATTTTTTTAGTTGCAGGAAGTTTCGCTATAAGTTGAGCAGGAGAAAGTGGTTTTTGCAGAATTTTACCTTGATAAATAAAACAAATTTTGTTTGCTATGGTTTCTACTTCTTTCCAATTGTGAGAAGTAAAAAAAATTGTTTTTGATTTTTCTTTTAAAGCACTCCACAATTTATCAATGATTGTGGGGTCTAAATTTGCAAAAGGCTCATCCAATACCAATAATTCGGAAGGTTTGAGAATAGACAATACCAAGCCAAATTTCTTTCTCTCTCCTTGTGATAGTTCTCGAGTTAAAGAATTTTTAATTTTTCTAAGATGAAACAAGTCATAATACTGATCTTTAATATCTTTGCTTTTTAATTTATGAATCGCACAAAAATAATTGATGATCTCATCTACTTTTAGCATTGGAAAAACAGGTAGTTGGTCATAAACAACCCCTACTTTACTAAAGTCTTTTTTTGGTTTTTCAAAAAAAGAAACATGGCCGCTATTAGGTTTTAAATCGCCTAACAAAAGGTCGATGAGCATAGATTTTCCTGAGCCATTTTCACCCAATAAGGCAAAATAGTCACCTTGTTGTACGTGAAAGCTTATGTCTTTTACTATTTCTTTTTGTTTGATATAATAACTAATATTTGAAAGTTTTATGACATTCATAATGAATCCGAAACTGTTTTTTCTTGTTTTTTACCGATGATAATAACATTGTTGATGGTTTCAAAAACACCATCTATCCCTAAAAATTCGTTGAGTTTGTCATCTAAATATCCCCCTACCCAACATGCACCAAGCTGTAAGGTTTCTGCAATAAGGCTTATATTTTGCCCAACAGCCCCGGACTCCTGCATTAAAAAGCGGTAAGCTCTTTCACCATATTTAATAGTTTGTCGTTCTATAAGTCCCGTAGTCATCACAATTGCAGAAGCATTTTGAATAGCTGTATAAGGTTCTGCCTGTATTACTTCTGAAAGTTCTTTGAGGAACAGCCCTTGTTTTATTTCTTCCAAACAGTTTATATCCGGTCGGTAATGATACAGACCTAAAGGAATATGAGATTTAAACAGCACAATATACATCTCCAGAGGATACAATCCTCCTCCGGAGGGTACATTTCGGAAACCTAAATGAGCTTCTTTGTCTAATCCTTCTATTTTTGATTTTTTGGTAACGCCATAACTATTATACAAGAGTATGCCCAATTCATTTAAAGAAATTTTGTAATCTTTTTGATAATCACGAATGCTTTTTCGTCGATGTAAAATCGTAAAAAAATCTTTTGCAGGATTTGATTTGATATACGCATTTAAATCAATTTGTACTTGCCCCGGGTAACACTTATAAGGTTGGACACATCGTTCCGTAATAAAAGGACTGGAAAACGAACCTATAATTTCTCCCTGTGTTCTAAGAGAATGAGATGTAAATTTTGAATTTTCATGATACAACATTGCCAAAGAATCTTCAATGTTATTTTTGCCGTATAAAGAGCCATCCTTCTTATCGTATTTTTCTTTAATTTTTTGTATATGCATCATTTATTTTTATGGAAATGGATGTGGATATGTGTTTAAATTTTCAAAATGATTCGATTCAAACCCCATCTTTTTTGGAACAGAATACAATCTTTCGCCTCCTGAAAAATAAAAAGAATAGCCTCCTGATAAGGGGATTAATTGAGGTACAAAAACTTTGACGCTGTAAAAACCCAATTGCCTGATATCGGGAGTTGTAACATCTTTAAACAATACATTGTACTTTTTATCTTTTAACAATGTAACAATATGTCTGATTTCTTTAACGTCGGGTCTTTTAGCTGTTTCGGAAAAATCAATTTCCTTAGTCTCTTTTGCATCTCTCCATTTGTCAAATACATGCCAAAGATCGGGTCTTAGCGTATAAAAAATGGAATGGTCTTCAAAATTTTGAATGGATCCAAAATCATTGGAAGGTCTCCATCCTTTTTTTTCTCCTAATAAATGTCTAAAATAGGGAACTGCCTGGCCTATTTCCTGAATGGCTTTTTTTAAGGCTTCTCCGTAAGTAGCCCTTGTGGCCGAACTTACGGCTACAAATTTTCCATACTCTGCCTCTCCAAAACATATTCCAAACACGGTAGGTACTTCTATATCATAACGTATATCAAAAAAGTGCCATTCATATTGACAGGGAAAAAGATTAGAAATATAGGATTGTATTTCCCGGGAGAGTTTGATTTTTTGGGGAACTAAATTTTGCATCCACGTAATGACAAAGCTATCTCGTTCAATCACTTCATACAGTCCCGTGAGTATTGCCTTATAATAATTTGTATGAGCAGCCAATCCTGTGGATGTATTTACGGTGATGTAATTTTCGTCACCCCTAAAAGGCATATAAATAAATTGTCCGGGCACCCATGTTTCTTTTCCATTGGTTAAATCATACATAGAAAACCATGTAAGCTCAATATCTTCATCGAATTTTTTTAGTTTAAAGCCATCGTCTTCAAATTGTTTGTTATGAAACAGCGCAAATTCTTTGGGATGTACGGCTAATATGTCAATATTTTTAAATGTAGTTTTTTTGCCTTTTTTAATATCGTAAAATAAAGGAGCATATCGTTCTACAATTTCCCCTATGGTTCCTAAAATGCTTTCCTCCCAGGAAGGGCTGCACCCGGATCCTCTTATATTATACTTGACTCCTAATAAGGGCTCAGTATTCGAGGGCCATACCCCGAAACCAAGTAACAAAGGGTCTAAGTTCATCGTAGGTATTTTTATCATTTGATGTAATAATCCGATTTCATCGGATATAAGATCATTTCCATTGAATAGCGTACTTAGATTGTTCATTATTTTAAGGTGACGGGTTCTAACCAAGGAGAAGCATTGTATAGCAATTCAGGTTTACAAATTTCACAAAAAGGTTTTTTTAATAACTTGTGTTTCGTTGTTTCAAAATTAATCGTATCTATTTTTAAAACCGTTTTCCATGTTACAGGCAAACTCCAAACTTCTATAAAGTTGAGCACCTCTAAAAGAGCCATATTTGCAACAATATTATTTAAAATGCTTTTATTAGAAACAGCATCAGGTTTCGATGCTATTTTATGTTTTCTTAAATATGCTTCATAGGTATTCAAATAAGAAAGGGTATCGGAATGGCTTTTTATACGGCTCATCAAACAATTGTAGCATCCCGTTTCTTTCCCATAAAACAAAGGTCCTATTTTAATAGCAGTTTCTTCTATACCCCCTATATACAACCACGGAGTATTTTTTGTTAATGCAATGCTATTTATTTCTTCCAAATGGTATGGTGACCATTGTGTTGCACCTGCAATAATAAAATCACTTTTCTCTATCATTTTTTCGATATCCATATCCTTATCTATAGGAAATACATTTACTTTTTTAAAGTGATACGATTTTGCAAGTTGCTTGATTTTATTCCCAAAAACAAGATTTCCAAAAACAGAAATAACGGTGTTGGAAACCTTATGGGTATTATATAGGAAAATGCCATCATTTCTTTTCTTTATGTAAGTTGCTAGCGTATTCTACAGGAAGTAACTCACTGTCATGAAGCGTTTTTAAAACATCTATGACTTTAGCACGATTTTTTTTAGTGGCAAGTTTATGAATAAGTGTTTGAAAAGTAATGGTATTGTCTTTTTTAAACGCTTCCGTAATGCTTACAAAAATGGCTTCCTTTTCGGCATCTTCAAACTCAAGAGCATATAAGGTATTTTTTGTTCTTAATTGGTAACAATTATTTTTAGTATCTTTTATAACATCAAAATCGAAGATCATATTTTTTTATATTTTGCTACTTTATTATTGACAAAAAAAGCTATCTGAAAAGTCTTTGCCGATGTCATATTGAGTCTTTCGATTTCGTTCAGGGCAGACTTAGCCGAAAAATCTTAATTATTTAATTATCAATAATTAAAAGATTCTTCATTTTTATTTAGAATGACACTTTTCAGACAGCCTCTTAGTCATTAAGGCATCTTAATGAATCTGAAAACAGCAGCAGCAGGAGCAGCAGCCACCAGATGCAATCAGATATCCTTTTTTGAAGGACGATTTCGATAATTTCGATATTTTCATACCATAAATATTTAAATGACAGATGATTTTTATAACGAGTACATCATATCCCCGCATGGAATGGCAAAGTAAATACTTCAAGAGGACAAATTTTGTCCCTTTGAGATATTTATCCGTTTTTTTTGAACAAGAAAATCAACTTCCCTTAGAAATCATTTTATTCAAATAATTATAAAGATTGATTATAATATGTTTCTCCCTTTTTCTCATTTTTTATTCTTCTTTAATCCAAAATTTACCGGTAACTCTACAGTATATAATTTTATACCCTTCTTCTCGTAAACAGGCAATCATTCTTTTTGCAGTTCTTTTGCTAACTTCAAACTTACCGGAGATTTGTGATAATGAAAAACATCGTCCGTTTTGTATCATTTCCAACAGATAATCCAGTTTTTGTTTTCGTTCAATAAACTTCATTTTAATGGATCAATCCGAAAACTTGTGGGATTTTAAAGATATTATTGAAAACATTTAAGTTGAGTCAATCGCAAAAGCATCATTCAATAGAGTTTAAAAACTTAATAAACAGTTATTTAATGGATATTCATTTAAAAAAAATCTGAAATGATAAAATTTTTATTCAAGTCTTCCCCACAACTTTTTTGCTTGATCCATTTTAATTACCTTATTTTAAAAAGTTAATTAAGGACTTAAGATCCCCTTATTCATTCCAATAAAGTTTTGTGGAGTGCAAAATAGAGGGCATGTTCGGTAAAGATACGATTTTTTAAAAAATCGGATGTAACGCCTCAATCAATTCATGTAATTCTCCGGGGCACTCTGTGATATCTTTCCGTCTGAGAAATATGTTGATGCTGACTAAACTACGATGTAGAACTAACTAATTAACAATTTGATTGATGAAACAAACAAGAATAAAAAACATTCAAAAAAAACTCGAAATAATCCAACAAAACCGAATTTCTTTTAGTGTATATCAAATCTTTTAGTTTTAACAAAAATGCTAAGACCAGATAGAAACTAAAAGATTTAAAGATTTAAAAATGTACTAAGGGTTCCATATTACATCCCTTTTACCTTTCTCAAAAAAATACAGTTGAAAAGTCAGAAAGTTAGAAAGTTGAAAAGTGCAAAAGTCTATATTTTAAAATTGAGATCTTTAATACCAGCTTTTTGATATATGATAGATTTTATCTATGGTACCATAAGAGAAATCTGTTATAAAATACTCTCATCAACTTATTTTAAGAGCATTCTTAATCTGTTTCTTTCAAAAAACAAATCACTGAGCAAACTTTAACCTTGGAACTTTCTAACTTTAAACTACATTAAGACATTCGTTTTCCGATGAATTGTTTCCTAATCCGAGTTAAAAATAACACAGGATTACGTACCTTTGCTTTTTTCCAAAATTTTTCATGCCGGAAGAACACAACTATATAGAAGTTTTTGGAGCCAGAGCTCATAATTTAAAGAATATTGATGTAAAAATTCCGCGCGAAAAATTAGTAGTTATTACAGGTTTAAGCGGCAGTGGAAAATCTTCTTTGGCTTTTGATACCATTTATGCCGAAGGGCAGAGGCGGTATATTGAGACTTTTTCGGCATATGCGCGTCAATTTTTAGGAGGATTGGAACGCCCTGATGTCGATAAAATCGACGGGCTTTCTCCTGTCATTTCCATAGAGCAAAAAACAACTAATAAAAGTCCTCGTTCTACCGTAGGAACCATCACGGAAATCTATGATTTTTTACGTTTATTATATGCCAGAACTGCTGAGGCTTATTCGTATAACACCGGTGAAAAAATGGTCAGCTATTCCGATGAGCAAATCAAACAGTTGATTCTTTCTGAGTTTAAAGGTAAGAAAATTGCCATCTTAGCACCATTGGTAAAATCCAGAAAAGGGCATTATAGAGAGTTATTTGAGCAAATTTCCAAGCAAGGTTTCATCCGCGTTCGGGTAGACGGTGAAATTAAAGAAATAGAAAAAGGCATGCGTTTAGATCGCTATAAAATGCACGATATTGAAGTAGTCATTGATCGAATGAAAATGGATGAAAAAACATCGAAAAGGTTGGAGGACACCATTAAAACCGCATTATATACAGGAAATAATATTTTAATGGTAGTGGATATGGATGTTGCTGATAAACCCAGGTTTTTTAGCAGGGAATTAATGTGTCCAACAACCGGAATAGCATATCCGAACCCCGAACCTAACACTTTTTCATTCAATTCACCTAAAGGAGCATGCCCTAACTGCAATGGTTTGGGAATTACGAATGAAGTAGCTATTTCAAAAGTGATTCCCGATGATACTATTTCCATAAAAAATGGCGGTATTGCTCCTCTGGGAGAGCAAAAAAATAGTTGGATATTTAAACAGTTACAACTTATTGCGGAGCGATATCATTTCAAATTAAGCGAAGCTATTAGAGACATACCCGGGGAAGCTATGGATGTCATTTTGAACGGAGGTAATGAGAAGTTTACTATTCAGTCAAAAGCTGCAGGTGTGCATAGGAATTATGAAATAGATTTTGAAGGTATCATCTCATTTATTCACAATCAATTTAAGAATACCGAAAGTACCTCTATCAGACGTTGGGCAAAAAACTTTATGGATGAAATTTCCTGTGCCGTATGTGAAGGAAAGCGACTACAGAAAGAAAGCTTACATTTCAAAATTCTGGGGAAAGATATTTCACAATTAGCTCAGTTTGATATTCATGAATTAGCAGTTTGGTTTCAGAAAATAGATACCAAACTTTCGAAAAAACAAATGGCCATTGCTTCCGAAATTCTAAAAGAAATTCGTACCAGGGTTCAGTTTCTGTTAGATGTCGGCCTGGATTATTTGACTTTAGACAGAACTTCCAAATCTTTATCAGGCGGGGAAGCACAACGTATCCGTTTAGCTACACAAATAGGATCTCAATTGGTTGGTGTATTATATATTTTGGATGAACCAAGTATAGGCTTACACCAAAGAGACAATCAAAAGCTTATTCATTCCTTGATAAAATTAAGAGATATTGGAAACTCTGTCTTAGTAGTGGAACATGATCAGGACATGATTGAGCACGCTGATTTTGTATTAGACATTGGGCCCGGTGCCGGTAAGCATGGAGGAGAAATAGTGAGCGAAGGTACTTTTGACAATTTAAAAAAACAAAGCACCTTAACTGCTGATTACTTGACAAAAAAAAGGCAAATTCTCATTCCAAAAAAGCGAAGGGAAGGAAATGGGAAATGTATTGAACTCTCGGGAGCTACAGGAAATAATTTAAAAAATGTGTCGGTATCATTTCCTTTGGGAAAAATGATTTGTGTAACAGGCGTATCGGGAAGTGGAAAATCAACATTAATCAATGAGACACTATACCCTATTTTAAATGCACATATTTACAGAGGAGTCAAAAAGCCCATGCCTTATAAAAAAATATCCGGTATAACATCTATTGATAAAGTAATTGATATTGATCAATCTACTATTGGGAGGAGTCCACGCTCTAACCCGGCAACCTATACAGGCGTTTTTAGTGAAATACGAAGCTTGTTTGCCAAAACTCCGGAAGCAGCCATTAGGGGTTATAAACCCGGTCGTTTTTCTTTTAATGTAACGGGGGGCATATGCGAAACCTGCCAGGGAGGTGGAGTAAGAATTATTGAAATGAGCTTTTTACCGGACGTACATGTAGTGTGTGAAACATGCCAGGGGAAACGGTTTAATCGTGAAACATTGGAAATTCGTTATAAGGGAAAATCTATTTCCGATGTATTAGATATGACAATTGATGATGCGGTAGCTTTTTTTAAAAAACTTCCGAGAATATATAAAAAATTAAAAACCATACAAAATGTTGGTTTGGGTTATATTACATTGGGTCAGCAATCTACCACTTTATCAGGAGGCGAAGCGCAGAGGATTAAACTAGCTTCCGAGCTTTCCAAAAGAGATACGGGAAATACTTTTTATATTTTGGATGAACCTACCACAGGTCTTCACTTTGATGATATCAGAGTGTTAATGGAAGTATTAAATACATTGACCGACAAAGGAAACACCATTCTTATTATAGAACATAATTTGGATGTTATCAAATTGGCCGATCATATCATTGATATGGGTATGGAAGGCGGAAAAAAAGGAGGGCAGGTTTTGTGTACCGGTACTCCGGAAGAAATGATCAAACACAAAACCAGTTATACGGCAAAGTTCCTTAGAAAAGAACTAATTTAGTAATCATATAAACACTATGAAATATCATGATAAATGAAGACAGAAAAATAAGAGAAAAGTTACAGCAGAAAACGTGGAATGAAATTAAAACCAACGATTCCTGGGCCATTTTTAAAATCATGTCCGAATTTGTTGACGGTTATGAAAAATTAAGCAAAATAGGCCCCTGTGTTTCTATTTTTGGATCTGCAAGGACAAAAACCGAAGATAGCTATTATAAGCTGGCAGAAAAGATTGCGTATAAGTTAACGCAAAACGGTTACGGAGTCATTACCGGCGGAGGGCCCGGAATAATGGAAGCAGGAAATAAAGGAGCTTATAGAGGAAAGGGTACTTCCGTAGGTTTAAATATCGAATTACCTTTTGAACAACACGATAATCCCTGGATTGACAGTGATAAAAACCTGGAATTCGATTACTTCTTTGTTCGTAAAGTAATGTTTGTCAAATATTCGCAAGGATTTATTGTAATGCCCGGAGGTTTTGGAACCTTAGACGAGTTGTTTGAAGCAATCACCTTAATCCAGACCGATAAAATTGGCCGTTTTCCCATTATTTTAGTGGGCTCGGGTTTTTGGAGCGGACTCATTGACTGGATTAAAAATACACTACTTAGTAAAAGAAATATCAGTGATAAAGATTTAAAACTATTTAGAATTGTCGATACTGCTGACGAAGCGATAACACATCTGAATAAATTCTATGCTAAGTACAGCCTAAAACCCAATTTCTAAATATGTTCTTTTTAAAACCTGTACAGAAATCAATTATACTACAGTCAGTATTTGTTTGTGTACTTCAAATACAACAAATGTCTATCAATTTCTTATAAAAAATATGTGAAAAGCATTCTTAACATATTTAAAACAGGTAGCTTTTTTTTACTTTCTTTTGCTGTAAATGCACAAGAGAATAAAATAAACGTCAAAGCTTCATTAGATACTGAAAAAGATATTTTGAGAATACAGCAGTACATGGTATTCCATAATAAGACACAAACAAAATTAAACGAAATCTTTCTTCATAATTGGGCCAATAGTTATAAAAATAACAAAACAAGGCTGTCCAAACGTTTTATAGAAGACTATAAGAAGAATCTATATTTTGCCAAAGAAAAAGACAGAGGGTCTACAAAGATTTCAAACCTATCTGTCAATTATGAAGTAGCCGATTTTCAAGAGCTTACAGAGCAGATTGATGTCTTAAAAATAACATTAAAAAAAACCTTGTTGCCCAGAGATTCTATTATCATTACCGCTTCTTATGATATTAAAATTCCAAATGCAAAATTTACGGGATACGGAAAAACCGAAGGAGGATATCATCTTCGGTTTTGGTATCTGAATCCCGCTGTTTATGATGAAGAATGGAAGGTCATGAGCAATTTAAATATGGATGATCTGTACTCGGATATTTCAGATTTTCAAATTGAAATTGATATTCCGGACACCTATACATTGGAAAGTAATTTATATCAATACGTAACTCAAAAAGATAGTCTAAAAACCTATTTTTTAATTGGAAAAAAGAAAACCAATATCATTTTAAATATTGACAAGGAAGCAAATTTTAAATCCTTTAAAACAAAGGCTGTTCATGTAAAAACAGATATTGTTAATGAAAGCATCGATCATAAAACGGGAGTATCTATATTGGATAGGGCGCTATTATTTATTGAAAAGTACCTAGGAAAATACCCTCATAAAGAGTTATTTGTAGACAAAATTACTCAAAGAAAAAACCCGATATACGGATTGAATCAGTTGCCAAAATTTGTACGTCCGTTTTCCGATGTTTTTAAGTGGGATATTGCCATGTTTAAGGCTATCAGTAAAAAATATATAGAAAACACTTTATTGCTGAATACCAGAACCGATTACTGGCTGACAGACGGTATACAGTATTACCTGATGATGGAGTATGTAGAAAAATATTATCCGGAATTAAATTTACTGGGAAATCTTTCAAAGGTTTGGGGTATTCGCAGTTTTAATTTTTCCAAATTAAAATTCAATGACAAATACCCTTTTACGTATGAGTTTAGTGCCAGGAAGTTTTTAGATCAATCTCTTACTACCAGGGCAGACTCTCTCTCAAACTTCAATAGAAAAATAGTAAGCAAATACAAAGCCGGTTTGGGATTACGCTATTTGGAAGATTTTTTGGAGGAAAATGTAGTAAAAAATGCGATACAAGAATTTTATATCAACAATCACTTAAAAATCACTACCAATAATGCTTTCGCAAATATTGTTGCCGGCAAAACAAAAAAAGATATTCGTTGGTTTTTCGGAGATTATATTAAAACGAATAAAAAAATAGATTATACCATTAAAAAAGCAACCCCTGTTGGAGATTCAATTGATGTAACTATCAAAAACAAAAGAAATATTACGGCTCCAATTGCCTTATATGGAATCAAAAATAAAAAAGTAATCTTTAAAAAGTGGTATACAAATATTGATAGTATAAGAACGGTGAGAATTGCCAAAGGAAATTTTGATCGCTTATCATTAAATTATGAGAATACATATCCCGAGTATAATACCATAGACAATTCTAAAAACCTTAAAAAAGGCTTATTTAATAAGCCGCTTAAATTAACCTTCATAAAAGACATCAATGACCCGTATTATCATCAATTATTTTATCAACCTGATTTGAGATATAATTTATATGACGGGCTTTTAATAGGTTTAAAATTACATAATAGACCCATATTGACCAGAAACCTGGAATTTAGCCTTACACCGTCATACGGTACGGAAAGTAAATCATTAACAGGAACTTTTTTTACACGTTATTATCAATATTTTGAAGACACAAGTATCAATAAAATTCTTTATTCCGTAAGCGGAAGTCGCCTACACTATGCACGAGATCTGGCATATACATCTTTTAACCAAAGCATACAAGTTGAATTTAAAAGAAAAACATTGAGAGATGCCGGAGGGCGTTTTTTATCCGCCAGATTATTTAATGTGGACAAAGAAGTTGCTCCGGGCATAATCAAAACAGATCAGGACAAGTATAGTATTTTTACCTTGAGTTATTTTTATAACAGACCGGATATTATCAAAGGATTTCGATACATTCTAAGTACAGAGTTTGGAGGAAAGTTTTCCAAAGTATCTGCGGATATTCGCTACAGAAGTCTGACCGACAGAAATACACAACTTGATTTTAGAGTATATATCGGCGCATTTTTAAATAATAATACTAAGGGTAATTATTTTAGCTTTGGATTAGACAGGGCAAATGATTACTTATTCCAATTAAACTATATAGGGAGATCAGAAAATTCAGGTATTTTTAGCCAACAGTTTATTGCAACGGAAGGGGGATTTAAATCCGTACTCCCTGTAAGATTTGCTAATGAATATATGGTTTCTTTTAATTCTAATATAGGTCTATGGAGATGGCTGGAAATATATAATGATGTTGCTTTTCTAAAGAATCGAAACAATGCTATTTATTTTGCTTATGAAAATGGAATCCGGTTAAATTTTATTCATAATATTTTTGAGTTGTATTTTCCCTTGTACTCAAATAACGGCTGGGAGATAGGACAAGATGCGTATTCGAAGAAAATACGATTTGTACTGACCGTAAATCCAATAGCTATTTTTAACTTTATCAGAAGAGGTTTTTTATAAAGTTCGTATTCAATTAACTGTTTTTATGGTTTTTATTGAATTATATTCAATAATCTCATCAATTTTTAAATTTCAGAGACCTTTGCAGTGATATATTGCGTATTTGAATTGATTTGACTTCAAATTTCTTCCTTCTCGAAAATTTTATACCAAAATGAATATTAAAGTGGTCTAAAGATTGTGTGAGGAAAATTTCAAAATTCGAGTTAAAAAACACAGGCATAGCCTTAGTTACGCCGAGTATTTTTAGCGATGAAATTTGGAATTTTCATAGCAAGATTGGACTATTTTAGTATTCTTTTTGGTATTAAATCCTCAAAACCAACAGGTTATTCCGGTTGAAAATTTTCTTCGGGTGTCGAACTTTTTTGTCAAATCAATTCTGCAAAGATCTCTTTCATTTAAAAAAACTATCTTTGCAAGATATCATACCATTTATCAGACACACTATGTTGACTACTGCCGAGCCAAGTACCGAAGAGCTTTCTTTTAAAGATTTTAAAAACGAAGTTTTACGAGATTATAAGATTGCTCGTATCAGCAGAGAGTGCAGTTTGTTGGGTCGTAGAGAGGTTTTAACCGGTAAAGCCAAATTCGGAATTTTTGGAGACGGAAAAGAAGTTCCCCAATTGGCCTTGGCAAAAGCCTTTAAAAATGGTGATTTTAGATCGGGCTACTATAGAGATCAGACATTTATGATGGCAATAGGAGAATTAGATCCGCAACAGTTTTTTGCGGGTTTATATGCACATACTGATATCGATATAGAGCCTATGTCTGCCGGCCGTCAAATGGGAGGGCATTTTGCTACTCATAGCTTACATGAAGATGGGAACTGGAAAAATTTAACTGTTCAGAGAAATTCAAGTTCAGATATTTCTCCGACCGCTGCTCAAATGCCCAGACTTCTGGGATTGGCACAAGCTTCAAAAGTTTTTAGAAATGTAGATCTCTTAAAAAAAAACACTGATTTTTCTATTAATGGAAATGAAATAGCCTGGGGGACGATTGGGAATGCAAGCACAAGCGAAGGCCTGTTTTTTGAGACTATCAATGCAGCCGGTGTCATGCAGGTTCCAATGGTCATTAGTATTTGGGATGATGTATATGGAATCTCGGTACATGCAAAACACCAAACCACTAAAGAAAGTATTTCCGAAATCTTAAAAGGTTTTCAGAAAGAAAATAACACCAATGGTTATGAAATATTTGTGGTAAACGGGTGGGACTATGTGCAGTTAATCAATGTATATAATAAAGTGTCCAAAATAGCAAGAGAACAGCATGTTCCTGTTTTGATTCACGTTAAAGAGCTGACACAACCTCAAGGGCATTCTACCTCCGGATCTCACGAACGTTATAAAAGTTCCGAAAGATTACAATGGGAGCAAAATTTTGACTGTATCGCCAAAATGCGTCAATGGATTTTGGAATTTGAGTTAGAAAATAACCAGGGCGATGTTCTAAAATTTGTATCATCCGAAGAAGACTTAGTAGCCATCGAAAAAGAAGCTAAAAAAGAAGTAGCTATGGCAAAAAGAAATGCATGGAATGCTTTCCTGAATGAAATCAAATCAGACAGGAACACACTATCTGAATTAATTGATAAAATTGCTACAAAAAGTAGTAATGCTACCTCTATCTTAAAACTAAAAAATGACTTAAACGCTATTGTAGAACCCATTCGAAAAGACGTCCTCAGTACGGCCAGAAAAGTGATACGCTATATCAAAGATGAAAATTTTACAGAAAAAACAGCATTACAACATTTCATCAAATCCTATTTAAAGGATGCAGCGTTTAAATATTCATCTCATCTAATAAGTGAAACTGAAAAAAGTGCTTTACACATACCTGAAATAAAAGCCGAATATCCCGAAGAAGAAAATTTTACAGATGCCAGAATAATTATGCGTGATAATTTCGATGCACTTTTAAAAAAGTACTCTGAAGTACTAATCTTTGGAGAGGATGTAGGATATATTGGAGATGTAAACCAGGGTTTGGAAGGATTACAGAAAAAATACGGTAGATTTAGAGTTTTTGATACCGGAATTCGCGAAGCTACCATTATTGGGCAGGGAATCGGAATGGCCATGCGAGGCTTAAGGCCCATTGCGGAAATTCAATATTTAGACTATCTTATGTATGCATTACAAATCATAAGTGATGATTTGGCAACAGTACGTTACAGAACTTTCGGAAAACAAAAAGCACCCTTAATTATCAGAACTCGCGGGCATAGATTGGAGGGCATCTGGCATTCCGGATCTCCCATGGGGGGCATTATTCATAACGTCAGAGGCATTCATGTACTCGTACCAAGAAACATGACCAAAGCAGCGGGATTTTACAATACCTTACTACAATCAGACGACCCTGCATTGATCATAGAATGCTTAAACGGATACCGGTTAAAAGAACGATTACCTGTAAACTTAGGTGAATTTACAACACCCGTTGGAGTTGTGGAAACCATCAAAGAGGGAAAAGATATGACCATTATCTCTTATGGTTCTACTTTACGAATAGTAGAAGAAGCTACTAAAGATTTGGAGCAGGTAGACATTGATGTGGAAATCATTGACATACAAAGTTTATTACCTTTTGATATACAACATGATACTGTAAAATCCATCGAAAAAACAAATCGTTTATTAATAGTAGACGAAGACGTTCCCGGAGGGGCTTCGGCATATTTATTACAGGAAATTGTAGAAAAACAAAACGGATATCAATATCTGGACAGCAAACCTGCTACTCTAACGGCTAAAGCGCACAGGCCGGCATACGGAAGTGACGGTGATTATTTTTCCAAACCTTCCGCAGAAGATATCTTTGAAAAAGTATATGAAATGATGCATGAAACTGACCCGATTAAATTTAAGCATTTATATTAATACTGTTTCAAGTTAGAAAGTTTCAAGTTAGAAAGTTTCAAGTTCCAGGTTTGAGCATTGAGCAGATCTAAATAAGGTTGTTTTACATTTGTAACTTATCGTCATAAAATAACCATACTAATATCCTTATTAAGATATAGAAATCATCTTGAATTATCAAATTTAAGCAAGAATTAAAGATTTTGTGTCCGGGTGAAGACTTTTTTGAGTTGCATAGCAGGGCTACGGAACAAGAAAAAGACAAAATATGGGCGCAAAAGATAAATTTAAAGCAAATTTTCAGAACTTAAAATGAGTTCATAAGTTAAGTCACGGTATTTTCATAAAAATAATTTTCACTTATTTAATCTGGATTTGACGTGATTTTTGTAACAAAAATTAATCACATAGGATGTAATATCAAATTCAGTATGATAATTTGAGCCAAAAAAATGATGTTTTTTTCATCTAAAAATTTTTTATGAAAATGCCGTGTAAGTTAAATTATCAATTCTTTTAACTTCTTAATGGTGTAATCCAATTCTTCCTTAGTAGTATCTCTGCTAAAAGAAAAACGAATAGCTGTTTTGAGTTTATCTTCTTCATTTAACAATTCGTTTAAAACATGAGATCCTGCATGGCTTCCACTCTGACAGGCACTACCTCCGGAAACAGCTATTCCGTGTAAGTCCAAACTAAATAACAGCATATCATCTGTAAACGGGAAAAGTACATTTAAAATGGTACAACTGCTCTTGGTGATATTGCCTGAGCATCCGTTAAATGTTATATCGGGAGGCAGTGCTTTTAGTTCAGTTATAAAATATTGCTTTAAAGTATTCAGATATATTTCATCTTTTTTCATGGAATCACAAGATAGTTCCAGTGCTTTTTCCATACCTGCAATAGCATGTACATTTTCCGTACCGGATCTTACTCCTTTTTCCTGATTCCCTCCATGCAATATTGGCTTTATGCCATATCCTTTTTTAAAATAAGCAAAACCAACTCCTTTTGGACCGTTAAATTTATGAGCACTGGCAGCAATAAAATCCACAGGTGTTTTTTGCAAATCAATAGCATAATGACCTATTGCCTGTACTGTGTCCGAATGAAACAATGCTTTGTATTTTTGACATAATGCAGCTACTTTATTTATAGGTAATACATTTCCTATTTCATTATTTATATATAACAGGCTTACCATGGTTTTTTTACCTGAAGTTTTTAGTTTCTCTTCCAAATCTTCCAAATGAATACTACCATCAGCGTGTATATCGATATATTCAACAATAATTCCAAATTCTTTTTTTAAGAACAGTACCGTATGTAAAACCGCATGGTGCTCAATTTTAGAAGTAACGATTCGCTGTACATCCAAATTAGTAACAGCATTGTGTAAAATCAGATTATCTGCTTCCGTTCCTCCGGCAGTAAAAATAATTTCACCGGCCGTTACATTAAAATGACTTGCTATATTTTTTCTTGCTACTTCTACTACAGCTCTTGCTTTTCTGCCAAATTGGTGTGTGGAGGAAGGGTTGCCGAAAACAATTTGCATTGATTCGGTCATTACCTTAATAACTTCCTTGTTTACAGGTGTTGTCGCAGCATTATCCAAATATACTTTTAACATAAAGCAAAGGTAAACATTATATAAATTATGAATTTTAAATTTATGATTATGAATTTTTACTTCTTCAATACCAACTGCTTACATTTAATTTTTGTGAAATTAACTTTAGGTCCATTATAATTTACGAGCTTGTACATTGAACTCGTTTAGACTTTTGAATTTGCTAAAAAATTGCTGTTTTCTGTTCTGTTTTTGTCTTTTTTTCCTTCCGTAGCAATGCTATGCAACTCAAAAAAGCTTTCAACAGAGCTAAAAACTTCTAATTTTCACTTAAACCCAAAAAGTCTAAACGAGTTCATTGACAGATAACTACCTCAGTAGCTCCCCATCCGTATTTTTGATAAGAAGCATCATCATATGTTACGGGATATTTATCCAGTAAGTGCCTCAATTCGGTTTTAAGAACTCTCTCTCCTACTCCATGAATAAAAATAATTTTAGAAACTTTTTTTCGTATGGCGCTATCTAATTTGGCTTTGGCAGTGTTTAGCTGAAACATGAGCATATCAAAATTATCCATTCGTTGAGTTGTTTTTTTTAATTGATGCATGTGCAAATCAACTTCTATAACGGTTTGAGACTTTACTGCTTTAAGAGTATTTTTTTTGATGGTATGGTTGTCTTTATCAGACAGAAAAGTGCTATCGTTATCATTAAATTTTGATAACTCGTATCGGTTTCTCCGAATGCTTATTAATTCGGAAGCATTATAAAAATAGGTCATGCCATCCAAACCTTTGATTTCAACAGTATTTTTATCAATAGCCATAACGGTACCTTTTAAGGTATCATCTAAAACAGCAACTGTATCGCCAATTTTAAAGTGCATTTAACTTTTATTTAATTTTAGATTAATAATTTAATACCATTTATCACTTGAAATTATCGTAAAAGAAAATGCTCTTTTTTCCTTTCTTGTTCGCCATAAAAAGAAACCGTAACGAAAGCTATACTTTATTTTTCTGACTCCAATAAAGAAAAAAATCATCATTTTCTTTTACGATAATTTCAAATAATAACTGGTATAATACACTACTTTACAGTATTTTCGCTACAAAAATAATAATAATGATAACAGTTGAACCGCCCCATACAAAAGAATTCTTTGAAAGGTCTTTTGAAAGTGCTAAAATAACTGAAGATAGAAAAAGCAGTTTAATGCAAATAGCTGAAGTTGTTATTAATAGATATAAGATTGATAAAACCGTAAACTTGAATTTTATCTGCACATATAATTCCAGAAGAAGTCAGTTTGGCCAAGCCTGGAGTTATTTTGCATCTCATTATTTTAATGTAAACATCCATTCTTTCTCAGGTGGGACAGAAATTACGGCTTTTCATGCAAATACTGTTGAAGCACTACAAAAAGCCGGTTTCATTTTTAAGTTAATCCATTTTTCACATCGAAACCCGGTATATGATATTCGATTTGAGGGAGCAGAGAAGGGTATTTCAGGGTTCTCAAAAATGTATCATGACAAAATCAATAAAAAACCGTTTATAGCCATCACTACCTGTAATAGTGCTGATGCGGAGTGTTCTTTTATTCCGGAAGCAATACAGAGGTTTCATTTACCGTATACAGATCCAAAATTTTCTGACAATACCGAAAAACAGGGTAAAACATATTTAAAAACAAGCAGACAGGTGGCAGCCGAGATGTTTTATTTCTTTTCTGCGATTAAAATAGCTGTGTAAAATTTGGTAAGGAGAATTTATTGAAAATAGCTGTTTCAAAGATAAAACCGACAGGCTAAACTTCTATATTTTTATCGTAGGGAATGCTTTTTAAGATATGGTTGATTGCATTAATCCTGGCCGTTGTTTTCCTATTGGCTCGTATGACTTTCCACGGAGTAATTTGGGTATTTGTTTTTGTAAACATGGCTCTTTTATAGGTTGTATAGTCATCCCATAATTCCTGGGCGCGCCTATCCACATCTGTCATTTTCCACTGTTTTAGAGGGTCTTTTTTAATTTCATCGAATCTTTTAAATTGTTCTTTTTTTGAAATAGACATATAGATTTTTACCAAGTAAATCTCTGATTCCAAAATCATTCTTTCAAAATCATTTACCTGATTCATAAAAATATGATATTGTTCCTGGGTACAAAAATGATTCACAGGTTCTACAACAGCTCTGTTATACCAACTTCTATTGAAAAAAACCATTTCTCCAGCTTTTGGCAATTGATTTATATAGCGTTGAAAATACCATTGCGATTGTTCGTCTTCCGTAGGTTTGGGTAAGGCAACAATTCTAATATGTCTAGGGTTAATCCTCTCTGTAATTCTTCTGATGGCTCCTCCTTTTCCCGCAGCATCTCTTCCTTCAAATACAATGACTATTTTTTTATTTTCCCGAATCGCCCAATTTTGAACTTTAATAATTTCCAATTGGAGTTTCTTTAATTTCTTTTCATAGTTTATATATCTAATGGCTCTTTCATAGTTTAGTTGTTCCCTGGATAAAAGCGCAACCAATCCTTTCATAGCATTTAATTTATTTATTTCCGATGTTTTCAATTCCAAATTCATCTCAGCTAGGTTTAAAAGAAGACCTGTAATATCTCATCACTGTGTTAGGATCAGGAGTTAAGGTAGTTAGTACTTCCTCCTTGCCTTTATATTCGAAACTGGAAAGTACGTGTCTCATAGTTTCAAGCCTTGCTACTTTTTTATTATTTGATTTAATAATGGTCCAAGGGCTATAACTGGTATGTGTTTTACTGAACATTTCATTTTTATAATGCGTATATACGTCCCATAACTCCTGTCCTTTTCTGTCTACCGGGCTAAACTTCCATCTTTTTAGAGGGTTTGCATTTCTTCTGTCAAACCTTCCGGATTGCTCTTCTTTGGAAATAGACAGCCAGAACTTTATGATGATCATCCCGTCTTCATATAGCATATGCTCAAATTCAGGTACTTGTACCATAAATTCTTTGTACTCTTTTTTGGTACAAAATCCCATTACTGGCTCTACAACTGCTCTGTTATACCAACTTCTGTCAAAAAAAACAATTTCTCCCGGATTGGGTAACTCTTTAATATAACGCTGAAAATACCACTGTCCTTTTTCTACATTAGTAGGTTTGTTTAGTGCTACTAATCGGGAGGATCTGGGGTTTAAGTGTTCCATAAACCTTCTGATGCTTCCTCCTTTTCCCGCAGCATCTCTTCCTTCAAAAATAACAGCAACCCGTTTATTATTTTTTAAGACCCATTGCTGCAATTTTACTAATTCAATTTGTAATAATCTCAATTCTTCATTATATATTAATGTCTCTTCTACTTTCTGAAAAGGAATTTTTTTCTGTTTAATAATAGCAATTAGCTCGGCTTTCGTTGTTGCATTATTAAAATCTTCCAGAAGTAATTGAGGTTCTGTTTCTATATTCATTTGTCTCACACTGATTATGAACTCTAAAATAATATCTTTTTTTTAATCGTATTGTTTAACATTTAATTTTAGTACAAATTTTTAGTACATGACAAAAATATAATTCATTGAATATCAATAAATTAAATATTAAATTATTAGAATAAAGCATTGATTTTCATTATATTAGAAGAATAACGTCAATCATTTTTCTAATGGAGAAAACCAATGCTATCACTAAAAGTAGTGAATTAAATTCAGTTTTAAGCTCTCATTTTCAAGGCAAGATCAATTTGGCAAGAATCAAACTCATATCACATTTCATTATTGCTCTTTGCAAGGTGCAGACCGTTACATTTGAAAAGTTAGCCAGTGCTGTTAAACCCTGTAAATCAAAACAATATAAACCTGACTAAATTTTTGTCATGTACTTAGATACAAATTATATATTTGCTACGTCTTATGAATATTAGGTATACATTCTTTTTTTTCTTTATCTCTATTACTTCTTTAGCACAATATCAGTATGGTAAGGAATTTAGTTTTGTTAATGATAATGACCTGTTTACTTCCATATCCAAAGATCGGTATTATACAAATGGGGTGTTTTTTACTTATAGATATCTGGCAAAAAACAAAAACGAATTACTGAAAAAAAAATATACGAATGGCAGTTAGGGCATTTGATATTTACGCCTCATAAGTCAATTGTTCAAGACATATCAGAACACGATAGGCCATTTGCTGCTTATTTGTATGCCGGTTTGGGAGTAAAAAAGGTATATGCATCTCAGCAGATTTTAAAAATAGCATTGCAATTAGGAGTTATTGGCCCTTTGGCATTAGGAAAAGACTTACAAAATCTTATTCACGATATATATAATTTCACTCCTTCTGTTGGTTGGAAATATCAGATAAAAAATGCCCTGGGAGTGAATCTGAGCGGGCATTATACAAAACAATTAATTCCTTCGGGAGCTAATTATTTTGATGTTAGCTGGATGAACTCATTAAGAGTAGGTACGGTTTTTACAGATGCTACTTCCGGATTTTATGGCAGATTGGGTTTTAACAAGCTTCAAAAAATATCCAATTCCATTGCTTATAATACTCACTTAAATAATAATACTACCAAATCGGTCAACGAAGTTGAATCTATGCTCTATTATAAAATGACTGTAACGTATGCGTTATACGATGCTACCATACAAGGAAGTTTTTTAAATACAACAAGCCCTGTTACCTACACGGTGAACCCTTTTCGTTTTGATTTTGAAATAGGTTTTCTATTTACACTTCGCAGGATAAATTTAGGATATGCTTACCACTTTCATACCAGTAAATTAGAAAACTTAAGATTCCCCAATGGCAACTCTTACGGCAGTATCAGAATCCAGTATCTTTTTTAGGAAATAGAAAAAGTCAAAATGAGTTCAATTCAAAAAAATCATCTTTAAAACCAATTAAATACAGCTTTTTTCGGGCCCTTGTAATGGCTGTATACAACCATCGTAAATATTCTTTATCCGGGCCTGTTGGTAAATAAGGTTGCTCTATAAAGACCGTATTCCATTGTCCGCCCTGAGATTTATGACATGTTATAGCATAAGAAAACTTGATTTGCAGCGCATTGAAATACTTATTCTCTTTTATGGATATTACTTGCTTATACCGGGGTTTTTCATGAGCATAATCTTCTTTTACGGCTTCATATAACTTCGTTGAATCTTCATGCGATAGTGAAGATTTTTCGCTGGTTAATGTATCTAAAAGTAAGATGGTTTCAAATGGCTTCTGATCCGGATAATCTATCATTCGTATTTCAACCTCGACAAACCTAAATCCGTACAATTCTTTTATAGCTCTAATTCTCAATATCTCACAGATATCTCCATTAGCTATAAAATGCGCCATTGAAGCGTTTTTTAGCCAAAAATAATTATTCTTTACCACCATAATATGATCTCCTGTTGAAATCTCATTTTCCTGGCCTACGATCCGTGTCCTTATTTGCTGATTATATTGGTTAGCTCTCTTATTAGTTCTTACAATAAAAACTGTATCTTCTATCCCTTCATTATTGTATGCTGTAACCATTGCGTCTTCCATATCATATCCGTCTGTTAATCGAATCACGTCCGGATACTCAATATCAAACTTAAAATGAAAAGCGTTATTATCAATTAGCATTCTCAATAAGGTAGCATTTGCAAGAATCCCTGAATATTCCTGCTGCCGTACCACTTCATCCAATTCTATTTCTATGATTTCTTTGTGATATGTGGTTTCCAGCCTTTCAGCTTCCAATGCAGGACTTATTATTGACTTTACCGGGGGTAATTGAGCAGTATCTCCAATAAAAATCATTTTACAATTACGCCCTGAATATACATACGAAACAAGGTCATCTAATAGAACGCGTTTGTCAAAAAAACGGGTATCCTGAAATGTATCGGAAATCATAGAAGCTTCGTCTATTATAAACAGTGTATTTGTATGCCTGTTGGGTTGTATAACAAAATCTACAGTACCATCTTTTTGTTTCTTAGGAAAGTAAATTTTCTTATGTATGGTAAATGCCTGCTTTTTAGTGTTTACAGAAATCACTTTTGCTGCTCTTCCGGTAGGTGCCAGTAACACGGCTTTTTTTCCTGTTTCCCATAAATTATTTACGACTGTACTGATAACCGCTGTTTTTCCGGTACCTGCATATCCTTTTAGTAAAAAAATAGAATCAGTGTTGCTGTCAAATATAAAGCTTGTAAGTAAACGAAATGATTTCGCCTGTTTATTTGTAGGTGAATAAGGGTGCTTTTTTATAAGATCTTCATAAAAATCCGTTGTTTTTTTTGACGAACTCATTTAAATTTTTTCAATTTGCTAAAAAATTGCTGTTTTTAACTCTGTTTTTATCTTTTTTTCCTTCCGTAGCGCTGCTATGCAACTCAAAAAAGCTTTCAACATATCTAAAAACTTCCAATGTTCGCTTACATCCAAAAAGTTTAAATGAGTTCGACATGAAAAAATAAAATATCAAAGATATACTGATTTATCTTTAAAAGTTTTTATCGTTAAAAAAAAATTGTAGCTTTGCTAACAACGTATAAAACAAAAATAATATAATATGGTGTCATATGTGCTAATCGCAATAGGTATTATAATAACTATTGTACTTGCTTATTTAATTGTAAAGTTTCTACCGTTAAAATATAGAGCTTTAACATCCGCAGCACTACTTCTTTTATCGGTTTTTTTAGCTTATAAAATTTATAAAGGCGTTATGGAACCTATCAATTTTGATAAAGAAAAGGTGGTAAAATATGCCAGGGTAATTAAAAATTTAAAAATTATCAGAGATGCGGAAATTGCCTATAAAGAAGTGAATGGTAATTATACGGATGATAGAGCACTCCTTATTCGATTTATTGACACGGCTCAATTTGCCATTACCGAAACCAGAGATACTATCATAAAAGTAAATGAAGGTACCCGATGGCAACCCTTATGGGTCGATAAAGAAAAACGAATCATAGACACTACCGGCTATGAACCCGTATTAAAAAATTTTGAAGGGAAGGATTATAAAAACATGTTTAAAGTTTCGGGCCTTGAAGACAGAGAATTTGAACTTCAGGTGGGTATGGTTGAAAAAGTACAAGGCCTGAAAGTACCGGTATTTGAAGCCAGGATAGACAAGGCCTCCATCTTGAAAGGAATGGATTCTTCTTTGGTAAAACGAGAAAAAGAAGCTATCGCAGCTGATCAGGTCAAAGGGGAATATATATCGGTAGGTTCTTTGGATGATGTTACTACGGGTGGTAATTGGCCCCCTCTTTATGATAAAAATGACCGTGCAAAAGAGAGCAGTAAGTAAAAATATTTCAGAAGAAAAAATTACATCAAAAAATTTATCCATCCAATTTAGTTTGGATGGATTTTCTTTTTCTATCTCAAATCAACACGACGAAATATATCTTTTAAAAGAGTATTCTTTTCGGGAAACGGTATCTATAGCTGTATGTTTAAACAAAATTGTTACCACATTTAAAACCGAAAAAGAATTACAATCCGATTTTAAAAATGTTTCCGTAATTCATCAAAACTATTTAAACACTCTGGTTCCGGATAGTTTGTTTGATACCAATGAATTGAAATCTTATCTTAAATTTACCGTAAAAATATTGGCTACGGATCGTATTGATTCTGATTCAATTTCCAAAACCAGAGTCAAGAATGTATATATTCCCTACATCAATATTAACAATTTTTTGTTCCAAAATTTTGGGCCGTTTGAATTTAAACACCATATGACCGTGTTGATAGAAAAATTATTATTGAAAAATAATGGCTTTCGGTTTTATATTCATGTATCCAAACATCACGTTGATATTATTGTTATAGAGGGTATTTCACTTATTTTTGCTAATTCTTTTGAATATCATTCCAAAGAAGATTTCATTTATTATATTTTGTTTGTCGCAGAGCAACTAAAATTAAATCCCGAAAAATTAAAAGTGATTTTATTAGGAGAAATTGAAAATGAATCTGACCTTTTTAGCATCGTATACAAATACATCCGAGAGGTATCATTTTTAAAAAATGACCATTTCCTTCTCTCCAATACACCTGATTTTTCTAGGCATTCAAATTTCATCTTACTAGGATAATTGAGAATCATATCAGGCACATACAAAGGCAGGAGAATTACAGTACCAAAAAATTTGCCCGTTAGGCCCACAACAGGTATGGCTAAGGAATCTTTATTCAACATTCTTCACAATCATTTTTATTTTGAAGATGTTTCCGTAATCGATCTATTTGCCGGAACCGGTAATATAAGCTATGAATTTGCTTCACGAAGCACAACAGATATCTATGCAATAGATAGTCATTTTGCTTGTATAAAATTCATTCGCGATACAGCTAATAAATTTGAGTTTTCAATTCACCCTTATAAAAGTGATGTTTATAAATTTTTAGAGAAAACTTCTTTAAAAACAGACATTATTTTCGCAGACCCTCCTTATGATTTCAAAATTGAAAAACTCATAGAGATAGCAGATTTAGTTTTCCAAAATAAAATATTAAAGAGTCAGGGAATATTGATCATCGAACATTCAAAACATACGGATATGAGCGATCATCCGAATTTTAGTTATAGCAGAAAATATGGTGGAAATAAGTTTAGTTTTTTTAAAGAACTAAAGTAATGAATTGATAATCTCGGTTAAGGTGATTCCTTCTGCTTCGGCCTTATAGTTTTTTACTATCCTATGAGATAAAATAGGTACTGCCACTACTTTCACATCTTCTATGTCCGGAGCGTATTTTCCCTGAATAACCGCATGCCCTTTGGCAGCCAATATTAAATTTTGAGAAGCTCTTGGGCCTGCTCCCCAATCTAGGTATTTTCTCGCCATATCCGTAGCTTCCTTAGATTTTGGGCGTGTTTTTCCTACTAACGAAACGGCATATTCAATAACGTTGTCTGTAACAGGAACTTTTCTTATTAGCTTTTGTGCTTCAATAATTTCAGATGCAACAAAATAAGAACTCAAAGAAATATCCATATCGGAAGTAGTATTTTTTACCACTTTAACTTCTTCGTTAAATGAAGGATAGTCCAAGTGAATAGAAAACATAAACCTGTCCAATTGGGCTTCAGGCAGCGGATATGTTCCTTCTTGTTCTATCGGGTTTTGAGTAGCCAATACATAAAAAGGTGTGTCTAATTTATAATGTGTTCCGGCTATTGTTACAGAGTGCTCTTGCATTGCTTCCAGTAAAGCAGCTTGCGTTTTAGGCGGTGTCCTGTTAATCTCATCCGCAAGAATAATATTAGAAAATATGGGGCCTTTGATAAATTTGAATTGCCTTTTCTCATCTAATATTTCACTGCCCAGAATATCTGAAGGCATTAAATCCGGTGTAAATTGAATCCTCTTAAAATGCAATCCTAAAACATCGGAAATAGTATTCACCAACAATGTTTTAGCCAAACCCGGAACACCAATCAATAAAGAATGCCCTCCGCAAAAAACAGATAGCAATACCAAATCAATTGCTTCTTCCTGCCCTATTATTATTTTTCCTATTTCAGTTTTTAGCTTCTTATAATTGGAAACTAATTGGTCTACAGCAGCTACGTCAGACATTATCTATTTGCTAATTTTTTCCAGTTTCTGTCAAAAGTACATTTATCATACTCCCGGCCAATTTTAACATAGGTATCTACTATTTTTTCTTTAGCCCATTTAGCAATGGTTTCTTGTTTTTTCTTTTGCAAAGCAAGGTCATGTATTTTTACATAATCATCAACAAGGTCTGCTATATGTGTATCTGTACGGTCTCTCATCATGATCACTTTATGCATTTTTTCTCCTGTCCGGGTCTCATCGTAAAAGGGCTCTGTCATTTTTCCGCTTTGTAAATTATTGACTCTTGCATATAGTGCAGGATCCATTCTGGTCAAATCAAAAGTAGATTCTCCGGTATATGGATTAACAATCAAACCTCCGTTATTTTTTGTGTCCTTATCTTCGGAATATTTTTTAACTGCTTCTTCAAAAGTTATTTTTCCTGCCGTAATATCCTTTCTAATTTGGGTGACTAAATTTTGAGCAGCTGTTAGTTTATTATCATCAATTTGTGGTCTCAACAGAATATGAGAAGCACTTCGGGTATTTCCTTTAATTTCATGTAACTGAATAATATGATATCCAAAATCTGTTTCAAAAGGCTCGGATACCTCACCTATCTCTAAGGAAAAAACCGTTTCTTTAAATTCTTTAATAAAAGGACTGTCTTTTGTAATTTCATATTTCCCTCCATTAGTAGTAACAGCAGGATCCTCAGAATTAATGATGGCTTTCATGCGGATACTAGCCCCCTCTTCTATATCTTTTTTTAATTTAGAAAGCTCATTAATAACTCTCTGATTTTCTTCCTCCGTAGGTTTTGCATACACAACAATTTGAGCTAATTGAATTTCAGCAGGAAACTCCGGCAACTCATTTTTTTCTTTTAATCCATTATAATACAAACGCACTTCTTCCGGGGTCACGTCAATTTTTTCAGTTAATTTCTGTTGTTCTTTTTTAATTAATACATTTTCTTTTTCAATTTTAAAGAGCTCTGTTTTTAACTCTCCTATACTATTAAAACCGTAAATTTCAGGGACTTTATCTTTTCCTCCATATTGTTGAGCAAAATAATTAATATTATTCTCAACGGCAGCATTCACCTCCGTATCTGTTACTACAATACTGTCAATCACTGCGTGATGTGCTAATAGTTTTTGTAACATCAATTGTTCCAACATTTCGCAATCCGAGATTTTTATTTTTCCCTCACTGTTATTTTCCAGTTCTAATTTAAATTTTTCTATGTCAGAATCCAATACAATATTTTTGCCTACCACAACTCCCACTCCGTCAATCTTAATTTTTTGAGAATGCGCTTGTTGAATGCATACAACAGTATATATAAGTGACAGGCTAATACATTTTAAAATTTTTACTTTGTGTAGCATCTTTAAGGATAATTTTTTCTATTTCTCTAATTAAATCTAATTTTCTTTTATGCAAAATCATTTGTTTTATAGTTGGAGTAATATAGCTCTTAGGAGCTATTTGATTCCTTAACAATACGTCTTTTACTGCAACCAAATATAAGTCTAATGAATCTTCTTTTGGAAGATATTTTGTTTTTTTTAACAGTTTCTCCTTGGAAAAAGGAATTTTTAACAAAACATTTTCAAGGGGAACCCAAGTAGAATCATTCAATCTATATGATTTAAACCCTAGTTGTTGTTGTTCCAATTCTTCTATATCTTCCGGTTTGGAAGAAGCAAATAGCTTAATGATACGCATTTTATCCAAAATCGTATTTCCAAACCGTAAGTATCTGATTTTGACAAGCTCTTCATTTAGTCTAAAATTAAAACTATTGCTTTCATAATAAGCATCTATCTCTTCCTCCGAAACTACAGTATCTAACTTTTGCTTTACCAGCTTTTCCTTATAGTTATTAATAATAAGACTGTTTCTGTAATCCGTAACTAATTTGTTAATTTCTTTATTGCTTTCCAGAGTACTATTCTCCTCAGCTTTTTTTAATAGTAATTTTTGAGTTGCCCAATTTGTTATAATACTTTTCAATAATACCAGGCTATCTTCTTTGGATATCGTACCGGGAAACAAATTTTCGATATCACTCTTTGTAAGTTTTTCATTCCCAACACTAGCGACAATAGCTACTTTTGCAACTTGTTTTTGTTGTAAATCAAAATAATCACAAGAAGAGCATAACATACATAATACTATTAAAACAGCACCTTGCTTCATTCTTCTTTTCTGTAGTATTTAATCAGTTTTTTAAGTGCTCTTTTATTAATTTTCACACTATTATTCTCTCTTAACCTTGCAATCCATCTCTTCTCTAAATAATCCTGATAATCACTAATGACCTTTCCTCTGATTTTACTTAGATATTTTTCCGTGTAGTTTGCTCTGTTAGCATCAAAATAGGTTTGCAAGCCTATGGTATCTTTAGAAGATTTTTCCCATATTTTTTGATTCATCAATTCGAATAATAAAATCCCGTCTTTATACTCCTGCAACTGGTATGCATATTCAAGTTCCGTATGCACCAGATTTTCTTTAAAATATGTTTTTACCTGAGCATCTATAAAATCATTAAAAAGAAACTCGGTAGATTTATTAGTCCTATATTTAATATATGAAACAAATGTTTCTTGTTTTATGTCTTTCCCGTTAATACTAAGTATAATATCCTGTAAAGAGTCTTTAGAAATGTCCCGAATGTCTTCTCTTTTAAAAATTTCTTTTGCAGCTTCATACTCGGTTATCTCATATTCTTTTTTAAGCTTATTTAAAACAGCAATATCCGATAGTTTTGCTCTTCCGTTTCTTTTAATTTTAGAGCTCATTTCTTCTTTCATTTTTTCAAAGGGTAAAACAGGATATTTACCAATTAATTTTATAATATGCCAACCAAATTGCGTTTGGAAAGGCTTGCTATAATCACCTACATTTTTCAAGGAAAATCCAATATCTTCAAAAGGTCTTATCATTCTTCCCGATCCGAATCTATTTAATTTACCACCTTTATTTTTTGTGTTTACATCATCAGAATATTCTTTTACCAAAACGTCAAATGAAGTTCCGGCGAGTAATTTATGATATACGGAATCTATCTTTTGCTTCCCGGCTGCCGTTTTATCGGATAGTAAGATATGAGCAACCTCTATTTCGCCTCTGGAGGGTCGTTCTGCTATTTTTTTAACAATATGGTATCCAAATCTGGTTTTAAATGGCATGGAAACTTCTCCAATAGGTGTTTTATAAGCCATATCTTCAAAATCATACACCATCCGAAATGCACTAAAAAAGCCTAAATCACCTCCGTTTATTTTCACCGAACTGTCTTCCGAATATTTTTTAGCTACTTCAGAAAAATTTGCCTTTTCGCCAACTATAGAATCTCTGATGTGCATTATCTTTTTGTAAACAGATAAAGTATCTTCGGGTTTGTAATTGCGTGGAAACTTCAATAATATATGACTTGCTCTTATTTCTTTTTTTGTTCTATCGTACGCTTCTGTTACCAATTTTTCCAAAACCTTTTTATCTTGTAAATAAGGAGCTATTAGTTGATTCCTATAAGTATTTATTTCTCTCTTATACGGTCGGGACGTATCTAACTTCAACTTATACGCTTCATTGACCTTAAGTTTATAATTAATAAAGAGCTCTAAATTCTTTAAGACATCCCTTCCTTCTTTGGTTTCTATGGTTTCCAGATTCTTTTCAAAAACCCGTTTAAATTCTGAAACTTTGATTTCTTCATTATTAATGGTAACCAGTATTTTATCTTTTTTTTGACCATACGAATTTGTCATCAATAATGTAAGACAAATGAGAACTATTATTTTTTTCATGTTAAGCTTAATTTATAACGATATAATTCCTTCAATTTTTTCAGCCTTTCTGTAATACTTTATCACTTCGTCTGCAGTAAGTACACTAATGATTATAGATACACTGACATACTTTCCTGTTTTAGATTTTTTAGTGTTTACTACAACTCCTCCTTTGTCAAATATTTGCTGTACCTCTTGTACCTGATTTCTATCGGCAGGAACAATAAATTTATACATATAATCTGTAGGAAATGTTGTTGTTTCTTTCAGTTGAGTTTTTAATTTTTTATAAAATACCTCTTCTTTACCGGCCATGAAAAGTATAAAATTATTATTATTTTTAATAATCACAAAATTACACTAAATATTATTTTAATAAATAGAATCTTATATTTTTGTTTTATGCAACAAAAAATTGTTTTAATAGGCGGGCCGGGTACGGGAAAAACTTCTGTAGTGAATCAATTAGTTAAGCAAGGATATTATTGTATGCCGGAAATTTCCAGAGAAATTACGCTAAATGCTCAAAAAGAAGGCATTGACCAGCTTTTCTTAACCGATCCGTTATTGTTTAGCAAACTTTTACTGGAAGGTAGAGAAAAACAATTTTTAAATGCTGCTGAGGTAACTGATGAGTGGGTATTTTTTGACAGGGGCTTACCGGATATATATGCCTATCTGGAGTTCAGCAATACAAAATACCCTCCATATTTTAAAGAGAAGTGTACGTTTCACAAGTATGATAAAGTATATCTTTTTTTACCGTGGAAAGAAATTTATCACAATGATAATGAACGGTATGAAGCCTTTGAAGGTGCAAAAAAAATCAATTCTTTTATCGAAAAAGCATATCGGGAATTAGGTTATACCCTGATAAATGTTCCTTTTGGTTCTCTTAAAGAAAGAACCGATTTCATTATTAATTCGCTTAAAAGCGATATATGAAGAAACCCATAGACATACTTCAACGATATTGGAAACATACTGAGTTTAGAGACACTCAGGAAGCTATTATTTCGTCCATTTTAGAAAAAAAGGATACCCTTGTTGTTTTGCCAACCGGTGGAGGGAAATCTATTTGTTTTCAAATTCCTGCACTGCTATCAGACGGAGTATGCATTGTCATTTCACCTACTATCTCTTTGATGAAAGATCAGGTGAAACACCTAAATGAAAAAGGAATTACAGCAGTTACCATAAATGCCGGTAGCAGTCAGGGTGAAGTAATTACTGTCTTCGATGCCTTAAAATCAGAAGTTTCTAAGTTCTTGTATATTTCGCCCGAAAGGCTCTCCGCTACATTTATTAAAGAAAAAATAAAAGAGTTAAACGTACATTTAATTGCCATTGATGAAGCACATTGTATTTCCGAATGGGGGCACGATTTCAGACCTTCGTATAGAAATATCAATACTCTTAAAGAAATACATCCAAAAGCCACCTGTGTTGCCCTTACCGCAACAGCAACATTAAAAGTAATAGATGATATCATTAAAAATCTGGATATTCCAAATGCTGCTATTTTTAAAAAATCGATGAAAAGAGCACAGCTGGCATATCGGGTAATTGATGCCGAAGATAAATTGGGCAAACTACTGCAGTTTTTTTCAAAAAAAAAAAGTCCGGCTATTGTATACGTAAATTCCCGCAAAAAAACGCAAGAAATAGCTTCTTTTTTAAATGCAAACCATATCAGAGCTTCTTTTTATCACGGAGGGTTAAGTTTCCCGGAAAAACAAATCGCCTATGATGACTGGATTCGCGAAAAAACCAAAATTATGGTTGCCACCAATGCTTTTGGAATGGGTATTGATAAAGCCAATGTCGGCCTTGTTATTCACTTAGACATACCCAATAGCATTGAAAATTATGTACAAGAAGCAGGCAGGGCCGGTAGAAACGGAAATAAGGCTTTCTCTGTTGTTTTACAAAACAACAATGATACCCGGAAATATAAAGAACAATTAGAAAGTGCATTGCCCACTATAAAAGAAGTAAAAGAAGTATATAAAAAACTCAATCAATATTTTGGTATTGCTTACGGCGAACTTCCCGGAAATGCTTTTCATATACATTTTTCCGAATTTTGTCATCGCTATCATCTTTATTTTTCAAAAACTACTACCATTTTTAACCTATTAGTGAATAATGGTATTATAGCAATAAATACTGCTTTCAACAAAAAGTCAACATTGCAATTTAGGATTAGTTCCGAGAGATTGATCCGTTATAAAAAACAATCCTCAACTATTAAAAAAATCATAGATACTATTATACGAAACTATACCGGAATCTTTGATCATAAAATAAAAATTGATGAATTTTTCATCGCAAAAAAAGCACAAACCACGTCAAAAAATGTAACAAATGTGCTTACAAAATTGCACCGTGAAGAAATAGTACGATACAAAGCAACGGCAACGGCAAATACTATCTATTTTTTAGTTCAGAGAGAAGATGACAGAACTATTAACCGAATCTCAAAAAATATAACTATATATTTAAAACAACGAAAACAAAAAGGAATAGAGCTCATACATTTCATTAAAAATAAAACCGTATGCAGAAGTGCACAACTTCTATTTTATTTTGGAGAAATAACCACTGTTGATTGTGGGGTTTGCGATGTTTGTCTAAGTCAAAGGTATCAAACAACAGATTATTCTCCGGAGATATTAAAACTTCTTAAAAGGCATCCTGAACTATCATCGGCAGAAATTCAGACATATATAAATGCAAACGAAAAAGACATTTTAATATATTTGCAACACCTCTTGTCAGAAGAAAAAATTGGCATTAGTGATTACAATAAATACTATATAAAATGAAAGACATCAGAATCGTTTTTATGGGGACTCCTGATTTCGCTGTCACTATTTTAAGAACTTTAATTGAAAATAATCATCATATTGTTGGTGTCATTACCGCACCGGACAAGCCTTCGGGAAGAGGAAGAAAATTAAACGAATCCGCCGTTAAAAAGTATGCAAAATCACAGGGGTTACTTGTGTTGCAACCCGCTAACCTTAAAAAAGAAGTTTTTTTATCCGAATTAAAAGAATTGCATGCTGATTTGCAGATCGTTGTAGCTTTTAGAATACTTCCTAAAGTTGTTTGGAATATGCCAAAAATGGGTACATTTAACCTGCATGCTTCATTGCTTCCAAACTATAGAGGAGCAGCTCCAATACATTGGGCCATTATGAATGGAGAGCATAAAACAGGGGTTACCACTTTTTTTATTGATGATAAAATAGATACCGGAGCAATTATCTTACAAAAAGAAATTCATATTAAAAATGATGAAACCACAGGGCAGTTACATGACAGATTAATGTATCTCGGAGCTGATTTGGTTCTCAATACCGTTCGTTTAATTGCAAAAGGCAATGTAATGATCATTAAACAGCCGAAAACAGAAGTAAAAACGGCTCCGAAGCTCTATCCGGGTGATTGTAAAATAGACTGGAATGACACCTTATCCAATGTATATAACAAAATCAGGGGGCTTGATCCGTTTCCTACAGCATGGACTACTTTAAAAAATGGTAAAGACCATATTTTAACCAAAATTTACACTATTGAGAAAGTTGAGGAACCACACGACCTTATACCGGGAAAAATAATTAGTTACGGAAAAGAATTACGGGTAGCCGTAAAAAACGGGTTTATCCGCATCATTGAAATAAAATTATCAGGAAAGAAAAAAATGAATAGCATTAGTTTATTAAATGGTTTCTCATTTGACCGGAATGCTATGATGTGCTAGCACTATTATTTAATTATATAAATTTTAAATTCACAATTACGAATTTTTATACCTCAATATCAACTGATTGAATTTAATTTTTGTAAAATTAATTTTTTGACTCAATGTATATAGCCATTCGATATAAACTCTTTTAGAGATAAGGCCTGTAGGTTTTTTAGTACCCATTCCACGTCTTTATTAACAATTTGTCTTCATTTATCAACAAAACAGCATTTTTTTAGTCCTTAAACTTGCACGAAGCCACAATCCGTCTATATTTGTCCAACTTATATAAGTTAAAAATATCAATTAATTTTTTAAATTCTATTTATTATGAACAAATCAGATTTAATCGATGCAATAGCTGCTGATGCAGGTATCTCTAAAGTAGCCGCTAAAGCAGCTTTGGAATCTATTACAAATAACGTTACTGCTACTTTGAAAAAAGGTGGTAAAGTTGCTTTAGTAGGTTGGGGAACTTGGTCAGTATCTAAAAGAGCTGCAAGAAATGGAAGAAACCCTCAGACCGGAGCAGAAATCAAAATTGCAGCTAAAAATGTTGTTAGGTTCAAAGCTGGAGCTGGATTAAGTGACTCTGTAAACTAAATCATACTTTAGAAAAAGTGTAAAAAGCTCTCTTTTTAAGAGAGTTTTTTTATCTAAAATTGTTTAATGTTTAAGAAAATGAGACCTTTGCAGAATTGATTTGGCAAAAAAGTTCGACACCCGAAGAAAATTTTCAGCTGGAATAACCTGTTGGTTTTGAGGATTTAAAATTTTCGAGAAGGAAGAAATTTGAAGCCAAATCAATTTAAATACGGAATACATCACTATTTTGCAAAGATCTCAAAATATTAATTCCAAAAACAAAAAATAGTGCAGCTAACCAAAGGAAAGTTGTTAATAGCCGAGCCCTCTATTTTAAATGACCACTCTTTTAACAGGGCAATTATTCTATTAACGGAACACACCGAAAATAGCACTATTGGTTTTATTCTTAACAAACCTTTAGATTATACCGTAAAAGACCTCATCCCGGAGATTGATTGTAATTTCTTAGTATACCAGGGAGGTCCCGTGGATCAGGATAGTCTGTTTTTCATACATAAATCTCCCGATCTAATACGAGATGGTATAAAAGTTACTGAAGATATTTACTGGGGAGGTGATTTCAATTCGTTAAAAGATGCTTTAATCAATCAAGAAATCAGCCCCTCTCAAATACGATTTTTCTTAGGATATTCGGGTTGGATATCAAATCAATTAGACGATGAAATAGCAGCTAATTCCTGGTTTATATCTGAAAACGATTTTACAAATATTTTAAATGAGGACAACAAAAGTCTTTGGAAAAATAAACTGCTGCAAAAAGGAGGTGAATATAAAATCTGGGCAAATGCTCCTGGCAATATCAACTTGAATTAACCTTTTTCTTTGGCTTCTAACAGCTGTAAACTCTTGATGAGTTTTTCCGAAACTTTAGTGGCAAATGCTTTTTTTCTGTAATTTGTTACCGGTTGAATCCCAATAATAGCATTCGTAATAAAAACTTCATCCGCTTTTTGAATTTCAAAGGGTGTTATAGCTGTTTCTTCAACTGTAAAATCTTCATCAACAGTTATAATTTCTATTATTTTTTTTCTTAAAATTCCTTTTAAACAGCCTTCGGTCAAACGCGGAGTTTTAATGGTGTACCCTTTCACTATAAAAATATTTCCATTTGTAGCCTCTGTAATATTTTTTTTTTCATTTAACAAGACACAATTATCCAAACCGTTATCCTTAGCATAAACAGATGCAAGAATGTTTAAAATTTTGTTATTTGTTTTTAATGTCGAAAGTAGTCCGGAATAATGATAAAAATCCTTAAATAAATCTATACGGTATACATTTTTCCTTTGTACGATTGATTCCGAAACATCAATTAAATAATCCACCTCATTGGAATCAGGCATATAATATCCTCCATCTTTTCTATATATACTAAATCTTGCTCTGAGAACTTTTGAATTTGAGATAGGCAAAACGGTTTTTAAAATCTCTTCTTCCAAATTTTCCAGTGTAAAATTCATAGGAATTTTCATACGTAACATACGCATGGAAGCCATTAGTCTAAAATAATGGTCTTCCCAAAAAATAACCTTGCCATGATATATTTTTACAGTTTCAAAAAGAGCATCTCCATATTTGAAACCCCTGTTATCAACTGTAAGTTTTACCCTTGTGCCGGAAATTAAGTCGCCGTTAAAATTTAGTGGCATACATTAGCTATCATAATTATCAGCACAAAAGTACATGAATTTTTTCATTTGAAAATTCACAAAAAACAAATGAAAAAAATTTATAGACTAACGAAGTGGTTACTGAAGTGAAACTAAATTTTGTGTTTTTTAACTAAGTACATGACAAAAATTTAGTCAAGTTCATATTGTTTTGATTTACAGGGTTTAATAGCACAGAAGCGATATAATCTAATCCATATTTGAATATGCTTTTAGCCATTCTTCCATGCTTTTTTATTTTGATAGGCTTAATCTGATGTAAATATATACCAACTTTGTAACACCATACGAAAGCCATCATTACAAGCAGTACTAATTTTTCAATACGCTTAATATCTTGCAGGTGTGTGTTTTCAATATCAAAGCCACTGGCTTTCATTGCTTTAAAACACATCTCTATCTGCCATCGTTCTTTGTATTGTTCAAAGGCCTTATCAGGAGCGTTGAACGATACAATGATTAAGAAATCAGGCTTTCCATTTTTTGGGTACAACTTGCATCCGGAAAGGAAACAAAGCTGACCATTAACACGTACAATTTTAGGATAATACACAAACTCATTGATCTTATGTGGATTAAACAAGTGAAATACTTTGATGGTTTTGTTCTTATCAGGAAGCTCTACCTTAAAGTTGTTTCGAATGCGGATATAATATTTGATTCCATTTGTATTCAAGAAATCCAACCAATGATTACCTACAAACTCTCTATCGGCTACAATGGATTTAATAACATCTTTGCCAAAAAGTCTTATGAAACGATTCACAAGATCAATACGCTCCTGACTGTTAGAGTTCCCTGGCTTATCTAACATAGTAAATAACAATGGGAAGGCAACACCTTTATAGACAACTCCCAACTTAAAAATGTTGATGTTGGTCTGACCAAACTTCCAATTGGTCCTATCAATACTCAAGATCAATCCCTCTTGCTTAGGAAGGAGACTAAATATAAGACGAGCGATCAAATCTCCATCCAACGAATAATCAGCAATAAATCTTTGAATACGTCTGAGTGATGACTTCGAATCTACTGAGGTCTCAAAAGCGTTGGCTACCTTTTCAAAGGTAACTGTCTGTACCTTACAGAGGGCGATAATGAAATGTGATATGAGTTTGATTCTTGCCAAATTGATCTTACCTTGGAAATGAGAACTTAAAACTGAATTTAATTCACTACTTTTAGTGGAAGCATTGGTTTTTTTCATTAGAAAAATGAGTGATGTTATTCTTCTAATATACTGAAAATCAATGCTTTATTTTAATTATTTAACATTTAATTTACTGATAATCAATTAATTATATTTTTTGTCATGTACTAAAGTTTTTTAATCAAAATTTAGTTTTTTACAGAAGAAATTTAATGAACTCATTTAAATTTTTTGGATTTAAGCGAAAATTAGAAGTTTTTAGCAAATTGAAAAAGTTTAAATGAGTTCAATGTAAAAAAGAAAGATATAAACACTATCGGGAGTCCTTTTAAATTAACATAGCAAACCCACATAGTACGCAACCGGTTTTTCAAACCCTATGCTCCTATTCTGTGTTTTAATTCGTCAATTTGATTTTCCCACAGTAATTTAGATTCTTCTATTTCATCTTCATCCACAAAATCAGTAATAATTAAAGAAACATCTTTGGTGATAGCGTCTACTTGAATTTTAAATTCAAAATATGTTTCATCTCCTTCGCTTTCCAGCCATTTATAACGTACTTTTTCATCTTGTTTTTTAGAAACGATGATTGCTGTTTCTTCAGAGTCTTCCCACATAAATATAATCAATTTTCCTCTTGAATTTACCCCGTCCGCAAACCATTCTTCCAAACCGGAAGGAGAAGTAAAATATCGATATAACATATTCGGAGAAGCATGAATTGGAAACTCTATTTCGTATTTTATTTTACCCATTTACTCGCCTGAATTTATATAAAAAAACAAGAATTTTTTATAGTATAATTCAAGCAATATAACTAATAAATTCATTTAAAAAAAATTAAAAGTGTATCTTGTGGAAAGGTAAAAATCAATTATATTCGCAGCCTCTTAATTATGGCGAGGTAGCTCAGGTGGTTAGAGCGCAGGATTCATAACCCTGAGGTCACGGGTTCAAATCCCGTCTTCGCTACTTAATTATTAAGCAGTTACATGAATTTTGTAACTGCTTTTGTTTTTTTAGACAACTATCGGACAACAAAGTAGCGTTCCTCATTTATGTTATACTATCTCAGGCAGGGTTTTTAGGGAGGTACTCCCTAAACAAGGTGCAAGACATATATTTCTAAGATGTGTATTAAAATGTGCTTGACTTGCATACTTGCTGTAATGTTCCTGTAATGTTCTTCACAAAATTTTGAAATATATTGCGTAATGTTTACTGCATATCTTTTTCTTGTCACAATCAATTTGCGTTCATCCGCGGATTCCAAAGGTCTCCTTTGGCAAGTAGGCGAAATCATCAATCTATATAGATTCCATATTGATTTCACGTTCTTGCTTAGAAATACTCCATTTCTTTTTTTTGAGTTTTTTCCTCTCATATTTTGGGTATAAAAAAATCATTTCCCATAAGGAAAGTTCTCAATTCTTCCCGCCACGCGCTCCAGACAAAACCATCAACCACCTTTTCACGATTTAGGCTTTTTGTAGAACGAGAATGTTTAGGTTCGACCTATAATTTCCCCCAAAAATCGGACAGTAATTTAAGTTAGATTTTTAATTATAAATTTACTGTATCATGAGTAGAAGAAGATTCACATCAGAGTTTAAATTCAAGGTGTTTTTAGAATCCTTGAGCGAGCGTTATACGATTCAAGAGTTGGGTTCGTAAATATGAGATCCATCCAACCCAAATTACCAATTGGAAGGCTCAATTTTTAAAGAATGGTCAAGCTGTATTTGATGATCGTCCGGTAAAGGATTCAAAAACAGAGTCATAAGAGAAAGAAGATCGTTATTTAAAGAAGATCGGTCAGCAAAAGATGGAGATTGATTTTTTAAAGAAAGCCTTGTCATGAATAAGAGTTCAAAACAGCGTAAAGAACAGGTTGACAAGGCAAGTAAGCTGTCTATTGTAAAGCAATGTGATTTATTACAAATTCATCGTAGTAGTGTGTATTACATTCCAAAGGGAGAGAGTTCATTGAATCTGGAGATCATGAGATTGATAGATGAGGAGCATCTGCTTCACCCATGGCTTGGAGTTCCTCGTATAACTACTTGGCTCAATATGGATAAGGGTTATAAGATCAACAAAAAGCGCATAGAACGCCTTTACAGACTCATGGGGTTGTCTGCCGTTGGCCCCAAGCCTAATACTTCCAAAAGAGGTAAAGGGGCTTTGCATAGAATCTATAAGTACCTGTTGAGTAAGTTAAAGATTAGACATTCCAATCAAGTGTGGGCAATGGATATTACCTACATTCCAGTTCAGGGAGGGTATTTGTATTTATGTGCTATTATAGACCTTTACAGTCGTTATGTAGTGGGTTGGTCATTATCCAACACGATGACAAGTAACCGGTGCAGAGAAACCTTACAAGAGGCTATTGAAAAACATGGAAAACCAGAGATTCTCAATACAGATAAGGGGAGTCAGTTTACTGCCTATGAGTTCTGCCATTGGGTAACTCATCCTGATAGAGCCATCAAGCTCAGTATGGATGGTAAAGGAAGAGCTATTGATAATATTTTCATTGAACGATTATGGCGTAGTGTCAAATACGAACATGTATATTTGTTTCCAGCTAGTGACGGTAGAGAATGTTATAGAGGTTTAAAGGAGTATTTCGAGTATTACAATACACAAAGAAGGCATCAAAGTATCGGTAATCAACATCCTCAAACCATTTATCAACAAACCCTAAAAATAGCAGCATGAGATATGATGATACTTTGGGGAGTTATTCACAAAAAATGAGAGTTATCAGTCTCCTCCCGGACCCCCCTCTTTCAACATCATTATCTCATTTAAGTTTTAATAAAATCTGTCCTATCAATGGGGGGAATTATACAATGTGGAAAGTCAGGCTCGAAAGTTAAGTCGTTTTCTCCGTTACTTGAGCCAAAAGTATAAGTCCTTGTTGAAGTTAAATTATTTATATATAGGTATATCCAATCTCCATTAGTATCTTTTAAGTTAGTAGCATCAATAATAAAGTTCTTATTATCTCTGTACTTGACCATAATTCCTTTTGGTTGAGGTACACCTGTACCGTCTTTTGGAATAAGTACTTTACCGTTAATTAAACATCCAAAAGTGTTAGCTCCAGTTTGTGTTATCGGAGGTAATTGGTCTTGTTCAATGGGGTCATCATTATTTGAGCAATTAAAAAATGTAATTACTACAAATAATAAAACTGTTTTTAAAATGTTTGTTTTCATATTTTAATTTTAAGTGGTTAAAAAAATTATTAAGGAAATTTGTTTTTAGTACATGACAAAAAATATAATTAATTGATTATCAGTAAATTAAATGTTAAATAATTAAAATAAAGCATTGATTTTCAGTATATTAGAAGAATAACATCACTCATTTTTCTAATGAAAAAAACCAATGCTTCCACTAAAAGTAGTGAATTAAATTCAGTTTTAAGTTCTCATTTCCAAGGTAAGATCAATTTGGCAAGAATCAAACTCATATCACATTTCATTATCGCCCTCTGTAAGGTACAGACAGTTACCTTTGAAAAGGTAGCCAACGCTTTTGAGACCTCAGTAGATTCGAAGTCATCACTCAGACGTATTCAAAGATTTATTGCTGATTATTCGTTGGATGGAGATTTGATCGCTCGTCTTATATTTAGTCTCCTTCCTAAGCAAGAGGGATTGATCTTGAGTATTGATAGGACCAATTGGAAGTTTGGTCAGACCAACATCAACATTTTTAAGTTGGGAGTTGTCTATAAAGGTGTTGCCTTCCCATTGTTATTTACTATGTTAGATAAGCCAGGGAACTCTAACAGTCAGGAGCGTATTGATCTTGTGAATCGTTTCATAAGACTTTTTGGCAAAGATGTTATTAAATCCATTGTAGCCGATAGAGAGTTTGTAGGTAATCATTGGTTGGATTTCTTGAATACAAATGGAATCAAATATTATATCCGCATTCGAAACAACTTTAAGGTAGAGCTTCCTGATAAGAACAAAACCATCAAAGTATTTCACTTGTTTAATCCACATAAGATCAATGAGTTTGTGTATTATCCTAAAATTGTACGTGTTAATGGTCAGCTTTGTTTCCTTTCCGGATGCAAGTTGTACCCAAAAAATGGAAAGCCTGATTTCTTAATCATTGTATCGTTCAACGCTCCTGATAAGGCCTTTGAACAATACAAAGAACGATGGCAGATAGAGATGTGTTTTAAAGCAATGAAAGCCAGTGGCTTTGATATTGAAAACACACACCTGCAAGATATTAAGCGTATTGAAAAATTAGTACTGCTTGTAATGATGGCTTTCGTATGGTGTTACAAAGTTGGTATATATTTACATCAGATTAAGCCTATCAAAATAAAAAAGCATGGAAGAATGGCTAAAAGCATATTCAAATATGGATTAGATTATATCGCTTCTGTGCTATTAAACCCTGTAAATCAAAACAATATGAACTTGACTAAATTTTTGTCATGTACTTAGGATATTTTTAGTTAAAATTTCTTCAAAAAAATAATACTGTAAGAGCTTACATTAGATATATTATTAAAACTGTAATTTAAATTTCCTCCTAAAGAAAAAGATTGAGATGTATAAAATAACAACTTTAATTTCAAAGGAAATGCTATAGACCCAACCCGAATGTTATTTTTAGTATTGTTTTGATTTTTAATAAACCCCCATCTATTTTCCCAAGTTTCATAATCTCTCTTATAGTAGCTTCCATTAAAATAACCTATTCCTAAATGTGTTTGTAAAAAAATCCATTTATATATTTTAAATTCTCTTCCATAAAGAAAATCTAACTCGATGTTATACCTTGAACCTTTAATCAAGATATCCCAATCAAAGCCTCTATTTAATGAAGCAGAAAATAAATTTCTTTTCCAATTGAACGTTGCATCAGTACTAAAATAAAAATTAGCATTACCATTTGGTCCTTTTGAGGGTTGGTATCCGCCAAAAGCAATAGAAACAGATTCAAACTTAATTTTATTATTTTGCGAACTTAAATTTATTATATAAAAAACAGTAAATAGAAAAAATAGAATCTTTTGCATAATTATACATTTGGAATAAATTTTATTCTGCTAAGTAAATAAAGAAAAGTGCACTATACAATTATTATATTTTGATATTTATAAATTGCTGTCTGATATTTATAAATATCAAGTATGTGTTTAACTTTTATTAAGATAAACAAGATACTGATAGCTTAGGGGTTATTACTTCTATTTATATAAGCAATATAAAATGATTACTTTTGCTCTTAAGTAGTATAAAAATGACCTTTAAAAATTGAGTGTAGAAGATTTTTTTAATTTATTCTTGCTAATTAGTGCAATTCATGGTTTTGTTTTTTGTTTGGTTTTATACTTTTCAAAAGAAGGCAGGAATAAAGTATTGATTTTCATTAACCTTTTAGCCTTAGCTATATCTTTAAACAATTTTCAATCTTGGGTCTTAGTTAAAGATTTTTTTCGAGGTAATGTTTTTCTAAGGTATTTTGAAGTCTCTTGGCATTTTTGGGTTGCTCCTTTTTTTTACTTATTTCTCTGTCATTATTTAAATTTAAATAAAAAGAGTATCCAGATTTTAAAAATTATTATACCCTCTTTCTGCATTTTTTTAATAATGAGATTTGGATTTTATATATACAACCAAGAAGTAAATAGTGATGCCTTAAGTTTTTTTAGAAAGTATGTCATAATTGAGGAAATCATTAGTAGTATATTTTCTTTGTCTATTTTTATTTATTCCTATAAAATATATAAAACAGTTAAAGAGTCAAAAAAACAATCTAATGTAACCTCGTATGATGATTTAAACTGGATTCGTGTATTTTTTAGATTAGGGTTTGTAAGCTTCCCCTAATTAGAACTGTTTAAATTTCTAATATTTGATAAATTTATTGTTTTAATTCTCTTGGAGCTAGCCCCAAGAGAATTAATTTCTGCGTATTTTATTGGCGATAATCTACCAAGCCCGTCATGGGGTCGATGATGATTATAATCATACATCCAATCTTGGGTTTGTTCTCTTACTTGGTTAATGTTCTCAAAAATATATTTATCAATAACTCCTCGCCTATAAGTTCCATTAAATCTCTCTACAAATGCATTTTGAGTTGGTTTGACAGGGTGAATATAGGTAAACTCTATGTCATGCATTTGGCTCCATACAGCGGTGATATTAGCAATGAACTCCGGGCCATTATCCATACGTATCTTATTGGGCTTTCCTCTTCTATTAACAAGATCGTTAAGTACCCAAAACACACGATTACTTGGTAAAGAAAAATCTACTTCTATATGTAATGCCTCTCTATTACAGTCATCGATAATAGTAAAGGCTCTAAAACGTCTTTTGTTCTCAAGGGTATCGGTAACAAAATCCATACTCCATGTATCATTAAGATTTTCCGGAACCTCTAATGGTTCTTTCACTCTAGATGGTAATCGTTTTTTTACTTTACCACGTAGAGGAAGTCCTAATGCTTTGTAAACCCTATACAATCGTTTATGATTCCATGGTTTGCCTTGATTACGTAAACGACTATAAGCCTTCCAAAAACCTTCTTCTCAATGTTGAACTGCTTTTTCTTGTAAAGCGAGCTCTATCTCAGTATCGGCTTTGGGTAACGGTTTATAATAATAAACACTCTTGCTCATATTTAAGACTCGGCACGCCCTGCTAATACCATAATGTGCAAGTGTTTTACTTATCGTTCTCTTACGGCAAGGCTTTAAAGCTTTTTTGCAATAACCTCTTTTGCCATTTGATGATCTAAGGCTAGAGAAGCATACATCTGGTTGAGCATCCGGTTCTCACCCTCAAGCTCTTTGACGCAACGTAACTCTCCGGAACTCATCCCGGCATATTTAGAACGCCACTTGTAAAAAGTTGCTGAAATAAACCCATGTTCCCTGCTAATCTCTACAACTGTTTTCCCTTGATCAAACTCTTTCAAAATCTTTGCAAGATGTGAAGGTGAAAATTTACTCTTTCGCTTTGTTTGTCTATTGAAAGTTAAAATTAATCTTTCTAATTTTAAACAGTTCGGTTTTTAGGGAAGATTACACTTGTACCATCTCATCAGTAATGTTTCCTGTACTCCAAACGCCATAACCAATAGCCCAAAAATGTCTACCCCAATAACGTTTACTCAATTCTGGATATTCTGCTTGAAGTCGTCGAGATGTTCTTCCCTTCAAGCGTTTAACAATATCACTAATATTTTGAGACGGTCGGTATTCGATGTGAATATGTACGTGATCCTTGCTTATCACCCCTTTAAGAATTCGTACACCCTCAGAATCGCAAACTTGTTTAACCAAATCTCGTTTAACCAAATCTCGGCAACGTTTCTGAATGTCACCTTTGAGAACATGATAACGATATTTTGTAACCCAAACTATGTGCGCAGTAAGCCAAGATACAGTATGTCCAAGTCGCATTTGTTCTTTCACAATTCAAAGATACAAAAGTGTGTAGCAACTGAAAGTCTTGCACTGAAAGTGCATAGTTTCAACTAACGATTGAGACCAATGAAATAAAAAAATTTGGAGAATTTTCGCTTTATTCCTTGTCTTGCAAACTCTCCTCAAAAGCCAATAATTCTGTCCGTTCTTGCAAAATTTCTGCAATTAATTCTTGTTGCGGAAGTTTTGTTAAATCAATCTGTTGGTTGAGGCGATGGGAAAACCAGTTGTGTGTATCCATAAGGGTAAATGCTAAGAGGCAATGAAAACCTTACAGATTATTGAACTCAGTAAGGCTGGCGACCCTTTCGAATCATTCCGCCCGAGGGCGGAATATTGCAACGACAATACCAGCCTTACAAAGGCCAATAATTAGATTGTCGTTGCAATCTAATACCAGAGGGTTAGGAGAAAGAAGTGTTACCACTTGGTTTTCCGTCCTTGGCTTATGATAACAGTATCATAAGACAGAAAAATATTGTCAAATATTTTTGGGGTTGTGAGGGGCATCACCCCGCCCAAGTGCAAACTGTTTTACGAATTTTTTTCGTAAAACTTGCATACTTGCACTACAATTTCCGTTTCTTAACTTTATATGACAATACTTCTCTTTCTAAATATGACTGGAGCAATTTTTTAAAAATCCTCTTAAATTATTTTGCTTTCCCTCTCATTTGTGAGAGGATTTCAATAGTTTTGTGAGAGATAAAATTTACCACTATGCAATTCACCAATCGCCAACAAGCTATTATAACCCTGATTCAAGAAAATCAACCCATAGGAATATCCGCAATTAAGGCACAATTACCTGATCCTATCAGTACGCAAACCCTTAACCGTGATTTAGCTGATTTGGTAGCCCAAAATGCCCTCCAAAAACTCGGCAAGGGTCGCGCCACGACCTATCAAATATCATCTCATTATCAACTATTTGCCCCTTTTTCTGATCAGTATTTTTTACAAGACCCAGACCAGCGTGGGGGTGCAACCAGTTTTAATTTCGGCATTATTCCTCTCCTGAGCGACATAGCCATATTTACTCCTCATGAGCAACAAGAATTAGCTCAATACCAAGCGCAATACCAACACAACCGTTCGCAATTATCAGCTGTTTTACGTAAGAAAGAAACCGAACGTCTCACTATCGAACTGAGTTGGAAATCGGCTCAAATCGAGGGGAATACTTATTCTTTGCTTGATACAGAAAGATTATTTCAAGAACAACAAGCCGCCAAAGACAAAACAGCAGAAGAAACCCAAATGCTCCTCAACCATAAATCTACCCTCCAATATTTATGGAAAGAACAAGATGTAGCCAAAACGCTCACCGTACGATTACTAGAAGAAATTCACAGTTTACTCATGGAAGATCTTGGTATCAATCGCAATATTCGATCTCGATCAGTCGGTATTACGGGAACTTCCTATCGACCATTGGATAATGAGTTTCAGATTCGGGAGCAACTAGAAGCCATGTGTCAGCTCATCAATGACAAAGACAATGTTTTTGAGAAAGCCCTCTTAGCCCTCGTGCTGATTTCCTACATTCAACCTTTTGAAGATGGGAACAAACGAACTGGACGCATGATTAGCACTGCCTTACTCTTAGCAGGTGATGCCTGTCCACTCTCATACCGAAGTGTTGATTCGCTCGATTACAAAAAATCAATGCTGTTCTTTTATGAGCAAAACAACATCGGTGCCTTTAAAAAAATATTCCTGGAACAAAGCCAGTTTGGGGTCAACAATTATTTTCTTTAAAAATTCACCACTTTTTCGAGGGCTTCATCGGTTTCTTCGTGAATAAAGTTCCGCTGATAGTTCACCGTCGTGGTAATTGAGGAATGACGGTAGAGTTTCTGGAGAACTTGGACCGGAATACTCCCCCTGCCAAACTTCTAAAGGTATGGCGAGCAATGTGCATCGAGAGTTTTTTCTCTATGTCCGTTTTTTGGCGAATTTTTTCCAGATGTCGATTAAGATTTCTGGTAATGGTTTTGATTCTCATAGCAACTTGAGTGGGGTTGTTGAGGTTTGTTGCCTGTCAGATTCGGGAGGACAAAGTCCTGTGCGCTTTGTTTCTCTGCTTCGTAGTATCTGAGAATTCCTTCAGCTTTTTTTGGAATTTTGAGGGAAACGAGTTTTGGTTTTTATTCATACGGTAGTACAAACGACCGTCTCTGACGTACTGCCACCGGATCTGGAGTAAGTCCCCACTCTGACACCTGCCAAGTAAAAACTGAGCAACCACACCCGTCTGGCGTGGTCTTGGGCGGGGGTAAGATTGTCTATTCGTTCCAGTTGTTTTACCTCGGCTTTATTCAGCCCCACTTTTTCTGATTCGGGGAGTTTTATCTGGATTTTGCCTTTGCCAAACGCATAGTATTGACGGTCTATATATCCTTGGTTGATGGCACGGTTATAAATAGTCCGTATCAAGATAAAATAATTCATCACTGTTCTCTGTGATGCGTTACGTTGTTGTTTGAGGTGGGCTTCGAAACGTTCTAAATACGGAACGGTGATCGTGGTCAATGGCAACGGGTCTTGTTGGGTAAATGCTCGCCAAATTTTGAGGCGTCCTTGGACGATCTTATACTGGTTGATTTGTTTTCTGTCCTTCAAGCGTTGGAGATGTTGCTCGGCAAAGGTGAAGAAATAATTGATAGCTGTTACACAAAAAAACTTCAACAAAGCTAAAACTTCTGATTTTCGCTTAAACCCAAAAAGTCTAAACGAGTTCAATTTACCAAAGTTATTGAAATATTATTTTTGACAAAAAATAACAAAAAGAATACTTTTGTGCTAACCTTGCCAAGATTTATCTCCTGTACAGAAATGACCATTTTTAAATCAGAAATAGCATACGTTAGGTAAATGGAGGTAAAATAGTATATTTGCAGCCACAAAATTTTTAGAATGAAAGCCGGAATTGTAGGATTACCCAATGTAGGAAAATCAACCTTGTTTAACTGCTTATCCAATGCAAAAGTGCAAAGTGCAAACTTTCCTTTTTGTACGATAGAACCTAACCTGGGTGTTGTAAATGTTCCGGATATACGATTAGAAAAATTAGAAAAACTGGTAGCACCGGAAAAAGTGATTCCTGCTACGGTTGAAATTGTAGATATTGCCTTTAGATTAGCAAATAGAAATAATTACTTAAAATAAAAACATAATAGTTATGATGAAATTTCTTTTTTTGCTTCTTTTTTTCTTTGTTAATAACTCTTATTTTGTTGATAACCAAAAACACAAAAGAACGGAGTGAACTTTAGCGGCCAGCTAGCTTTTTAGAGCCATCCCCCGTATTAGTCTCCGTTCTTTTTAAAAGTTACTTAGAACCATATAGAATTTCAGTTTCTGCCCTTATTAAAGGTCTTAGTTTAAGTAACTATTATTAATATCTAATTACAAAATTATGAAAACAAATGAAATTATCGGAATCGATGTCAGTAAATTATTAATTGATGTTTGTATCTATTCTAAACAAATTGTTCAACAGTTTGAGAACAGTAAATCTGGATTTAAATTAATGCTAAAGTGGAGTTTTAAAAATTCGTCTTTCTCTAAAGAAGAAACCATGTTTGTATTTGAACATACAGGAATGTACTCTCATTTATTATCTGTGTCTTTAACTGAACAAAAATTATCTTTTTTCATAGCTTCTGGTTTAGAAATTAAAAGATCTATTGGTATTGCTCGTGGAAAGGATGACCAAATTGATGCCAAACGCATTGCTCTATATGGGTATCGATTAAAAGAAGAACTTAAACCCAGTAAGCTACCTAAAAGAAGTATATTACAACTAAAAAGTCTCTTATCTTTAAGGACAAAACTTAACAAACAAAGAGCTGGTTTTAAAGTTACTTTGAAAGAACAAAAAAGAATTTATAAAGCAAAAGAGTATAAAATAATCTTTGACGTTCAACAAAAAATGATTGCAGAACTAACCAAACAAATACACAAGATTAATACTCAAATGCAAGCTATTATTGACCAAAATATAATGTTAAAAGAAACCTATAAACTTGTTACTAGTGTTAAAGGTATAGGAATGCAAACTGCTATAATGATGATTGTGTTTACTGACAATTTTTCAAAATTTGAAAACTGGAGAAAGTTTGCCTCTTATTGTGGTGTTGCTCCTTTTCCTTACCAATCTGGAACTAGTATTAAAGGACGTACAAAAGTCTCTCATTTGGCTAATAAAAAATTGAAAGCAATTATTAATATGTGCGCTATTTCTGCTATACAACATAACCCAGAAATGAAATTATACTATCATAAAAGAATAAAACAAGGCAAAAGTAAAATGAGTACCGTTAACATTATTAGAAACAAATTAATAGCAAGAGTGTTTGCCGTTGTCAAACGACAAACACCCTATGTAGATACTTTTAAATTTGCTGCATAAATTAGTAAAAATAATATCTCAACTTTTACTTGTTTTTATCATAGAATACGGGGTTGGTAAAAGGAGCCAGCAAGGGAGAGGGCCTGGGGAATCAATTTTTAGCAAATATTCGCGAAACAGACGCTCTTTTACACGTATTGCGGTGCTTTGACAATGATAATATTGTTCATGTCGACCACACTATCAATCCTGTAAGAGATAAAGAAACCATTGATATTGAGCTACAACTAAAGGACTTGGATACCGTTCAAAAGCGCCTGGAGCGTGTTAAAAAAATTGCCAAAACAGGCAATAAAGAAGCTCAAACCGAACTGGAAGTACTGTTGCAAGCTGAAGAAATCTTATTGGCAGGAAATTCCGTAAGAGCTATCAATTTCAGGGAAAAAGAAGAACAATTTGTAAAACCCTTGCAACTTATTACATCCAAGCCCGTGTTATATGTATGTAATGTAGACGAAAACTCGGTGGTTTCCGGAAATCAATATATAACTGCAGTAAAAGATGCCATAAAGGAAGAAGGATCCGAAATGATTGTTTTAGCCGTTGCTACGGAAGCTGATATTACCGAATTAGAAGATTATGAAGAACGCCAGTTGTTTTTGGAAGATATGGGGTTGAAAGAACCCGGAGTTTCCCGTTTAATCCGGTCCGCATATAGATTATTAAACTTACAAACCTATTTTACTGCGGGACCAAAAGAAGTCCGTGCCTGGACCGTATCTATAGGGGTTACAGCACCTCAGGCTGCCGGAATAATCCATACTGATTTTGAAAAAGGATTTATCAGAGCAGAAGTGATCAGCTATGAAGACTATGCTAATTACGGAACAGAAACCAAAGTAAAAGAAGCCGGTAAGATGAGAATAGAAGGCAAGGATTATATTGTACAGGACGGAGATGTGATGCATTTTAGATTTAATATATAGTATTTTTTAACTTCTACCGTATAAACTAATTCAATTTATAATGGATATAATGCTTTTCAAGTGTATTGAGGAGTTTGGAGGTTACCTTTATTTTTGTATTTCTACTAGGTACATTTAATTCGATTTCTTCTTCTTCATCCCATATATTGAAATATAAAGATTGTTTTCCTTTTTTAGCAGTAAATAGTTTGGTAAAAGCAGCAATTGATTTTTCATTTACTTGCTGAACCGGGATGTTTACAGTAACTTTTTTACACAATTCATCCAAAATATCTTGTAGTAATTTAAAATCGACGAATTTTAACCTGGGATCGCCTTCAACACCGTCTTTATTAATCCAGCCTTTTTGAATGGTTACTCTTATAAATAAAAAAGAATTAGGAACTAAAAAGTGTTTGAATTTTAGGTAGTCCTCACCAAAAATCTTGAACTCAAAACTATCGGAATAATCTTCCACAAAGAAAGAACTCCAACCTTTTCCGGACTTTGAAATACGGTGCTGTACTTCTGTTATGATTCCTGCAAAAGATAAATTTGCACCTATATGCTTAGACAGATTTTCTTTAAAATGGCTCACTTTTGCATTACAAAATTTTAGTTCATTCTTAAAGTCATCCAAAGGATGTGCAGAAATATAAATACCCACAACTTCTTTTTCTTTAGCCAATTGTTCTATAGTTCCCCAAGGTTCCGAAAAGGGCATTTCCGGTTCCGGAAATTGAATATCAGAAGTTTCTCCGAATAAAGAAACCTGAGCAGAATTTTTGTTTTCCTGGTATTTATTTCCGTAACGAATGGCTTTTTCTATAAAGCCTTGCCCTTTTTCATCCAAGTAAAAATATTGCGATCTATGTGTCCCGGAAAAAGAGTCAAAGCCTCCTGCCAGTGCCAAACTGTCAAAAGCTTTTTTGTTTGCAGCACGCAGATCTACCCGTTTGGTAAGATCAAAAATAGAATGGTAATTTCCATTACTTTTGCGCTCTTCAATAATCGCTTTTACAGCAGCTTCTCCAACGCCTTTTACAGCACCCATTCCAAAACGAATAGCTCCTTTTTTGTTGACAGAAAATTTTAAATAAGATTCATTTACATCCGGCCCCAAAACTTCCAGTCCCATACGTTTACACTCCTCCATGAAAAATGAAACCTGTTTGATATCATTCATATTATTGGATAACACGGATGCCATAAACTCAGCAGGGTAATGGGCCTTTAAATACGCTGTTTGATAGGCAATCCACGCATAGCAGGTTGAATGAGATTTGTTGAAAGCATAAGATGCAAACGCTTCCCAGTCTTTCCAAATTTTTTCTAATTTTTCAGCACTATACCCTTTTTTACCGGCTTGTTCAATAAATTGTGGTTTCATCTTTGCCAATACGGCTGCTTGTTTCTTACCCATGGCCTTACGCAATACATCTGCCTCTCCTTTAGTAAAATCGGCTAATTTTTGAGAAAGTAACATCACTTGCTCCTGGTATACGGTAATTCCGTAGGTCTCAGCAAGGTATTCTTCCATTTCAGGAAGATCGTATTCAATATCCTCTCTTCCGTGTTTCCTGTTAATAAAAGAGGGAATATACTCCATGGGTCCCGGGCGATACAACGCATTCATGGCAATCAAATCTTCAAAAACAGTTGGCTTTAATGTGCGCATGTGTTTTTGCATACCGGGAGATTCGTATTGAAATATACCCACTGTTTCCCCTCGTTGGAAGAGTTCATACGTTTTTTTATCGTCCAGCGAAAAACTTTCGGGATCTAATTCAATTCCCTGTCGTGCTTTTATAATCTTAATGGTATCTTTAATTAGTGTCAATGTTTTTAAGCCCAGGAAATCCATTTTTAGCAGGCCGGCATTCTCAACAACCGAATTGTCAAACTGAGTTACATACATATCCGAATCCTTTGCAGTAGCAACAGGAACAAAATCGGTAATATCCGACGGTGTAATGATCACTCCACAGGCATGGATTCCGGTATTTCTGACGGAACCTTCCAAAACCATAGCTTTGTTAATGGTTTCGGACTCTATTCCGTCACCATTAGCAATTGTTCTCAGCTCGTTTACCATCTCTTTTTCTTCGGAACGTAAGCCGGCTATTTTGGCCTGATTTTTATCATCGTTATTAAAAATATCTTTCAGTTTGATATTTGGAATTAATTTGGCAATCCTGTCTGCTTCATACAGTGGCAGGTCTAACACACGGGCTGTATCTCTAATAGAAGATTTGGCAGCCATGGTACCATACGTAATGATCTGTGCTACCTGATTAGACCCATATTTATTGATTACATAATTCATGATACGACCTCTTCCCTCATCATCAAAATCAATATCAATATCAGGCATGGATATACGTTCCGGGTTTAAGAAACGCTCAAAAAGCAAATCGTATTTAATGGGGTCTATATTCGTGATCTTTAAACAATAGGCTACCACAGATCCCGCAGCCGAACCACGCCCGGGGCCTACCGAAACATTCATTTTTCTCGCTTCGGAGATAAAATCCTGCACAATTAGGAAATATCCGGGATATCCGGTATTGGCAATCACTCTCAATTCAAAATCTATACGTTCTTTAATTTCATCGGATATGTCACCATAGCGCTCTTTAGCTCCCACATAGGTAAGGTGCTTTAAATAATTATTCTCTCCTCTTTTTCCGTCATCTTCCGTATCTTTTGAGTCCTGAAATTCTTCGGGAATATCAAACGCAGGTAACAAAACATCTCTCGCCAGTGAAAAGACCTCGATTTTATCAACAATTTCCTGGATATTAATAATCGCTTCGGGAATGTCAGCAAACAGGCTTTTCATTTCTTCCGTAGACTTAAAGTAATATTCGTCATTTGATAAACCATAACGATATCCTCTTCCGTTTCCTTTAGGAGTAGCCTGCTTTTCGCCATCTTTTACACACAATAAAATATCATGTGCATTTGCATCCTCTTTAATGAGGTAAAAGGTATTATTGGTAGCCACCGTTTTAATGTTGTGTTGCTTTGAAAACCTCAATAAAACATCATTGACCACTTTTTCTTCTTCCAGGTGATGGCGCATTAATTCGAGATAAAGATCATCTCCAAATTGTTCTTTCCACCAAAGCAAGGCTTCTTCTGCCTGTTTTTCTCCTGTTTTTAAAATTTTACCGGGGATTTCACCGTACGTATTTCCCGTCAGCACAATAATATCTTCTTTATATTGCTTAATTACTTTTTTGTCAATTCTCGGAACGTAATAGAATCCGTCTATAAAAGCAATAGAGGACATTTTAGCCAGATTGTGGTACCCTTTTTTTGTTTTAGCTAAAAATACAACCTGAAAACCATTATCTTTTCTCGATTTATCCAAGTGATTTTCACAAACATAAAACTCACAACCTATAATGGGTTTTAGAGTCGTTTCGGTAGAAATATCTCCTTTTTCTTCTGCAAGTTTATTTGTAACGGAAACCTTTTTATTATGATTTAGTATTTCTCTCACAAAGTGAAAGGAAGCCATCATGTTTCCGGTATCTGTTATGGCTACTGCAGACATATGGTCTTTTGCGGCAGCTTTTACAATACTGCTAATTTGGATGGTAGACTGTAGTATTGAAAACTGCGTGTGATTGTGCAGATGAGCAAACCGAACGTTTTCCAATGCCGTTAGGCTTGCTGAGGTAGCTTCTGTAGTTGCTGCTTCTTTTTCAGAAGCCAGCCGTTTTCTGATGTTATCGCTTTCTTTTTTTAAGTTCCGATGTTTTAAACCGATAACCTGGACGGGTTTGGGATTTGCTTCGGAGAAAGCCTTAAAATAATCCGTATCAACACCCAGCTGTTTCTTTGTAAATGCTCCCAAACGAATGAGCTCAAAAAAACAACGGGTAGTTGCTTCCACATCAGCAGTTGCGTTGTGTGCTTCTTCAAAGCCAATGCCAAATAAGTGGTGGTGTAGTTCTGTTAATGTCGGTAATTTGAATTTCCCGCCCCGACCTCCCGGGATTCGACACATTTGTGCCGTGTGTTCCGTACAAGTATCTAAAACAGGGAGGTCGATCAGGTTATTTTCTACACCTAGCCTGTAGAATTCACACCCTATAATATTAATATCAAATCCTACATTTTGACCAACAATATACTTGGTTTTTTTTAAAACTTCATTAAACAATGCCAGTCCTTCATTTAAAGGAATCCCTTGTTCCCGGGCCAAATGAGTGGAAATGCCATGAACTCTCTCCGCATCATATGGAATATCAAATCCGTCCGGTTGAACCAAGAAGTCATGATGCTCCTTCAAATTCCCCACCTCATCATGCAGTTGCCAGGCAACTTGTATACACCTTGGCCAATTATCCGTATCGGTAACAGGGGCATTCCAACTCTTAGGCAGGCCAGTGGTTTCCGTATCAAAAATTAAGTACATATATGAATTTCCGGTATTTTAAAAAGTTCATTATAAAATTACTAAAAAGACACAGAACATAAATAGAAGAGTTATTGTGTTTTATTAACACTGAGACCTTTGCCGAATTGATTTGCCAAAAAAGTTCGACACCCAAAGAAAATTTTCAACTATGTATTTTGTATAAAATCGAATGTTTTCTCCAAAACAGTAACAAAATGTTCGGGAAAGTTCACTTCTGTCCAAGGTTGTCTGGCACCAAAAACGTGATCGGCTTTTGGCACTATATACAATTCACTGTTTGGGTTCCATTTGTGTAAATTTTTACTGTGCTCAACAGGAACCGAAGTATCCGCATCTCCGTGAATAATAAGATGTGGGATGGAAATACGCTCTATAGCCTTTTGAATGTTTAAATGATCTTTATTTTCTTTATAGTTATCATAAAACTGGATATAATGTGGCATTTGTTGTCCGGTTCTTCCGTTTTCCACGTAGCAAACCCCGTCTTTTTTCCATTGCTCCAGATCATCTCCTTCTTCAAACATGGTTCGATGTAAATCACAAACCGATGCCCAGGTAATGAGTTTTTTTATGCTGCGATCCCGAGATGCTTTTAAAATAGAAATACCCCCTCCCCTGGAATGACCTATCAGTATGATGTTTCTTATATCCATTTCATTATGCCATTCTTTACTTGATGTTACCCAATCCAATACCGAAGTCAAATCATCTAACTCTATCATATAGTTATTGTTTCCGAACGCTTCTAAATCCGGAAAATCAACAGGTTGTTCAAGAGTTCCGCCATTATGAGAAAAATTGAATTTTAACAATATAAGACCTTTATCGACAAACCATTTTGACGTCTTGTCAAAAACACCCCAATCTTTATACCCTTTATAACCATGACAGAAAATAACCAGAGGTTTGGGAACTGCTGTTTTTTTGTAATAGATATCCATTATGATGGATTTACCATGTTTGCTTTTGAGTGGAAAATTTTTTAGCGTTTGCATTCTTACGGAAAAAGTATGTATGCAAAGTTAAAATATTTAAAAGAGGTTATGACTTAAGTTGAAAAAGAATTTGTACATTTGCGCCCACTTACTACGAGATAGTAAGATGATTAATAATTTAAGGTCGAGAACCTTTAAAAATTAACAAATTATGCCTGTAAAAATTAGATTACAAAGACACGGTAAAAAAGGAAAACCATTTTATTGGATTGTTGCAGCAGATGCAAGAGCTAAAAGAGATGGCCGCTATTTAGAGAAACTGGGAACTTATAACCCTAATGTGAATCCGGCAAAAATTGACCTGGATGTTGATAGTGCTGTAAAATGGCTGCAAAATGGGGCGCAACCTACAGATACTGCAAGAGCTATTTTGTCTTACAAAGGAGCTCTATTGAAAAAGCATTTGGCAGGAGGGGTTCGTAAAGGAGCTTTAACGGAAGAACAAGCGGGAGAAAAATTTAATGTATGGTTAGAAGAAAAAGCAGGTAAGATTACTTCTAAAGAAGGTCGTTTGGCAAAAAAGAAAACAACTGCAAAAGCAAAAGCGCTGGAAGCTGAAAAAGTGGTAAATAAAGCACGTGTTGAAGCTGCCGCCACGCCTGTTGTAGAAGAAGTTTCCGAAGACACTCCTGCTGAAACAACAGAAGCTACGGAAGAAGTTGTTGCAGCAACAGAAACTGAAGTCAAAGAAGAAAGCTCCGAAGCTTCTGAAACTACAGAAGAGGAAACCAAGAAAACAGCTACCGAGTAATTTTGGTGCGGAAATGCGCAAAGAAGAATGTTTTTACTTGGGTAAAATTGTAAGAAAGTATAGTTTTAAAGGAGCTGTAGTAGTTAAATTAGACACTGACGAACCCGAGCTGTATGAAAATATAGAGTCGGTTTTTGTTGAATTAGGAACTAATTTAATTCCCATTTTTATAAAAAAAAGTTCATTACATAAGAGAAATCAATTACGTGTTCAGTTTGAAAACCTGCACACGGAAGCGGAGGCAGATTCCATTTTGAACTCAGATATTTATTTACCATTAGATGTACTTCCAAAATTATCCGGAAATAAATTTTATTATCACGAAGTCGTCGGATTTACAATTACGGATATACATTTTGGAAGTGTAGGTAAAATCATAGCTATTAACGATAGAACTGCACAACCTCTTTTTGAGATAGAGAGAGAAGGTAAGGAGATTTTTATCCCCATAACCGATGATTTTATCAAAAAGGTAGATAGAAAACAAAAAACAATTACTGTTGAGACACCGGAAGGATTGATCGATTTATATATAAGTTAAACATATATTTTTGAGAAACTATCAAAACCCTTTATTGTCAACGATAGTAAATTAGAGAGGTGGCCGAGTGGTCTAAGGCGCACGCCTGGAAAGTGTGTATACCTCAAAAGGGTATCGAGGGTTCGAATCCCTTCCTCTCTGCTAAATAGTTAACCCTTAAAAATAGGCTATTTGTTGATTAGGTTTTATTATTAGAGTCCGATTTTTCTCTAACAAATTTTTGCACAGGTAACCAAAGATATTAAGAATAAGCCAAAGGATTTCTTATTTTTGCGCTGTTACGTTTTTGAGCGTAACACTTTTTCTTTTTCATAGCAATTTTTCCCGCTCACTTTTGAGGGATCAAGCAAAAAAGTTGTGGGGAAGACTTGAATAAAAATTTTATCATTTCAGATTTTTTTTAAATGAATATCCATTAAATAACTGTTTATTAAGTTTTTAAACTCTATTGAATGATGTTTTTGCGATTGACTCAACTTAAATGTTTTCAATAATATCTTTAAAATCCCACAAGTTTTCGGATTGATCCCTTTTGAGCGGGTTTTTATTTTTTAAAGAAATTGGCAACTGTATACAAGTTGGGATAAGACATCTCAGATATTGATTATTGACAATACAAATACAGAGAATATACCTATTTTGCAAAACCCAAATTGCTCCTTGGAAAACACAAAGAAAAAATAGTAGAAAAACCAAGGCAATCCGTAGGCATTTTAGATTACCTTGGTGGACTTATAATAGCACTAAAAAAGTGCATTAAGATTTATTATTAAGGATTCTCTGTTTTTGTTGTTTTTGAAAATCAATTTCCTTTTGTTTTTTACTGGCTAACTGCCAAATGGCTGCTTCAATATCCGAGTTTTTGCGAATGCCCTGAAAGACCATTCTAACGTATTGCACATTGTGGGGTTCTCCATTTCTGTTTAGAACCATTTTCTGGGATAAGATATTTAAAACATCCTCAGCATAATGCCCTTGAAACAAATCTTTCAATTGCTTCCTTTCTAATTTTGTAATCATAGTAATTCTTATTTGGCATTAGTAATAATTGTTGTTATATTGTTAATGTTTTATGATTTACAATATAAGAAAGTAAAATTACAAATCAAAAGATAATGAAAAATATATTTTCAAATATTAAAGAAAGAGTAGTAGAAATTGCTGAAAAACAGTCAATTACTAAAGAAGAATTTTTTCGAAGTATAGGAATGACTTCAGCAAATTTTAGAGGAAAAGCTAAAAACTCACCTTTAAATTCCAACGCCATTGTAAATATAGTTACAAAATATCCCGATACAAATCTTCACTGGTTGCTATTCGGAGATAGCAATTTGGCAGAAGAACCGGCAAAACAATACGAATTGCAAAACAAAACTTCGGATGATAAAGATAAATTGATTGAAGTATTATTAGAACAAATAACAGAATTAAAATCGGATAAAGAAACACTTAAGAAATTATTAGGACTTCAAAACGAATAGCTGTTATTACCTGTTGTGCATTATGATTTAGGACAAAAAAGTTGTTCATCTTACTGAAAATCAGTAAATTGATTTAATCACAAATCATTTATAATGAACAACTTAAATGCAAATTACGAAAGAATATTGGAAGTATTAAGAAAAATATTAAAAGAACAACTTTTAATTTATCAAAGGCGTGAACCTAAACTTAGTGATTTAGAACTCATCAGTTTAAGTTTAACGGTAGAATTTATGGGAATTGATAGCGAGAATGATTTGTTTAGGAAACTCCCAATTGCAATTTACCAGAAAATAGAACGAAGTGTTTATAACAAAAGAAGGCGTAGATTATTAGATCATTTGGACAGTATTCGATTAAAATTAGCTTCCTACTTTAATGAATTTGAGAATTATTTTATCGTTGACAGTATGCCTTTGGAAGTTTGCAAATTATCAAGGAGTTATCGTTCTAAAATCTGCAAAGAAACAATGCATACCTTTCCAGACAAAGGTTATTGTGCATCTCAAGGTACTAATTATTACGGGTATAAGTTGCACGCAATTTGTTCTGTGAGCGGTGTTTTTCAGAGTATCGATTTTAGTCCAGCATCTGTACATGATATCAATTATCTTAAAGCGGTTAAAATGCAGATTAAAAGCGCTACTTTAATTGGTGATAGAGGATATTTATCCGCAGAAGTTCAACTTAATTTATTTGAAACCTATGATATTAAATTAAATACACCAATGAGAAATAATCAAAATCAGTATAAGAAACAAGCTTATATTTTTAGAAAATCTAGAAAACGTATAGAAACTTTGTTCTCACAATTATATGGGATCAATCTCAAAAGTTGTGTGTGAATTTAAAATAGTATTGTGATCTTTGTAAAAAAAGGAGGTTGGATACTTATATAGATTTACTAAAATTAATTTTACCAGAGTTGTTAGTTGAACATTTTGATTTGTCAAAACATAGTGTTGAAAATGAAGTGATGCATTTGTATTTTGAAGAACGTAACATAGTTCCCAAAGAAGAATCAGAACGTATCTTGATAGCTCACGGATTTCATAAAGAGCTTACCATTCAAGACTTTCCATTACGAGGCAACACAGTATATCTTCACATTAAACGTCGTAGATGGTTAGATAGGAAGACCAAACAAATTGTACAAAGAGATTGGAATTTAGTAGCACAGGGGACTCGAATGACAGAGCAGTTCGCTGCTTTTTTAAAAGAAATTAGTAGATAGAGAAACCAGTGATTGTAGAACTATAGGTAGATTTTACGGAGTTGATGGTAAAAAACTTGGACGTCAATATCGTGATTATTTAAGTGAGTTTAAACAATGGAAACAAAAAAAACATGCTAAAGAGTGGCATGTTTTTCCTGAAAATATAGGTGCTTATTTATCTATTGATGAAACAGCATTGTCTAAAGGAGAACTCTACACCATTATTACCAATAAAAAAGCCAAAGGTAAAAAAGGAGCTATTGTAGGGGTTTTTGCAGGCACTAAGATAGAACCCATTATAGAACAGTTACTTAAAATATCCTCTAAAAAAAGAAACAAAGTCAAAGAAATTACACTAGATATGGCGAACTCTATGAAAAATATAGCCAAAACATGTTTCCCTAAGGCCATACAAGTAACTGATAGATTCCATGTGCAAAAACTAGCTCTAGAAGCGCTACAAGATATTAGAATAAAACATCGATGGAATGCAATAGACCTAGAAAATGACCTAATCAAGTTAGCAAAAACAAAAGGTAAAGAGTATCAACCTGAGATATTTGACAATGGGGACACTAGAAAACAACTCTTAGCTAGAAGTAGATATTTACTCTATAAATCTCCTGAAAAATGGACACAAAATCAATATCTAAGAAGCAAAATACTTTTTGAAAAATATCCTGATATTCAAAAGGCTTTTAACTTAAATCAGAGCCTTAGAAATATATTCAATACAGCTAAATCAATACAAATTGCATATACAAAACTAGCACATTGGTATAATGATGTAGAAAAATCTGGTTTTAAAGCTTTTAATACAATAGCAAATACAATTTCTATAAATTATCGGTCAATACTCAATTATTTTATCAATCGGAGTACAAATGCTTCTGCTGAATCTTTTAATGCTAAGATTAAAGCCTTTAGAGCGCAGTTTAGAGGTGTTAAAAATGTAGAATTCTTCCTGTTCAGATTAACACAAATTTTTGCCTAAAACACAACAATTAGTCTTGATCCATTATATGACCAGTTTATGATTCGAAGAAACTATGCTAAAACTTTTGAAGGATTTAAAACAAGAATAATATCTAAGATATCTGCTTTAACTGTAATTCAATACATCAACAAATTTTTCTTTGATAGAAATATCAACAATATTAAAATCAGCATTATTTAAAATGCACAACAGGTGTTATTATTATTTTTTACTTTAAAAAAGCTTTTTTTACAGACTTTTAACCGAAACTTTCCAGCTTTAAAACTTTTACATTTTCCAGCTTTTACAATCATAGTAATTCTTATTTGACATTAGTAATAATTGTTGTTATATTGTTACTGTTTTATGGTCCGCAATCTAAGAAAATAAAATTACAAATCAAAAGATAATGAAAAATATATTTTCAAATATTAAAGAAAGAGTAGTAGAAATTGCTGAAAAACAATCGATTACTAAGGAAGAATTTTTTAGTAGTATAGGAATGACTTCAGCAAATTTTAGGGGAAAAGCAAAAAACTCTCCTTTAAATTCCAATGCTATCGTAAATATAGTTACAAAATATCCCGATACAGATCTTCACTGGTTGCTATTCGGAGATAGTAATTTGGCGGAAGAAGAACCATTAAAACAGTACAAATCACCAAACAAAGCTTCAGACGATAAAGATAAACTGATCGAAGTATTATTAGAACAGATAACAGAATTAAAATCAGATAAAGAAATACTTAAGAAATTATTAGGACTTCATAACGAATAGCTGCCATATTATTTTTATTTTCTTTAAAAAATGGCATCTCCTTAACTTTAAAAGTGTTTTTTACAGATTTTTAACCCGAAACTTTTACATTTTTCAACTTTAAAACCGCATCCTATACAATTTTGAAAAAACCTCAACCATTCCAATTTAAAAAATTTGCTATCCATCAGGATAAAACGGCTATGAAAGTGGGAACAGATGGTGTTTTGCTAGGTGCCTGGTGTTCAATAGACCACAGTCCGAAAACAATTTTAGACATAGGTTCCGGAACAGGGGTTATTACATTGATGCTCGCTCAGCGTTGTAGTAATGCGATTGTTAATGCCGTAGAAATTGATAAAAAAGCGTATCAACAATCAGTAGAAAATTTTAAACGATCAAACTGGAGCCACCGGTTATTTTGTTACCATAGCGCTTTTCAGGATTTTACCCAAAAAATGGTAAAAGAAGCATACGATCTCATTATTTCCAACCCTCCTTTTTATTCGGATGCCTACGAAACAAAAGATACTGCAAGAAACAAAGCCAGGTTTACTTCATCTCTGTCGTTTCGGGAATTGATTACAAGAGCAACAAACCTGCTTTCTGCAACAGGGAAATTTGCCGTCATTCTTCCATATAAAGAAGAACAAAGGTTTATTGCATCTGCTTTGGAAAATAAGTTATTTCCAAATAAAGTTTGCAGCGTAAAAGGAACCCCGTATTCCAGAACCAAACGGAGTTTGTTAGAATTTTCTTTTGGAAAAAAAGAAATAATAGAAGAGCAGTTGATTATTGAAACTGCCCGCCATCAGTATACTCAAAAATATATGGAATTGACAAAAGGTTTTTATTTAAAATTATAATTGTTATTCAGCTAATACTCCATCCCTTTTTTTACCCTGCTATATTTTCCGGATTGTACCCCAAATAGGGCACTTTTTTTCGTAAAATTGAATTCCATATGCTTCCAATTCCCGTAAAATAGGAACATACACTTCTTTAGTGATAGGAATTTGAACACCCGGAGTGGTAATCTCTTTATTTAATATCTTTAAAGAAGCAATCGCAACAGGTAACCCTACTGTTTTAGCCATGGCAGTAAAAGTTTGATTTTCTCCTTTTACTATCAGGCTGCTTTCTATTTGACGTTTTTCACCATCAATTTCATAACCGAATTTATGATGCATCACAATCATGTCTTTGTCCTCTTCTTGTAATGTCCAGGAATCAGATACTATTTTTTGCAGCATTTGCGCCGGGGTTGCATTTTTCAGACCTATTTTTTTATTAGGATTGAAGAGGTCTAGCTCAACTAACTTATCCCACATTACATCATCTTGATCGATTTTTAAATAGGAACGCAATTTTAACTCTACGGAATCATTTGGAGAATAGGCTAAAAACAAGTTTACAAAATCACGATAACTCATATTTTCAGAACCTTCTATGGTATACGTGTCGTCTGTCATCCCCAGTTGAATAAAAATATTCCAGGCCCTGGAAAAACCAACTTTTCTGATAGTACCTCTATACATGGTTGGAATGTCTTCCAAACCATACACATTTCTGTATTTCAGTGAGTCGCGATTTGCATACGCTTCAAATTTTTCATTTCCATTTAGTGTTAAAAATTCTGTTCTCCGAAATAATTTATGGTAAGGAATATACTTATAAGTACCTTCCTGAATAAACATGGCAGCAGTACCTTGCCCGGCAATAACTACATTTCGGGGATTCCAGGTAAATTTGTAATTCCAAAGATTATCATCACTCTCAGGAGCTACCAACCCACCCGTAAAAGATTCAAATAACAAAATTTTTGCGTTATTATCCCGAATCCTGTCAATGACTTGCATTGCACTCATGTGATCAATTCCGGGATCCACCCCCATCTCATTCATAAAAATCAACCCTTTCTTTTTGACCTCTGCGTCCAACGTTTTCATTTCCTTAGAAACATAGGAAGCAGTTATCATATGCTTGCCAAATTCAACACAATCTTTTGCCACTTGAATGTGAAACCTTGCAGGTAACATGGAAATGACCATATCCGCTTTTTGAATTTCCTTTCTTCTTTGCCTTTCATCAAAAATATCAAACACCAGGGCAGTAGATCTCGGGTTTTTCCCGGCTCTTATTATGGCATTTTCAATAGAAACGTCTGCAATTGTAATATGTAAATTTTCCTGCTGCGATTTTTTTTGAAGGTAATCTATCAAGTAAGAACTCGATTTTCCGGCACCGATAACTAAGATGTTTCTCATCGCAGAATTGTATTATTTTTGTTGTATATAACGAAAATATAAAAAAACACCATTTTGTAGTTTTTTTTTTCGAATGAATATGAGCAAAAATTTAAGCATTACTGCATTATTAGGATTAATGGCTATTATATTAGGCGCCTTTGCAACACATAGTGTAAAAGAAAAGCTAGTGCCCGATGCTATGGAAAGCATACAAACGGCTATCCGTTATCAGGTATATCACGTACTGGTGTTACTTTTTATAAATACCTATAAAGAGTTTTCAAAAACGTTTAAAAATAACTTAAGCATTCTTTTCTTTCTGGGGATATTCTTCTTCTCAGGTTCTATTTACACAATTTATTTACTCAAAATTCCTGCAAATAGTATCTGGTTCGTTACTCCCTTAGGAGGATTATTATTTGTACTGGGATGGTTCTTGCTATTTTTTCATTTTGTAAAAAAAGTAATTGACAAAAAATAAAATGTCTTTATATATTCCTTGAATCCAACATTACTACATTATCACATTGAACTCATTTGAACTTTTTGGATTTAAGCGAAAATTAGAAGTTTTTAGATATGTTGAACAGGGTAAACGCATTAAAGTTAACATGTTTTTAATCAATACTTTATGATTTTTTGATCCAAGTTAACCTGTAATTATTTTCAAAAAAATGAATAATCATTAAAGGTAAGTTTAAAAAATTACGAATAAAATCCATTATTAAATGTCAATTCTTTAATGAAAAATTAGTTTTACTGATATATTCATAAAAGTTTAATGCGTTTGCCCTGATATGTTGAAAGCTTTTTTGAGTTGTATAACAGCGCTACGGAAGGAAAAAAAGATAAAAACAGAGCTAAAAACAGCAATTTTTTAGCAAATTGAAAAAGTTTAAATGAGTTCATTGTTACATTTTTAAAATTCTTCAACCTTTTAATCTTTTAATCTTTCAATTCATTAAATATCAATAAAAATAATGAAGAAAAAAACCGTATAGACAATGTTGTGTAAAAAATATCCCTAATTTTGCCTTACAAACAAACTTAACTTAAAAATTAAGAAATGGTAAGCCTAGATACGAAAACGTTTTCGTTAATCCATTCGGGGATAGAAAATGCCACCGTGCACTATCAGCTAATTCCCGACGAATTACACGCAATTACATTAGAGAAAAAGCAGGGAAGAGTATCGTCTTTAGGGGCTCTTGCAGTGAATACAGGTGAATTTACCGGTAGATCGCCAATGGACCGTTTTATTGTGAAAGATGAAATTACCAAAGATGAAGTCTGGTGGGGAAATATTAATATTCCATTTGATCCCGATAAGTTTGATTCACTATGTGACAAAGTAGTTTCATACCTGTCAAATAAAGAAATTTTTGTAAGAGATAGCTATGTGTGTGCAGACCCGAATTATCGGATGAATATCCGTGTTATTAACGAATATCCATGGAGCAATCTATTTGCTTATAATATGTTCTTGCGCCCCACAAAAGAGGAACTTACAAATTTTCAACCGGAATGGACGATCATCAATGCTCCCGGTTTTATGGCAGATGCAAAAGCAGATGGAACCCGGCAGCATAACTTTGCCATTTTGAACTTTAACAAAAAAATAGCACTGATTGGAGGAACCGGCTACACTGGAGAAATTAAAAAAGGTATCTTTTCCGCATTGAACTTTATCCTTCCGGTATTCAAAAACACACTGCCAATGCATTGTTCTGCAAACGTTGGAAAAAAAGGAGATACCGCCATATTTTTTGGATTATCAGGAACAGGAAAAACAACCTTATCCGCAGACCCCAAACGTAAATTGATCGGAGATGATGAACATGGCTGGACAAACGAAAATACCGTGTTTAATTTTGAAGGAGGATGCTATGCAAAAGCAATTGATCTTACAGAAGAAAAAGAACCGGAAATTTATCGTGCCATCAGAAAAGGAGCCATTCTGGAAAATGTAATGATGGATGAAAATGGTGTGGTAGATTTTACAGATATATCTATAACTCAAAATAAACGTGTAAGTTACCCAATTTATCATATTGATAATATTCAGGAAGGATCAATAGGAAGAAACCCCAAAAATATTTTCTTTTTAACAGCCGATGCATTTGGCGTATTCCCTCCAATTTCCAAATTAACTCCAGGCCAGGCGGCTTATCATTTTATTTCCGGTTACACGGCTAAAGTTGCAGGAACAGAAGCGGGTGTTACAGAACCTCAACCCAGTTTTTCAGCTTGTTTTGGAGCACCTTTTATGCCATTACACCCGGTGAGATATGCAGAAATGTTAAGTACAAAAATGCAGGAAACAGGTGTTACTGTCTGGCTGGTAAATACGGGTTGGACCGGAGGGCCTTACGGAATTGGTCATCGAATGGCTCTAAAATATACCCGTGCGATGATTCATGCTGCAGTAGATGGGAGCCTGGAAGAAGCAAACAAAGATAACTATCATATCCATTCTGTCTTTGGAGTACAACAGCCGAGAATATGCCCCAATGTTCCGACAGAAGTGTTAAGCCCCAGGAAATCATGGCGTAATGATGAAGGATATTATAAGACAGCTCAAAAATTAGCAGATTCTTTTAAATCTAATTTTAAAAAGTTTGAAACATATGCCGATGAAGAAATAATGGCCGGAGGGCCATTGGTTTGAATTTAATCACTTTTCATAAAAAGCATCTTGAATTATTGAGGTGCTTTTTTTATGGAATCTTTTTTCTACTTTTAACCTGAATTATTACCTTAATGATGAAGCACTTATCTATTATCTTAGCTACTATTTTGTTATGGACGTGCGATGATGTGGTTCAAAAAGAAAATAAAGTTACTTTAACGGAACAAATTAAGATTCCCGAATTAAATTTGGAACAGGCCGAAAGGTTAGTTACTTTGCCCATTAGTTGTATTCAAGTGGAATTTCCCAATAAACCGGGACAAACAATAGGGGGAGTAGAAGATCTCCAATCACCAAAAGAGCTACACCCTGCCTTTTATGGTTGTTTTGACTGGCATTCTTCTGTACACGGACACTGGAGCCTGGTGTCTTTGCTGAAACGGTTTCCTGCCTTAAAAAATGCTTCTGAAATCAAAGCCCGGTTACTTCAGAATATCTCAAAGGAAAATATAGAAAAAGAAGTTGCTTATTTTCATGGAAAACACAATAAAAATTACGAGCGTACCTATGGTTGGGCCTGGCTGTTAAAACTGGCAGAAGAGCTTCATACCTGGGACGATGAAACGGCACGACGGTTAGAAAATAACCTGCAACCGCTAACGGATGTAATGGTTTGGAAGTACATCGACTTTTTACCAAAATTAAACTATCCGATTAGAGTAGGAGAGCATACGAATACGGCATTCGGCTTGACTTTTGCCTGGGATTATGCGGAAACACTGAAAAATCAAGCTCTAAAAGATATCATTGAAAAAAGAGCAAGGGAATTTTATACAAAGGATGTTGAATGCCCCATGTTGTGGGAGCCCAGCGGATACGATTTTCTTTCCCCTTGCTTGCAGGAAGCGGCCATTATGAAAAGAGTATTGCCAATATCGGAATTTAAAACGTGGTTTGCCTCGTTTTTGCCACAATTAAAAGATAAAAACTATACACTGCAGGTCGGTAAAGTTTCCGACAGAAAAGATGGTAAACTGGTACATCTGGATGGGGTGAACTTTTCCAGGGCCTGGGCCATATATGATATTGTAGAAGGTCTTCCGGAATACGATCATTTAAAAAATATTGCTAACAAACACATCAATTATTCATTGCCAAACCTTGTAGGGGATAGTTATGAAGGCGGGCATTGGTTAGGAAGTTTTGCCATTTATGCTTTAAACGCTGCAAATTATGATTAAGAATTTGTACAAACATACCGGGCCGGGAACACTGGTTGCCGCTGCTTTTATCGGGCCGGGAACCGTGACCTTATGTACACTGGCAGGAGTGCATTTCGGGTTTGATTTATTATGGGCAATGACTTTATCCGTCGTTGCTACCATTGTGCTACAGGAAATGGCAGCGCGTTTGGGAATTGTCTCTCAAAAAGGATTGTCGGAAGTAATTAAATCGGAAATTAAAAACCCAGTCATTAACCAATTGATACTCTTGCTAATTCTTTTAGCGATTGTTATCGGAAATGCTTCTTATGAAGCCGGAAATATCAGTGGAGGGATTCTGGGGCTTGAAGCCGTTTTAGGATCGTTTTCAATAACCATTTTCGGTGCTGCGATTAATATTTTTAGTATCATTATCGGATTATTGGCATTTATGTTATTATATATCGGGGATTACAAGTTTTTAGAGAAAGCACTGGTTGCTTTAGTAGTCGTAATGAGTGTCTCTTTTATCATTACTGCCTTCATAACGAAACCTGATCTTTTTGATATTCTGAAAGGAGTTTTTATTCCAAAATCACCTAAAGGAAGCTTACTGACAATTATAGGGTTAATAGGTACTACGGTAGTGCCTTACAATCTTTTTTTACATGCGTCTTTAGTAAAAGAAAAGTGGAGTAAACACGAAGATTTAAAAGCCGTTAGAAAAGATACCGTGATTGCTATTATTTTAGGAGGCTTGGTTTCCATGGCAATCATCATTTCGGCAGCTTCTATTACCACAGGAGAAATTTCCAACGCTATTGACCTGGCCCAAAGCTTAGCTCCTTTATATGGAGATTTTTCAAAATACTTTTTGGCAATCGGACTGTTTGCCGCGGGAATCACTTCAGCAATTACAGCCCCATTAGCAGCTGCCTATGTGGCCAAAGGTTGTTTTGGGTGGAAAGGAGGCTTAAAATCTAAAAAATTCAGAACCGTTTGGATATGTATTCTAATGCTTGGAGTCGTATGTTCTTGCCTTGGTATCAAACCCATAGAAATCATCAAATTTGCCCAGGTAGCTAACGGCATTTTACTACCTGTCATTGCGGGAGTCTTGCTGTGGGTTGTCAATAAAAAATCTGTCTTGGGAGATTTTGTAAATTCAAAACTTCAAAATATACTAGGAATTGTCATTCTGATAGCAACTGTTTTTTTAGGGTTAAGAGGGCTTGATAGCGTTTTTGGATTTAGTTTATTTTAATCTTAAAAAACAAAATATTGAAAATTGATTTAAATTGTGATGTAGGAGAAGGGCTAAACAATGAACATCTGCTGATGCCGCTTACCTCTTCTTGTAATATTGCCTGTGGCGGACATGCAGGATCGGTTGAAATAATAGATCGGGTGATGGAGCTTGCCATTAAAAATAAAGTAAAAACAGGAGCACATCCTTCATTTCCGGATCGAATCAATTTTGGAAGAAAAGTGATGGGTATTTCAAATAACCAATTACAGCAGAGTTTAGAAGAACAAATGCAGCTTTTTAAAGAAAGAGCAATTTTTCATCATACGCAGGTTCATCATATAAAACCACATGGAGCTCTGTATAATTTGGTTGTTGTAAACCGGGAAAAAGCAGAAGTCGTTTGCAAAGCTATTCGAAATGTTTTTGAAAAGATAAAAATATACGCCCCTTACCGCTCTAAGGTTGAAGAGGTAGCGCAGGAATATGAAATTGAAGTCGTATATGAAGCTTTTGCAGACCGTAATTATAATGACGATTTAACGTTGGTTTCAAGAAGTGATCCTCATGCGGTTTTAACGGATCCGGGAGCAATAATCACCCATGTTTCCGGAATGCTAAACAAGTCAAAAGTAAAAACGATTAGCGGCAAAGAACTCATGATAAAAGCACAGACATTCTGCGTTCATGGCGATAATGAAAATGCAATTGCTATTTTAAAAGCATTGCATCAATATTTAGATATGTGATGGTGAGTAAAAATTTGTATCAACTTACATATAAACCTTTTGGAGATAGTGCCATTTTGATTGAATGGCCTGCAAAAACGGATGAAAAAATCATTAAAGATATTATCCGTTTTGAAAGCATCATTTCCAACAACCAGAATAATATAGATACCATTATTGCTTACCATTCCCTAACTGTCAAATATCAAAACAGTATTGATTTTGATTTTCAGATTTCGCAACTAAAGGAGTTGTATTTGTTAAAACGGGAAAATCAAACTCAAAAACAAAGAATCTGGCAAATTCCTGTTTGTTACGACATGATATTTGGACCGGATTTGGGAGCGATTTCCAAATTGAAAAGGATTTCCATTGCTGAAATAATTCAATTACATACTTCACCGGATTATTTGATTTATTTTCTCGGTTTTCAACCCGGATTTCTTTATTTGGGAGGATTGCATACAAAAATTCATATGCCAAGAAAACCCAACCCCAGGCTGCGGGTAGCAAAAGGTACTGTCGGAATAGGAGGTGCACAAACCGGCGTATACCCTCAGGATAGTGCAGGCGGTTGGAACCTCATAGGCAAATCGCCTGTCAATTTTTTTGACGTTACAAAATCGCCACCTTGTTTTGCCAAAGCCGGAGATCGGGTTCGGTTTCACGCTATTGATTTGGAAACCTTTTATGAAGTAGAAGAAAAGGTAAAACAAGGAGTTTTTCAATTAAAATTTCAGGAGCTATGATCAAAGTATTGAATCCCGGAATGTATACGTCAATACAAGATAAAGGGCGCTTTGGTTTTGCAAAAATGGGAGTCGCAGCGGCCGGAGCGATGGATGCATATGCCGCTGAACTCGCAAATGTATTATTGCAAAACGATTCGAAAGATGCAATTTTGGAAATCACTTTCGGGCAGGGGGTCTTTGAATTTACAACAGCTACATTTTTTTCTTTAACAGGAGGAGATTTTTCTCCAAAACTAAACAGTCTTTCCATAGCATTAAACAGAGTATATTTTGCTGAAAAAGGGTCTATCCTGTTTTTTGAAAGACGACATTACGGAGCCAGAACTTATTTGGCCGTTCAGGGAGGTATCCGATCGACTATTGTTTTTGGAAGCAGGAGTTTTTCTCCCGGAATTACAAAGCCCAGATTGGAGAAAGGCGATGAATTGAATATAAAACCCACAACCGCTACTCCCAATGACCGGTTTTCTAAAGTCAAGATTCAAAAGAACCACTTTATATCCCCCGGTTTAGAATGTTCTCCCGGTCCGGAATTTGATCGGTTAAATAATAAGCAAAAACAACAATTATTCGAATCTTTTACAATTTCCGAAGATAACAATCGCGTGGGGTATAGATTAAACGAACCCGTTAAAAACGATTTACAACCGATCTTAACCTCTGCCGTACTGGCGGGAACAGTACAACTAACACCTTCCGGAAAATTGATCGTATTGATGAGAGATGGCCAGGTAACGGGAGGATATCCCAGAGTATTACAGTTATCAGAATACGCTATCTCCAGGCTGGGGCAGAAAATTACCGGAGAGAAAATTCAGTTTAAAGTTTGAAAGATCCTAATTTTTTATATTCGTGAAAAATTTTAGTAAGCGAACTCATTTAAACTTTTTGAATGTAAGCGAAAATTAGAAGTTTTTAGCTCTGTTGAAGGATTTTTTGAGTTGCATAGGCAGCGCTACAAAGGAAAAAAAGACAAAAACAGAGCGGAAAACAGTAATTTTTTAGCAAATTGAAAAAGTTTAAATGAGTTCAGCGTGAAATTTAAAAGAAGGCTTGGCAAACAAAAAAAGTCGAATCCAAAAAAAGGGTTGATACTGGTTATTTTATTGATTGTAGCCTTGCTCTTATGGTACAATGCAAAAAGAATTATAGCCACCTTTTTTATTTGGAAAGAAACCAATTAAAAACCCTATTAAAGTAGGGGTGATAAGTATTTAACTATAAATTTTTCTTATAGTTATAAATAAATAAAATTGATAGTATTATTAAAACCGAAACTTGGAACTTTCAAACTTTAAACAGTATGATAACCTCCATGAGAATTTGTTTAGATTTGTATCATCCGAGCGGTTAAAAACAAAATCATATATTGAGTATGGAAAAAATCATTTTAGGTATTGATCCGGGAACTACCGTTATGGGATTTGGATTGATTAAGGTCATGGGAAGTAAAATGCAATTTATTCAAATGAATGAATTACAACTTCAAAAATACGACGACCATTATGTAAAACTTAAATTGATTTTTGAGAGAGCTATAGAGCTGATAGATACATATAATCCTGATGAAATAGCCATTGAAGCTCCTTTTTTCGGTAAAAATGTACAATCGATGTTAAAACTGGGCAGGGCTCAGGGTGCCGCCATTTCAGCAGGATTATCCAGGGAAATTCCAATTACCGAATACCTGCCTAAAAAAGTAAAAATGGCTATTACCGGAAATGGAAATGCCAGCAAAGAACAGGTAGCTAAAATGTTACAAAGTTTACTGGATTTAAAAACGTTACCCTCAAATTTAGATGCTACCGACGGTTTGGCTGTTGCAGTATGCCATTTTTATAATGCAGGAAAAGTTGCAAAAGAAAAAAGCTATACCGGTTGGGCAAGTTTTGTAAAGCAACATCCAAAAAAAATAACATAAACCATTCATCATCGCCGGAATTTATATTCATATCCCGTTCTGTAAACAAGCGTGTTACTATTGCGATTTTCATTTTTCCACCTCTTTAAAAAAGAAAAAGATGCTTATAGAGGCATTAATAAAAGAAGTTCAACTTCGTAAAGAGGCATTAAACAATCAAATGGTAACAACGATTTATTTTGGCGGCGGAACACCGAGCCTATTGAGTACTTCTGAACTGGAAGCTATCATCAATAGTGTTTACAGTTATCATTCCGTAATTAAAAATCCTGAAATTACACTGGAAGCAAACCCGGATGATCTTTTATCATTTCAAAAATCATCGGGAACCGTTTTTGAACATTATAAAACAATCGGTATTAATCGTTTGAGTATTGGCATTCAATCTTTTTTTGATGATGATTTACAATTGATGAATCGTGCTCATAAGGCATCGGAAGCCATAAATTGCCTGACAACGGCAACCCAACATTTTGACAATATTTCCGTAGATCTAATCTATGGAATACCGGGAATGACCAATAAAAAATGGATAGATAACATTCGCAAGGCTTTATCTTTTAAAATTCCGCATATTTCCAGTTATGCATTAACTGTTGAACCTAAAACAGCTTTGAAAACCTTTATTAAAAAAGGGGTAATTCCACAAGTAAATGACGCACAGGCGCAAGAGCAGTTTTACCTGCTGGTTGATGTATTAGAACAGCATCATTTTATTCATTATGAATTATCCAATTTTGCAAAAAAAGGTTTCTTTAGTGAAAACAATTCAGGATATTGGCAAGGAAAACCATATATAGGAATCGGGCCGTCAGCACATTCTTTTGATGGGAAAAAGCGAAGTTGGAATATTCATAATAATGCAAAATACATTGCCTCTTTGAAAGAAAACCGGCTTCCGGCAGAAGAAGAAATATTAACGGTTACGGATGGTTATAACGAATATATAATGACAGGTTTAAGAACTATGTGGGGAGTATCACTACAAAAAGTAGCAAAAGATTTCGGAAAAACATACCTAACATATCTTATAAAACAGTCAGAAAAATATATTTTGGAAGAATTGTTGTATATTGAAGGAGAAACATTAAAAGCCACTGCAAAAGGAAAATTTTTATCTGACGGCATTGCATCTGATCTTTTTAAATTAAACCTGTCTTGAGAGCACATATACAATACCATTCCAAAAAATATACAATCGACTTATCAAAACCTATCGATATTTCCATTGCCATAGATCCGGAAAAGCAAAATGTAAATGCCTGGCATATCGGTCCTCCGGAGATATATCCGGTAGCTACAGATGAATGGATTGGAAGTGTTGCCAAAGGAGCCGATGTAAATTTTAACATGATAACATTTAATCCGCATGCTCATATTACACATACCGAAACAGTTGGGCATATTACAGAAAAAATACATTCTATCAACCGGAATTTACGGCAATACTTCTTTCTGTCCGAAGTCATAACAGTTGCTCCGGAAGCAGAAAGTGGCGATTTTTTTATATCTAAAAAACAACTGCAATATGCACTGGGAAATAAAAAAAGAGAGGCCGTTGCCATTCGTACCATTCCAAATACGGAAGATAAAAAAACGTTGCAGTACTCAAATACCAACCCTCCTTATGTGTTAGAAGATGCAACCATTTATTTAAGAGAAAAAGGCGTCAAACATTTATTGGTTGATCTGCCTTCTGTGGACAAAGAAAAAGACGGAGGGAAATTAGTAGCGCATCATGCTTTTTGGAATACCGCCGGAAAATTGCGATTAGATGCTACCATCACGGAATTTATTTTTATACCAAATGCCGTTGAAGACGGAACGTATTTTCTAAACCTGATGATTGCTCCTTTTGAAAACGATGCAAGCCCCAGCAAACCTGTATTATACCAAATTATAGATGATTAAAAAAATCTACAGGGCGCCTCTAATAAAAAAATTGCTAATCATCCAGAATCGCTTTGATGTTGGGTTTGAAATAATTAGGGCCTTTTAACACCTTTCCGTCTTCCCGATATATAGGCTTTCCGTTTTCACCCAGCTTGCTCATATTGCTTCGTTGAATTTCATTAAATACCGCTTCTATTTTGTCCTGCATTCCATGTTCCAGGATGGTACCACATAAAATATACAGCATATCCCCCAGCGCATCAGCTACTTCCTCCAAATCATTATTTTCTGCAGCTTCCAAATATTCTTCATTCTCCTCTTTCATCAAATTAAAACGAAGCCTGTTTCTTTCCGAACCGATATTAGCTGTAGGTGTCTCTTTAATTCCCAGATTAAAAGCCGTGTGAAATTCACGTACGGCAGCGATTCTTTTTTTCATTTTATCTATATATAATTCCTACTTATTTTTCCGTTTTTATTGAACTCGTTTAGACTTTTTGGGTTTAAGCGAAAATTAGAAGGTTTTAGCTCTGTTGAAGGTTTTTTTGAGTTGCATAGGCAGCGCTACGGAAGGAAAAAAAGATAAGAACAGAGCAGAAAACACCCATTTTTTAGCAAATTCAAAAAGTCTAAACGAGTTCATTATTTTGATCGCCATATATGACTGTTTTTCAATATCTTATTAAAGAGGTTTTTAGTTCTGAAATTTTTTGAAAAAAACTTGAAACCTAAAACCTTTACACTTTCCAACTTTCATACTTTCAAACTATTGACAACCCCCATTAAGAATTGTAACTTTACCAAAAATACAAATTATGTTTACGACAGGCAGGATAATTTTCATGGTGCTATTTGTTATCGCTTTTATTGGTTTAATGATTATAAGTTATAAGAAAGATGCCAAAAAGCACCGAAGTTATTATAAAAACACTGCGAAAAAAGTGGCCATATACAGTATACTTGTGATTGCTATTTTTGTGCTTTTGCGTTATTTTACCAGTAACTAAACTGCAAATAATACCGTTTCCGATAAAATACTTAACCCGATAAAAAATGGCTATTGATCAGGTGTTAAAAAATTATAATTTTTCGAATAAAATAGCATTTGCTCTTCGAAATCTTTAGGTTGATTTATAGAAATTTCAGTAATATTACCATCGTCATCGGTAACAGGCTTCAATACCGGATTTACAAAACCACTGTAGGGTGCCGAGGTAAATTGCTTATTACGATTGAGGATATCTTTGTGTATCTGTTGGTCTACCTTTACACCATATCCTTCTACCAGTGCTTTTGCTGCTTCAAAATCACCTTCGGATTTGATACGTTGTGTTTCTCTTAATAAACGTCCAAAAATTTGACGTAACTTATCATAATCGTTGATATTGAAATAGGTTTTTCCATTTTTCATCACTTTTTCAATTACATTTTCTTTTGCTCCCTGTTCAAAAGCCCAGGCGGAAACCCACTGGCGGTTTACCATATGGTCTTCTTCAACATCATCTCCTAATTTAAGCCTGATTAACTGTGTCAATAATCCATTTCTGATATAGCCGTCATAAGCTGCCATTCCTAATTTTTTCCAATCATCTGTCAGACCTAATTCCTGTATTTTGGGATCCATTAAATAATAGAGTCCAACCAAATCAGCTCTTCCCTCTTCCATGGTAGAAGCATAGTGTTGCAACGTTTCTTTAGGTTGCCCCACCCCTTCATTAATAACTCCGGACGCATGCCCTACCACCTCATGTAAAGCCGTGTGTAACTTATCTGCAGTCTGGCCATATGCTAATTCCAAATCTATTTCTTCCTGGTCATGTGCAAATTCTTTTAATCTTCCGGAACCTCCGGCATTATTGTACGCTGCAATAATATTACCTAATGAAACAGATTTCGAGCCGTGTTGCTGACGAATCCAGTTGTTATTTGGTAAATTGACTCCAATGGGGGTACTGGGTGATGCATCTCCTGCTTCTCCTGCTACATTTACCGTTTTATATGAAACACCAACCACATTTTCCTTTTTGTGTTCATCTTGCAGAGGCGAGTTGTCTTCAAACCATTGTGCATTCTCAGATAATACGGCCATCTTACGGGACATATCAAAATCTTTTATCTCTACTATGGTTTCATAAGAACCTCTATATCCTTTCGGATCATTATATACTTCTACAAAACCATTAATCCAGTCAATATTTCCTTCTGTTGATGTTACCCAAGCTATACAGTAGGCATCCCACGTATCCAGGCTCCCTGTTTTATAATAGCTTACCAACAATTCCAATGCTTTTGCCTGTTTTTCATTCTCTGCCACTTCTTTTGCTTTTGCTAGCCATCCGATAATTTGATCTATGGCACTGCCATACATACCACCGGATTTCCATACTTTCTCCACCAGTTTTCCATCCTCTCTTACCAATTTGGAGTTTAATCCTGCTTCTACAGGCATTCCTTCAGGGCCTCTATATGCTGTTTTGTAGAATGTAACCACATCTTCATCGGTAATATCCGGGCCGTAAAAATTAACTGCAGATGCCAAAATATTGTCAACACCTTCTTTTTTATTTACCTTTTTATTGTCCACATCATTAAACAGTATATCAACAATTTCTTTAGCCAATGCCGTATTTGATTCTTTTAATAGAACATCTTCAAAATAAGCTTTGCTGAATCCGGGTTTTATTTTATCATTTGAATAGTGATGATGAATTCCGTTTGAAAACCAAATTCTTTTTAAATAGGTTTTAAAAGCTTTATAGTCATCGGTGTTTTTATCACCCGGAAAATGAGCATTGATATTTTCAAGAGCTGTTCTGATGGTCAAATTATACCGATAATTCTGATCCCACATGATATCTCTACCTGCCAAACCCGCCTGAGTTAAATAGTACACCAGTTTTTTCTCTTTAAGTGTAAGTTCATCAAACCCCGGTATTTGGTATCGCAATATCCTGAGGTCAGCAAATTGTTCTGCTACGTGGTCGAATGGATCATTATTAGTAGCTTTTGTGTCAGCCTTTTTATCTTGATTACAAGAAAATAAAATAACACCAACTACCAGGGCAAGAATGATTTGTTTTAATTTCATTTTATGATTGGTTTTAATTTGGTCTGCAAATGTACTATTTTTTATACTTCTTTGTAGCGAAAGCAATCTGTTGTATGGTCATTTACGATTCCCACTGCCTGCATATATGCATATATTACCGTAGATCCTACAAATTTAAATCCTCTTTTTTTTAAATCTTTTGAAATGATATCCGATACTGCTGTAGTAGCCGGTACTTCTTCCTTCTTATGAAATGCATTTACAATGGGTTTTCCGTCAGTAAACCCCCATATATAGTTGGAGAAAGTTCCAAATATCTCTTGTATTCTCATAAATGCTTGTGCATTAGATATCGTTGCTCTGATTTTTAGCTTGTTTCTGATAATTCCTTCATTCCGGAGCAATGACTCAAATTTAGATTCCGGATATACTGCTATTTTTTTATAATCGAAATGATCGAATGCTTCTCTGAAGTTCTCTCTTTTCTTAAGAACCGTTATCCAGCTTAAACCTGCCTGAAAAGTTTCCAATATCAAAAACTCAAAAAGACGATCATCGTCATAGACAGGTACTCCCCACTCTGTATCATGGTATGCATTATATAACGGATCTTCACTTACCCAAAAACACCTTTTCTTCATTGATTTAATAAATTTTAATAGGTTTAATCTTTGTTTTACCTGTTGTTTACATACAAACTCATTTTGACTTTTTCTATTTCCGGAATAAGCCAGGTAGCATATATTTTTGATTTTATAAATATAAGGAGGCCTTTGCAAAATAGTGATATATTCTGTATTGAAATTGATTTGACTTCAAATTTCTTCTTTCTCGAAAATTTTAAATCCTCAAAACCAATGGGTTATTCCGGTTGAAAATTTTCTTCGGGCGTCGAATTTTTTTGTCAAATCAATGCTGCAAAGGTCTCAATATAAGTTTTCCTTATAAAATGTTAAAGTTTTATGATAAGTGGTATTTTTTTCGGAACTTTATAAAATTAAAATTAGTTGACTATGAGGTATATCGTTAGAATAACAGGTATCTTTTGTGTAGTTTTATATATTTGGAATTGTAGTTCTTCTCAGATAGAGACCAAATCGAAAAAAGAAGAACCTGTCGTTATTGCAAACGACAGTTTAGAGTATGAAATTATAATTATTGATGTAGGTTTTAATACCTATTTGAATACTATTGCAAAACCGCCGGGATATCATAACCAAACCTATTTGGAATTAAAAAACAGAAATTATGTAATTGCCTGGAATTACAGGGCTAGAAATATCCCCAGATTTAATGAAGGTATCTATGAGAATGAGATAAATTATGATCCTTCTATTGACTATGGATATGATGTAAATTACAAATTGTTTAATTATTTTGAATTCGCGCAGCGGAAATATAACATCAGATTAATTCCCGGTTACTCCCTTCAAAACCTCAGGTAGTTCTTTCATATAAGAAATAAAACTGTAATCGTATTTGTTTTTAGCGTCGGCTTTGAAATCTTGTTTGGAGGCCACCTTCCATACGGTTTCATCTATTTCCGGAAAAAACACATCGGCATCAAATCTCTGATGAATTAAAGTGATATCCAATTTGTCAACCAGATCTCTTTCAATACATTGCTTATATATGGCCGCACCTCCAATAATAAAAATTTCAGATGGCCCGTCAGCAATTTCTATACCTGTTTCAATACTATTTACTACCAGGCAACCTTTTTGTTCATACAACTTATTTCTTGTAACTATAATGGTCGTTCTGTCAGGTAAGGGTTTTCCAATAGATTCAAAGGTTTTTCTTCCCATAATAATATGACTGCCTGTAGTTACTTTCTTAAACCTCTTCAGATCAGCCGGTAAATGCCAAATTAAACCATTGTCTTTACCTAGTTCATTTCGGGTACCAATAGCTGCAATAATCGTTATCATTTTGTATTGTAACTTGAATTTACCTTTTTAACTTGAAACTTTCAAACTTTTGACTACATAAAACAACCTCCAAAATCTTCAAAAAAACAAAATTACCATAAATGTTTTTGAGATTTGATATTTTAGATAAGTTTTCAGTCAAAATAACCGATATACGAAATCGATAGAGGGAAAAATATCATAAATAGTTAGAAAAACACAACTGATTTTTGTAAAAATGAATATAAAACAACTGCTTTTTAAGAAAATAATAATTCTTTTAAAACATAGTACATCTAGTTTGTATAAGTGATTTTGTTCTTTACATTTGCCCGAAAAATAAACAAGTAATTATGGCTATTAAAAAACAATTTTTAAAAAGCAAACCCATTTGTAAAGTAACTTTTTCAGTTGAAGCTAAAGAAGCTAAGCATGTTTCCGTAGTAGGAAATTTTAATGATTGGAATACAAGTTCTACCAGCTTGAAAAAACTTAAAAACGGTACCTTCAAAGGAACTGTGGATTTGGAAACCGAAAATTCATATGAATTTAGATATGTTGTGGACGGTACATATATAAATGACGATCACGCCGACGGATATGTTTGGAATGATTTTGCTGCCGCAGACAATAGTGTCTTAAATGTATAGTTAAGAATCTCCGCTTTTAATTAAGAATTTTAAATTAAAAGACGGGGATTCGTACTCGTATTAGAATTAAGAATCAAAACAGTCATGGTTTTTGGTTGCAGAGTCAATAGGTTTAAATAATGACATTATAATTCCCCCAAAAAATCGGACAGTAATTTAAGTTAGATTTTTAATTATAAATTTACTGTATCATGAGTAGAAGAAGATTCACGTCAGAGTTTAAATTCAAGGTGTTTTTAGAATCCTTGAGCGAGCGTTATACGATTCAAGAGTTGGGTCGTAAATATGAGATCCATCCAACCCAAATTACCAATTGGAAGGCTCAATTTTTAAAAAATGGTCAAGCTGTATTTGATCGTCCGGTAAAGGATTCAAAAACAGAGTCATAAGAGAAAGAAGATCGTTATTTAAAGAAGATCGGTCAGCAAAAGATGGAGATTGATTTTTTAAAGAAAGCCTTGTCATGAATAAGAGTTCAAAACAGCGTAAAGAACAGGTTGACAAGGCAAGTAAGCTGTCTATTGTAAAGCAATGTGATTTATTACAAATTCATCGTAGTAGTGTGTATTACATTCCAAAGGGAGAGAGTTCATTGAATCTGGAGATCATGAGATTGATAGATGAGGAGCATCTGCTTCACCCATGGCTTGGAGTTCCTCGTATAACTACTTGGCTCAATATGGATAAGGGTTATAAGATCAACAAAAAGCGCATAGAACGCCTTTACAGACTCATGGGGTTGTCTGCCGTTGGCCCCAAGCCTAATACTTCCAAAAGAGGTAAAGGGGCTTTGCATAGAATCTATAAGTACCTGTTGAGTAAGTTAAAGATTAGACATTCCAATCAAGTGTGGGCAATGGATATTACCTACATTCCAGTTCAGGGAGGGTATTTGTATTTATGTGCTATTATAGACCTTTACAGTCGTTATGTAGTGGGTTGGTCATTATCCAACACGATGACAAGTAACCGGTGCAGAGAAACCTTACAAGAGGCTATTGAAAAACATGGAAAACCAGAGATTCTCAATACAGATAAGGGGAGTCAGTTTACTGCCTATGAGTTCTGCGATTGGGTAACTCATCCTGATAGAGCCATCAAGCTCAGTATGGATGGTAAAGGAAGAGCTATTGATAATATTTTCATTGAACGATTATGGCGTAGTGTCAAATACGAACATGTATATTTGTTTCCAGCTAGTGACGGTAGAGAATGTTATAGAGGTTTAAAGGAGTATTTCGAGTATTACAATACACAAAGAATACATCAAAGTATCGGTAATCAACATCCTCAAACCATTTATCAACAAACCCTAAAAATAGCAGCATGAGATATGATGATACTTTGGGGAGTTATTCACAAAAAATGAGAGTTATCAGTCTCCTCCCGGACCCCCCTCTTTCAACATCATTATCTCATTTAAGTTTTAATAAAATCTGTCCTATCAATGGGGGGAATTATAGTAGCATTTCTTAATTCCAGTTTTGGGCAATTACAACTGGAAAGAATATCAAGCGGTTCAATATTACAAAGTATCAGGTCTTCTGACTTGAAAAAAATTATGGTAATCCTTCCGCCGATAGATGTTCAAATCAAAATTGGTTCGGAAATAAAAAATGCTGTTTATGCAAAAGCGGAAACTAGAAAAAAATTGAAAAATGCAGATAAACAAATCGGTAAATTACTATAAACAATGCAAAGCATTTACACCAAGACTGATTGACAAACTGAATGGAAAATGTACGATCTTATTTCGTAAACTAGCAGTATTACTAAGCTCGCTACAAACTCTGGATATGCAACAAAAAATGGTACAAAAAGTTAAGCTACATTTTTGATTTGATATAATTTTTCAAATTCGATGATATTTTTGTAACCAAGAGCAGAATGTCTTCTGTATCTGTTGTACCAAGTTTCTATGTATTCAAAGACTTTAATTTGAAGACTTTTGTTGGATATAAACTTATTGTCTATCATTAGTTCTGTTTTGATTGTTTTAAAAAAAGATTCAGCTACTGCATTATCCCAACAGTTTCCTTTTCTACTCATACTGGGTGTTACATGATAACTTTTAAGGATATTAACAAACGCATGAGATGCGTATTGTACACCTCGATCAGAATGAAAAATCATACCTTCACAAGGCATTCTGTTGTTTACAGCCATTCTCCATGCAGCAATGATAGTTTGTCTTGCTTTGAGTCCATTGCTCAAAGACCAACCAATGACTTTACGATCAAACAGGTCAATAATTACCGTTAAGTACAGCCATCCTTGTGCAGTCTTTAAATAGGTAATATCAGAAACCCATTTCTGTGCAGCAGCGGTAGCTTTAAAATCTCTATCCAATACATTATCAGCTACTGGATATTGATGCTTAGAATCTGTCGTGACAACAAATTTCTTTTTACGAACTGCTTTAATCCCGTGTTTTTTCATCAATCGTGCTACCCTAGACCTAGATACTTTAAACCCTTTAGCTTTGAGTTCCTCTGTAATTCTAGGACTTCCATAAGTAGATTTACTTCGCTCACAGATACGGTGAATCTCAGAGAGTAGCATACGATTTTTTCCATCTCTATCTGATGGAACATAATTCTTACTCCTGTAATAACTGTTTCTACTAATTTTAAAAATTTTACACATCTTCCCAACCGGATATTCTCTACTGTAATCTTTGATAAATTTCAATACTTCCGATCGCTCTTGGAGAAGATGCTCACGGCCTTTTTTAAGATATCCCGCTCCATGGTAACATCCTTGAGCTGTTTACGTAATCGCTCTAACTCTTTCTGATCTTCTGTGAGTTGTTTGACGCCATTACCGCTAAAAGCTAAATCAGGACGCTGTTCTAATTCTCTACGCCATCTGTAAATAAGATCTGCACTGATTCCCAATTCCATGGCAATCTGCTTTGTGTTACCTCGTACATTGCTTAATTCTACTGCTTTAATTTTAAACTCTTTACTGTATTTTCTTCGTTTCATATGGTTAAGTTATTTTAGATAAAATTAGCTTAACTCTTTGTCACTCTAAATGTAGCAAGTCCACTCTTTAATTCGGCTAAAATTATCGTTTAAGTAATTATCTTAAATATCTGTTAAACTCTTATATATACCGTAACACAACAAATTTTATACAGTCTTATGTGTAGAAACAAATTATAAACCTAAAAAATATAATAAGATGATAAATAGTAATATTTCCATAAAAAAGAACCAGAATGAAGCCCTAAATTCCAAAAGATTAATTTGGAATACCAGAAGAAATTATAACTATAAGTTTAGAACGGCTTACTTTAGTTAGTTACAGCATAATTAGTTAGTTTTTAATAGTGAGAAAGGGTTAAAATAGTTAATGTTTTAGCCTTTTTTCTTTTTTTCGGGAAGCTTGCTTCGCTCTATTTTACCCTTTTTAAGAGCTTTGTAATTTTCATAACAATCAAGAATAGCTTCAATCATTTGCAGGTCACTGGCTTTTTTAGTAAAATAATCGGAATAATTACAGTCAGATATCAGCTCCATCAGTTCTTGCCTATCCATTTCCAGGTATTCCATCATAATTTCACGGTCAAATTTACCGGCCATAATTTTACGTAAATTATCTTCCTTCTTTATTTTTTGAAGTTTTTGAAGTTGTTTGGGCTTTTTCCCAAAATGATTATATAAAAAGTCTACCGGTTGAAACAATGCAGTCAAAGGAGATTTAAAATTTCTTGCTTTAAGCCGGCCGATTTCATAGGTCTGTGGTAGTCCGTTTATTCTTATTCGTGTAAATTTATCTTTGGGAACCTGTTTTACATCAATCTCCAAAACACCTATAAGTTTGGTTGATTTAATAATGACCTCTTTTACTTCTTCTGCTTTCTCGTACAACTCTATTAACAATTCATTTCCTTTTAATAGATCATTCGTAACTTTAATTTTAATAGAGGAATAACCTAAATAAGATACAATAATCGTATCATTTGCCTTAGCACTAATATCGAATAATCCTTTGTCATTGGTAATAGTACCCACTACGGAATTTAAATTCAAGATATGAGCAGCACTCAATACTTTTTTATCCAAGGCATCTATAACCTGGCCTTTTAATGATTTTATTTCTAAAGAATCTGTTTGTGAAAAGACACCGGTTGAAAAAAGGATAAGAAAAAATAGTAGAAGTTTTCGCATGTACAAATGTAACGATTAGCGCAACAATTTAAGTTAATAAACTGTAAAAAAGAAATGGATTATCCATTATAAGAGGGCAAATTCTGTTACTACAATTTTTAATGCTGCTTTTCTCATCATCTTTAAATCATTAAAAAAAGGGCAGTATATTACAATTATACTACCCCTGAATTTTATTGTTTAGTGAAATGTATATAACTAATTTTAGGTTTAAGGACTGTTAATGTCATTTTATCATCTCCCAGACTGTTTATCTCATATTCAACTATTTCCCCTAGATTATACACATCACTACTTACAGCAACTAATTTAAGAAAGGTAAGTTCTAGCCCGCTTGTAGAAAAACTATTGCGAATCGAGTAAGTAAATTCCTCTGTTGGTTCTCCGGTGTAATATTGATAACAAGTACCATTACTTTCAAATTTATAGAGATCAGTAGTTAGTTACATATAATTTCACTTTGATAAATTTTATCACTCATGACCATTTTAGTTATTAAGTTATTGAATATTGTGTTTTTGTTTTGCGAGCGATTAATTCTAAAACAAAACTCATTAAAGTATCGGTTTAGATTAAACTCACTTACCCAAGAATAAGTTGTCCTAATCCATGATTTTATTTGATGAATCATCGTATGTAAGGCTTTAAAGTTTAATCCTTTGTCGCTATCAATCTGGGTAATGTTATAGGCTTTTGCAATAGGCCTGTAGCCTTTCCATTTGTGAGTGATTACTTGAGCCTTTCTATCAATATGCTTAATGAACATATATTGCAACGATTGTGCAGAAAAATCTTTGATGTTTAAAGCATACATACGCTTTACTTTGCCCTGGTCTGTGAACTCAACAGCAGTAATAGCCTTCTTTTTCTTAGCATCATAACTACGACCTATCTTGTTTTGCTCATAACCACCCAACACAAATTCATCAACCTGTACATGACCATCCATAGGGTTATGGATATGCAACAAAAAATGGTACAAAAGGTTAAGCTACATTTTTGATTTGATATAATTTTTCAAATTCGATGATATTTTTGTAACCAAGAGCAGAATGTCTTCTGTATCTGTTGTACCAAGTTTCTATGTATTCAAAGACTTTAATTTGAAGACTTTTGTTGGATATAAACTTATTGTCTATCATTAGTTCTGTTTTGATTGTTTTAAAAAAAGATTCAGCTACTGCATTATCCCAACAGTTTCCTTTTCTACTCATACTGGGTGTTACATGATAACTTTTAAGGATATTAACAAACGCATGAGATGCGTATTGTACACCTCGATCAGAATGAAAAATCATACCTTCACAAGGCATTCTGTTGTTTACAGCCATTCTCCATGCAGCAATGATAGTTTGTCTTGCTTTGAGTCCATTGCTCAAAGACCAACCAATGACTTTACGATCAAACAGGTCAATAATTACCGTTAAGTACAGCCATCCTTGTGCAGGCTTTAAATAAGGTAATATCAGAAACCCATTTCTGTGCAGCAGCCTTTAGATTAGCAAATAGAAATAATTACTTAAAATAAAAACATAATAGTTATGATGAAATTTCTTTTTTTGCTTCTTTTTTTCTTTGTTAATAACTCTTATTTTGTTGATAACCAAAAACACAAAAGAACGGAGTGAACTTTAGCGGCCAGCTAGCTTTTTAGAGCCATCCCCCGTATTAGTCTCCGTTCTTTTTAAAAGTTACTTAGAACCATATAGAATTTCAGTTTCTGCCCTTATTAAAGGTCTTAGTTTAAGTAACTATTATTAATATCTAATTACAAAATTATGAAAACAAATGAAATTATCGGAATCGATGTCAGTAAATTATTAATTGATGTTTGTATCTATTCTAAACAAATTGTTCAACAGTTTGAGAACAGTAAATCTGGATTTAAATTAATGCTAAAGTGGAGTTTTAAAAATTCGTCTTTCTCTAAAGAAGAAACCATGTTTGTATTTGAACATACAGGAATGTACTCTCATTTATTATCTGTGTCTTTAACTGAACAAAAATTATCTTTTTTCATAGCTTCTGGTTTAGAAATTAAAAGATCTATTGGTATTGCTCGTGGAAAGGATGACCAAATTGATGCCAAACGCATTGCTCTATATGGGTATCGATTAAAAGAAGAACTTAAACCCAGTAAGCTACCTAAAAGAAGTATATTACAACTAAAAAGTCTCTTATCTTTAAGGACAAAACTTAACAAACAAAGAGCTGGTTTTAAAGTTACTTTGAAAGAACAAAAAAGAATTTATAAAGCAAAAGAGTATAAAATAATCTTTGACGTTCAACAAAAAATGATTGCAGAACTAACCAAACAAATACACAAGATTAATACTCAAATGCAAGCTATTATTGACCAAAATATAATGTTAAAAGAAACCTATAAACTTGTTACTAGTGTTAAAGGTATAGGAATGCAAACTGCTATAATGATGATTGTGTTTACTGACAATTTTTCAAAATTTGAAAACTGGAGAAAGTTTGCCTCTTATTGTGGTGTTGCTCCTTTTCCTTACCAATCTGGAACTAGTATTAAAGGACGTACAAAAGTCTCTCATTTGGCTAATAAAAAATTGAAAGCAATTATTAATATGTGCGCTATTTCTGCTATACAACATAACCCAGAAATGAAATTATACTATCATAAAAGAATAAAACAAGGCAAAAGTAAAATGAGTACCGTTAACATTATTAGAAACAAATTAATAGCAAGAGTGTTTGCCGTTGTCAAACGACAAACACCCTATGTAGATACTTTTAAATTTGCTGCATAAATTAGTAAAAATAATATCTCAACTTTTACTTGTTTTTATCATAGAATACGGTAGCTTTAAAATCTCTATCCAATACATTATCAGCTACTGGATATTGATGCTTAGAATCTGTCGTGACAACAAATTTCTTTTTACGAACTGCTTTAATCCCGTGTTTTTTCATCAATCGTGCTACCCTAGACCTAGATACTTTAAACCCTTTAGCTTTGAGTTCCTCTGTAATTCTAGGACTTCCATAAGTAGATTTACTTCGCTCACAGATACGGTGAATCTCAGAGAGTAGCATACGATTTTTTCCATCTCTATCTGATGGAACATAATTCTTACTCCTGTAATAACTGTTTCTACTAATTTTAAAAATTTTACACATCTTCCCAACCGGATATTCTCTACTGTAATCTTTGATAAATTTCAATACTTCCGATCGCTCTTGGAGAAGATGCTCACGGCCTTTTTTAAGATATCCCGCTCCATGGTAACATCCTTGAGCTGTTTACGTAATCGCTCTAACTCTTTCTGATCTTCTGTGAGTTGTTTGACGCCATTACCGCTAAAAGCTAAATCAGGACGCTGTTCTAATTCTCTACGCCATCTGTAAATAAGATCTGCACTGATTCCCAATTCCATGGCAATCTGCTTTGTGTTACCTCGTACATTGCTTAATTCTACTGCTTTAATTTTAAACTCTTTACTGTATTTTCTTCGTTTCATATGGTTAAGTTATTTTAGATAAAATTAGCTTAACTCTTTGTCACTCTAAATGTAGCAAGTCCAGTATTTTCACTAGAAGCCATAGCTTCTCTTACTTTAAGCATAAACAATCGTGCTGTCTTTTCTGTAATACCATAGCGTACACCCATTTGTGTAGCTGATAAACTCTTGGTGGTAGTTGCCATTTCAAAACAGATAAAAAAGGCTTTTCGTACACCAAATCGCACTCTGTGAAAAATGGTGTTAGCCGTTGGGCTTTCTGTATCACCACATTTATTGCATGTTCTTGAAAAGTTCTTACGTACTTGGTAACTGGTATTACCACATTTACGACATACATAACCCTCTTTCCACTTGATTTGACCTAGATATGCTTTGCAATCTACATCTGTTTTAAAGCGTTCAGCGAACTCTAAAAGGTTTTGACCCTTGAAAATTTCCATAAAACCCCTATTTTTATTGACATACAAGTTATGAAATTATCTACTGACCTCTACAAATTTAATTTTATAATTAGCATCATCATCTATAACCCAAGTACCTATAATTTGTTGTTGTTGTTGTTCCTGTACTAAAGCGGATTGTTGAAAAAGTAAAAATCCTGCAGTACTAATAAAAAGCAATCCTATTGCTGTTACCCCTATTTTTAATGCTGCTTTTCTCATCATCTTTAAATCATTAAAAAAGGCAGTATATTACAATTGTATTGCCTTTGAATTTATTTTATTCTTTAGTAAAATGAAAATAATCTATTTTAGGTTTAAAACTTGCCAAAGTCATTTTATCATCTCCTAGACTATTTATACCGTATTCAATAATTTCTCCTGTTTCATAAATATCACTATTTACAGTAGTCAGTTTTATGTGAGTACGCTCTGAACCATTATCAGAAAACCTACTCCCAATAGTATAAGTAAATTCTTCTGTTGTCCCATCTGAAGAATGCCAAAAACAAGTTCCGCTATTTGTAAACTCAAGCTTTCAATTAGGTGCACTATCGCAAGCCCAAGTACCTATAATATTTTGCTTTCTATCTTGCAACCATTGAGACTGATATATGGTGAACCCTGCTATTAGAATTATTGTTATTATTCCTATAATTTTTAATACTGTTTTATTGATTGTTTTTTTCATGATATGTTAATTTTAATTACATGTTATGGAGTCTTTTATTTTATTGAATAAATTTTTTCTATGTGATGCCCCTTTAGTTTCATCTCCATTTACAAGTTTGGTCACTTTTGCAACTGAAGTAGAACTACTCATAGCAGGATTTAATTTATCTAATACGTTATTTTTATAAAACCACAAGGCACTGATTACGACAATTTCTTTATCAGAAGCAACCAAGCCCGGATTGGTAGTAAAATCCAGTGTGCTGCCATACCTGTTTTGATAATATGTAGTAAATTGCTGGTAATTATACCTTCCTGTTAGTTGAAAAATACCACGCCCTCTGAATTTATAACCGTCTCCGGTATTTGCATTTCCCATTTTATAATCCGGATCCCGATTTGCATCATCATATACATAATTGGCAAATTTTTGTTTGTTTACATATACAGATGTAGAATCTCGCTTATAATCATTGGGGTTTGCTTTTGTGGAAGCTGCCGTAGGGCTAGTGACAGGATTAAAGTATTTTTTCCAATACCCTTTTTTACCAAGTTTAGCCCATTTATAATTCAGATTTTCTTCAAAAGCTTCAAACTCGTCTTTTCCTGCGGGAGCAAAACTACTTTCATGTCCGGCTTGTGCCAGAAAGTGTTGTAGTTTTTCATCAGTATCAATACCGTAGTCTTTTCCGTGTTTGTTAATAGCATCTGCTATTTCTTCTAAAATATCTTCATCCGTATCCGTAAATACTTTTTTAAAATCGGCCAGTAGTTTCGTATTTATGTTTGTTCTATATATATGATTTTTGTTATTTCATTAGATGCATTAATATATATAGATATAAAATTGTTGCATCCATCACAATATTGATAGACAATACTTCTACTCCCATTTGTTTGTGTATTAAATATAACATTGCCTAAAACACTTATATTATCTCCAATAGTTACGGTAACTCCTTGTATAGTTATATTCCAATTATTTTTGGTAATTTCAAACCCTCCTAAAATAAGGTGTTCTGTACCTAAATTTCCTGAAAAGCCAATCTCAAACCCATCATAAGTATAGTAACAAAACTCTCCGTCCGGATCTATATTGCTTTCTTGAATAGTTGCAGGTATTAGGTTTATAAGTTCTATTTGATTTCCTTCAGTACCCTGAATATCATCTAATGTGATGTTATTTATTTTAATATTATAAAATTCCGTTTTAGATATAATATTTGACGTTACTTGGCATCTTACTAAATTGCTCGTTAGTATTAGCGTTAAAATGAATAATATATTTTTCATGTTTTTACATTTTTTAGTTACAATTTGTATTTGTTTGTGAAACTCCATTATCATCAATAGTAGTAGAAAGATAATCTCTTGGGTCAACTAATTTATAATGACTATAGCCCCAAGAATTACTACCGTCATGTTCTCTAACTTCTATATGGACATGCGAGTCAACTGTATCGTCTGCAATAGCACTCTTTAGATTCCCTGAATCTCCCTGATATCTGATAATATCTCCTGCTTTTACATAGGTTAAAGGATTACTTGTTTGTAATATTCGATTGTTCTTTTGTAAGTGAAAATAAGAAATGAGAATATTTTTACCATTTACAGTGCTATATATTCTGGTATAATAACCTGCTCCATCTTTATCATATCTGGTAGAGTAAATATATCCATCATACATGGCGAAAATAGGATCACCTTGTTCATTTTTTAAATCTATACCTCCATGTTTCTTTTTACCTGTGACACCTCCACATGTAGTATCAGCTTTTCTTTTACAACCATATAAAGCCCCTTGAATTCCGGAAACTCCTTTTTGCGGTGCAATTTCAGGATTAGGAACCGGATCGCCTTCACAAGGTTTATCTACACATACCCCCTGATAATTCTCTACTTTGCCTTCCGGGCATACACAATTTCCTCCGGCACCCTCTACTTTATTGGTATGTGGCGGACATACACAAACACCGTCTATCATCACCTTTCCGCTTCCCGTAGGACATCTGGGGTCTGCGAACTCAACAGGAGCCGTAAGCGTTGTATCTCCATCACCACCGGAGTTTCCTCCTCCGCCACCGCCTCCAATAAGCTGATCTCCTCCGGAGCCATCATCTCCTCCGGAGCCATCATCTCCTCCCAACGGGCCTCCCACAGGACTGTCCGGAACACCGTAGTTCTCACAATGTGAAAAATCTATATATAACAGCGGACTACCGCTACAATAGGTAAACCCATCGTTTTGCAAAACCGGCCAGTGTCCGTCCGCATTGCCTCCCAAATTACACCGGTCATATACCAAAATACCGTCACAAGGACCGCTACCCGTACCACCACCGTCATTCGGAAAAACCCAATCAAAAGCATCTCTGGAAGACAGGTTGAGGCCTTCCAGGCTTAGGTATTCTTCGGAAATCACATACGAAGTAGCTTTTTCATACAATGTTTCGGAATCGGTAAGGTCAGTGAACTCATAGGAAACCAAAAAATAGGTAAACACACCATTGTGTTTTTTTACCAAAAAGTTTTCAAAATCAGAAGTTTCCAAAACAGGGCTTTCTGTCTGAAATGTCCAGGTAATGACATCGTCTATGACAATTCTGTTAATCTCATCGGTAAAAATGGTGAGGCCTGCTGCAACCTCAGTAGCACTTCTGCTGTAGATGCTTTGTAGCGAGTGCTTAGAAAATCGTCTTTCAATCAGAGGTAAAGAGGGTTTTATTTCCTTGTCTGCAAGTAGTTCCCGGTAAGTTATTTTCGTTAAGGAATACTTGAGCTTGTTAGAGGTAACGGTGTTCTGAGGGTTCATAAAGTCTTCTCATATACAGTTCCATAAGAACAAAGATAGGCTAAAGACGAAGACCCCGATTTTGATACATGAAGTTTTTTTCATTTTCATGATTTAAAATTGTTTAAATTAGTTAATACGCACCGGTTTTGCTGTGTTTCATATAAACCACAACTACCGGATAGTTCTTTTTACAGGTATTTTTTGAATGCCTTCATTTCATACCGGAACAATAAATATTTATGTACTGCCCGGTTTATGCCTTTTTGTTTTATTCAAAAAAAGGCAGTGTTAAAAATCGTACAACAAAACAAGACGTCTGAAAAGGTATGGGGGTTATTAAAATTTAACTGCTTTCAATTTTTTTAAGCCATAGCCCTTTTATTTCGTTCATCAAATCAAACCTATAAAAATAATTCTTGATATCCAAATATATATTGAGGATATTTTTTTCAAAGTCGGAAAATTATAAGATCATTTAGTTCAATTTCAATCATTTTTTAGAAAACTGAAAAAAATTAAAATGAGTTCTTTATACTCATTGATATTCAATGAATTAAAAGATTGAAGGATTGAAAGATTTCCAAAATGTTCTGATAACCTTTCTTTTAACTTTCTAACTTTTTAAACTTTAAAATATACACAACCCAAATGCACGACAAAAATTGATGACAGATATCCTAATTTCAACTTTTGTTATGCATGCTGAGCAATTTTTACATGATGTATTAGCCAGAATAAAATAACCTACTGTGTTACCAAATCGGATTGATTTCTAAAAACCAATTGCTCGTCAAAAGCATCCAGTAAAATAATACTATCGGTAGTAATAGTACCTGCAAGTATCTCTTTGGACAACTGGTTCAACACTTCTTTTTGAATCACCCGTTTTACAGGTCTTGCACCATACTCCGGCAAATACCCTTTTTTAGCTAAATAGGCAATTGCTTCATCTGTGGCATCTAATGTAATTTCTTGTTTAGCCACCATTTTTTTTACATGATTTAATTGAATTTTTACAACAGATTTAATATCCTCTTCTGTTAACGGAGTAAACATAATGATATCATCTATCCTGTTTAGAAATTCCGGGCGTACAGACTGTTTTAACAAATTTAAAACTTCATCTTTAGCTATTTCCATAGCTGTTGTTACAATTCCTTTGAGGTTGTCAAATTTTTCCTGGATAACAGAACTGCCTATATTAGAAGTCATAATGATGATGGTATTCTTAAAATCAGCAACCCTGCCTTTGTTATCTGTTAGCCTTCCTTCATCTAATACCTGTAACAATATATTAAAAGTATCCGGATGCGCTTTTTCTATCTCATCTAATAAAATAACGGAATAGGGTTTTCTTCTGACAGCTTCTGTTAATTGCCCTCCTTCGTCGTATCCGACATAACCCGGAGGTGCCCCAACCAGTCTACTTACGGAATGTCTCTCTTGGTATTCACTCATATCAATTCTGGTCATCGCATTTTCATCATCAAATAAATAAGCTGCCAGTGTTTTTGCCAATTCGGTTTTTCCGACTCCTGTTGTCCCTAAAAATAAGAACGATCCAATAGGTTTTTCTGCATTTTGCAATCCGGATTTAGAGCGTCTAACCGCATCTGAAACTGCTTCTATAGCCTCATTTTGCCCAATAACTCGTTTGTGTAATTGATCCTCCAACTTCAGCAGTTTTTCCCTTTCGGATTGTACCATGCTGGTAACGGGAATACCGGTCCATTTGGCAACTACTTCTGCGATATCTTCAAAAGTAACTTCTTCTTTAATTAATGAATTTTCTTGTTGAGTATCGAGTTTTTGTTGCTCTGTTTCCAGTTTTTCCTGAGCTTCTTTTATTTTTCCGTAGCGCAATTCGGCAACTTTTCCGTAGTCTCCGTCTCTTTCTGCAGTATCTGCTTCTTGTTTATAGTGCTCAATAGTCGTTTTGAGATTTTGAATCACATCTATGACTCCCTTTTCGGATTGCCATTTTGCATTGATATTGTTTCTTTCTTCTTTAAAGTTGGCCAAATCAGCATTTAAAGATTTTAGTTTACCGGCATCTTTTTCTCTTTTAATGGCTTCTATTTCAATTTCCAGTTGCATGATTTTTCTATCCAGAGCGTCTAATTCTTCAGGCTTGGAATTAATTTCCATACGCAGCTTGGAAGCCGCTTCGTCCATCAGGTCAATTGCTTTATCCGGTAAAAATCGATTCGTAATATATCGTTGTGATAATGCTACTGCACCAATAATCGCATTGTCTTTTATTCTTACTTTATGATGTGTTTCGTATTTTTCTTTAATACCTCTTAAAATGGAAATGGCACTTTCCGTATCAGGTTCATCAACCAGTACTTTTTGAAAACGTCTTTCCAAGGCTTTATCTTTTTCAAAATACTTTTGATACTCGTCCAAGGTAGTAGCACCAATAGCTCTTAATTCGCCCCGAGCCAAAGCCGGTTTTAAAATATTTGCGGCATCCATGGCACCTTGACCACCTCCGGCACCCACCAATGTATGAATTTCATCTATAAATAGTACAATATCTCCATTGGAAGTAGTGACTTCTTTTATCACGGATTTTAAACGTTCTTCAAACTCTCCTTTATATTTGGCTCCGGCAATGAGGGCTCCCATATCCAGCGAGAAAATTTGCTTCTCTTTGAGATTTTCAGGGACATCTCCCCTGATAATTCTATGTGCCAAACCTTCGGCAATAGCCGTTTTACCCGTACCCGGCTCGCCGACCAATATAGGGTTGTTTTTAGTACGTCTAGATAATATTTGTAGCAATCTTCTAATTTCTTCATCACGTCCAATCACGGGGTCTAACTTCCCTTCTCCGGCCAATTTGTTTAAATCATTTGCGTATTTGTTTAGAGCATTATAGGTTCCTTCTGCATTTTGAGAGGTTACATGTTGCCCTTTTCTTAATTCGACTATGGCACTTTCCAAATCTTTTAATTGTATACCCTGATCTTTTAAAATTCCGGAAATAGCACTTTTTGATTTCAAAATAGCTAATAGCAAATGCTCGATGGATACATATTCATCCTGCATTTTTTTAGCAATGACGGATGCTTCTGCTAATGTTTTTCCCGCTTCGCGAGATAGCATCAGCTCAGCACCGGAAACTTTCGAAAAGCGCTCTAATTGCTTATCTAACAACTGATTTATCACATCAAGGCTTACCTGTAATTTCTTCAAAAGAAAAGGCAGCACATTTTCGTCTACAATGGTGATTGCCTTAAAAATATGTTCATTTTCTATTTGATTATGTTCAAAACCCTGAGCAAGCTGCTGTGCCTGTTGTATGGTTTCTTGTGATTTTGTAGTATAATTATTAAAATTCATTGCGCTTATTATTTTTTATATCATTTTAACTTTTAAACTGCATTACTTTTACTCTATCTTCAAAAGGAATACCAATATAAAAAGCAACGCACAACACTGACAAAAAGTCTCTTAAAATTTAAAAACACTGACTTTTTGACACTGTGTAAATCAGATTATAAAATGGTTATTGATTTAGGTGTTATCAATAAGGACAGATGTTACTTAGTTCATCATCAAACTTTCTGTTCAAGCGGATCTAAAAATTTTGCTTTCAATTCCGGAGTAGGAATCATACAACTTTCTTTTTTTCCAAACCATTTATATCTGTGCCTGGCAATAAAATCATATACGATATCGCTGATTTTAGAAGGTATGATAGTAAAAACCTGTGTTAATTTCCATAGGCCGCCAAAACCATTCATAATCTGTAAAGCAGCTTCGGACTTTAGGTAATATGCTACTGTTGGACGATATAAAACGATAGAATCGGTTTTAGAAACTTCGATTTTTAAATGATCAACGATCTGTTTCCCTATATCAGATTGTAACGATGCAAAGAGAAACCGGTTCTTTGTATCGTATTTACTAATTTTTATGACAGTACTGCTACAGAGGTTACAAACTCCGTCAAAAAGAACAATTTGTTTACCCTCGGAAATGTTTAACTCCATTAACATTTATGATGAGTTCAGATATAAAGATACTATATAAAAATCTAAAAACCATGTAACATTTTTATTTTAAGGCCGTCTTATGGTTTAAAAGTATAAAAGTATGATATATCAAAGATTCTTTTAACAAAAAATTAGTAATAGCAATTGGGAGCTTTCCATACTTTTATATAAAAATTAACCAACGCAGATGATTCGAATAGAAAAACTTCATAAATCTTACCCAATAGGAAAAGATTCACTTCACGTTTTAAAAGGAATTGATTTACATATAAAAGAAGGCGAGTTTGTTTCCATTATGGGTTCTTCGGGTTCGGGAAAATCCACTTTATTAAATATCGTTGGTTTATTGGATACCCATGATGAAGGTAATTTTTATTTGGATGGGCAATTGATCCAAAATTTAAATGAGAAAAAAGCCGCTGTTTTACGCAATAAGTTTTTAGGGTTTGTTTTTCAGTCTTTCAATCTCATATCTTATAAAACGGCTTTGGAAAATGTTGCACTGCCCCTTTATTATAAAGGTGTAGGGAGAAAAGAACGGTTAAGAACCGCACTGAAATATTTGGATAAAGTAGGAATTAAAAATTGGGCATCTCATTTGCCAAATGAACTTTCGGGAGGCCAAAAACAACGGGTAGCCATAGCAAGAGCTTTGGTAACCAAACCAAAAGTAGTTCTAGCCGATGAACCTACCGGGGCTCTTGATTCTGCAACGTCTAACTCGGTTATGGAATTACTCAAAGAAATTAACGAGGAAGGAATGACTGTTTTTGTAATTACTCACGAAGAAGAAATTGCAGCACAAACAAAGCGGGTGGTGCGCTTAAAAGATGGTGTGATTATAAAAGACGAACAGCCAGCAAAACTTCAAAAAGTATAAGCGATGTTTGATATTGACAGATGGCAGGAAATATTTCAATCACTTAGTAAAAATAAACTCAGAGCTTTTTTGGGCGCCTTTACGGTAGCACTGGGAATCTTTATTTTTACGGTGCTTTTTGGCATGGGAAACGGTCTTAAAAATACATTTAAAGAACTGTTTACCGATGATGCTACAAATACTATTTTTATCAGAGCAGGCAGAACTACTAAAGCTCATAAAGGTTTTAAGGAAGGAAGAAGAATCCAGTTTAAAAATGAAGACCTCGAATTGCTAAAAAAAGAGTTAGGTAACAGAGTTGAGTATATCACAGCCAGATTATATAAAAATGTTCAGGCCCGGTATAAAAAAGAATCAGGGAGTTATACTGTAAGAGCAGTACATCCGGAACATCAGTTTTTGGAAAATACCATCATGGACCAAGGAAAATTTATTGACTATGGAGATATAAAAAATAAAAACAGGATTGTTGTTATTGGCAGATTGGTAGCACAAGATTTGTTTAAGAATAAACCGGCATTAGGTAAATTCTTGGAAATGAATGGTATAGCATATAAAATAGTGGGTATATTTAGTGATTCGGGAGGCGATAATGAAGAGAGAATGATTTATGCACCTGTTTCTACCATACAACTTATATACAAAAATACAGATCATATAGACCAAATTAATTTGTCGTTTAATAAAGCTTTGGGAACTTCAGGCGCAAAGAAATTAGCCAGAGATATTACTAAAATCCTAAAAGAAAAGCACATGATAGCGAAAGATGACAGGGGTGCTATCAGAGTCCATTCTGTTTTTGATAACTATCAACAGAATATGCAGTTTGCAAATATGTTACAATTTATAGTACTTTGCATAGGAATCGGAACCCTATTTGCCGGAGCTATTTCTATTGGGAATATCATGGTTTTTGTAGTAAAAGAGCGCACCAAAGAACTGGGTATCAGAAAAGCTTTGGGAGCCAGTCCGGGCGCTATTGTCGGTTTAATTCTACAGGAGTCGATATTAATAACCGCCATTGCAGGTTATATAGGTTTGCTAATTGCTGTTTTTACCTTAAACAAAATGGGCAATGGCTTGAAAGATTATTTTATTACCGATCCGCAAGTAGATTTAAGTACCATAATATGGGCAACATTAATTTTAATTTTGGTAGGCGCAGTTGCAGGTTTTATTCCGGCAAAAAGAGCTGCCAGAATCAGGCCGGTGGTTGCCATGAGGGAAGATTAAAAAATTTAACATTATGAAGTTTATTTTTGACAAAGATTCGTGGCAGGAAATATTCGGTTCTATTAAGAAAAATAAATTAAGAACAGTAATTACCGTAATAGGCGTACTCTGGGGTATCTTTTTATTTATTTTTCTTTTGGGCTTAGCAAGAGGAATGGAAAATGGTTTTGACAGGGAGTTTAAAAACCTGGCTACCAATAGTATTTTTCTATGGGCTCAACGAACTGAAATGCCCAATAAAGGATTTCAAAGAGGAAGAAGGCTGAGGTTAAAAGTTCAGGATGCCGAAGCTATTAAAAAACAAGTACCTGAAGTTGAATTTGTAGTGCCGAGGAATGTACAAGGGGTTTTTGGTGGCGCACCTGCTCAAATTAAAAGAAAAACAGATGCCAAGACATATAAGTTATTTGGAGATTACCCGAATTTAGATAATGTGAATAAAGTAAAATTACTGGACGGTAGATTTCTAAACAACACTGATATCAACGAGAGCAGAAAAGTGTGCATTATTGGCGAAAAAATAATAGATGAACTTTTTGAAAAAGATGAAAAACCCGTTGGAGATTTTTTGGAAATTAATGGAAGTTTCTTTCAAATCGTAGGTACTTATAAAGATAACGGAACAAGTTTTGAAGGAGATGATTCCGTATATATTCCGTTTTCTACCTATCGGAAAATAAACAATATGGGGGATTTTATTGGTTGGATGGTTATTGCAGCTAATAAGCAGGCAGATATTGAGAGGATAGAAGACGAAGTAAAGTCCATATTAAAGAGAAGACACAACGTACATCCGGATGATAAAAGAGCTTTTGGAGCATTTAATTTTGGAGAAATGTTTGGTAAGATAATGGGCTTTATAACAGGAATGAAATTTCTGACGTGGTTTGTTGGTATTTCTACACTAATAGCCGGTGTTATTGCCATAGGGAGCATTCTATTAATTACTGTAAAGGAACGTACAAAAGAGATAGGAATTAGAAGAGCCATAGGAGCAACACCGGGTAAAATCCGAAGTCAAATCGTTTTGGAATCCGTATTTCTTACACTATTGGCGGGAATTTTAGGAATTATACTAGCCGGAGGGTTTCTTATGGCTACCAACGCACTTTTTACCGAGGGAGATGGTATTCCATTTGTAAATCCAACAGTGAACATAACCATAGCTTTGGGATCTGTAATTGCATTGGTCTCGTTCGGAACTCTTATAGGAATGGTTCCGGCCCAGATAGCAGTCGTCATAAGGCCCATAGAAGCATTAAGAGAAGAATAACCGATATAAATAAATTAAACAACTGAAAATCAATCAACAATGAAGAAGGCAATCATATTTGGAGGCATCGCAATCGTTTTTATAGCAGTACTTATTTGGTTTGGGAAAATGAACAGCAAATCACCTGTAAAATTTGAAACAGAGAAAGCTTTTAAAACGACTATCATCAAAAAAACGGTAGCTACCGGTAAAGTTACACCTTTAGAAGAAATTGAAATCAAACCCCAAATTACGGGTATTATAGATAGAATTTATTTACTGGAAGGTACAAAAGTAAAAAAAGGGGATTTAATTGCTACGGTACGAGTAGTACCTAACGAGCAAGCTCTGATTAGCGCACAAGGTAGGGTAAATAATGTAAAGATCAGATTAAAAAATGCAGAGATATCTTATAATAGAAATAAGAAATTATTTGACAGGGGTGTCATTTCCGCATCGGCATTTGAAGCTATTGAATTAACATACAATCAGGCGACACAAGATTTGGAGAATGCTAAAAACGACTACCAAATTATTAAAAGCGGATCTTCCGGTTCGGGAGGTTTGGCCAATACAAATATCAGAGCGCAAATATCCGGAACCATTCTGGAAATTCCGGTCAAAGAAGGAGACCAGGTAATACAGAGTAACAACTTTAATGCAGGTACTACCATAGCTTCCATAGCAGATATGAGTAAAATGATATTTGAAGGAAAAGTAGATGAGGCGGAAGTAGGTAAAATTCAAAAGAATATTGATTTGGATATTACTCTTGGGGCGGTAGATAATAAGAAATTTCCTGCCAAGTTAAACTTTATCGCTCCTAAAGGAACGGAAGAAAGCGGGGCTGTACAGTTTACTATAAAGGCTGATGTAACACTGGATGAAGATTATTTCTTACGCGCAGGGTATAGTGCAAATGCTGAAATTGTATTAGAGCAAAAAGACAGTGTGTTAGCCATTAAAGAATCTACTTTACAATTTGACAAAAAAACCGATAAACCTTATGTAGAGGTAAAAGCCGGCGAAAGCAAATTTGAAAGAAAAGATGTAAAGTTGGGAATTTCAGATGGTATTAATGTGGAAATTATTTCTGGTATTACTGTTGCCGATGATATTAAAATATGGAATAAAAAAGCAAAAAAGAAAGAAGATAACTAAACTATATAATTGACTAACCATAAAAGATCTTGACAAAAAGCGTCAAGATCTTTTTATTTTAAGTGATATCTGAAACCTATTTCATACCCGAGAAGATTATATCCGTCATTGGGTTGCTTAAAGTCAAAATTAGAAACATGGCCTATATTGCCTCCAATATATAGGGAACTGTTTTTAGCCATTTGAAGAGAAAATCCAATAGAACCGTTTTCTATAAAAGTAAACCCTTATGCCAGGCGTTCGGTTTCCGTATCTATATAAGCAAAACCAAGCCCTGCAGTTATTTCTATACGAGTACCTTTAAAAAGTGCTCTGCTTACGGAGAATCCAAATTCCAGAGCATATAAATGGATGTTTTTTAACGCCGTAAACTGATCTCGTATAGCCAAATAATTAGGAACTTCCGGTGTAATATATTGCGGGTTTAGCAATTGATGTTTTATGAAATGATATTGAGGCTGAACCATCAAATCAAAATTCGTTTTTCCCAAATCAAATAGCGGATAAAAGAATTGCGATTTAACGATAGTAGATTCATAGAAATAATCCGTATCGTCAAACCAAAAGTTCTTTTCATTGGTTTTGTTAAAGAGTACCCCGATTTTTTCCGGTTTCAAAAATGAGTGATTTGAGTTTTGTGCCTTACAGATTAAGGTTATGCCTATAAGAAATATGATAAAAAAAACTCTTAACACTAAATGACAGCTATATATAGATTAAGAGAATTGTTTTGAAACCTGCTCTGCTTTTTTATTTTCGGAGTAATCATAAAAACCTTCTCCTGATTTTACCCCTAATTTTCCTGCTGTTACCATATTAATCAGTAATGGACAAGGAGCATATTTAGGTTTTTTAAACCCTTTATACATCACATTTAAAATGGCCAAACAAACATCCAAACCAATAAAATCTGCTAATTGTAAAGGCCCTATAGGGTGCGCCATTCCTAATTTCATAACCGTATCAATTTCTTTTACACCGGCCACATTTGTATATAAGGTTTCAATAGACTCGTTAATCATAGGCATTAGTATTCGGTTGGCAACAAATCCGGGATAGTCATTTACTTCCACAGGAACTTTATTTATATCTTTTGCCAGCTCAATAATACAATTTGTTACCTTATCGGAAGTGTTATATCCTCTGATAATTTCAACTAATTTCATGATTGGTACGGGATTCATAAAATGCATTCCTATAACCCTATCCGGCCTGTTTGTAGCCGCCGCAATTTGAGTGATGGAAATAGAAGAAGTATTGGTAGCTAAAATGGTATTATCAGCACAAATAGTATCTAATTCCCGAAAGATATTTAATTTTAACTCAAGGTTTTCCGTAGCTGCTTCAACTATCAGGTCGGCATTCTGCACACCCTCTTTTATAGAGGTATGTGTTGTTATATTTTCTAAAGTTCTTATTTTATCTGACTCGGAGATTTTCTCCTTGGCAAGCATTCTATCTAGATTTTTAGAGATCGCTACTATTCCTTTATCCAGGGAGGATTTGGAAATATCAATTAACTGCACACCATAATCAAATTGAGCAAACGTATGTGCAATGCCACTCCCCATTGTACCGGCACCAATTACAGCTATATTTTTCATACGAATAATTTATGTTTAAAGTTTTTATTATCAATGTTTTAGGTTAAACTGTTAAGAATACCATTTAGGTAAAATTTTCATACACATGCTCTATGGCAATACTCTTTTGTGCTTAACAGTTTGAGGTCAGTTTCATGTCCGTGGTTTTCTCAACAGTAAAAATCGACCTTTATTTGTTTTTAGGCTACTTGAATAACTTCTTCACCAAGATTAGCCAATTGTTTTTTGTAATAGGCTACAAGTTTGTCTCTTCTAAAATTGTTGAGATGGTCTGGGCCTAATTCTTTGAACTCTGCTTTCTCTTTTATGATATGGTAGGCGGAAATGAGGATCTTATGTCCTAAAGCGATTATGGTTTTCTTTTTGCCTCGTCTACCCAACATGGATTTGAATTTGGATTCAAAGTAGGTGTTCTTTGTTCTTGATGCTACCCAACCTAATTCTACTAAAGTTGAACGCAGATATTTATTACCATAGGTAATTCTACCACTTTTGTTTTTTCCTGCACTTTGATACTGCCTGGACACATTCCTGCCCAAGAGGCCAAATGCTTATGGTCTGGAAACTGAATCATATCTGCACCTATTTCTGAGATGATACCGATAGCACCTTTTTTTACCTACACCTGGGATTTGTTCTAATAAATCTAGCTCAATCTGTAAAGATTTTATGGCTTTTTCTATAGAACGATCTACTTCTGATAGTGTGGTTTCTAATCGGTGCATATTTTTCCATATCTTTTTTAGCATTAAGCGATGATGAGCAGTAACATATCCTGTTAAAGATTCTTCTATGGCTTTTCGATTTGCTTTTACGCATCCATGTACCATACTTAACAATTGCTTGGGATTATAAATCGGTTTCCAATAAACCCCTGTACTCTCCATAGCTATATGGGTAATCTTATGCTTTTTTAACCAATCTCTCAATTTTATCAAAGAACTTGTATAGGTATGAAAACTCTTTGTCATGGTTTTTATACCTTTACCTTGGATGGTTACTACTACAATCTCTTTGTGGACGTCCAGCCCACATCCACGAGATACTAATTGCTCAAAGGCAACGGTGTCTTTTTTCATCATCCGTCTGTTTTTAATTGTTAATTGTTAAAAAACAAATAGACGGATTTTTTTTATATCTACTTATTCATCCCCTTTTGTGACGGATTCCTCTAAAATTATTTTGCGCCGTAATCAAGGTTTCATGGGTTTTTATTTAATGAACTCATTTAAACTTTTTCAATTTGCTAAAAAATTACTGTTTTCCGCTCTGTTTTTGTCTTTTTTTCCTTCCGTAGCGCTGCTATGCAACTCAAAAAATCCTTCAACAGTCCTAAAAACTTCTAATGTTCGCTCACATCCAAAAAGTTTAAATGAGTTCAATAGATTATAAGATTAAAAGACGAATTCTTCTTTAGAAACAATCAATAATTTGTTGTGCAACCCTTAACGCATTTGCCCCATGGCTTAATGTAACGATAGGAGTCGTATTATTTTTAATAGCATTTGCGAAACTGTTCAATTCATCTAAAATGGCATTGTTTTTTATAATTTCCTGATTGTCAAAATAGATTTGTTTTTTTACTCCTTCTGCATTTTCCAAAATCATAGCAAACTCATCCGGATTTTCAGGAGCGTCTTTCATTCTTACAATTTCAGCTTTTTTTTCCAGAAAATCTACGGAAATATAGGCATCTTTTTGGAAGAACCTGGATTTTCTCATGGTTTTCATAGAAATTCTACTAGCCGTTAAATTGGCGACACAGCCATTTTCAAATTCAATTCTTGCATTTGCAATATCCGGTGTATCAGAAATTATTGAAACCCCACTTGCTTGAATACTCTTAATATCAGCATTTACAACACTTAAAATAATATCGATATCGTGAATCATTAAATCCAAAACCACAGGAACATCGGTGCCTCTTGAATTGAATTCGGCTAAACGATGTGCTTCTATAAACATAGGGGCATCAATTTCATTTTTTACGGCAGTAAATGCCGGATTAAAACGTTCTACATGGCCCACTTGACCTTTAATGTGATTTTGACTGGCCAGGGTTCTAATGGCTTCAGCTTCCATAACAGTATTGGCAATGGGTTTTTCGATAAAAATATGACAGCTTTTTTCTATGGCTAATTTTGCACACTCAAAATGGGAAAGTGTAGGAGTTACGATGGTTACAACCTCTACATGATCTATTAGCTCCTCAACAGAATCAAACGATCTGTAACCAAATTCTTCAATGACTCTTGCAGTGTTTTCTTTTGAAGGGTCATAGAACCCTGTTAATTCATATTTTTCGGAAAGTTGTAATAACTTTAAATGAATTTTTCCCAGATGTCCTGCGCCCAATACGCCAACTTTAAGCATAATTTTGAGTTGTTTTGAAGTTGAGATATTAATGATAACAAAGATACTCTTTTATAGGAATTTATTAAGAGAGATTATCACTAGTGGGCACTAAAAATAAATAAAAGTTCTTTGAAATTCTTTGTTAATCGTATATACAGCGATTTTTGATAGCGTGACGATTTGAAATGATTCACGGATTTTTGATTTTTTAAATCAAAGACCATGCATCAAGGCAAATATATTTTCGCTCAACTCACTGATTTTCTACCCCGTAGTATTTTTGATAGACTTGTCAATCAATACAATGGTAATAAATATGTGAGAAGTTTTACCTGTTGGAATCAGATATTATGTATGGTTTTTGGTCAGTTAACAGCTAGGGATAGTATGAGAGGTTTACTATTGAGTCTTGAGGCTCATAAATCTAAATACTATCATTTAGGTTTTGGACCGTCCATATCAAGACGTAACCTTGGTAAAGCGAATGAAAGTCGCAGCTATAAAATATTTGAAGCATTTGCTTATGTCTTGATTGCAAAAGCTAGAGAGAGTTGTTATAAATCAGATTTTGAACTCAACATCAAAGGTAATGTATATGCTTTTGATTCCTCTACTATCGATCTGTGCTTGAGTGTATTTTGGTGGGCTGAGTTCAGAAAAACCAAAGCAGGCATCAAACTTCATACATTGTATGATGTAAAAACATCTATCCCTGCCTTTATACATATAACCAGTGACAAAGCACATAATGTAAGCGCATTGGATGTATTAGTGTATGAAGTAGGTAGCTTTTATATATTAGATAGAGCTTATGTTGATTATGAACGTTTGTACCTTTTACACAAATAGCAAGCTTTCTTTGTTACCCGAGCAAAATCTAATATGAAGTTTGCCCGAATGTATTCTAATGCTGTCGATAAAACTAAAGGTGTAAAGTATGACCAAATAAGCAAACTGACCTCCTACACTATCCAAGAAAGAAGTATCCAGAAAAACTCAGACATATTTGAGGATTTAAAATTTTCGAGAAGAAAGAAATTTGAAGCCAAATCAATTTCAATACAGAATATATCACTATTTTGCAAAGGTCTCTAAGATTTATTCTACTTTTAATGCAGTGTAATAAGACTTATTTTGAAAGATACTGCAAAACATCAAGGACTTAGAAATCAGTTAGCTACTACAATAGCAGCTAAAGGAATTACGGATAAAAATGTTCTAAAATCTATTAAAAAAACCCCAAGACATTTGTTTATGGATAGTAGTTTTGAAGACCATGCGTATCAAGATAAGGCGTTTCCCATTGCTGCCGGACAGACAATTTCTCAACCTTATACCGTAGCATTTCAGACACAGGCACTGCGCATAGCACCCAATGATAAAGTGTTGGAAATTGGAACGGGTTCCGGGTATCAGACCGCAATACTATTAGAATTAAAAGCCAGGGTATATTCAATAGAGCGTCAACAGGAGTTGTTTAAAAAAACGTCCATGTTTTTACCAAAATTAGGCTATCATCCTAAAAAGTTTATTTTCGGGGACGGTTATAAAGGGCTGCCGGAGGAATCTCCGTTTGATAAAATTATAGTAACTGCCGGAGCTCCCTATGTACCAAAATCACTACTCAGCCAGCTAAAAATAGGGGGGATGCTGTTAATACCGGTTGGAGAGGTCAAACAAAAAATGACACTATTTACCAGAAAATCTTCTAAAGAATTTGTGAAAAAAGAGCTGGGTGATTTTAATTTTGTCCCAATGCTTCAAAAGAAAGTGTGATTTTGATTGTTCCCCATGATACCTGCTTATCTTTTTTGGCCGGATATTGAAAGGTGTTTGATGAATTGAAAAATTAAAAAATTGAAAGATTAAAAGATTTAAAAAATGTTTTAATGATTCTTTTTACTATCATTTTGACTTTAAACTGTATTAACATTTAATTATACTCAAAGCTACCTATTGAAGTGATTTAAACTTTTTATAGAAATAAAAACGGGTTGTGGATATTTGCGTTACGACACGTAAAATATTCAAAAACAACCCGTTATGTACACAGTACTAGACAAAGATACGATAGAAATGGAAATAGTTCTTCTTTTACCAAAAACAAAACGAGGTTTTCCACCAACGGTTCCGCTGGTTGAGATTATTAATGCTATACTTTATAAGCTCAAGACTGGTATGCAATGGAATCAACTCCCAGTCAAAGCATTATTTGAACATCAAGCCATTACTTGGAATGCAGTCTATTATCATTATAGAAAGTGGTGTTTATCAGATACATTAAAGCATAGCTGGATTACATTCCTTAAGCATCATAAAAAAGAGTTAGATCTTTCTAGCGTTGATTTAGATGGCAGTCATACGCGAGCTTTAAGTCGTCACAGGCACACTTGAAGAAGCTGATATTGCAGTTGAGGGTTTATTTCTAAACGCAGACACTGGCTTTGATTCAAAAAACTTTCGACAAGCTTGTGGTAAAAAAGAAATTATTCCCAATGTATGTTTCAATAAACGGAATGGAAATACTCAGGATAGAGAGGAGTACTTTGACCAAGATTTATATGACCAACGTTATGCGGTGGAATGCACCAATGCTTGGATGGATAGCTTTCGATCTTTGTTAAATCGCTTTGATACTACAATAGAAAGTTGGAAAGGATTTAACTACTTGGCTTTCTTTGTTATAGCTCTGAGAAAATTTAAAAAAAGAAAAACTAAAAAAGTTTAAATGAGTTCACTGTATAAAATAATTTTTTGTAATTCTATGAAAATAAAAGAGACAAATATTCAAAAAGTAATTACCCTAAGTAAAAGTAACCCCTCTAATTATATTGTTTTGGAAGATGGCGGAGTAGTGTATAATGATTATATTTTTAAAGGCTATAGGGAATTAGTCGACTATTTACTTTGCATAAAAAAACACTATTGTTTATTGATAATTTAAAGCCTTTGAGACCTTTGCAGAATTGATTTGTCAAAAAAGTTCGATGCCCGAAGAAAATTTTGAGTCGGAATAACCCGTTGGTTTTGAGGATTTAAAATTTTCGAGAAGGAAGAAATTTGAAGCGAAATCAATTCAAGTACGGAATATATCACTATTTTTGGCAAAGGTTTCTTGATGATAAATACGAACAATTAAATACCTTTATCCTTTATAAACAACATTCTAAAATGGGAGATATTAATATATTATGGGTAGATGATGAAATAGATTTATTAAAACCTCATATTCTTTTTTTAAAAGAGAAAAACTATTCTGTTACTACTTGTACGAATGGCGTAGATGCAATAGATTTAGTAGACAAAAAGTTATTCGATATTATTTTTTTGGATGAAAATATGCCTGGTATTTCGGGTTTGGATACACTAAATGCTATCAAGCAAAAATATCCAAACCTTCCTGTGATTATGATCACTAAAAATGAGGAGGAGTATATTATGGAAGAAGCTATCGGGTCTAAGATTTCAGATTACTTAATTAAACCTGTAAATCCGAATCAGATATTGTTAAGTTTAAAAAAGAATTTGGATAATTCCAGATTAATTTCAGAAAAAACCACTTCTGATTATCAACAAGAATTTAGAAAAATTGCAATGGATTTAGCTTCGGCAAATTCTTACAAATGTTGGATTGAACTATATCATAAACTTGTACATTGGGAGCTAGCTTTAGAAAATATTAATGATACGGGAATGCTGGAGATTTTGGAGAGTCAAAAATCAGAAGCTAATAATTTATTTTACAAATTCATAAAAAAAAATTATCAGAAAGGATTAACTTCAGATGATAAACCGACATTTTCACATACCTTTTTTAAAGATTTTGTAGTACCGACTTTAGATGACCGGCAAGGGGTACTTTGGGTAATTATAGATAATCTCAGGTTTGATCAATATAGAGTTTTAGAACCCGCCATAAATAATTATTATAAGAAAGAAGAAGAACATTTATATTTTAGCATCTTACCTACAGCCACCCAGTATGCAAGAAATGCTATTTTTTCCGGTTTAATGCCATCTGAAATGGAAAAAAGATACCCTGATTATTGGAAAAATGATACGGATGAAGGTGGAATGAATTTATTTGAAAATGAATTTTTGACTGCTCAAATTAAACGATTGGGGTTACCTATTGAACATCAATATTATAAAATATCCAATTTAAAAAGAGGAAAAGGGTTAGTCGACAATTATCACAACACCAGGCAAAATAACCTGACCGTTGTTGTATATAATTTTGTAGACATGTTATCGCATTCTAAAACAGAGATGGAAGTTATTAAGGAATTGGCTCGTGATGATAAAGCATATCGCTCACTCACTGTTAGTTGGTTTAAAAATTCACCCTTGTATGAGATCATACATAAAGCGCAGCAATTAGGTCAAAAATTAATTATTACTACCGATCATGGTACCATTAATTGCAAACACCCGACAAAAGTAATCGGAGATAAAAATATCAGCTCAAATTTAAGATACAAGACCGGAAAAAGTCTTACTTATGAAGAAAAAGATGTATACACCGTTAGAAATCCAAAAGATATTTTCCTACCTAGTTTAACGATAAACAGCCCGTTTATTTTTGCTAAAGAAAACTTGTTTTTTGCATATCCGAATAATTTCAATCATTTTGTAAAATATTATCGAAATACGTATCAACACGGAGGTATTTCTCTGGAAGAAATGATTATTCCTTGTGCTATTTACAGTCCTAAATAAATAATATGTGGTTTTCAATCCATGAATAAAGAATTCACATTAGAAAAGATTCCTGAAATTTCACAAGAAATTTTAAATCAATCTCAACACAAAATACTACTATTTTATGGAGATATGGGTGTTGGAAAAACGACTTTAATTAAAGAAATATGTAAGAATCTTGGTGTAGCAGATGAAACCTGTTCTCCTACTTTTTCAATTGTCAATGAGTATGTGATTAACTCTGAATCAACGATCTATCATTTTGATTTTTACAGACTTAAAAATGAAGATGAAGCTTATGATATCGGATTTGAAGATTATCTGTTTTCTGATCACTGGTGTTTTATTGAATGGCCGGATGCTATTAAAAATTTAGTACCTTTAGAGTCAACTGAAATTCATATATCGGTTTTAGAAAATGGTAAAAGGAATATCCGGTTAAAAAATGTATAGATGAGTTTGTATTCGCCCTTTAGTAAAGAAGAACTTTTACCGCAGGCAGAAATGCTTGAAATAAAAAAACAGAAAGGAGAACTTCTTATTGGCCTTCCCAAAGAGACTCATTATGAAGAAAAAAGAGTATGCCTCACTCCGGACGCAGTAGCAGCACTTTCTGCACAGGGGCACAGAGTAGTTATTGAAACAGGCGCAGGTGAAGGTTCAAATTATACTGACCGGGAATACGCTGATGCCGGTGCTAAGGTTTCTTATGATATCAAAGAAGCTTTTGCTTGTACTATTATTTTGAAAGTTGCTCCTCCATCTCTTGAAGAAATTGAGTTTATCAATCCGCAAAGCATACTCATATCTGCATTGCAATTAAAAACTCAAAAGAAAATATTTTTTGAAATCCTAGCTAAGAAAAGAATTACTGCCGTAGCTTTTGATTATATAAAAGACGAACACGGAGTATATCCTGTTGTGAAATCATTAAGTGAGATTGCCGGTACTGCTGCGATTTTAATTGCCGGGGAGTTTATGAGTAGTGTTCACAAAGGAAACGGGCTGCTGCTCGGAAATATAGGAGGGGTACCTCCGACAGATATTGTGATTCTTGGTGCCGGAACGGTGGGTGAATTTGCAGTGAGAACCTCTTTGGGTTTTGGTGCAAGGGTAAAAGTGTTTGACAATTCTATTACTAAATTAAGAAAGCTGCAACGTTTTTTTAATACGCCTTTATATACATCAACCGTACAGCCCAAAACGCTGGCAAAAGCACTCAGAAGGTGTGATGTAGCCATAGGTGCCATCAGGGGGAACAACAGGTCGCCTGTTATAGTTACCAAAGAAATGGTTGAACAAATGAAAGACGGAGCCGTTATCGTAGATGTAAGTATTGACAGAGGCGGATGTTTTGAAACTTCCGGTGTTACCTCTCATAGCGACCCTACTTTTATAAAATATGGGGTTACTCACTATTGCGTACCCAATATACCTTCCAGATATGCAAGAACGGCTTCTTTTTCAATCAGTAATATTTTTACTCCTTATTTGTTGGACATAGCTAATGAAGGAGGATTTGAAAATGCTGTCAGATATGATAAGAGTTTAAGAAACGGTATGTATTTTTATCATGGAATACTAACTAATAAAACAGTTGCTAATTGGTTTGATTTACCTTATAAAGACATTAATTTATTAATTATTTAAGGAACTCATTTAAACTTTTTCAATTTGCTAAAAAATTACTGTTTTCCGCTCTGTTTTTATCTTTTTTTCCTTCCGTAACGCTGCTATGCAACTCAAAAAATCCTTCAACAGCCCTAAAAACTTCTAATTTTCGCTTACATCCAAAAAGTTTAAATGAGTTCAAGGAATAAAAAGCGTTAAAAATAGTTATCAATCTTTAATTTCAGTTATTTTTGTAATTCGTTAGTAATTATTTTGTGTGCGACTTATAAAGCGAATCGGGTATTATGTAGTAGGCCTTTCATTAGGAAGTGTCGTTGTATTCTTTATTTGGAAAGAAAAAGGTGTTACTTTTGATTATGGTCCGGATGCAAGGACTTTAAAAACCATAAGAATCAAACATAGATTGTATTCTGAACAAGCAAAAAGAACATTATTAAAAAATAACTTGGATACCTTAGCAGTCAATTCAATTCTTAAACATGGGGATGTACATTTTGGAAAAAGCAATCAACATAAAAAGCCCTGTGCAGAATACTATATCAGTGACACATACGATAGTAAAAAATTAGCTATTTGGGTAATTCGCTGCGATTCTACAGCCACGATAGATACTATTTGGTTACGATAGTTTTTCAACATTTTTTATACTTGTCATGTAGGCCTACTCTTTTTATAATCATAGGAATAATCTTCTCCAGACGTTTTTGTTTTGTGGTTTCTCTTTTGGCTTCGGAAATATAAGCTGCATATTCCCTTTTACAACTCAAAGACAACGATTCAAATTTTTCTTTTAGCACTGTATTTATATCCAATTGTTTTTGTAAATCGTCGGGTATGATCAAAGGTTTTTTTTGTTGTTTTATAACTTTTCCCTGTTGTTGGTTTTGGATAGCCTCCAAAATGTATTTCTTAATAATTGATTCGTCAATATCATGAATACTTGTAAATCTCCATTGGCGCATAGCAGTAGTTTTTCCTTCTTGTGCATTCACAAGTTTACCATGTGTGTCTTTTAACAAAGCACCTTGAACAAACCATAAACCAAAATGATGTTTAAAGCCTGATATTCCAACAATATTTTTCCCTCCGCTGGTATAAAAAGGAACTCCTCACTTTATTGTTTCTTCAACAGGCAGTTTTAATAAAATAGTGCGTACTAATTTTAAGGCTTCTTTCCAGGTAGTTTGTTTTTCTATATATGCAGTAACTTTTGCATTCATGATCAATTACTAATGCGGGCTGCTAATCATCCATTGTATTCCAAATTTATCAATAAAGCTTCCAAACTTACCTCCCCAAAATACATCCTGATATGGCATCTCTATTTTACCTCCGTCAGCTAATCCGTGAAATAGTTTCTCTCCGTGTTTGGCATCATCTGCCATAATAGATATATGATAGGCACTGCCTTTTACAATAGGTTTGTGAAATGCATCGGAAGCTTTTAACTCACACCCCTTACCGAAAGTCATCGTAAGATGCATTATTTTATCTTCCGCACCTTCGCTGAGATATTCCGGTGGCCCGTCCGAATAACGCATAAGCACTTGAAACTCTCCGTTTAATACTTCTTTATAAAAAAGCATCGCCTCTTCACAATTTCCTTCAAAAGTCAGGTATACATCACATTTCATAAATAGTTCTTTATGTTTGTACTATAAATATATCATTTATGAGCTATATTTTCAAAATAATGTTTCTTAATTTTTTCTACATTTTTAATCGTTTTCTCAATCCATTCCAGATATAGCTCCTCTTTTTCACAGGTCTCTTACAAACATAATAAAATTTCCTACTTTTATGAGTATGAAAAGATTGGTAGTTTTGACCGGTGCGGGGATGAGTGCGGAAAGCGGATTAAAAACGTTCAGGGATGCTGGTGGCTTATGGGAAGGGCATGATATCATGGAAGTTGCTACACCACAGGCATTTGAAAGAAATCCGGAATTGGTATTGGAATTTTATAATCAGCGTAGAAAGCAACTTTTAGAAGCAATACCTAATGACGGGCACCATCAGTTAAGACATTTGGAAAACTATTTTGATGTACACGTCATTACGCAAAATGTAGATGATTTACACGAAAGAGCGAAAAGCACTCATGTTTTGCATTTACACGGAGAGCTTAAAAAGGTACGAAGTGTTTCAAATGAAAACCTTATTTTAGATTGGACCGAAGATCTAAATATAGGTGATTTGGCAACTGACGGCAGCCAGTTAAGACCTCATATTGTTTGGTTTGGAGAAGCAGTTCCTATGTTAGATAGGGCTATTGAAATCACTAAAAAAGCTGATATGCTGGTTATTATCGGAACATCTATGCAAGTATATCCTGCTGCGAGTTTGATTAACTTTATTGAACCAAACATACCTATCTGTTTTATAGACCCGAAACCATCTATAGTCGGGTATTACAACCAAAATTTGACCATCATAAAAAAGAAAGCTGTTGACGGGACTCGGGAACTGGTTAAGTTATTAACCCGTCAAAAAATTTGAATAATCTCCCTTCGGTAATAATACTGCCTTTTTCTATCAGGCTAAACAGTTCCGTATTTCTTTCCGGAGTGTATTTTTTCTCTCCGGTCAAGTATGTTACGGAAGCATCTTTTGGATGATGCAGTAACCATCGATATCCTTCTTCCGTAAACAAATCAATATCGGAATGAATAGTAATCACAATTCTTTTGATAACTGTTTTTCCGCATTCAAATAAATTCAAAGATTTTTTGGAAAAGTGTTCCAAATACTGCACTTTATGCAACACATCTTCCCATACAAGATCGCTATATACGTTTAGCTCCTCTTCCACCAAAGAAGGTTTTTTAACTTTTATGATCTCCCATTCTTTTACATCGATCTTTTGAGTGGCTAAGAATTGTGCAAATTCTTTGTGCAAAGATTCAAACTGTTCTTTGGAAAGCTGCCTGTATTTCATTTTAAAAATAAAAAAGCCCGCCAAATGGCAGGCTTTCATTTATTATTTTACATCAATTATTAAGTGGTTTTTATTTTTCAGCGACTACTTCAAAAGTAATATCGGCTACCACTTCTTTATGTAGTCTTACGGAAGCACTATATTTGCCTAGCCTTTTGACTGATCCGCCGACTACTTTAATGTATTTTTTATTTATTTCCGTACCGGATTTTGCAATTGCTTCCGCAACATTTATATTGTTTACAGAGCCAAATAATTTATCTCCCGCACCTACTTTAGAAGGAATTTTAATTTCCAAACCTTTGACAGTCTCTGCCAGTTTATTGGCATCTTCAATTAATTTAGCTTCTTTGAATGCGCGCTGCTTTAAATTTTCCGCCAATACTTTTTTAGCAGAAGAAGTAGCTAAAATTGCAAAACCTTTAGGAATCAAAAAGTTTCTGCCATAACCGTTTTTAACGGTTACTATATCATCTTTAAACCCCAGATTTTCTACATCTTGTTTTAATATCAATTCCATAATACTACTTCTTTTAATTATTTTAACATATCTCCAACATAAGGCATCAAGGCTAAATGACGAGCTCTTTTAATGGCCTGTGCAACTTTACGCTGGTATTTTAATGATGTTCCTGTCAAACGTCTCGGTAAGATCTTACCTTGTTCGTTTACCAAATACATTAAAAAATCCGGATCCTTATAATCTATATATTTAATACCGCTCTTTTTAAAACGGCAATATTTGGCTTCTTTTTTAGTATCGATATCAAGCGGAGTTAAATAACGTACTTTACCTTGCTTGTTTCCTTTTACTTGTTCTTCTATGGATGATGCCATGTCTTACTTTTTTGCAGATGTTATACGTTCCCTTCTTTTTTCAGCCCAAGCTGCAGCATGTGCATCTAACTTTACAGTTAAATAACGCATAACGCTATCATCTCTTCTGAACTCAAGTTCAAAAGGCGCTACGGCTTCTCCGGCTATTTTATACTCAAATAAGTGATAAAAACCACTTTTTTTATTTTGAATGGGGTATGCCAACTTCTTTAAGCCCCAATCCTCTTTGGAAATCATTTCGGCACCTTTGGAAACCAAATAGTCCTCAAACTTTTGTACTGTTTCCTTTATCTGAGTATCAGATAAAACGGGATTCAAAATGAAAACAGTTTCGTAATGATTCATAATAGGTATTAATTGTTTTTTAAATTGAGGTTGCAAAGGTACAAAAAAAATCAACATTTCAAATTTATATACTCATTTAACCCAGGGTAAACGCATTAAAGTTAACATGCTTTTAATCAATACTTTATGATTTTTTGATCCAAGTTAACCTGTAATTATTTTCAAAAAAATGAATAATCATTAAAGGTAAGTTTAAAAAATTACGAATAAAATCCATTATTAAATGTCAATTCTTTAATGAAAAATTAGTTTTATTGATATATTCATAAAAGTTTAATGCGTTTGCCCTGTCATTTAACCCGAATGATGTTTTTCGGTGTACGGGATCCTTTTCCAATGAAAAGAAGTTTTTTTAAGAACTAATCAAAATCAAACCGAAGCCCCATAGAAATATTTCTAGTTTCCGTATTCTTAAACAATGAATTGAGGTCGTATTTTACATATAAACCGTAACTCCGATAAGCCAAATAAGCACTCAATCCGTAATTATAAATATTGGTATTGAAACCTGCTTTTTGTAACTCCTCTACCCTGATTCCGGAAGCATTTCTGTATTTCAAATATTGTCTTGTTCCTAACTTAAACCCTAGAAAACCTCCCAAACCCACTCTCCATGATTTGTTTCTACGATCGCTAATCGTTCCGTCATCATACGTTCTGTTTTTAGAAAAATCGATTTCCAAATGAACCGGAAAAATCATTTGTACATGGCGCAATCTACTTTCTGATGTCGAAAATTGAAATACTTCCAGTCTTGTATTTCCACCGTCCACTACGTGATATTGATTACCTTCAGGTCTTAAATTATTCCAAAGAAATGAAAAACCATATTTCAAATAAGCTTTGGATGCTTTTTCACTTAAACGATATTTAAAAGTAAAACCTACTTCATAAAACCTGGATTTCCAAAACTTATATGGAGAATCATTTAAAGAGGTAATTCGATGGTTTGTTAATATATTATTTGCACCTAATGCAAAGACAAACTGACTTGTAGTTCTTCTATTTCTCCTTCTTTTAGAGCGCCTTTCTCTTCGCCCCCTTCTTCCTTCGTCATCTTCCTCTGTAAAACGAAGTTGAAATGTCTTTCCTCCTATAGAGAATGTACTTTCTTCATAATATCTATCTTCCCCTAAAATTTTCCCATCTGTTTTTGCCTGTACTAAAAGTTGAAGATTCCGTTCTTCAATTACTACTAAAGTTTCAATTCTTTTTGCATGATATGCTGCAGCTTCTTTTTTTAATTGATCTGCCTGAGTTTTGGTAATTTTTCCTTCTTCCAGTTGCATATTGATTTCTTTCACCCTACTTTTTAGAGAATCCTTCTGTTGTTTGATAATTTGGTCGATATTTTTTGAAATTTTTTTTACTTCGCTCTCAAAAGTTTTATTTTGAGATATGGCAGTAGCTGTATAGAACAACACTACTATAAATAGTATGCTTTTCATGATAATATACTTTAAATTTTTTGGTATTAGTTATTTCTATTGGCAATAGCTATTGCCACATCTGAAACTCTTTTTTTAATAAACTGATAAAAATTGTTTTGAAAACTTTCTTCCCGAACATCTCTTTCTACTTCTGCTAAAATGATTTTCGGATCTATTTTTAAATTTGTTTTTTGCAATTCTTTTTCAATGGCTTTTAAAACTGCTGCCCGAGATACCTTATACTTTTGATAATACTTTTTTACTTCCTCTTTTGTATGTGTTACTGCATACAAAAGAGCATCACTACTAACTGAAATCCTATAATTGGTTTCTTTAAAATTTGTTTCTTTGTCCCATATACCATCCTTATTAACCCGGGTTTCGACAACTGTTTGTTTTTCTTTTTGAGGAATGAATACTTTTTTTTGAACTTTCAAATCTGTCACTAATTCTTTTTGAAGGTTTTTTTGAGCAGTTGAAAGTTGTTTTACAGCTACCTGAGATAATTTACCTTCCTGTATGTTCCTATCAGCTACTTCTTTCCGTATTATCCGTTTGGCGGAATTTGTAACGACCGCATCTTCTTGTTTTACAACTTCTTTTACTTTCTGCTTGTCAATTTGAGGAATAGTCATATCTTTTTTTACAATAGTATTTTCCAGTATGATTTTCTCATTTTTCGAAGTATCATTCAAAAAAAAGAACAGCGAAATCATCAACAAAACAGACGCTGCATACCCTATGTATAAAAACCGTCCTCTCTTTTTCTTCTCCTCCAAATAATTTAACTGATAAGACAAACGCTCCCAGGCAGAGGCCGACGGTTGTATTTTTCTAGTCTGTAATTTTTTTCTAAACTCTTTGTCTAACTTATTTTCCATGAGTACTCATATAATTTATTTTGTGATAATGCTCTTGTAACCATTTTCTTGCTTTAAATAATTGTGATTTGGACGTGCTTACCGTAATGTTCAATTTTTCGGCAATCTCCGTATGTTTATACCCTTCTATAGCATATAAATTAAATACCATTTTATAACCTTTCGGTAAACCATCAATCAATTTTTGTATATCTTCCGTTGAAGTATTTTCCAAATTCTCAGCTGCATAATTATTGTATACATACTCTTCATCCGTCATCTGTATAGCGTTCTTTTTTCGTAAATATGACAGACATGTATTGACCATAATTCTCCGAATCCAATTCTCAAAATTTCCTTCGTGCCTGAACTTGTGTAAATGTGTAAAAACTTTTAAAAATCCTGACAACATCAATTCTTCCGCATGACGGCTGTCTTTTACATATTGTCTGCAGACACCTAGCATTTTTGGAGAAAACTTATCAAAAATTGCTTTTTGGGCTGTTCTGTCTCGTTGTATTGCTTTTTGTATTACCAATTTTTGCGAATGATGTAATGAAATAATTTTCATGAGTGATTCTTCTACTATAAATGAACTCAATAATTAAAATTTATAAATATGTTTTTCACCTCAATTGTTTTGTTTTTACACATGATATAATTAAAGACTACATCAAAAGTAAAAAGGTTGCTCCAAATTATGAATTGAAAGAATGATAAAGCACAACATGTATTTTCTAAAAATAATTTTACTAGCTTAGCTTAACGTTTTTTTGAATATCCGTTAAATGCCTAAGAAAAATACAGTTGAAAAGTTGAAAAATTTGAAAGTTGAAAAATGTAAAAGCCCGCATTTTAGTGCTTATTTTTAACTTTAAACTATATTAGGTGTCATAACGGGTAATCAAACGTATTTAATTCTCGGAGGAACTAGTTTCTTAGGCCCACACCAAGTGGCATATGCTATTTCCGGAGGGCATTCGGTCAGTATTTTTACCAGAGGAAAGACAAAACCTACCATTCACAAAGAATATTTTGAGAAAGTTGAACATTTGATCGGCGATAGAGAAGACAATCTAAAAGCATTGGAAAATAGAAGCTGGGATATTGTGATTGATAATTCGGGAAGAAAAACAGCATGGACAAAAAAAACCGCAAACCTCTTAAAAGAAACTGATAAGGTACTGCTAAAAGAGCCTGATAGCATTGAAGATGAAACCTTAAAAATGGAATATTGGTATGCGTTATGAAAGCTACTTCCGAGTTAGAAGCAAGCAACGCTTTTGGAAAAGAAAGAACCATTATTGTAAGACCGACCTATGTGTTTGGCCCGGGTGATAGAACCGATCGTTTTACACATTGGCCGATTCGACTGGCAAAAGATGGCGATATTCTTGTTCCGGGAGAAAAAGAGGATCCCGTACGGTACATCGATGTCAGAGGTGTTGCCGAATGGTGTATCCGACTGGCAGAAAACAAAGCTTCGGGAACATATAATGCGGTAGGATCATCGGAAAATATTACTATGCACGGTTTTATTGACAAAGCAAAATCAACTTTTGATGTGGAATCGAATTTTGTATACGTAGATAATTATGATTTCTTAAAAGAAAATAATCTATACTATATTCATTCCCTGGATCATACAAGATCAATACACCTACGGTTCAGCTCGAATTAATAATGATAAAGCAAAAAATAACGGATTGACCTTTAGAAATTTAAATACTTCCATCAAAGAAACTCACGATTGGTGGTATTCCGACACATTAACTGATGAGAGAAGAAACTAATTTGAGAAAAATCCGAAATCTATTTTATTTAGGGAACAGGAACTTCTAAAAAAATGGAAAGCATTTAAGAAGCAGTAATACTTCGGCAATTCAATACGCATCCACATCAATGATAAAACGAATCGGGCGAAAATCTGCTACTGCCTGAAATGTATTTTTGATTTTATCCACTTGCCTTTTGGTTTTTCCAAGAGATTGTTTTGGCGGAATCTTAATCGCCAAATTTTTAATATATTGATTGCGGATTCTGGAAACCGCAGGAGCCGAAGGGCCAAGAACGTTTTCAAAAAACACGTTTTGAAATGCCTTTGCCAACCAGGTAATTCCTGCATCTACTTTCTGATAATTTTTGTGTTTTAATGTAATTTTTATCAGGCGATAATACGGCGGATAATGAAATTGCCATCGATCTTGTAATTGTTCTTTGTACATTCCCCAATAATCTGTAGTGGAAACTTGCTGTAAAATCCGATGATACGGGTTATAGGTTTGTATCATTACTTTTCCCTGCTTGTACGAACGCCCTGCCCTACCCGATACCTGTACCATCAGTTGAAAAGCGCGCTCATGTGCTCTAAAATCCGGGAAGTTCAGCAACGCATCGGCATTTAAAATCCCAACTAACGAAACATTATGAAAATCCAGCCCTTTAGACAGCATTTGTGTTCCTACCAATATATCTATTTTCCCGGCTTCAAAAGCACCGATAATCTTCTGATAACCGTATTTTCCCCGAGTAGTATCTAAATCCATACGGCCGATAGTATGGTTGGGAAATAACTCTTTTAACTCCAACTCTATTTGCTCGGTTCCAAACCCTTTGGTGCCTAACTGATTGCTTCCGCAAGCTCCGCAATTATTCGGCATGGCACGTTGGTAATTGCAATAATGACAACGCAGTTCATTTTTAAACTTATGGAAAGTCAAACTCACATCACAATTAGGGCACTGTGGCGAAATTCCACAAGTTTTACAGATGACGATCGGTGAAAAACCACGCCGGTTTTGAAACAGGATGATTTGTTGTTTTTCATCCAGAGTTTCCTGAATCTGCTTTACTAAAACATCTGAAAAATGACCGTTCATTTCTCGTTTTTTGTTTTTTTCTTTGATGTCTATCAGTGCTATAGTGGGTAGTTTGATATCACCGAAACGACGTGTGAGTGCTACAAATCCGTATTTGTTTTCCTGTGCATTAAAATAGCTTTCCAATGACGGGGTTGCTGATCCTAGCAAAATTTTAGCCCGGTACATCTTAGCTAATACAATGGCAGCATCGCGAGCATTATATCTTGGCGACGGTTCGAATTGTTTATAAGAGGTTTCGTGTTCTTCATCTACTACAATCAATCCTAAATTAGAAAATGGTAAGAAAATAGCTGACCTGGCCCCCAAAACAATTTGCGCTTTGGGTTTGTTTTCAAGTATATTATGCCATACTTCTACCCGTTCGTTCATTGAATACCTGGAATGAAATACGGAAATCCGGTTTCCAAAATAATTTTGTAAACGTATAATGATCTGTGTTGTCAGTGCAATTTCCGGAAGCAAAAATAATACCTGTTTACCGGTATCTAAAGCCTCTTCAATCAGTTTGGCATAAACTTCTGTTTTACCCGAACCGGTAATTCCATGCAAAAGCGTTACGTCTTTTTTCTGAAACGAATCTTTTACCTCCTGTAAAGCCCGGGTTTGATAATCATTCAGTTCCTTTAAAACATTCGTTTTCCCTTGGTAAGATATTCGGTCTGTTTGCATATGGTAAAACTCAAAAATTCCCTTATCTGCCAGTGCTTTTACGACAGCAGAAGAAACTCCGCTTTGCGCTTCCAAACCTTTTGCTTTTACCGGTTTTTTAGAAGCAAACAATTGAAAATATCCTAATACGGCTTCTCTCTGTTTTTTTGCTGCGGAAAGTGCTTCCAGTAAAGGTTCCAGAAAACGTTCATCATTGTATTGAGGGCTTAACCGAACGTATTTTACCAGTTTTGGTTTGTACTGTTCATATATCTCTTCTTTAACATATATCGCCGATTTACGAATCAATTCATTGATAATGGGTACTACTTTTTTCTTGGCAAGGATCTCAGAAACCTGGTGAACCGTTAATTGTGATTGATGTTGTAGTGCTTCAAAGATCAAAAACTCGTCATCATTTAAAATTTCCTGATTTGAAAACGCTTGATTCTTATAAACGATCGTTTCACTCTCCAGTAAAAATGCAGAGGGCAAAGCCGCCCTATATACATCTCCCAAAGCACACATATAGTAATCGGAAATCCATTCCCAGTGGGCCAGTTGTAAGGTATTTATAATAGGCTTATCATCCAGTATTTGATAGATCTCTTTTGCATCATATAAAGTAGGTGCGTTTTGGTGAATAGCTATAACCAACCCTGTATATATCTTAGAATTCCCAAAGGGAACTGCTACACGATACCCTTCCTTCAGAAAATCAGCTTCCGCTTCACTTACCCGATATCGGAAAGATTTTTGAATGGGAATGGGTAATATAACATCTATAAAATAAGACAATTATAAGCTGCTTGGTTTAGATATATGCCGTTTCGATATAAAAAAAATACTCAATAGTTTTTTTACTTGCTCCAAATACTTAAATGCCGGCATCAGTGATACAATGACTTCATAACTCCATTCGAATGGGTATCGTCAAAATTACTGATTTTTTTCTATATTTAGACCTTTGCAGCATTGATTTGACAAAAAAGCCCGACGCCCGAAGAAAATTTTCAACCGGAATAACCTGTTGGTTTTGAGGGTTTAAAATTTTCGAGAAGGAAGAAATTTGAAGTCAAATCAATTTCAATACGGAATATATTACTATCTTGCAAGGGTCTCATATTGTAATATCAAAACTACTAAGCTAAAAATAATGAAAATAAGCTTTTTTTTATTTCTTTTTTTATATAATTTATACGCATTTTCGCAAACAGCTTCAGGAGATTTGGAAGCTTATTTAAACCTCTCGATTTCTAATATACCCGAAAATTCAGGGGATGATTATAGAGTACCCGCTAATACTGAGTTAACTTCCTGGGAAAACTGCATTCAAACGCTATTAAACAACGATTTGACAACTGCCAGAACTCATGCGGATATGATAAATTACCAAATTGTAGCATATACCCATACTGCAAATAATAATATGTATTATATTGTAGAAGAAAAGGTCCCGCAAACCAATTATTGGGGTACCTACGTATTTGCTCAAAACCCGGCTACAAATGCATTAATTATTCAGGCACCGCATTCGAGTTTTGATTTTAACACAGGAAAACAAGCTATTTACTCTTTTGTCCGGTTAAATAATGCTGCATTATTCTTAAATGGGGCACATCGCTGTAATCATAGTACCGCTTCCACATGCAGTGGGACTACAAGTGTCTGTAGCAGTACTTCGGAAGCTTATAAAATTTCTGATATGGCTCATAATTCCGATACTGTTTGGCAAAAAACAACAGCATTAATGAATAATGCCCATTCGGTTTTTGTTCAGCTTCACGGATTTTCAAAACAACCGAGTGATCCTTATGTTATCTTAAGTAACGGAACAGATCAAACGCCTGCTACGGATTACGCCGTTATGATTAAAGATGCGCTATTTAATCAAGATAATTCTTTAACGTTTAAAATTGCACACATAGATAATTGGACTCGCCTGGTTGGTTTTACAAATACTCAGGGGAGATTGCTCAATGAGAGTACAAATCCCTGTACTACTTCAGCTGCAAGTACAACAGGAAAATTTATTCACATTGAGCAGGAAAAATCCAAACTAAGAGAAAATGCTTCAGGCTGGGAAAAACTATTTCAAGCCTTACATAGTGTGTTTATTGCTTCTTTATCTACGGATAGCGTTAACAAGGTCGTAATGCTAAGTGAGAATCCTTTTAAAAAGACCATCCGGTTTTCAGGAAACAATATTAAAAATATTACGCTTTATAATATTCTTGGTAGTAATTATTACAAGGCTAACAACGATAATAATCAATCAGAATTTTTAATCGATACGTCAAATTATCCGAATGGGATTTATATCTTAAAAATGTTGAGTGAATCCGGGATAGTCTATAAGAAATTAGTTCGTAACTAATACAGTTAGAAAGTTTTGAGTTTCAAAAATGCCGAAAAAACAAAATCTTTGAAAATGGATATATCTGCTTTCTAAATGTGTCTCCTCGGATGGTATGTTTCTACAACATCTTTTAAGTGATTTTTATCCAGATGTACATAAATTTCGGTAGTTACAATACTTTCATGCCCTAACATCTGTTGTATGGATCTTAGATCCGCTCCATTTTTTAATAAATGCGTTGCAAATGAATGTCGTAATGTATGCGGGCCTATCTTTTTAGTAAGGTTAACGGATAAAGCTAAATCTCTTAGCAATATAAAAATCATTTGCCTGCTCAACCCCCTTCCGTTACGGTTTAAAAAAACAGTATCTTCAAAACCTTTTTTAGGTTGCACGTGCACTCTGATATCCCGAATATAAGACAGGAGGTATTTTTGAGCATTAGAATGAATCGGTATAAAGCGTTGCTTATTTCCTTTTCCTATTACTCTTATGTATCCTTCCTCAAAAAATAAATCAGATAGTTTTAATGTAATCAATTCGGAAACCCTGAGTCCACAGCTATATATGGTTTCAATAATAGTCCTGTTTCGTTCTCCCTGAGGATGACTCAAATCAACGGCTTTAATTAATGTATCTATTTCTTCTTCAGATAAGGTATCCGGTAGTTTTCTACCTATTTTAGGGGCTTCTATCAAATCGGTGGGATTGGTTTCCCGATAACCTTCAAAAACCAAATAGCTAAAAAAATTCTTTAATCCGGATATCAGCCGGGCCTGACTTCTCGGGCTCATTTCTTTTGCTATGTTATAAATAAATTCTTGTATGGTAACCTCTTCAATTTTAAAAGGGCTGATATGTATATCGCATGCTATTAAGTAATCGGATAGCTTTTTTAAATCCCTACCGTAACCATCTACAGTATTTTTGGAAAATCCCCTTTCTATTTTTAAAAAAGTAAGATATTCTTTGCTAACGGACTGCCAGTTCATCTATGATATGTGTTTATGATTTACCCTCCGAATTCTTCATCTCCAACATCATCGTTACGGTTTCTTTGCGGTCTTCCCCTCTTTTTCTTTTGATTGAATCGGTATGTGAAATTTAAAGACAGTTGACGTTGTCTCCATTGAAATTCTTGGTTGGAAATACTGGTAGGGTTTTCCATACTCGGAGCATGTGTCAACGTACGCCTTTTACGTGAATTAAACACATCACTAACGTTAAAAACCAATGTGCCTTTGTCTTTTAAGATATCTTTGCTAAGGGCAATATTTGCAGAAAATATCCCTTTTGTGTCATTTTGAGCCGTCTGTCCGGGGCCTCTGTAAAATAATCTTGTTTCCCATTGAATTTTTGCAGGCAGGGTAATTCGCGCATTAAACCTGGTAAACCAACTCCGGTTTTTGTTCCCCAAATCTTGTAAAACAGGAGTCATGATAATATTTCCAAGATTGTCCTGAGAGAATTGATTGTATTGATAAGTTCCTTTGGTTTCTGACTGAAAAAAATTAAAACTACCGGATAGTCTGACCTTTTTTGAAGGGTTAAAATTTGCTGTAAATTCAAAACCGTACCGATCTTCGGATGCTAAATTAATGGGTTCTCTGATAGTGACAATCTCAGAAACGTTGTTAATCAATCTGATTTCATCTCTATTTACTCTTTGAATCGTATTTACCGAATGTTGGTAATATATGGACGAGTTGAATGTAAACTTTTTTATTTTTTGTAAAAATCCGATATCAAAAGAGCTGGTAAATGTCGGAATCAATCCGGGATTTCCTTTAAAAATTACATTCTGGCTATTCCTGGATTCAAAAGGATTCAAAAACCAAAAACGGGGTCTTCTCAATCTCCTGCTATATCCTAAGGTAAAGCTTTGAGTTTCTGACCGTTCATATCCTAAATTAACCGTAGGAAACAATTCCGTATAATTGAAATCGAAATTTTCATTGGTATTGAGCAATCTTACTTTGGTATTTGTTATTTCGGTTCGTATGCCCAGTAAAAAGGAAAACTTCTTTATCTTACTTCCGTATTGTGTATAAAAAGCATTTATATTTTGCTTAAACTCCAAACTGTTAGAAGGGTTAAATTGCGGGTCCAGAGAAGGGGCATTTACCACAAAATCCGAGGTTAAGTACTGAAAATCACCCCGGTATCCGGCTTCAAATTGTGCGTTTTTTCCGACAGGCAATATATAATCCGACTGAACGAGTGTATTTTTGGAAATCTCATCGGTTCTGGTATTTTCATTTTCAGTTCCTTCCGATATCAGACCTATTTCCGTTTCACGACTATCACTATATTGAAAATCTGCGGTCAGTTTTTGCCCTTTTTTATTAAAATTATTCGTGTAATTCAAAGAAAACTGGGTGGTTTTATCATCTTCATTTTCATCTTCCAATCTTACAGAATTAGCAGTTGTGTTTCCATCCTGATCAAACTCGGAAATGGTATTAGTCGAGAAGTTTTTGTTGTCGGAGTCACGCAGGAAAAATGTTCCTGTCAGTGAACTGTTTTTGGAAAGAAAGTATTCCAGACCCGCATTTATATTATAACCTTTTCGTTTTCTGCTCCACAATCTGTCTTCAATTCTTCTGCTGTTGAACAACCCATTGTTAAAGGTGGTCAATTCCGTAAAGGAATTTCCGGGGCCTTTTCTATCATTATAACCCAAGTTTGAAAAAAGATTCACTTTTTTAGTTCTTAGATTTAAGTTAGTGGATAGCTGATATTGCCGGGGATCGCCAACAGTCGCATTTACAGCACCATTAAAACCCGCTGCTTTCCCTTTTCTTAAAATAATATTGATGATTCCGGCTGTTCCCTCCGCATCATATCTTGCAGAAGGAGACGTAATTACTTCAACACTCTCTATCGCATCGGCGGGCAATTGTCTTAACACATCCGTACCGCTTAGTCCTACTAAAGCCGAAGGTTTTCCGTCAATTAAAATTCGTACATTTTCATTGCCTCGCAAACTTACGGTTCCTTCTACATCTACATTCACAGAGGGTACATTATCTAACACATCAGAAGCATTGCCTCCCTTTACCGTCATGTCTTTCCCCACATTGTAAATCCGTTTGTCCAATCTGATTTCAACAGTAGATTTTTCTGCTATAATATTGATCTCATCCAGCGTTTCGGTATCCTCCGTTAACTGTATCGTGCCAAAATCCGTATTTTTATATATTCGTTTTTCGGGTAGCTTTTTTGTTTTAAAAGAGATAAATTCAATACTCATCTCATAAGTACCTTTAGGTATCTTTACGGTAAAAATTCCTTTGCTATTTGTAATTCCTCCACTTATTTTCTGTGTTTTAATATCTTTTAAAACAACAGTTGCATACTCCAGAGGTTTGCCGGTAGCAGCATCCGTAACTTTTCCTGAAATGGTTACCAGAGGTAGTGTTGACTCTTGTGCTGATACACCGGAGATAAAATATATGAAAACAGCAAACAGTACGAATGTTTTTTTCATTGTAATATATCTGGTCATGTTTTTTAGACTATAAAGTTGCTGTTAAGTTTAGTAGCGCATTGTAAATAGAAACGTATGTAGCTGAAAATCAAAGAATTTTTTTAATATTTTCAGCAGGCCTTCCTATGATTGCCTTGTCATGATACACAATTATCGGGCGTTCAATGAGCTTTGGATTTTCTACCATTATTGTAATGAGTTCTTCGTCTGTCAACTCTTTTCCTTTATAATGTTCCTTCCAGATAGCTTCATTTTTCCTGATGAGCTCAACAGGTTTTATTTTTAATACATCTATAATTGAAGACAATTCTTCAAAAGAGAGCATTTCTTTCAGGTATTCAACAATTTGAAATTCTTTCCCCGAATTTTCTAATAATTCCAGGGCTTCTCCGGACTTCCTGCAACGTGTATTGTGATATATTGTAATCATTTTATATATCTTTAAAACAGATTTATTTTTTTTGTCCGTGTAACATCAAAAATGCTTTTAAAAAAGGGTGAATATTTCCATCCATTACAGCATCTACATTTCCCGTTTCATGGGCTGTTCTCACATCTTTTACTAATTTATAAGGGTGCATCACATAGTTGCGGATCTGACTCCCCCATTCATTTTTCAATTTATTCGCTTCAATATCGGCTCTGGCAGCTTGCCTTTTTTGCAATTCAATTTCATATAATTGCGATTTTAACATTTGTAAGGCTGTTGCTCTATTATCGTGTTGAGATCGGGAATTGGAACATGAAATCTGGATTCCCGTGGGTTTGTACATTAATTGCACTTTGGTTTCTACTTTATTTACATTTTGTCCGCCCGCTCCACTTGATCTGGCAGTGGTTATTTCCACATCAGCAGGGTTCATTTCTATTTCTATGGAATCGTCTGCAACAGGGTATACATAAACCGATGCAAAGGAGGTATGCCGTTTTGCATTACTGTCAAAGGGAGAAATCCGAACTAACCTGTGTACCCCATTTTCGCCTTTTAACCATCCAAAAGCATAATCGCCGTCAAATTCAAGAGTAACCGTTTTTATACCCGCCGTATCTCCTTCCTGGTAATTTAATGTTTTTGTTTTATAGCCTTGTTTGTCCGCCCACATCGTATACATACGCATTAACATTTCCGTCCAATCACAGCTTTCCGTTCCTCCTGCACCTGCGGTTATTTGTATAACAGCACTTAAATTATCACCTTCATCGGAAAGCATATTTTTAAATTCAATATCTTCTAAAAAAGATTGTGTTTTGTTGAAATGATCAAGAACCTCTTCCTCTTGTACCTCACCTTCTTTATAAAAATCATATAAAACGAGTAAATCATCATGCAATGTAACGGCTGTACGGTAATCTTCTACCCACTTCTTTTTTAAACGTAAAGATTTCATTAAGATTTCGGCCTCTTTCGGATGGTTCCAAAAATCCGGATCGGCAGTTTTTTCCTCTTCATTACTAATTTCTATTGATTTTTTCTCTATCTCCAGATAAGAACTGAGCTTGGAAATCCGTTCAGCAATGTCTTTTAGTTGATCCTGTGTTACCATAACGTCATGCAAAAATAAATTAAATATTTGAGACCTTGCAGCATTGATGTGGTAAAAAAGTTCAACGCCCGAAGAAAATTTTCAACCGTAATAACCTGTTGGTTTTGAGGATTTAAAATTTTCGAGAAGGAAGAAATTTGAAGCCAAATCAATGCAATTACAGTGGGTTACCTATTTTGCATAAATATCTATTTACAATTCTGCTTTCTTATTATTAATTGTATTTTTATGAGCGATTATAAAGATGTTTATTTATGAAGAAATACATATTATTCCTATTCCTGACGGGATTTAACTGTCAGATTTTTCCACAATTTTTTCAAGGCAATAAAAATATTACCAAATACGAAGGCTTTATAGATATGTATTATGATGATAGCTCGGATAAAATATATCTACAGATTGAACATCTGGAACAGGAATTTTTATATGTATATGCGCTTTCCGAAGGGATAGGTTCCAATGATATCGGTTTGGATCGCGGGCAGCTAGGAAAAGGTGTAGTCGTATATTTTAAAAAAGCAGGAAATAAATTACTATTAATCCAGCCGAATCAGAGATACAGAGCACTTACTGACAATATTGAAGAGAAAAAATCCGTGAAAGAAGCTTTTGCAAAATCTGTCCTATTTGGATTTAAAATTAAAGAAGAAAAACAAGGAATTTATTTAGTAGATGCCACTTCCTTTTTTATGCAGGATACGCATGGTGTGAGTAACAGATTATCAGCCAGAAAGCAAGGCAATTATGTACTTGACAAATCTAAAAGTGCATTTAATACAAAAAGAACAAAGGCATTTCCTAAAAATAGTGAAATAGATGTATTATTGACCTTTAAAGGAAAACCTAAAGATAATACCCTGCGCAGTGTTGTGCCTAATGCAGCTTTGGTAACGGTACGTCAGCACCATTCTTTGATAGCATTACCTGACGATATGTACAAACCGAGAAAATTTGATCCTCGATCGGGTTCATACGGAATGACCTATTTGGATTATGCAACGCCGGTAAACGAACCTATTCAAAAAAGATATATATACAGGCATCGACTAGAAAAGAAACATCCGGAAGCAGCCGTTAGTGAAGCTGTAGAGCCCATTATCTATTATTTGGACAGAGGCACACCGGAACCTGTTAGATCTGCTTTGCTAGATGGAGCAAGGTGGTGGAATCAGGCCTTTGAAGCTATCGGATATAAAGATGCTTTTCAGGTAAAAATACTCCCTGAAGGAATAGATCCTTTGGATATACGATATAATGTTATCCAATGGGTACACAGGTCTACCAGGGGTTGGAGTTACGGAGGATCCGTATCCGATCCCAGAACCGGAGAAATTATAAAAGGGCATGTAAGTCTGGGATCGTTGAGAATACGGCAAGATTTTTTAATTGCGCAGGCATTACAGGCGCCGTATAAAAATAATGATACGGATGATGCATTTGCTCTGCAAATGGCAATTGCCAGAATACGACAGTTGGCTGCACATGAAGTAGGACATACGCTGGGCTTTGCACATAATTTTGCTGCAAGTACTACCGGCAGAGCTTCCGTTATGGATTATCCGCATCCTATGTTATCCCTTAAAAACGGTAAGATTGATTTTTCAAATGCATACGATACTAAAATAGGTGCCTGGGATAAAATAACGGTAGCCTACTCCTACCAAAATTTTGAAGAAAACGAGGATTTTCATTTAAAGAAACTCCTGAATGATGCTTTTGCAAAAGGATTGCGATATATATCAGATGCCGATGCAAGACCCAAAGGAAGTGCACACGCTTCTGCCCACCTTTGGGATAATGGTACGGATATTATTAATGAACTGGAAAATGTACTTGCTATTAGAAAAAATGCCGTCAAGGCGTTTTCTGCCGATAATATCAAGTCTTCGGAGCCATATTCGGTTTTAGAAGATGTTTTTGTTCCCTTGTATTTTTTTCACAGATATCAGACAGAAGCGGTTGTTAAAATTATTGGAGGTCTGGATTATAACTATGCTGTAAAAGGAGGTAATCAGACTATAATTAAAAGAGTGAAAGGTAAAAGAGAACGCAGGACCTTACAAGCTATTCTAAAAACACTGGATGTTACTGAAATTGCTATTCCCGAACATATTCTTTCGTTATTTCCTCCCAGGGCAATGGGATATGACAGAACCAGAGAATCTTTTAAGAGTAAAAACGGGGTTTCTTTTGATCCTTTTGGGGCTGTGGAAACAGCTTCTCAAATGACTTTAGAATTGGTATTACACCCTCAGAGAGTATCAAGATTAATACAGCATAAAAGTTTGGATGCGAGTCAATTAGGTTTTATAGAGTTATTGGATGAACTGATCAAAGCAACTATTAAAAAATCACATAAAAAAGCATATCATCAAGAACTCCAAAATGTTATCAATGTTCAGGTATTACACCAATTATTTTCTTTATCATTCAATACTGAAGTATATAGACAGGTAAACGCTATTGCTAATAGTAAAATTGATGAGATCTACAATATATTAAACGATGTCAAATCAAAAGGAAATCAAAAAATATATAATCGGGAACTGTTGAAAATGATTACTGATTTTAGAAAAAATCCTAAAAGTTTTAAAAAAGCAACTGCTCCGAAAATACCTGACGGCTCCCCAATTGGAAATTAAAGATAATGCAAGCAATAGATTTAATAAGTGATACGGTAACCCGGCCAACTTCGGAAATGCTGGCAGCAATGATGCAAGCCAAAGTGGGTGATGATGTTTTTAAAAGTGATCCTACCGTCAACGAACTACAAAGAAAAGCAGCAGCTATGTTTGGCATGGAAGATGCCTTATTTTTTCCTTCGGGAACAATGGCTAA